>JBDTOO010000034.1:0-36898 GCA_039933215.1 Acidobacteriota bacterium
GCGCGCGCCCGAATACGACGCGGCGTCCTTTCCGCGCTGCGCGCGGGGCGCCGCTGGAGCTAGGCGCCTTCGGGGGGCTCGAAACAGCGGCGGCAGCGGGCCTCGTAGAGTCCCTGCGCGCCGACCACGACCCTCTCGTCGCTCTCGACCAGCCGCTGGGTGTTGTTGGCCGGAGAGCCGCAACGGACGCAGATCGCGAGGGTCTTGGTGACGTCCTCGGCGACCGCCATCAGGGAGGGGATCGGCTCGAAGGGATGGCCCCGGTAATCCTTGTCGAGCCCGGCGACGATCACCCGCTTGCCCTGGTCGGCCATCCGGCTGCACGCGGCGACCAGGCCCGCGTCGAAGAACTGGGCCTCGTCGACGCCGACGACCTCCGTCCTGTGGTCGAGCTTCTCCAGCAGATCCGCGCTCGAGGCGACGGAGATCGACGGAAGGCGCATCTCGCTGTGGGAGACGATCTCGGCATCGGAGTAGCGCTCGTCGATCGCGGGCTTGAAGATCTGCACACGCTGTTTCGCGATGATCGCGCGGCGCAGGCGACGGATGAGCTCCTCGCTCTTGCCGGAGAACATGCTTCCGCAGATCACTTCGATCCAGCCGAGCTGCGTCTTGATGAGCGACATGGAGGGCGGATGTTATACGAGGGAAATCGCCGGATCGGTTCGCCCCGGCGGCCCCGCGGGGGGGCGCCGTCTCACCCGCCGGAGGGCAGAAAGCGCGCGGCGAGGCCGGTTTCGAGTGCCTCGAAAGTCGGGTAGACCTCGTCCGACGCGGCCAGGATCCAGCCGGAAGCTTCGGCAACGGTCATGCCGAGGACCAGGAAGACGGGCAACCCGAGGCGATGGGCGAACGTGATCTCGGCGGCCGTTCCCCCGCCCTTCGCCGCGGCGGCGTCCCAGAGCGCCACGAGGTAGTCGCTGTCCCGCTCGATCCGTTCGAGATCCCAGGCGATGATCTTCCGCACGACGCCGCGGAAGCGGGCCGGGTCCTCGGTCTTCCACCGGCGAAAGCCCGCGACTTCCTCGGGCGTCAGGTTCTTCTTCACGTCCCGCGACGGGTCGTAGACCCGGTGGCCGAGGGTTCCGGCCAGGAACGCGGCCGCGCGCCCCCGCCAGCCGGTCCCGAAATCCGCGGCATGCTCGATGGCCCCGGAGAGATACGCCCCCGGGATTCTGGCCTCCTTCACTCCACGCCGACCCTGGGGCAGAGCGGGTTGACGGGGCAGATCTCGCAGCGGGGACGGCGGGCGACGCAGATCTGCCGGCCGTGGGAAATCAGCTGGTGCGCGGCGAGGGTCCGCCGACCCCTGGGGACGAGTCGGTTCATGTCCTCCTCGACCTTGACCGGATCGGTCTCGACCGTGAACCCCAGCCGGCGGGAGAGCCGGCCGACGTGGGTGTCGACGACGAAGCCTTCATCCTTTCCGAACGCGTTGCCGAGAACGACGTTGGCCGTCTTCCGGCCGACTCCCGCGAGCTTCACGAGCTCCGCCATGGTCGAGGGCACCTGGCCGCCGTGCTCCGCGGCGAGGGCGGCTCCCAGGCGCCGGAGGCTGCGGGCCTTCGCGTTGAAGAAGCCCGTCGTACGGATGTCCTTCTCGAGCTCGCCGGGGGCGGCGCGGGCGTAGTCCGCCGCGGTGCGGTACTTGCGGAAGAGGGCGGGCGTGACGAGGTTGACCCCGACGTCGGTCGACTGCGCCGAGAGGACCGTGGCGACCAGGAGCTCGAGCGGCGAAGAGAAGTCGAGCGAGCAGCGCGCGTCCGGATAGGCCTTCGCGAGGCGCGCGAAAACCGTTTGCGCCCGGCGGCGCTTCTGCTCGGGAGTCTCCGGAGGTGGACGCCTGCGTCCGCGCGGCGCCGGCGCCGTTCGCGCCGCGCGCGATGAGATCGCTCTCGCCATCCTCGGGATTCTACCCGCCGTCTTGCACAGGTTTCGCGGCATTGACCGCGGTGGATGCCGATGATGTACTCGGTCCCTCCGAAAGGATTACGCCATTCGACGCGCCGCGCTCCTGATGGCCGCTCTGCTCTGCGCGCTCCCCGTGCGCGCGTCGACGCTCACGATCCTGCACTCCTCCGATCTCCATGGCCACGTGGCCCCCCGGGACGAGCTCGCCGAGCGCGACTACGGGGAGGGGCTCGCGCGGATCGCCACGGTGGTTCGCGCGGTGCGCGCGGAGAAGCACCCCGTCCTCCTTCTCGACTCCGGCGACACGATCCAGGGAACTCCGATGCAATCGGTCGCGTTTCGCCGGACCGGCGCCTCGGACCCCACCATCCGCGCGATGAACGCCGCGGGCTATGACGCGATGGCGGTGGGCAACCACGAATTCGATTTCGGACTGGCGCGGCTCGAAGCCTCCCGCGCCCAGGCGCGGTTTCCCTTCCTGTCGGCGAACATCGTGCGCGCGGACGGCTCTCCCGCGTTTCTTCCCTACCTCGTGCGGGAGGCCGGAGGAGCGCGGATCGGGATCCTCGGCCTGACGACGAAGAACGTCGCGGGCTGGGAGGCGCCGGACCACGTCCAGGGGCTGCGCTTTCTCGACTCGGTCGAGACGGCCCGCCGCTGGGTTCCCGTCCTCCGGGGCAAGGAAAAGTGCGACGTCGTCCTGATCATCACCCATCAGGGCTTCGAGCGCGACCTCGTGACCGGGGAGGATCGCGGGACGGGCGACGAGAACCAGGCATTCGCGATCGCCACGGAAGTTCCGGGGATCGACGTTCTTCTGACGGGCCACACCCACACGCCGATCGAGCCGCGGCGGCTCGGCCTGACGTGGATCTCTCAGCCGGGTCGGTTCGGCAACACGCTGACACGGTTCGATCTCACCCTGGAGCGCCGGGACGGCCGCTGGACGGTCGCCGCCGTCGCCGGGAAGAACCTGCCCATGAAGGACGTCGTGCCGGATCCCGACACCGCCCGTCTCGTGGAGCCCGAGGACCAGGCCGCCCTCCGGGTTCTCGGGGAGCGTGTCGCGGAAGTCTCGTCCGCGGCGAGCGCCGCCAGCGCCCGGACCGCCGACAACGGGATCCTCGACTGGCTTCACGACGTCCAGAAGCGCAACGGCGCCGCGGACCTGTCGTTCGCGTCACTCCTGCCGGGGACGCTCCCCCCGTGGCCCGCCGGGCCTCTGACCGTGCGTCAGATCTGGGCGTTCTATCCCTACGAGAACACGCTCGTGACCGTGAAGGCGACAGGACGCCAGGTTCGGGAGGCGCTCGAGGCCGCCGGGCGATGCGTCACCGGAATCACCCTCCAGGATGGCCGCGCCGTCTGGAAGCGCAACCCCGCCGTGTGGGGGTTCAACTGCGACACGATGGACGGCGCCGAGTACGCGCTGGATCCCGAACGTCCCGAGGGGCACCGGCTGCTCTTTCTCCGCCGCAACGGCCGCGAGGTCGAGGACGGAGACACGTTCACCGTCTCCATCAACTCGTACCGGGCGTCGGGGGGCGGTGGCTACGCCGTCTGGCGCGCCTGCCCCAGAGTCTCCGAGGCGGGATCGGGCCTTCGAGACCTCCTGATCGAGGACGCGCGGCGCCGCAAGACGATCGACCCGAAGGCCAACGAAAACTGGTTTCTCGCGCCGGACCTCCCGGAAGCCCGGTTCGGCGACGGCAAATGAGAGTCTTCCACCACTTCGCGATGGAGAGGAGTGACCGTCCCATGACGAAATCGTTTCTCGGTGCTCGCCGGGTTCTCGCGGTGGCCGCGTTCTGCCTCCTCGGGTCCGCTTCTCTTTTCGCCCAGAGCGCTACGGGGTCCATCACCGGCAACGTGGTGGACGGCTCCGGAGCGGGCATTCCGGGCGCGACCGTCACGGCGACCAGCGCGGAGACCGGCGCCTCCCGCAGCACGGTCTCCGGAACGACGGGCAACTTCACGATCCCGCTTCTCGCCGTCGGACGCTTTACGGTGGCGGCCGAGCTCTCGGGCTTCGCGCCCGCGCGGGTGGCGAACGTGGCGGTCTCGATCGGCGGGGAGGAGCGGGTCACGCTGCGCCTCGAGGTGGCGAAGGTTTCCGAGGCCGTCACGGTCACGAGCGAAGCGCCGCTCATCGAGGCGACGAAGACGGACGTGAGCTCGACGGTCAACGAGCGCTCGATCCAGAACCTCCCGGCCAACGGGCGCAACTTCATCGACTTCGTCCTCACGACCCCCGGCGTCGTCAAGGACAACTTCCGCGTCGGCGACATCGTCTTCGCGGGCCAGCGCGGCACCTTAAACAGCCTGGTCGTGGACGGGGGAGACAACAACAACACGTTCTTCGGCCAGGCTCTCGGCCGGACGGGCACCGGACGGGCGCCCTACCAGTTCAGCCAGGAGGCCGTGAAGGAGTTCCAGGTGAACTCGAACGCGTACTCCGCCGAGTATGGTCGCGCGGGAGGCGCGGTCATCAACGTCGTGACCCGGTCGGGCTCGAACGAACTGCACGGTTCGGTCTTCTACTACTACCGCGACAGGGACCTGAACGCGAAGGACTACACCGACGCGTTCGCGGGACGCGCCAAGGCGCCGTACCACTTCGACCAGTTCGGGGCGAGCCTCGGCGGGCCGATCCTGAAGGACCGGCTGTTCTTCTTCGCGAACTACGACGGTCAGCGCAATCAGACGCCGAACACGGTCATCTTCCCGCCGTCCGGCGCGTCGGTCCCGACGGACGCCGCGAGCCAGGCCGGCTTCGCGACGCTCCAGGGGCTCGCGGGCTCCTGGAACCGGAAGCAGGACCAGGACGTCTATCTCGCCAAGCTCGACGCGGAGGTCCTCTCGACGACCCATCTCTCCCTCCGGTACAACCGCCAGAACTTCACCGGCGTGGGATTCGAGAGCGGCGGATCGAACGTGTCTTTCGAGCACTCCGGAAACTCGCTCGTCAAGACGGATACCCTCGCCGGCTCCGTGACGAGCTCGTTCACCTCGACCCTCTTCAACGAGCTCCGCGGGCAGTGGGCCAAGGACAGCGAGCCGGGCACGGCGAACAGCACCAACCCGGAGGCGGCCGTGCAGCAGGGAGGCATCACCTGGCTGCAGATCGGCGAGAACTTCTTCTCTCCCCGCGAGACGACGATCAAGAGGTACCAGATCGCCGACACGGTGACCTACCTTCTCGGCAGCCACACGGTGAAGGCCGGCGTCGACTATCTCCACGACGACATCCTGAATTTCTTCCCCGGCAACTTCTTCGGCTCGTACACCTTCACGAGCCTGGCCTCCTTCAACGGGGGCACTCCGAATGGCGCGGGCGAGCGCTACGTGCAGGCCTTTGCCGGCCCGGGGACGTCGGGGCCCACGACGAACCCCAACACGAGGGACATCGCCGCATTCGCCCAGGACCAGTGGAGGATCACGCCCGCGCTGACCCTGAACGCGGGACTGCGGTACGACCGGCAGCAGATCGCGCAGCCGTCCGTCCTGAACACGAACGCGCAGCTCGTCGCCGCGGGGCTCCTCACCGACCGGGTCCCGGAGGACAAGAACAACTGGGGAGTGCGGCTCGGCCTCGCCTGGTCGCCCACCCGGGACGACCGGACGCTCATCAAGGGCGGATACGGGATCTTCTACGGGCGCACGCCGGCGATCATGATCGGGACGGCTCACTCGAACAACGGCATCAACGTGCAGACGCTCACCTTCACGGGAGCGTCCGTGCCGACTTATCCGGACCGGTTCGCCTCCCCTCCGGGCGGCGGGGCCGCGGGGGTGCCCACGATCCTCCTCTTCGATCCGCGTTTCCGGAATCCGAAGACGCAGCAGGCGAGCGTCGGGATCGAGCGCGTCCTGACGGATGACCTGGCGGTGGCCCTGAACTACCTCTACGTGAAAGGCACGGATCTTCCGCGCTCGACGGATGCCAACATCGGCGCGGCCGTCGACACGACCGTCCCGATCCAGGGCGACGGCACGACGGACTCGTTCCGGCGATTCACGGGAGCCCGGCCGTTCACGAGCTTCGGACGCGTGATCGAATTCCAGAGCACGGCCGACTCCCGGTACAACGGCCTGACCGTCGAATTGAACAAGCGGTTCTCCCACGACTGGCAGGCGAAGGTCGCGTACACGCTCGGAAGCGTGAAGGACAACAAGCCGGACGCCACGGCCGTCGTGCCGCAGGGCTCCGACGACGCGAAGTTCGCCTCGGATCCGACGGACTTCGGGCGCGACTGGGCGCCCGGCGACAGCGACGTGCGCCATCGGATCGTGCTCTCCGGCGTCTGGACCGTGAACTACGGTCAGGGCGCGTCGAATCCCTTCGTCCGCTTCATCAGCTCCGGTTGGACGCTGGCCGGCATCGTCGCCTTCCAGACCGGCATGCCCTACTCCCTCGAGATCAACGGCGATCTGAACAACGACGGCAACACGCGAAACGACCTCGTCCCGGGCACGCGGCGCAACAGCCAGCGGCTGCCGTCCACCCTGTCCGTCGATCCCCGGATCAGCCGCCACATTCCGATTGGTCCCGTGGACCTGGAGCTCATCGCCGAGGCGTTCAACGTGTTCAACGCGAAGAACGTCGTCGGCATCCAGTCGACCCGGTACCGCGTGGTCAACGTCGGCGGCCAGCCGCAGCTCGCTCGGATCGCCACCTTCGGAACGCCGTGCGCGGGCGGCCAGGGCTGCACGGCCCAGGCGCCGCTGACGTCCTCGACGGGGCCGCGGATCCTGCAGCTCGCCGCGAAGGCCACTTTCTAAGGGGACACATCGCGCGAGGGGTCCGTTCGGGCCCCTCGCCCCTCCTTCCACGATGCCGGCGATGCCGTCCGCCTCCGCCGTCGAGCGAGGCCGCGCTCTCTTCAACGCGGGACGCTACTTCGATGCGCACGAGGTCTGGGAAGAGGTCTGGCTGTCCGAAACGGGGGAGCGCCGGCGGCTTCTTCAGGGTCTCATTCAGATCGCCGCCGCCCTCCATAAGGCGGCCGGCGGCGGGCCCGCCTCGGGCTGCGTGCGCCTGCTCGACGCGGGGCTCGACAAGCTCGACGGGCAGACGGGAGCTCCGTGGCGGCTCGCGCTCGGGCGGTTCCGCGGCGATCTCAGGAAGCTGCGGACGCTGGCCGAGGCGTGGAGGCAGGAGCGGTCCGGTCCGCCGGAGGCTCCCTTTCCGAAGCTCCGCCGGTCGGTCCCGCGACCGGCGCGCGAGCCGGGTTGAGGGTGTTGAGGGTGAGGGTTGTCTCAGCCTTGAGACGCCGGCCACGCTCCGCCCCGCCGGCGGCCCCGTGCGGGCGCCACGGAGCGAACGACGCGCAGGGCTTCCTTCCGCGCGGAGGAGACCGCGGGCTCGAGCGCCGACACGAGGCGGTCGAGCTCCAGAACGAAGGTCACGGCGCCGCGGCGCTCGGCGTCGTCGCGCGTCGCCGCGAGGTCGCGCCGGAAGAGCCTCAGGTCGTTCCATCGGCCGAGGGCGTCCTGGATCTTCTTCTTGCGCGCAATCTCGGGCGCGAGACCCGGCCGGCCGGCGAGCGCCAGGTCCTCGGCGAGGTAGCGCGATTCCTTGACCGCCAGCCGGTACTGATGGAGCGTGCGGTCCTTCGCGTCGCCGGAGACGGCCGTGAGCTCGCGCTCGGCGCGTTTCTGCGCCTCTTCGAGCCGCACGAGGAGGTCTTCCTGCTTCTCCTTCGAGAGCCGGGAGAGCTTCCGGCGGAGCCGGTCGAGCTCGCCGGTCGGCACCCGGCGCGCCGCCGTCTTGGCGCCCTGCCGGAGCAGGCCGTCCCAGTGGGCGTCGATCCCCGCCGCGACCTCCTCGGGGAGCCACCCGAGCTCCCTGACGCGGGCGAGAAGCTTCCGGTCCACCTCGATCTGCCGGAGCACGGAGAGCGACTTCACCAGCTTCTTCGACCGCTTCGCGATGCCCGGGCGCCCGAGCGCGGAGGCCGTCGCGGAGACGCGCCGGAGCGCGACGCGGAGGTCGTGGATTCCCTCGGGGGATTCCTCCCGGAAGTCCCTGCCGGCCTTCTCGAGCGATCGCGCTTTGCTCTTCCAGAGCGGGGTCTTGGGCGGCACGGGAGGCTATTATAAGGAGAGGGCGGGAGGCCGCCGCTTGCCGGACTTCACGCGCATTTCACGTCGAATTCAACCGTTCGCGCCGCCCGTGGGCGACAATCCCACCGCCGTGAGCAAGCTCGCCGCCATCGACATCGGGACCAACTCCATGAAGCTCCTCGTCGCCTCCGTCGAGGAGGACGGCTCTCTGGAGGTCATTTCCCGCGAGCGCTCGATGGTCCGACTGGGCAGCGAGACGCTCGCGAGCGGGCGGCTGACCGAAGAGGCCATCGAAGCCGGCGCTTCGACCGTCGAGCAGTTCCTCCGGTCGATCCGCGGCGCGGGGGCCGAGCTGACGCGAGCGGTCGCGACGTGCGCGGTGCGGGAGTCGGTCAACGCCCAGGAATTCGTCGAAGGCGTCCGGAAGCGGACCGGGATCACCGTCGACGTGATCTCCGGGGACGAAGAGGCCCGGCTCATCAACCTGGCTGTCCGCAGCGAGTTTCCCTCGCGGCTCGATCCCCTCCTGCTCGTGGACATCGGTGGCGGCTCGACGGAGTTCGTCATCTCGAACGGCTCGCGCGTGTTGCTCGCCGAAAGCCTTCCGCTGGGAGTCGTGAGGCTCGCCGATCGGTTCGCGAAGGGCGATCCGCCGACGGAGAAAGACCGGCGAGCGATGAAGAAGGAGATCCGCGCCGTTGCCAGGCGCTCGGTCGACGCCGTGCGCAAGGTGGGGTTCAAGACCTGTGTCGGGACCTCCGGCACGATCCAGTCCCTCTCTCTCGTCCACGAGGGCGCCGTGGTCGGCCGGGAGCTCGCCCCTTCCGGCCACCGCACGCTGACCCGGGAAGGTCTCAAGAAGGTGAACCGCATTCTGCGCAAGACGACCGCCAAGGAGAAGCTCCGCGTCGCCGGGCTCGACCCGAGGCGCCGGGACATCTCGGTCCCGGGCGGACTGCTGCTCGCGTGGATCCTGAAGCGTGCCGGAGCCGATTCCATCGTCGTCGGCGAGCGGGGCTTGCGCGAAGGGATCCTGCTCGACCACGTCGTCGGGCCGGGAACGCGGCGAACGGTCGACCGCGACGTCCGGGCGCGAAGCGTAGACCGGCTGCTGCGGCGCGGAAACACCGAAGTCCTCCATGCCGCCCACGTCGCGAGGCTCGCGCTCGAGATCTTCGACCAGACCCATGCCATCCATCAGCTCACGGCAACCGAGCGGGAGTGGCTGCAGTACGGCTCGCTCCTCCACGACGTCGGCTGCTACGTGGGCTACACGAAGCATCAGCGCCACTCCTATTACCTGATCACCCACGGCGACCTGACGGGCTTCTCCACGGACGAGGTCGAGGTCCTGGGATCCCTCGCGCGGTACCACAAGGGGGGCAGGCCAAAGGAAAGGCACGAGAACTGGCAGCGCCTGGACCCGTATCTCCGGGCCGTCGTCGAGAAGCTCGCGGCGATCCTGCGCATCGCGGACGGCCTCGATCGCAGCCATCGGCAGCTCGTGACCGGGGTGTCGTGCCGGCTCAAGGCAGGCCGCTCGAAGGTCGAATTCGAGGCGTCGGCGCGGGGCGACTGCGAGTCGGAGCTCGTGAGCGCGCGCCGCAAAGCGGACCTGTTCGAGAGGGTATTCGACCGGCGCTGCGTCTTCCGGGCGGTGCCGGCGGAGCGGCGGGAAGACGAGGTCCAGCGCGACCTGGAGATTCTGTCGAACGAGGCGCTCTGGACAAATTGAAACAGGAGAAGAGGACGACGTGAAAGAACATTTTTCCGAGCAGCTCGAGGAGCTGCGGCGCAATCTGATCCTGATGGGAGGCGAGGTCGAGAGGCAGATCCATCGCGCGATCGAAGCGTTGATCGAGGTCGACCTCGAAAAGGCCCGGGCCGTGATCGAGGCGGACCAGGAGATCGACCGGATGGAGATGGGCGTGGAAGACCTCGCCGTGCACCTCTTCGCGCTGCAACAGCCCGTCGCGGGCGACCTCCGGTTCCTGATCGCCGCCCTCAAGATCAATAACGACCTCGAGAGGATCGGCGACCACGCGGTCAACATCGCGGAGGGAGCGGAACGCCTCGCGGGTCAGCGGCCCTTCAAGCCGTTCATCGACATCTCGTACATGGCCGAGGTCGCGGAGACGATGCTGAAACAGTCGCTCGACGCGTTCGTCAACCGGGACGCCGCGCTCGCGAAGCAGGTCATCAAGAAGGACGACATCCTCGACGAGAAGAACGTCTCGATCATCCGCGAGCTCCTGACCTACATGGCGGAGTACCCGACGTTGATCACGTACTGCCTGGAGCTCATCTCGATCTCGAAGAACCTCGAGCGGGTGGGCGATCTCGCGACGAACATCTGCGAGGACACGATCTTCATCGCCGAGGCCAAGTGGGTCAAACACCACGTGACGGAGATCGCCTGAGGCGGCCGATCTCCCGCATCCGCCCCGCGCGTCCGGGCGCCGCGGCGCCGAGACTCTGAGCCGAACCGGCGAATCGGCTCTGACCGACCGGGGCTTCCTCTGGGGCGTCGCGACATCGGCGTACCAGATCGAAGGGGCGGTCGACAACGACTGGACGCGGTGGGAGGGTCTCGGGAGGCTGAAGAATCCCTCCGAGCGTTGCGGGGATGCGTCGCAGCATCGAGCCCGGTGGCGCGAGGACTTCGATCTCCTGACGTCGATTTCCGCGAACGCCTACCGCTTCTCACTGGAATGGAGCCGCGTCGAGCCTCGGAGGGGCGTGTACGACGAGGCCGAGCTCCTTCTCCAGCGACGGCGGGCCGAGCGCCTGGCGGAGCTCGGGATCGAGCCGGTCGCCACGTTGCACCATTACACGCACCCGGTCTGGTTCCAGGAGCTTGGAGGGTGGGAGGACCCGCGGTCCGTCACCGCTTTCCGGGACTTCGCGCGCGTCGCCGGGAAGGCCCTCTCGCCCTACGTTCGAACGTGGGTGACGCTGAACGAGCCCGTCGTCTTTCTGCTGGGCGGGTACATGGCCGGATGGATTCCGCCCGGCATCCGGAGCTTCGCCTCGGCTTCGAAGGCGTTCGAGAACCTGCTGCTCGGCCACGTCGAGGCCGTCGCCGCGGTCCGGGAGTCCATCCCCGAAGCCCGATTCGGAATCGCGCACAACATGCTCGACTTTGCCCCCGACCGGCTCGAGAGCTTCGCCGACCGACGCCTCGCGGCGGCGGCGGAGGCCTTGTACAACCGCGCGCTGCTCGACGGCATCGCGTCCGACGGCGTCCGCTGGGTCTTCCCGGGGGAGGGACGGGCGGCCTTCCGCGTCCCGAACCTGTCGGCCTCGAACGACTTCATCGGGGTGAACTACTACAGCCGGGTCCACATGCGCTTCCGCGGGCTGGCCGGAGCCTCGGGCGAGTTCTTCTACCGGGACCGCGACGGCCGGGGACTGACGCAGATGGGCTGGGAGATCCATCCCGGCGGGCTCGACCGGGTCGTGCGACTCGCCGCGGCCGCTACGGGCCTTTCGGTGATCGTCACGGAGAATGGGATCGCGACGGGCGACGACCGCATCCGAAGGACGTTCCTGCACGAGCACGCCGTGGTCCTTCGCCACCTCCGCGAATCCGGAGTTCCGCTCGAGGGGTACCTCCACTGGTCGCTCATCGACAACTTCGAATGGCTCGAGGGTTTTCGGCCGAAGTTCGGGCTCTTCGGGGTCGATCCCGCGACGGGCGCACGCCGCCGCCGGCCCTCCGCGGATCTCTTCGCGTCCCTCGGCAAGTCTTTTGCGGGGACGCGGGTCGGACCCTGCGCCGTTCGCTCGTCGTGAGCGGAACCCGGGCGGGGGCCTTCGAGGCGTCATGCCGGAAGTCGATCGATCGCGAAAGGGAGAGGTCCTCATCGGCTGCTCCGGGTGGCAGTACCGGCACTGGCGCGGCGATCTCTATCCGGACGGCCTTCCCGTCCCGGTGGTTCGACTTCTACGGCGAGCGGTTCGATACCGTCGAGATCAACAATAGCTTCTACCGGCTCCCGGAGCCGTCGACGTTCGACCTGTGGCGCGAGCGCGCGCCGGCGGGATTTCTCTACGCGGTCAAGGCGAGCCGGTACCTCACCCACAACAAGAAGCTGAAGGACCTGGAGGAGCCGGTCGCCCGATTTTTCGGCCGGGCGCGGCGACTGAGTGAGACCCTCGGCCCGACTCTCTACCATCTCCCGCCGAAGTGGTCTCTGAACCTCGAGAGGCTCGAGGCGTTTCTCGAGCTTCTCCCTCGCGGCGTCCGGCACGTCTTCGAGTTCTGCGAGCCGTCCTGGTACGCCGAGCCGTTCTTCGCCGCGCTCGAGCGGCACGGCGCGGCGCTGTGTCTGCACGACATGCCTGGATCCACTCCGGAACGCCGGGTGGGCGGGCCGTTCGTCTACGTCCGGTTTCACGGGTTCGGCTCGCGCTACGGCGGCCGCTCCGACGAGCGGCTCGCCGACTGGGCGAACTGGCTGCGAGACCGACGGCGCGAGGGGCGGGACGTCTTCGCCTACTTCAACAACGACTCCGGAGGGCACGCGCCGCGCGACGCGATCCGACTGCGGACGATGCTCGACGGGAAGCCGGCGGCGGTGCGATCAGGCTGACGGGAGAGGGTGGGTCGTCATCCTCCGCTTCGCGAAGGTGACGTACTCGGAAACGCCGCAGCTCCGCGCGACCGCCACCGTGCGATCGTACCCCCATCCCACCTCGGCGGGAGCGTGGGCGTCGGAGGAAAACGTGACGGGGATTCCTGCCGCGACGATCTCCGCAAGCAGGCGCGGAGCGGGGTAGAGCTCGGCTGCCGGCTTTCGCAGGCCGGCCGAGGAGATCTCGATGGCGCATCCCGACCGCGCCGTCTGCTCGATCGCCGACCGCTCCGCTCCGCGAATCGACGCGGGCGCCGCATGACCGTGCTTCTTCGGGAGATCGAAGTGCGTGAGCACGTCGAAGAATCCGGTCGCCGCGGCCTTCGCCAGCAGCCGGTAATACTCGGCGTAGAGCGCCTCGGTCCCCTCTCGCTCGAATCGTGCGCGCGAACCCGGGGCGTCTATCCAGTCCCCCGACACCCAGTGCACGGACCCGAGTACCAGATCCCAGTCGGCGCGTCGGAGCCAGGCCGACAACGCCTCCTCGTGACCCTCGGCGTAATCCGCTTCCAGGCCCAGGCGAACGGCGATCCGACCGGCGAACTCCTCCCGTAAGCCGCGGACTTCTTCGACGTACCCGTCGAACTGGTCCTCGCGCATCGCGAGCGAGGCGTCGCGCCGCTCCGGGGGAAGGAAATAGAGCGGTACGTGATCCGTGAACGCGATCTCCGTCAGACCCTCGGAGATCGCCCGGAGCACGAAGTCCCGCGATGCGCCTCCGGCGTGGCCGCAGCGGAAAGTGTGGACGTGGTAGTCGGGAAATCCGGCGGCGGAGCGCACGCCCGATCGTAACGCGGAGAAGGGCGCCGGCCGCTACACCGGAACTTCACGCCGCTTTGACGGGGGGTCGTTCCAGTCCTCGAATGGGGTTCGCGGCAGCGGCCGAGAATGCCAGCGAACCAAACGATGCTGCTCTGCGACTTTCACATACACACCACCTATTCGGACGGCGTTCTGCCGCTGACCGAAGTGATCGACCTGTTCGGGCGTAGCGGCCACGACGTCATCGCGATCACCGATCACATCGTCAATCGCGACAACCCGCTCGGCAAGGTCGCGCACGCGATCCAGCACTCCCTGAACCCCGCGAGCTTTCCGAAATACATTGCCGAGATCCGCCGCGAGGCGGACCGGGCGTGGCGGACGTGGGGGATGCTCGTTCTGCCCGGGGCGGAGATGACCCGGAACACGATCCATCGCGACACGTCGGTCCACATTCTGGCGCTCGGCCTCCACGAGTACCTCTCCGCGGACGGCGACCCCATCGAAATGCTGGGCGAGATCCGGGCCCGCGGAGCGGTCTCGGTCGCCTGCCATCCGCACGAGATGAGCGAGTTCTACGCAAATACGTTCTATCTCTGGAATCGCCGGCGGACCGCGGGAAAGCTCGTCGACCTGTGGGAGGTCGGCTGCCGGTGGGACCTCTTCCCGGTCGTCTCGCGGGAGAAGCTCCGCCACATCGCGAACAGCGACTTTCACAAGCCGGAGCATCTCTACGCCTGGAAGACGCTTCTGAACGCCGAGAAGAATCCCGAGAGCGTGCTCGCGGCGCTCCGGCGAGGGACGGGAATCGGGATGATGCGTCTCGCGCCGCAGGAGGAGGCGACCGCGTGAGGATCGCTCTGTTCCTGGCGTTCGCCGGGCTCTTCGCCTCAGCCGCCTCGTTTGCGGCGGCCGCGCTGGCGCTCGCCCGGCATCGCCGCGCCGCGCGGCCGGAAGCGAGGCCGGGCTTCGAGCCGCCCGTCTCGATCGTCAAGGCGCTCTCGGGCCTGGACGACGACCTCGCGCGAAACCTGGAGTCCTTCTACCGGCTCGACTATCCGGACTACGAGATCCTCTTTTCCTTCGCGCGCGAGACGGATCCCGCCTTCGCGATCGCACGACGCGTCGCGGACGCCCATCCCGGCGTCCCTACTTCCTTCGTCGTCGATCCTCGGGAGCCGGGGCTGAACGCGAAGGTCAACCGTCTGGCGGCGGGTGTCCGCCGCGCGCGGCATCGGCTTCTGCTCCTCGCGGACGGCAACGTGCGCGTGCGCCCCGATTTCCTCTCCCGCGCCGTGGCCCCCTTTGGCGAGTCGCGCGTGGGGCTCGTCTCCAATCTCTTCTCGGCGGAGGGCGCCGCGACGGCCGCGTCGAGGATCGAGTCGCTCCACCTGAACGGATTTCTCGCCGCGGGCACGGCGCTCCTGGCGCGCACCCTGCGAAGGCCGTGCGTCGTTGGCAAGTCGATCCTCATGTCACGCGAGGCCCTTGAATCCATCGGCGGCTTCGCGCGGCTTCGCGATTACCTCGCCGAGGACTTCCTCCTGGGGGAGCTCGTCCGCGCCGCGGGATACGAAGTCCGGCTCTCGGCGGACGAGGTCGTGACCGCGGAGATCTCCCGGAGCCTTTCCGCGGTCTGGTCCCGCCACCGGCGGTGGGCGATTCTCCGCCGGCGGCTGGGCGGTCCTTCGTATGCGGCGGAGTCCTTCGCGAGCCCGGCGCTCTGGTTCTGCGGCGTCGTCGGCTTCTCGGGCGGCTCACCGGCCGCCGCGGCGGCCGGGGCTCTTATCTGGGGCGCGCGGCTGGCGGTCGAAGGAGCCCTGGCGGCGGACGCCGGGCGGAGGCTCCGTGCCGGCGACTACGGGCTGGCAGTCCTCCGGGACCTGGGCGTCGCGGCTCTCTTCTGGGCGGGACTCTTTGGCCGGCGGACGCGCTGGCGGGGGCGGAGCCTCGACGTCGGGCCGGGAACTCTTCTGCGCCCCGCCGATCGCGTGCTCGCTCTCACGCCGGTCGGAGAGCCGGCGCGCGCCGCGGGCTACGCCTGATCTCGTCGGGGCCCTCTTCCGGAATCAGCCGCGGGTCGCCCTCTCGTTGTCCGGCACGGAGCGCAGGCCGCGCCGGGCGAGCCGGTCGAGCAGCGACTGCTGGGCGTCGGCGGGCGCGGCGCCGGCCGGGCTCCGGCGGACGTAGTCCCCGTTTCCCTGCAGGTCCCGGGCGCGGGTGTTGTCCTCGGCCAGAGGCTCGAAGACCTCCTGGCGGATCTTCTCGCGCGCCTGCGGGTCGAGGATCGGGACCATGAGCTCGACGCGCCGGAAGAAGTTCCGAGGCATCCAGTCGGCGCTCGAGATGAAAATGTCCTCCTCTTCGCCCACACCGAAGGAAAAGGCGCGGCTGTGCTCGAGGAATCGTCCGACGACGCTCGCCACGGTGATCGTCTCCGAGACGCCCGGCAAGCCGGGCCGCAGGCAGCAGATGCCGCGAACGCCGAGCCGGATCGGCACGCCGGCGCGCGACGCCCGGTAGAGGGCCCGGATCACGCGCGGATCGACGAGCGAGTTCATCTTCGCCGTGATCGCGGAGGGCTGGCCGAGTCGGGCCTTCCCGGCCTCGCGATCGATCAACGCGAGGACCTTCTCGTGCAGGGTGAAGGGCGCGACCGTCAGCCGCTTGTACTTGGTCCGTCTGGAGAACCCCGTCAGGAAGTTGAAGAGCTCGGAGGCATCGTGGCCAAACTCCGGCCTCGCGGTGAAGAGGCCGAGGTCCGTATACACGCGCGTGGTGGCCCGGTTGTAGTTGCCCGTCCCGACGTGGACGTAACGCCGCATCACGCTGCCCTCGCGTCGCACGACGAGGGCGATCTTGGCGTGGGTCTTCAGCCCCTCGACGCCGTAGGCGACGTGGACGCCGGCCCGCTCGAGAGAGCGCGCCCACTGGATGTTCTTCTCCTCGTCGAAGCGCGCCTGGAGCTCCACTAAGACGGCGACCTGCTTCCCGTTCTCGGCCGCGCGGGCGAGGGCCGCGACGATGGGCGAATCCGCGCCCGTCCGGTAGAGCGTCATCTTGATCGCGAGGACGTCCGGGTCGTCGGCGGACGCCTCCAGAAAGCGCATCACCGGATCGAAGCTGTCGTAAGGGTGATGGAGGAGGATGTCCTTCTGCCGGATCGCCTCGAATCCGGCCGCCGGGTCTGAGAAAAGCGCCCGGGAGGCGGGGACGAACTCGAGGTCTTTCAGGCGCGGCCGCTCCAGCCGGAGGAGAACGAGAAGATCCGAGGCTCCGAGCGGACCGTCGATCTCGTAGAGGTCCTCGGGGTCGAGCTCGAGCTGCGTCCTCAGCAGCTCGCGGATCGACTCGGGGCACCGCGCGTCCACTTCGAGCCGGATTGCCGCGCCGAATCTCCTCTGGCGGACGTTTTCAGCGACCACGCGCAGGAGGTCTCCGGCCTCCTCTTCCCGCAGGTCGAAGTCCGCGTCGCGGGTGACCCGGAAGGCCGACGTTCCCCGGATCTTCATGCCGGGAAAGAGGCTCGAGAGGTGGGCCTCGACCAGGTCCTCCAGTAGGACGAAGTCGGAGGACGCTGAGGCTTCGGCGGGCGCCGGGAGGGGAACGAGCCTCGGCAGCGACGGGGGGACCTTCACGCGGGCGAAGAAGGGCTTCTCCTCCTCCTTCGCGGAGAGCTCGACGGCGAGGGAGAGCGAGAGATTCGAAAGGAAGGGGAACGGGTGGGCCGGGTCGAAGGCCAGGGGAGTCAGGATCGGAAACACCGTGCTCTCGTAGTAGGCGCTCATCTCGCGGCGGCGGTCGGCGTCGATCTCGCTCCAGGCGAGGATGCGGACGCCCTCCTCCCGCAGCTTCGGAAGGACGTCGCCGGTGAGCGCCTTCACGGCGATCGCCCCATCCTGCCGGACGATCTCGCAGATGGTCCGTAGTTGATCCTGCGCGGACAGCCCGTCGGCGCTGCGCTCCGTGACGGATGCCTCGAGCTGCTCGTGAAGCCCCGAGACGCGGATCATGAAGAACTCATCCAGGTTGGAGTGAAAGATGCAGAGAAACTTCAGGCGCTCGAGAAGCGGCCAGGCGGGATCGAGGGCCTCTTCGAGGACCCGGCGGTTGAAGGCGAGCCAGGAGATCTCGCGGTTGAAATAGAGCGCGCGGTCCTCGAGACGGTCCTCGCGGCTCGGGTCGCTCTCGATCCGGCGCAGCTCGCTCATGGAACGTCCGCGAGGCTACCACCGCGCCGCGAAGCCGGCGTGAAGGCGCGAAAGCGGGCCCGAAATGAGATTCCGTCCCTCAAATTGTCAAGATAATTATCTGGACATATGATGCGCGCGGGGGAACGAAACCATGGAAGTCGAGGGTGCGGTGGGCAGATCGCGGGCACGGGGGAAAAGCGTCCGCCATGGAAAAGCGGGCGGCGCGACGGACCGCGGGCCGGAGCTCTGGACGATCGGCGCCGTCTCGCGGGCCACGGGGTTTTCGCCCGACATCCTCCGGGTGTGGAACCGGCGGTACGGCTTTCCCGTCCCGACCCGGAAACCGTCGGGCCACCGGCTCTACACGCCCGGGGACGTCTCGCGCCTGCGCCGGATCTCCCAGGCGATCTCGCGCGGCCACCGCCCCGCGAGGGTCGTGGCGCTCGATCCCGGGTCCCTGGACCGGCTGCTCGCGGAGGAGGCCGGCGCCGCTTCCCGGGAGCGAGCCGCCGACCGCCCGATCGCCCCGCTTCTCGAGCACGTCCGCCTCCATCGCGGCGCGCAGCTCACCGAAGCGCTCCTCGCCGACGCGGACGCGCTCGGTCCGATCGGCTTCGTCGCCCGCCGGATGGTCCCCCTCACGGAGGCCGTCGGCGACGCGTGGGCCGAGGGCTCTCTCTCCATCCACCACGAGCACTTCTATTCGGAGTGCGCGGAGGACGTTCTGCGCTCCCTTCGCCTGCCGTTCGAGAAGCGGGCACGCGGACCCTCGATCCTCCTCGCGACGCTCGCCGGCGAGACGCACCGCCTCGGACTCCAGATGGCTGCGCTCGTCACCGCCTCAGTAGGGTCGAAGCCTCACGTCCTCGGCAGCGACACTCCCGTCGAGGAGATCGCCGACGCGTGGGTCGTTCGCAACGCCTCGGCGATCGGGATCTCCGTCTCGATCTCCACGGGCGGCGCTTCCGTCCACCGCGAGCTGGCGCGCCTGCGGATGGCGGTCCCTTCGCACGTGCCCGTCTTCGTCGGAGGCCGCGGAGCCCGACGAAGCCACCCGCCGGCCGGGATCGGCGTCGTGGAGGACTTCGAGCGGTTCTCGACCTGGCTGCGAGGCCTGCGCTCGGTCCGAACCGGCTGACGCGGATTCCGATAGATTGTCCGGGAGTGAGCCGGAAGTGAGAGCCGTTCGCAACCTGTTTCCGCCCGCGGTGCGAAACGCCCTGGTGCGTGTGGATCGGGGCGCGACGCACCGGGTTCAGAAGCTCCACGGGCGCGGGCGCGACCGGTTCGTGCGGACCGTGACCTGGCTCGGGAGCCAGAAGTTCCTCATCCCCGCGGCGCTCGCCGTGTGTGCGGCGCTCAAATTGTCGGGTCACGGGAGCGCGTCTCTCTTCCTGGGGTTCACGATGCTCGGGGGGAGCGGCTGGAGCCCCCTCTTCAAGAGGGGATTCCGGCGCGGTCGCCCCGATCTGTGGCCCCCGCTGACGCGGGAGAAGAGCCACAGCTTTCCGAGCGGCCACGCGACGATGTCGAGCGTCTTCTTCGGCGCTCTCGCCGTCGTCGCGGTCCAGCTCCTGCCCGGTCCGCTCGGGAAGGCGGCGGCGTGCGCGGCCGCCGCCCTGATCATCCTGACCGTGGCGTTCAGCCGCGTCTACCTGGGGGTTCACTGGCTGAGCGACGTGGTCGCGGGAATCCTCCTCGGGCTCACCTGGGTGGCGGTCTGCACCGCGGGCGCCGCGTTCTTCGCGCGGCGCGCGCCGGAGTATCCGCGCGCGGGGGGAAGCGTCATTCGCGGGATGGAGAGCGCCGGGATGGTTTCCCGCGGCCGTCCGACACCTTCCTTCGCGAGGGGGCCTGCGTGACTTCGGCGGCGGGCGTCCTCTTCCTCAACCCGAAGTCGGGCGTGCTGCCGGAGAAGGAGCGGGACGAGCTACGCGCGGCGGCTCGGGAAGCCGGCCTCGAGGTCGTGGAGATCGAGGCCGGTCTCGACATCCCGGCGCTGATCGGGGCCCGCGCCGCGGCCGGGGGGACCCTCTTCGTCGTGGCGGGCGGGGACGGCTCGATCCATGCCGTCGCCCAGTCGCTCGTCGGAACGGACTCGATACTCGGCGTCGTCCCGACCGGATCGCTGAATCATTTTGCCCGGGACCTCGACCTGCCGCCCGCCTGGCGCGACGCTCTGGCGGTCGCCATTTCCGGCGAAACGCGCGCGATCGACGTCGGCCGGGTCAACGACAGCTACTTCCTCAACAACCTGCTGATCGGCATCTACGCGAAGATCTCGGAATACCGGGAGCGGTACCGCGAGATGGGGAAGTGGCGCGCCTACATCCGGGCGATCCGCATTGCGCTGCGCCGCTTCCGGAGCGTGGCCCTGGTTTTGGAAACGCCGGACGGAGTCGAACGGGTGAAGACGCAGATGTTCACCGTGTCCGTCGGGCCCGACGATCTCGCCAGATTCGGGTTCCTCGCTCCCCGCCTGGGATTCCGGTCCGGAACGCTTCACGTCTACTGGCTCCCCTACCTGACCCGCTTGTCCTTCACCCTGACGGTAGCCCGCTACTTCCTCGGCGTCGCCACCGCCTTTGGCGACTTTCGGTCTCTGGACACGACGCGCCTGACGATCCACTCCCGGAGGCGCGTCCAGGTCGCGACCGATGGAGAGTTGTCCTGGATGAACCCTCCGCTCGAGTTGTCGATCGTTCCCGGCGCCTTGAAGGTGCGGGTCCCGCAGAAATCGCCCGGCGGCGCGCCGCGTCGTGAGACGTCAGCGCCGCCGGGCTAGAACTTCATCTCACGCGAGAGGAAACCTCAGTCGATTCCCGCCGAAAACGCGACGCTCGTGAGCGTGGGCGAAGGGGCCGTCTTTACGATCTCCCAGGTCACGTTGTCTCCGTGCTGCTGCGTGTAGAAGACCCTCCATCCGTTGGCGAATGGTGTCGGGATGTTGGCACCCAGGATCCCGTTCGGAGTTGGGTCGCCGTTTGAAACGTGAAGCCCCGTCAATTCGTTGTCTCCGTCGTTCTGGAACCCCGGCTGGCCGGACAGACCCGAGTCGATCGTCGCGGACGGATCCCGGCCCTGCGCCAGCAGCCGCAGCGGCGGGTTTTCGAAGGCATCGCTGTAGTCGCCAGTGAGGTCGAAGAGGAAAGCAGAATCGAGCATGTTCCGCTGGGTGTGAAGCGAGTCTCCGGCGTCCTCGCCCAGGAGAATGTGGTCGGCATCCCAGAACGCGACGTTGTCGAGCCCGGTGTGGTTGACGTCGCCGAGATAGAAGAGTGTCAGCGTCCCCGTCGCGGCGGAAGGGGCCGGTTGGGATAACCGCAGGATGGAGCCGAATCCGCCGTAGGCGCTTCCGGCCTCGGTCGCCGCGTTCGTGTCGCCGGTTTCGTCGAAGAAAAACTGTGTGAAATTGCTCCCGGGCCGGAACTGCCCGTTCTCGGGCCGCTTGAAGGGCGTGGCACCCTTCGCTTTCGCGGCGGCGTTCGCGTCGAAGGGAGAGGTTCCGTCGAGGTCCGTGTCGTGGATCGTCACCCACCTCGTCGCGAAGCTCTTCCCGTACGTGTGAAGGTCCTTGACGTCCGGCGAAAGGATGTCCGAGTCCGCCTGACCCGCGTGGAAAACGATGGGGCTGCCGGACGAGGACGCGACCTGGAGGGCCTGCAGCTTCCCGCCGACCTTGAGGTTCGACCGATCCTTCGGCAGGAACCGGTAGAGGAAGCTGTTGGGCTGCTTGGCGTGGGTATTCGTCGTGCCGCTCGGGCCGCCGACGTCCTCGACGATCCAGAGATTCCCGTCGGAGTCGTTCTGGATCCCCTCGTAGCTTCCCCGACCGAGAACCCCGGAGATGTCCTCGACCTTCGAAGGCACGTCGAGAGTCGCCTGCCAGACGCCGCCCTTCGGTCCGGTTTCCGACGTGAACAGGAGACGCTGCGCCCACGGATCCCAGGTGGACCCGTCGATCAGGGGAAGGGGCTTGCCGTCGACGTCGGCCGTCGCCATCAGCGTGACCCGGTGAAAGCCGTCGGCATCGAGATTGATGCGCGTGATGTAGCCCTGAGAGGAGCCGGTCGAGTCCTTGGAGCTGTTCTCGTGGCCCTGAAAGAGAAAATGCGTCCCGTACTCGTAGTTGGGGCTTCCGCCCGTCTGGTTGCCGACGACGAGGTACGTGTTCTTGTCCGGCTCGGTCTTGGTCGCCTCGACCAGGTGGGATGACGTCTGCACGTCGCCGGTAGCCGGAATCATCGGACCGTTCCCGGCGTATCCGTAGAATGGGATCGTCGCCGTGCCGTTCTCCAGGGCATGAGATCCCTGCGCGGCGACGACCTGGCCTAGTCCCTTCACGAGAGCGTTCGGCGACGCCATTCCGGCGGTTTTCCCGTTGGGTCTCGGAGTGGCGGCCTCGATCTGCCGGGCTCTCTCCGCCTGAGGGGACGTCCCGTCGTCCAGGGCCCCGTCCGTCCGGCTCCGCTCGAACGGTTGGGTCTGCGCGTGGAGCGTCAGTGCCGACGTCGCGGCGAATGCCGCGACCCACCTCGATATCGATGCTCTCGTCATGGTAGTTCCTTTCTCGCCCGGCGAACGACGCCGAGTTCCGGGGCGAGGATTCCGGAGCGCAAAGGAGTTCGGCTGAGGAGGGGGTAAGAGTCGCGAGGTGCCGGGGTGAATTCTTTTCGAGAGCCGGCGGACGTGGGTGCGCAGGCCGCAGGGAAAAGCCGGGGGAGGCTCGAGGCCGGGGGCTTTGCTACAAGGAGTGCGTGCGTCCGCTCGAGGCTCTCGAAGCGCGCGGATGCGATTCCCACCAGAGAAGCCACTTGCGCCGCGCCTCGGACGCATTCGCGACCGGCGCGATCCGGAACGCCTTCATGTCCGAGGGCTTCGCTTCGGCGGACCTCATCTCGGCGGAGAAGACGAGGTGGACGTTCAGGCGCCCTCCCGCAGCGTTCACCGGAAACCAGAAACGCTCGACGTCGGGTTGAAGTCGCAACTCCCGCGAAAAGCCGCCCACGGGAACCGATCCTTCCGGATGGAGCTCTCCGTCGACGGTCCAGGAATCGAAAGACCGCCGCAGCTCGATGAGACGGCCGCACGCGCACGCGACCTCCACGAGATCCTGTGTTCCGGCGTCGACCGGCGGTGAAATCGGCCGCCCGCACGCGCAGACTGTCGTCGAGGCGATCGGAGTCTTCATGCGGAACACCCTACCGGGGGGATGTGAAGGGCGCGTGAAGACCGGACCGGGCGCCGCCGCCGCGATGGCGCGCGCCGCGGGCCCTGGTTTTCTGACATTCAGGATGTCGACGCTCGGCCCCGGCGCGCGATCAGAAGCGTCGCGTCGTCGGGAGTGCGTGGATCCTGTGCGTGGTCGGCGAGCGCATCGAAAACCGCCGCGCAGAGCAGAGCCGGCGGCGCGTCGATGAGTCCTCTCAGAACTCCCACGAGCCGGTGCGTTCCGAATTCCTCGCCATCCGGCGACGGACACTCCGTGATGCCATCCGTAAAAAGCACGAGCATTCCGTCCTCAGGCAGCCGCGCGTGTCCTACACGGTACCGCGAATCGGGAAGCACGCCGAGAACCGGGCCGGATTCGTCGAGTCGAGCTTCCCCCGTGGAAGTCAGGACAAGCGGCGCCGGATGGCCCGCGTTGACGTAGTCGAAGGAGCCGTCCGAGTCGAGCTCGCCGTAGACGAGAGAGACGAATCGGGACGACAACGTCGACGCGCAGAGAATTCGATTGAGCCGCTCGATGGTCGAATGGATCTTGAGCTGGCGCGCGGCGCCCATCCTCAGACCGATCACGACGTCGCGCGCCTCGAGGGCGGCGGGAAGGCCGTGGCCGGACGCGTCCGAGATCATCAGTCCGAGGGCGTCCGGGGCGAGCGAGATGACGTCGAAGGCGTCGCCCCCCACCTGCTCCGCCGGCTCCGATCGGGCGGCGATGGCGATTCCGGGCAGCTGAGCCGGCCGCTCCGGAAGGAGACTTCGCTGGATGTCGCGCGCCCGGTCGATGACTCCGTTCCAACCCCCCTCCTGGGCCTTCTGGACAGCCGCCATGCGAGCCATCTCGAGGATGAGGGCGGGACGCTCTTCGGCGGGGGCGCTCAGGCGAAAGATGGCGAGCCACTCGCGCCGGGGCCCGAGGCGCCAGATGGCGGCGGGGAACGGCTCGGAGCGGAAGACGGCGCCCTCGCCTCTCGCCGCGGAGTGCACTCCGAGGTCGGACGGCAAGGCCGCGAGCAAAGAGACCGGCGCGCCGTTACGGGCACTCCACCCTCCTGCATCCGTCTCGAACAGTCCGGATTCGACGATCCCGCACTCGGAGCCGAATCTCTCGGCGGTTCTCTGGATGGCTGCGGCGAAGAATCGAACGGGATCTTGCGCCGGAAGATCGGAGAAAGCGGGTTCGAGCAGCCGGAAGGCTCTCTTGGGCTCCTCCGTGAACAGGGCGTAACGGGATTCGGGCATCGAAATCTCCTTCGAAAGCCTGCGAGCCTGGGTTTTCCGCGAGAGCTTCGAGCGAGCATCGCGTCAAATCGGTTGTAAGAATTATTGACGCGATGTTTACGCCGGGTTGCTGCGCAATTCAGAGGCCCGCTCGATCATCCATGACGGAATCGCTTGCAGCCATCCTCCGTTTGCCCCGAGAAATCGGGGCCTTTTTTTTGGCGAAGGCGGGCGACTTCGTCCCGAATTTACAGAGAATTCGTTCGTCGTTGACCCCGCGCCTTTACAACTCGCCCTCCAAACAGGAGGACGAACCGTCATGAAGCATCGCCTGCACTCTTTGATGATCGCGTGCGTCGCCGCCGGGCTCCTCGCCTCGCGCGCCGCGCGCGGCCAGGTCACCCCCGCCGAGGGATACACCCCGCCGGACGACACGCCCAAGGTCAACGTCGGAGGCACCATCTTCGCGGACTACACATACCAGGACGTGCCCACCGCGAAAGACGCCGATGGAGGCGTCGTACATCCGAACTCGTTCAACCTCGCTCGGGCGTACATCAACGTGACCGGTCAGATCAACCACTGGGTCTCCTTCCGGATCACGCCGGACATCACGCGTCAGACGGTCTCGGGCACCGGCGTCACGTTGAACACGAACAACAACCTGGTCTACCGGTTGAAGTACGCCTACGGTCAGTTGAACTTCGACGACTTCGCGCCCAAGGGTTCGTGGCTCCGCCTCGGGACCCAGCAGACTCCCTGGGTCGATTTCGAAGAGGGCGTCTACCGGTATCGCTTCCAGGGCACGATCTTCGCCGACCGCGAGGCGTTCCTCTCGTCCTCGGATTTCGGCGTCTCGACGCACTGGAACTTCCCGATGAACTACGGCGACGTCCACGTCGGCGTTTACAACGGCGAGACGTATACCGGAGCCGAGGCCAACGACCAGAAGGCATTTCAGGCGCGCCTGACCGTCCGGCCGGCCCCCATGATTCCCGTCGTCCGCGGCCTCCGCTTGACCGGGTTCTACGACGGCGACCATTACGAGAGGGACGCGGAGCGGAAGAGATACATCGCCGCTCTCACCTTCGAGCACCCCTGGGTCCACGCGGGCGCCGAGTATCTCGACACGAAGGACCGGAGCTCGAGGCTCAAGACCTTCTCGACCCACGCGACGGGATTTTCCGCCTGGGTCACCCCGCGGACGCCGATCGGGATCGAGGCGCTCCTGCGCTACGACGAGCTCAAGCCCAACAAGGACCACAACACGGTCGATCCCGATGGTAAGAAGAAGCGGTTCATCGGCGGCGTTTCCTACTGGTTTCCGGTGACGAAGGCCGGCATCGCGGCGGCGGTTCTCGTCGACTACGAGAACGTCAAATACGAGGGTTTCGCCGCCGGCAACTCGAACAGGAAGCCGGAGGAGAAGCGGTACGCGCTCCACACGCTCTTCAACTTCTAATTCATGCCGATTTCACGCCGACTTAACTCCAGAAATTCATATTGCCAATGAGGAGACGACGATGAAATTCTTTCGATATCTCGCGATCGGCGCCGCGGCTCTCGCGGTCGCCCTGCCCGTCTTCGCGCAGACAGTCCAGATCAATGGAGCGGGAGCCACTTTCCCGTTCCCGATCTACTCGAAGTGGTTCTCGGAATACAACAAGCTGCACCCCGAAGTGCAGATCAACTACCAGTCGATCGGATCCGGCGGCGGGATCCGCCAATTGACGAACCAGACGGTGTTCTTCGGCGCGACGGACGGCCCGATGACGACCGACCAGCAGTTGGGCGCGCCCGGAAAGATCGTCCACCTCCCGACGGTCCTGGGCGGCGTGGTGCCGGTCTACAACATCCCGGGCGTCGATCAGGAGCTCAAGTTCACGGGCAAGGTCCTCGCGGATGTCATCCTCGGCAAGATCGCGAAATGGAACGACCCGGCGCTCGCGGCGGTCAACCCCGGCGTCAATCTGCCGGCGACCGACATCACCGTGGTGCACCGCTCCGACGGCTCGGGCACGACCTACATCTTTGTCGACTACCTTTCGAAGGTGTCGCCGGACTTCAAGAAGAAGGTGGGCGTCGCCACGTCCGTAAACTGGCCAGTGGGCGTCGGCGGGAAGGGCAACGAGGGCGTGGCGGGGCTCGTCAAGCAGACGCCCGGGTCGATCGGATACGTCGAGCTCATCTACGCCCTGCAGAACAAGATCGACTACGGCTCGGTACAGAACATGGACGGCGAGTTCGTCCGCTCCTCGGTCGCGTCCGTGACCGCCGCCGCGGCGTCCGCCGCGCCACAGATGCCCAGGGACTTCCGCGTCTCCATCACGAACGCTCCCGGTAAGGGCGTCTACCCGATCTCGTCCTTCACATGGATCCTTCTCTACGAGAGCTCGAAGGACCTTCAGCGCGCGAAGATCATGAAGGACTTCATGCGGTGGGCGTTGACAGATGGCCAGAAATTCGCCCCCGAGCTCGGTTACGCGCCGCTCCCCGAAGGCGTCGTGAAGCTGGAGCTCGACGCCCTCGGCCGAATCAAGCCGTAGCGATCCCGAAGATGCGAACGAACCCCTCTCGCCGGAAGAGCGTGGACGACCGCGGCTTTCGGGCCGGGACGGGGTTCTTCGCGTTCCTGATCGTCCTGCTCGTCGCCGGCATCGCCTTCGAGCTCTTCCGGACGTCGAAGCTCTCGATCGCGAAGTTCGGGTTCCATTTCTGGAAGACGTCCACCTGGGATCCGGTCGCGGGTGAGTTCGGCGCGCTTCCCTTCATCTGGGGCACACTCTACTCGTCGCTGCTCGCCCTGGCGATCTCGACTCCGATCGCGCTCGGCATCGCGATCTTCCTTTCGGAACTCTCGCCCCGCGTGCTTCGGACGCCGCTGACGTTCCTGACGGAGCTTCTCGCGGCGATTCCGTCGATCGTGTACGGCCTCTGGGGGATTTTCGTGCTCGTCCCGCTCGTGCGGCGTCTCGAGGTTGTGACGCCCGCCTGGTTGAAGTCCGTCCCGCTCTTCTCCGGGCCTCCGCTCGGCGTGGGCATGCTGTCGGCCGGGCTCATCCTCGCTGTGATGGTGATCCCGTTCACGTCCTCGGTCGCGCGAGAAGTGCTGAAGGCCGTCCCGCCGACGCAGCGCGAGGCGGCGTATGCCCTGGGCGCCACGCGGTGGGAAGCCATCCGCGCGGCGCTGTTCTTCGGCCGGACCGGAATCCTCGGGGCGATCATGCTCGGATTCGGGCGCGCCCTCGGGGAAACGATGGCCGTGACCATGGTCATCGGAAACAACCCCCAGGTCCGGATGTCCCTCTTCGCGCCCCAGCACACCATGGCGGCCGTCATCGCCAACGAGTTCACGGAGGCGGCCGACGATCTCTATCTCTCCGCTCTGGTCGAGATCGGTCTCGTTCTCTTCGTGATCACGGTGCTCATCAACGCGGTGTCCCGGATCCTGATCTGGCGCACCGGCCGGGTCGTCCTCGGCGTCTCGAAGCCGGAGCCGGTGATCTCCGAGCCCACCGGAGAGGCGGCGTGAGCGGTTCGCGCCGCCGCCGGGCGGTGTCGCGCGTGTTCGTCGTGCTCTGCGGCCTCGCCGTGGTCGCGGCACTGATTCCCCTGGCGTTCGTCTTCGTCTACGTCATCCAGCAGGGGTTCTCGTCTCTCAACTGGGACTTCTTCACGAAGACGCCGAAGCCGGTGGGCGAGGCCGGCGGAGGCATGGCGAACGCGATCGTGGGGACGCTGATGCTCATCGGCATCGCCTCCGCGATCGCGATTCCGGTCGGCCTGCTCTCGGGCATCTACCTCTCCGAGTATTCCGGCCGGAAATTCGCCTCGCTCGTCCGGTTCACCGCCGACGTGCTGAACGGCGTTCCCTCGATCGTCATCGGCATCTTCGCCTACGGGCTGGCGGTGATGCCGTTCAAGCGGTTCAGCGCGCTCGCGGGCGGGCTCGCTCTGGGCTTCATGATGATCCCGATCATCACGAGGACCACGGAGGAGCTCCTGAAGCTGGTCCCGCCCAGCCTTCGCGAGGGCGCGCTCGCGCTGGGAGCGACACGGGCCCGGGCGTCGTTCTCCGTGATGGTTCCCGCCGCTCTTCCCGGCATCATGACGGGGATTCTGGTGGCTCTCGCTCGGATCGCAGGCGAGACGGCGCCGCTCCTCTTCACTTCGTTCAACAACCGCTTCTGGTCCACGCGCCTCGATCAGCCGATCGCGTCCTTGACGGTCCAGGTCTACACCTACGCGATCTCGCCGTACGACGATTGGCACCGCCAGGCCTGGGCCGGAGCGTTCGTGCTCGTCGCCGTCGTCTTCGTCTTCTCCGTTCTCGCGCGCATCGTCACGAAGCGGCTCGAAAGGATGCATCGCACATGAACGAGACGATCTCGCCTCCGGCGGAACCGGTCATTCGACCGGGTTTCACGCCGACGCGGCACGAAAGCCTTCCGAAATCGACCGACAGCGGCGCACCCCCGAGGATGGAGACCCGGAACCTGCATTTCTTTTACGGTAAGAACCAGGCGCTGCACGGGATCTCGCTGCGTATACCGGAGAAGTCCGTCACCGCGTTCATCGGTCCCTCGGGTTGCGGCAAGTCGACGTATCTCCGCTGCCTGAACAGGATGAACGACATCATCCCGGACACGCGCGTCGACGGCGAAGTGCTCCTGGACGGCGAGGACATTTACGGGCCGGGAACCGACGTCGTCGGTCTCCGGCGGCGCGTCGGGATGGTGTTCCAGAAGTCGAACCCCTTCCCGAAGTCGATCTTCGACAACGTGGCGTACGGCCTGCGCATCAACGGAATCGGACGCCGCTCGGAGATGCCGGAGAGAGTCGAGAAGGCTTTGAAGGAATCGGCCCTGTGGGACGAAGTCAAGGATCGCCTCCATACCTCCGCGCTCGGACTCTCGGGCGGCCAGCAGCAGCGCCTCTGCATCGCGCGGGCGCTCGCCGTCGAGCCCGAAGTGCTTCTCATGGACGAGCCGGCGTCCGCGCTCGACCCGATCGCCACCCAGAAGATCGAGGAATTGATCTACGAGCTCAAACGGGAATACACCATCGTCATCGTGACCCACAACATGCAACAGGCCGCCCGCGTCTCCGAATCGACGGCGTTTTTCATGCTCGGCCGGCTGGTCGAGCACGACCGCACGGACAAGATCTTCACCAATCCGGGCCAGAAGATCACCGAGGACTACATCACCGGGCGGTTCGGCTAGGTAAACTCGGAGGAGACGATGCGCACCACTCTGCCACGCAAGCCCCCTCCCCGCGCGGTCCGCGAGGGCGCGGCGCCGCCCGTCAAGCGCATCGCGCTCGTCGAGGACGACGCCGACATCGCGTACACGATCCGTTTGAACCTGCGCAAGGAGAAGCGCTACCAGGTCGAGCACTACGTCTCGGGCCTCGCCGCCCTCGCTGCCATGCAGGAAAAACCGTTCGACCTCGTGATCCTCGACCTGAACCTTCCGGACATCGACGGCCTCGCTCTGTGCCGCGAGCTGCGGGCGGCGGACGAGACGAAGCGGGTTCCAATCATCATGCTGACGGCGCGGGTCGAGGAGAGGGACAAGCTCCTCGGCTTCGAGATCGGCGCGGACGACTACATCACCAAGCCCTTTTCGATGCGGGAGCTGCTCGCCCGCGTGCACGCGCACCTGCGCCGGGTTGCCTCGTTCGAGACGTCCGAGGAGGAGGTCTACACGGACGGCGCGCTCCACATCGACCGGGGCCGCTTCGAGGCGCGCTTGAACGGGGACCGCGTGCATCTGACGAAGAAGGAATTCGACCTCCTCTGGCTCCTGATCCGCAACCGGGGACGCGTCGTCACCCGGGACGCGATCCTCGCGCGCCTCTGGGACTACGACGCGGAGGTCGAGACCCGGACGGTCGACGTCCACATCCGTTCTCTCCGCCGGAAGCTCGGGGACGAGCGGATCGAAACGGTGGTCGGGCTCGGATACCGGTACCATGAGCCCGACGGGGGAAGTCCCACGCCCTGACGCGTCGGGCGGGAGCGGCTCCCCGGCACGGAGAGCGCTTCGAGCTCCGCGAACGGGCCGGAACGCCGCATGAGAATTGGATCGCGCTTTACGACGCTCTTCGGCGTACTCGCGGTGTGCACGGCGGCGCTGCTCATCGTGCTCCTCGATGCGACCGTCCGGAGAGCCACGGAAGATCGAGTCCTCGACCGCGTGTCGCGGGAGGCCCTCCACATCGCCGACGACTGGGCGCGCTGGACCGCCGTCGGGCCGGGTGAAGCGGACGCGCTGCTGCGCGAGTCGGCGGGCCGGCTCGCGTGCCGGTTGACGATCATCGGAGCGGATGGGCGCGTCGTGGCCGACACGGACCTTCCGGCTTCGCAGGTCGCCACCATGGAAAACCACGGCCGGCGCCCCGAAGTCCTGGCCGCGCGCCGGGACGGCACCGGGTACGCCCGTCGGTTCTCAACCACGGAGAACGAGCACAGGATCTATTTCGCCAAATCGCTGCCGCGGGGCGACGTCCTCCGGGTGTCCGTCTCCGCCGCGGGCGTCGAAGCGATCGAGCAGGCGTACCTCTGGACCACGCGCCTGGCGATCGCGGGAACGGCTCTTCTGCTCTTCGTCATCGGCTCCGCCGCGGCGCGGCGTTTCTCCGAGCCCATCGGCCGGCTGACGGAAGCCGCCCACGCGATCGCGGCCGGCGAGCACGGCCGCGATCTTCCGCGCACGGGCGACGAGGAAGTCCAGCTTCTCGCCTCGGCTCTGCAGCGGATGAAGGACTCGCTCGCGCGCGCCGCCGAGCGCGCCGAGGCGGAGCGGCGGCTGACGGCGATGATCTTCGAGCGGCTTCCGGACGGCCTCGTGGTCGTCGACGCGAAGCTTCACGTTCTCGAGGCGAACGTGCGGTTCGAAAAGATGGTCGGCGTGACGGCGCCGTCGGGGAGAGCCCTCTACGACCTGCTGCGCCACCGGTCGCTCTACGACGTCTTCGGCGAGACGCTCCGCACCCGCGAGACGATCGAGAAGACCGTCCGGCTCGGGGACGAGATGGTGTGGCAGGTGACGGTCGTGGCGCTGCCTCAGGGATTCAGAGCCGCCGCCGTCGGTGTGCTGCGGGACATCACCCGGCTCGAGCGCACGGAGGCGATGCGGCGCACCTTCGTCGCGGACGTCTCCCACGAGCTGCGCACGCCGATCTCCTCGATCGCGGCGGCGGCGGAGACGCTCGCCGACGGCGAGGCGGACGAGGGCGAAACGACCCAGCTGCTCGACCTGATCCGCCGCCAGTCCGACCGGATGCGGGAGCTGATCGAGGACCTGATGGATCTCGCGGAGATCGAGAGCGGCACCGTCGAGATGCAGCGATCGGAAATCTCTCTGCCGGCGCTACTCGAGGAGACGCGCCGGGACTTCTCCGACGCCGCCGCGCAGCGGGGGATCACCCTCTCGGTCGAGGCGGACGGCGCGGGAGCGGTAGAGGGCGACGCCCGCCGTCTCTCGCAGATCGTGCGGAACCTGGTCGACAACGCGATCAAGTTCTCTCCCGACGGCGGCCGCGTGACGCTCCGGGCGGGGCGGGAGCCGGCGGGGGCCGTGTTCTCCGTCGCCGACGAGGGGCCGGGGATCCCGCGCGCGGAGCAGGATCGGATCTTCCAGCGCTTCTACCAGGTCGACCGGTCCCGCTCGAAGACGCGGCCCGGAACCGGGCTGGGGCTCGCGATCGTAAAGCACCTGGTCCACCTCCACGGCGGCGCCGTCGAGGTCGACAGCGAGCTCGGCCGGGGCAGCGTCTTCCGTGTCCGCCTTCCGGAGCGACGCCTCCCGGCTCCGTAAAATCCGTGTGAAGTTTCTGGGTTAGGATGTCGCCCGATCGGGGGCCGGCATGTGGAACGTTCTGCCGCGGGACGAGAAATACTTCGACCAGTTCAACGAACTCGCGCAGCGGATCCACGAGAGCGCGAGGATCCTGGCCCGCTTCTTCGGGAAGGAGTCTCCCGTCCTCGCGGTCGCCGACCAGATCAAGCGGCTCGAGCACGAGTGCGACGAGATATCGCACGAGATCCTGCGGGGAATCGACCGGAGCTTCATCACCCCGATCGACCGGGAAGACATCCATCAGCTCGCCGTGCGCCTGGACGATGTCATCGACCTGATCGACGGCACGGTCCGCCGGGTTGTTCTCTTCAACATCGCCGAGCCGACGCCGATCTCGAGGCGCCTCTCCGACGTCATCGTCGCGATCACCCAGGAGATGGTCGCCGCCGTGGCCGCCCTGAAGAAGCAGAAGAGCGTCATCGAAAAGTGCATCCAGATGAAGAAGCTCGAGAACGAGGGGGACGTCGCGTACCACGAGGCCGTGGCCTCCCTCTTCCGCGGGAACGTCGATCCGATCGAAGTGATCAAGTGGAAAGACGTGTACGACAACATGGAAGAGTGCATCGACAAGTGCGAAGCCGTCGCGCACGTCCTCGAGAGCGTCGTCCTCAAGCATTCGTGATCCGTCCGTGCGCTTCCACTATTTCGCCCGGGGGCAGGTCCGGCGGCGCGCCGTGATCCCCTCTCTGGTCCGGCCGTGACGTTCGTCCTCGTCATCATCGGGGTCGCGCTCGTCTTCGACTTCATCAACGGGATGCACGACTCCGCGAACTCGATCGCGACCGTGGTGTCGACCCGTGTGCTCTCGCCTTTGATGGCGGTGTTCTGGAGCGCGTTCTTCAATTTCGTCGCGGCGTTCGTGTTCGGCACCGCCGTTGCCAAGACGATCGGGTCCGGCCTGATCGACGTGAACGTCGTGAACTCGAACGTCGTCCTCGGGGGGCTCCTCGGGGCGATCACGTGGAACCTGATCACCTGGTACTTCGGGATCCCGTCCTCCTCCTCGCACGCCCTGATCGGCGGCTACTCCGGCGCGGCCGTGGCGCGCGTCGGCGTGAAGGCGATCGTCCCCGGCGCGGCGTGGGTCAAGACGCTCACTTTCATCGTGCTGTCGCCGCTCATCGGGATGCTCTTCGGATTCGGGCTGATGGTCGCGGTCTCGTGGATATTCCGGAAGAAGCCTTACGCCTCGGTGGACCGGTGGTTCCGGCGCGCCCAGCTCGGGTCGGCCGCGTTCTTTTCGCTCTCCCACGGGACGAACGACGCACAGAAGACGATGGGGATCATCGCCGGGCTGCTCGTCGCGAACCGGACCGTCTTTCAGGACACCGCGTCCCCTCTGCATTTCATGTACATGCAGGACCTGAAGACGATCCCACTCTGGATCATCCTCTCGGCTCACGCCGCGATCGCACTCGGGACCCTCACCGGCGGATGGCGCATCGTGCGCACGATGGGCACGCGTCTCACGAAGCTGAAGCCGTTTTCGGGGTTCTGCGCGGAGACCGGGGGAGCGTTGACGGTCCTCATCGCGTCGATCTGGGGCATCCCCGTCTCGACGACTCACACCATCACCGGCTCGATCGTCGGCGTCGGCGCGACCCAGCGTTTCTCCGCCGTCCGGTGGGGCGTCGCGGGCCGGATCGTCTACGCGTGGATCCTGACGATCCCCATGGCCGCCGCCATCGGCGCGCTGTCCTTCGGAATTCTCGCCGCCCTGTCGTAGTCCGCGGGCATCCGCAGGCGGGGCCTCCGCCGTATACGATTCGCGGGATCGACCGGCGTTTCGAGAAGGAGGCGAGAATGAGTGAATCGATGCCCCGGCGCACTTTCTGGAGCCTTCTCGCATTTCTCTTCGCCGCGAGGCTGTCGGGCGCCAGTCTTCCGGACCCCGCGCCCTTCGACGCCGTGCTCTCCGCGCGGGCGCGGCAGGGAGGCTTCGACTACGCGGGAGCCTCGGGCCAGGACAAGAAGCGTCTCGCCGCCTACATGGCAAACCTGGGCGACGCCGATCCCGCGAAGATGTCCCCCGACGAGAGGAAGGCCTTCTACATCAACGCGTACAACGCGGCGGCGATCACGACCGTGCTGGAGAAGTACCCGACGAAGAGCATCCTCGACGTCGACGGCGCGTTCCAGAAGGTGGTGCACCGCGTCGGCGGCGAGATGATGACCCTGGACGCCATCGAGAACAAGCTGCGGGAAGACAAAGACTCTCGGATCCATTTCGCGATCGTCTGCGCGTCGAAGTCTTGCCCGCCGCTCGCCGCGAAGGCGTACGTCCCCGCGACGCTGAACGCCGACCTCGACCGCCAGGCAAAGGCTTTCGTGAACGACGCGTCCAGGAACCAGATCGATCGGGGGAAGGGCCGCGTGGCGCTCTCGAAGATTTTCTTCTGGAACCGCAAGGAGTTCGAGCGCGACGCGGGAGGATCTCTCCTGCGCGGCGTCGCGAAGTTCGTGGCCGATCCCGCCGCCGCCTCCTGGCTCGGCGCTTCCCCGAAGGACCCTGAATTCCTGGAATACGACTGGGCGCTCAATCAGCCGTGAGGTGAAGGCTTTCCTCCGCGGTCCCGAAAAAAAAGGCCCCTCCGCAGAGGGGCCGAGGAGGAGATCAGAGTGTTCTCACCTCTGCATACGGAGAAACCGGGCCGTCCGTTGAGGTCTTCCCGATGATCCGGATCGATTTGAAGCCCGGACGTGAGGCGTCCGTTCTGCGGCGGCACCCCTGGCTCTTCTCCGGAGCCGTCGCGCGGTCCGCAGGGGACGGGTCGGACGGCATGGCGGAAGTGTTCGACGCCCGGGGGCAGCGCCTCGCATCGGGTGCCTGGTCTCCGAGTTCCCAGATCGTGGCGCGGCTGTGGTCTTTCGGGGAAGCGCCGCCGCCCGGGCCGGCGCTCTTCGCCCGGCGATTCGCGGCGGCGCGCCGTTTGCGCGAGACCCTTCTCCCCGCAGAGACGACCGGGTATCGGGGCCTCCACTCGGAGGGGGATCTCTGTCCGGGAGTGGTTCTCGACGTCTACGGGGACCTGGGAGTCCTCGATCTTTCGACCGAGGGGACCGAGCGCTGGGAGGAGCCTCTCCGCGCGGCCGCGCTCGAGCAGTTCGGGCTGGCGCGGATCCTCGTGCGCCGGACCGGCGCCCGGCGGGATCGCGGAGAGCCCGCGCCCGCCGGCGGATCGGGGGAGAAGGAGCGCGCCCCTTTTCTGGAGAACGGGCTGCGGTTCGTCGCGGACGTCGACTCCGGACAGAAGACCGGTTTCTTCCTCGATCAGCGCGAAAACCGATCCCGGCTGCGAGCACTCGCGGCGGGTCGGAAGGTGCTCAATCTCTTCTCCTATTCCGGCGGCTTCTCGGTCGCGGCACTGGCGGGTGGTGCGGCGAGGGCCGTCGACGTCGACACGTCGGCGGAGGCGCTCGCAATCGCGGCCGAGCACCGCCGCGCCAACGGATTCGCCGAGGACCCCGGCGATTTCGTCCGCGCGGACGTCTTCGAAGATCTTCGTGCGCGCGCGGCGAATGGCGAGGCCTGGGACGCCGTCGTCTGCGATCCGCCGGCCTTCGCGAAGAAGCGGGGGGACGTCGACCGGGCCGCCCGGGGCTACAAGGACATCAACCGGCTGGCGATGCGCCTCGTGGCGCCCGGCGGGATTCTTCTCACGTGCTCCTGCTCCGGTCTCGTCGACGCGACGCTCTTCCAGCAGATCGTTTTTTCGGCGGAGCTCGAGTCGGGCTCGAGCTTCTCGCTGATCGGCCGCCAGGGGGCGGGCGGCGACCATCCGGTCTCTCTCGACTGTCCCGAGGGGGAATATCTGAAGGGTCTCTGGCTCTCCAGGACGTGACCCGCGGACACGGCCTATACTCGCCGCGCCATGGATTTCGACCTCACGGAGGATCAGAGCCTCCTGCGAACCGCCGTGCGGGAGTTCGCGGAAGAAGTGGTCCGTCCGCGCGCCGCCGTCATCGACCAGTCCGGCGAGTTCCCGAAGGACCTCTTCTACCAGGCCGGCCGTCTGGGGCTCGCCGGCGTGTCGGTCGCGGCCGAGCATGGCGGATCGGGGATGGACGTCGTCGCGTACTCGATCGTGATCGAGGAGATCTCTCGCGTCTGCGCGAACATGGGCGTCATCCTTTCGGTCAATAACTCCCTCGTCTGCGATCCGATCGAGAAATACGGGAACGAGGACCAGAAGAAGCGGTTTCTCGAGCCTCTCGCGAGGGGCGAAAAGCTCGGTTGTTTCGCGCTGACGGAGCCGAACGCCGGTTCGGACGCCGCCAACCAGCAGACGCGGGCGGTGCGAGAGGGTGACTCCTGGCGGATCTCGGGACAGAAGGTGTTTATCACGTGCGGGTCCGACGCGGACGTGTGCCTCCTGTTCGCGGCGACGAGCCCGGAGAAGAAGTCCCGGGGCATCTCCGCCTTCCTCGTGGACACCTCGACGCCCGGCTTCGACCGGTCGCGCCACCAGGTGAAGCTCGGCGTCAACGCATCGGGGACGGTCGAGATCTTCCTGACGGACGTCGTGGTCCCCGATGCGAACCGGCTCGGCGCCGAGGGCGACGGCTTCAAGATCGCGATGTCGACTCTGGACGGCGGACGGATCGGGATCGCCGCCCAGGCCGTCGGCATCGCGACGGAGGCGATGGAGGCCGCGGTCCGCTACGCGAAAGCGCGCCACGCCTTCAACCGGCCGATCGCCGATTTCCAGGTGATCCGCTTCTACCTCGCGGACATGGCCACGGAGGTGGACGCCGCCCGGCTGCTGACGCGGCGCGCGGCCGCCGCCAAGGACGCCGTCAAGAAAAACGGCGGCCGGTACGGGCTCGAAGCCGCCGAAGCGAAGCTCTATGCGGCGGAGATGGCCCAGCGCGTCACGACCAAGGCCCTCCAGATCCATGGAGGCTATGGCTACACGAAGGAATATCCCGTCGAGCGCAACTTCCGCGACGCCCGCATCACGGAGATCTACGAAGGGACGAGCGAGATCCATCGCCTGATCATCGCCCGCGAGATCTTCCG
>JBDTOO010000035.1:0-36574 GCA_039933215.1 Acidobacteriota bacterium
CTCAGCGTCCGTTCCGGGTTGAGCTCCTCCACGAGCTTCTCGAACGGCACGTCCTGGTGCGCATACGCGTCGATCGCCACGCGGCGCACCCTGTCGAGCACTTCACGAAAAGACGGGTCTCCCGACAGGTCCGTCCGGAACACCAGCGTGTTGACGAAGAACCCGATCAACCCCTCGACGTCGCTGCGGTTGCGCCCCGCGACCGGTGATCCCACTACGATGTCTTCCAGTCCCGAGTGCCGCAGCAGGAACACCTGGAAAGCCGCCATCAATGTCATGAACAGCGTCGCCTTCTCGGCCTGCCCGAGCCGTCGAATCGACTCTGACAACGCCTTCGAAAGCATGCGGCTCGCCGACGCGCCCCGGAAGGTCTGGCGGGCGGGACGCGGACGGCTCACGGAAAGCTTCAGGATCGTCGGCGCTCCCTTCAGCTGCCGCTTCCAGTACGAAAGCTGCTCCTCGAGCACCTCTCCCTTCAGCCACTCTCTCTGCCACACCGCGAAGTCTCCGTACTGCACGGGGAGCTCGGGCAAAGACGGCGACTCGCCCGCTCTCTCCGCCGCGTAGAGCTGGCCGAGCTCCCGCTCGAAAACGTCCACGGACCATCCGTCGAACGCCACGTGGTGCACCGTCACCGCCAGGAGGTGGTCCCGCTCGCCCAGTTTCCACAGACTCGCCCGCATCAACGGACCCCTCGAGAGGTCGAACGGTCTCTGCGCCTGCTCCTCAGCCAGCCGGATCGCTTCCCTCTCCCGAAGCTCCCGGGGAAGGTCCGTGAGGTCCACCGTCGACAGCTCCACACCGCCCGGGGGCTTGACGACCTGGATCGGACCGTCCGGCGTCAAGGCGAATACCGTGCGCAGCACTTCGTGACGCGCCTCCACGCCGCGGAATGCGCGTTCCAGCGCCGGCGCATCGAGATCCCCTGCGAGCCGATATGCGCGCGCGATGTTGTAGAAATCCCGTCCCGGATCGAGCTGGTCCAGGAACCACAATCTCTGCTGCGCGAACGACAGCGGTGCATTCCCGGCCGCTTCGCGTCGCGTGAGGCGGTCGGGCTTCGCGCCGGCGCGCGGGTCCGGGTTGACGAGGCGATCCGCGAGCATCCCTTCGACAATCGAAGCCAGATCCGCCACGGTCGGACGGGCGAACAGCTCCCGCAGGGGCAGGTCCAGGTGGAAAAGGTCGCGGGCGCGGGAAACGACCCGGGTCGCCAGGAGGGAGTGCCCGCCCAGCTCGAAGAAGTTGTCGTGGACGCCGACCCGGGCGATCCCGAGGACGATGCTCCAGATCTTCGCCAGGGCGCGCTCGACGGGTGTGCGCGGTTCGCAATACACGCTGTCGAGCTCGGGACGGACCGCCTCCGGCACGGGGAGGGCGGACGAGTCGAGCTTGCCGTTCGGCGTCCGGGGCAGCGCGGTGAGCTGCATGAAGGCCGACGGGACCATGTGTTCGGGGAGAGATTCCTTTAGCCGTCGCCGCATGTCGCCGATCGAAGGGGGATCCTCTCGAGCGGGGACGACCCATCCGACGAGGCGCGCCGTTCCCGAAGGATCCTGGAGCGCGCGCACGACCGCGTCGCGCACTCCCGGGATCGCGCGGAGCGCGGCCTCGATCTCGCCGAGCTCGATCCGAAAACCCCGGAGCTTGATTTGCCCGTCGACGCGGCCCAGGTACTCGAGCTCGCCGGACGGGAGCCACCGGGCGCGGTCGCCCGTCCGGTAAACGCGATCCTCTTCGCCGCCGAAGGGATCCCGGATGAATCGCTCCGCCGTGAGATCCGGCCGCTTCCGGTAACCGCGCGCGACTCCCACCCCGCCGATCAGAAGATCGCCGGCGACGCCGATCGGAGCGGGCTGCATGCGTCCGTCGACGACGTACACGCGTGTGTTTGAGATGGGTTTCCCGATCGGCACCGCCCGACCGACCGACGAGGCCGCGTTGGGACCGGGCTCCCAGAATGTCGCCGCGACCGAGGCCTCCGTCGGCCCGTAACCGTTGATCAGCCTCACGCGTCCGGCCGCGAGCTTCTCCCACTGGGCGAAGCGCTCGGGAAGCGCCGCTTCACCCCCGATGATCACGAGCCGCAGGGGCCCGGGGAGCTCGAGACCTTCCACGGAGGCCACCGCGACGAGCTCGTGCCAGTACGCGGTCGGCAGGTCGATCACGGTCAGAGCCCATTCCCGGCATCGGGCGAGGAATCCGGCGACCGACTCGATCATCTCCTGCGAACGCAGGACGAGGGTGGCGCCCCCCCACAAGGTCGGAAACACTTCCTGCAGCGAGGTGTCGAAGCTCAAAGAGGCGAATTGCAGGACTCTGTCTCCCCTTTCAGATCCGAAACGCTGCGCCGCGAAACGGACATGATTCGAGATTTCCCGGTGCTCAATCTCGACACCCTTGGGCTTGCCCGTGGAACCCGACGTGTAGATGACGTAGGCCAGGTCGGTCGGAGCGGCGCCGCTATCGAAGTCGCTTTCGTCCTCGCGGGCAATCGTCTCGCGGGAATCGTCCAGGAAAAGCGTACGCCCCGCCAGCGTCGGAACGCTCTCCGCAAGCGGGCGAAGCGTGAGGAGGGCGTGAGCGCCCGAATCGTCCAGCATGAAACGCAGCCGTTCGCGGGGGTACGCGGGGTCGAGCGGCAGGTAGGCGCCGCCCGCCTTGAGGATCCCGAGCATTCCGACGATCGCTTCGATCGACCGGTCGACGCACAACCCGACCAGGACGCCGGGGCCGACGCCGAGCTTCGCGAGGTGCCGCGCGAGTCGATTGGCTCTTTGATTCAGGTGTCCGTACGTCAGCCGTCGGTTCCCGGCCTCGACCGCGACGGCTTCGGGCGTCCGATGCGCCGTTTCCTCGAAGGGACGGTGAAGAAGCTGCGGAGGGTCGTCGTTCGCGGTGTCGTTCCATTCGACGAGGACTCGGTGGCGCTCCTCGGGCGTGAGCATGGGAAGCTCGGAGAGGGGCCGGTCGGGATCCTGCACGATTGCGTCGAGAAGAACCTCCAGGTGAGACAGCATCCGCGCGATGGTCTCCGCGGCGAACAGGTCCGAGTTGTACTCGAAGGAGACGGCGATGTGATGCCCCGCGTTCTCGAAGAAGGCGGTCAGGTCGTACTTTGAGCTCTTCTGCTCGAGGTGGATCGCGCTCACCGACACCCCGGCCAGTTGCGGCCCCGCCGGCGGCGCGTTGCGGTAGTTCATCATCACCTGGAAGACCGGCGAGTAACTCTGCGTCCGTTCCGGATTCAGATCCTCCACCAGCTTTTCGAACGGCAGATCCTGGTGTGCGTACGCTTCGATCGCCACATTCCGTACTCGCGACAGCAGCTGCCGGAAAGACGGATCTCCCGAAAGATCCGTCCGGAAGACCAGCGTGTTGACGAACAACCCGATCAACCCCTCGATCTCGCTGCTGTTTCGTCCCGCCACCGGCGAGCCCACCAGGATGTCGTCCTGCCCCGAGTGACGCAGAAGCAGCACCTGGAACGCGGCGAGCAGCGTCATGAACAGGGTCGCTTTCTCGGCCCGGCCCAGACGCCGCATTGCCTCGGACACCGCTTTTCCCAGAACCACGCTCTCCGACGCCCCGCGGAACGTCTGGCGCGCGGGACGGAGACGGCTCACCGACAGGTCCAGAACCGCCGGCGCCCCACCGAGCTGCTTTTTCCAGTACGTCAGCTGGTCTTTCGACACCGATCCCGACTCGTCGAGCCACTCGCGCTGCCAGATCGCAAAATCCGCGTACTGCGCCGGCAGCTCCGCCAGCGGCGACGGCAATCCTTCCCGGTATGCACCGTAGAGCCCTCCGAGCTCCCGCTCGAACACCTCCACCGACCAGCCGTCGAACACCGCGTGGTGCACTGCCAGGACCAGCACGTGGTCCCGGTCGTTCAGCTTCAACAGGGACGCCCGAAACAATGGCCCGCGCGCCAGGTCGAAGGGGCGCTGAGCTTCCTCCGAGGCGTACCGGGTCGCCTTCGCTTCCTGCGAATCCGGCGGCACGCCGGAGAGATCCACCTTCGCCAGCCTCGCGCGACCCGGCAACGTCACCACCTGTACCGGCTCGTCGTCCCGCACCGCGAACACCGTCCGCAGCGCCTCATGCCGCTCCTCCATCGTTCGGAGCGCCCGCTCGACCGCCTCCACGTCGAGGTTCCCGCGCAGCCGATACGCGCGTCGGATGTTGTAGAAGCCCAGCCCGGGGTCGAGCTGATCCAGAAACCACAGCCTCTGTTGCGCGAAAGAGACCGGCGCGAAACGGACGGTGTCGGGAGGGGAGCCCGGATGCGCGTCCCGCCCCGGCGCCTCGGGATCTCGCCGCCGCGGCAGGGGGACGTCGGAGTGCGCAGAGGTCTCCTTCGGCTCGAGAAGCGGAGGCGCGATTTCGTCCTTCCGGGACAGCGCCGCCTCGACGGCCGAGGAGAAGGCGGCCAACACCGGGTTCTCGAAGAGGGTGCGGATCCGAAGGTCGAGCCCAAACGCCTGGTTCACGCGCGAGAGGACCTGCGTCGCGTTGAGCGAGTGCCCGCCGAGCTCGAAGAAGCTCTCGGCGAGGCTGACCTGGCCGACCCCGAGGACCGCGGACCAGATCGCCGCAACGATCTCTTCCAGCGGAGTCGCTGGCAGCTCGAGGGGAGCGCGGCGCTCGGAGGGGACAACGGGAGGCAGGGCCGCGCGATCGAGCTTCCCGTTGGGCGTCAATGGAATCTCGTTCAGGAAGCCGATGGCCGAAGGAATCATCGCCGCCGGAAGACGGCTGGAGGTGTGCGTCCTCAGCTCATCGACGGAGACCGCCTCACCTCCCGCGGCAACGACGTACGCAACGAGCGTCGTTTCCCCGTGCCCGTCCGTTCTCGAGACCACGACACAGGCGGCGACGCGCGAGTGCGCGGAGAGGACGGCGGCCACTTCGGCAGGTTCGACCCGCACCCCTCGAATCTTGACCTGGTCGTCCCGCCGCCCGAGGATCGCCACCGAGCCGTCGAGGCGGTAGCGACCGATGTCGCCCGTCCTGTAGAGCAGATCTCGAGGATCGCTCCGGAACGGGTTCGGGACGAATCGCTCCCGCTGCTCGCGAGGCGCGTTCAAGTACCCGAGCGTGCGAAAAGGCGTCCGAAGGACGATCTCTCCGACCTCCCCGACGCCGCAGAGCCGCGCGCCGTCCGCGAGGACCAACACCTGAGTATCGGGAAGCGGATATCCCACCGGCTGAATTCCGGCCGGCGCATCCGATGGAACGACGTAGAAGCACTTGGCGAGCGTCGTTTCCGTCGGACCGTACAGATTGACGATCTCGCCCGCCTCCGGAAACGCCGATCGCCAGCGCCGGACCAGCGTGTCGGTCAGCGGCTCGCCGGCGAAAAAGGCCCGGCGAAGCCGGGCGAGCGGGGCGTCGGCAGGCGGGTCCGCCAGCCACGACAGCACCACCGACGGCACGGCATGAAGAATCGTGATCGCCTCGCGGTCGAGCCACGAAACGATCCGGCTCGACCCGGCCTCCTCGTCCGCGTCGGGCAGGTGCAGGCTGGCTCCGCTCGTCAGCGGGAGGAAGACGTCCCGCAGGACGACGTCGAACGAGACCCCGGTCAGCTGAGAGCAGCGGTCGACCGGACCGACCTCGAAGGTCTCCCGCTCCCAGCGCAGGAAGTGAGCGAGCCCCTTGTGGGTCCCGAGAATGGCGCGGGGGACGCCCGTTGACCCCGAGGTGAAGAAGACGTAGGCGGGATCGTTTCCGGACACGCGAGGAAGCCGCGGAGCCGGACCGGCAGCCTCCGTTGAAACCGGTCGACCGTCGCGGTCCACGGGAAGCGCGGGCACGGAACCCGTCCCATCGGCGAAGCTCGGGCCGGCGGCCGCGGCGTCTGCCGCCCCCGCCACGTCAATCATTCGCCGCGTGTTCGCCTCGGAAATCATCAGCGCGCGCCGCGCCGCCGGCAGCGCGGAGTCGAGCGTCAGGAGGACACCGCCGCTGCGAACGACGCCGAGCATGCCGGCGATGAATCCGGGCGACCGCGGCCCCGTGACGGCCACCACGTCTCCCGGCGAGAGGCCATCCGCGAGAAGCCGCTCGGCGATCGCGCGGGACCGCTCCTCGAGCTCTCGGTACGTCCAGGCGCAGCCGCCACCCGCGACCGCCGCCGCGTCGGGCGTCCGCTCCGACCAGCGGAGAAACTCGTCCGCTGCGACTCCCGTTTCGGGCTCCTCGATGGGCGCGGTCGGATCCGGCAGGAGACGCCGGGCCGCGGGGGTCACGAGGGAGTACGAACCGATCCGCGCATCCGGCGCCGACGCGATCTGATCGAGCAGGCCCGAGAACTGCTCGAGCAGCTCCGTCATGCGATCGCCTTCGAAAAGGTCGGCGTTGTAGACGAGCCAGAAACGGAGACCGTCGGGGGCTTCGGACCCGTAGAGCGTGAGGTCGAAGAGGGAGCCTTTTGGAGGAACCTCGATCGGCTCGACCCAGGCGCCGGCGATTCGCACTTTCGGCACGTCGAAGTTCAGCATGTTGAAGAGGACCTGGAAGAGGGGAGTCCTCGAGAGGTCCCGTGTTGGACGGAGCGCCTCGACGAGTTTCTCGAAAGGAACCTCGTGCGTGAAGGCGTCGAGGACCACCTTCCGCACGCGGCGGAGGAGCTCCCGGAACGTCGGCTCGTCGGAGAGGTCGGTCCTCAAGACGAGCGTGTTGACGAAGAACCCGATGAGCGGTTCCGTCTCGGTTCGATTGCGCTCCGCGATGGGAGATCCGACGATCACATCGTCCTGCCCCGAGTGCCGGGAGAGCAGCGTCTGAAAGGCCGCGAGAAGCGCCATGTACAGGGACGCCCCTTCTTTCTGGGCCACCGCCTTCAGCGTCTCTGCCAGCGGGGTCGGAAGAACGACCGACCGCCGTCCCGAGCGAAAGGTCTGAACGGGCGGTCGCGCCCGGTCGCCCGGGAGCTCCAGGGTCGGCAGTCCGGCGAGCTGCCTCGTCCAGTAGGAAAGCCGCCCGTCGAGCCGCTGTCCCTGCAGCGACTCCTGCTGCCAGGCCGAGTAGTCGGCGTACTGGATCGGGAGCGCCGGAAGCGGCGAAGACCGACCGGAAGAAAACGCCTCGTAGAGCGCCGCGAGCTCCCGGAAGAAGACACCGAGAGACCAGCCGTCGCCCACGATGTGGTGCATGGTGAGCAGCAGGACCTGATCGTCTTTGGCCAGCTCGATCAGAGACAGCCTCAGGAGCGGCCCGCTCGCGAGATCGAAGGGGACGCGGATCGCCTCCCCCTGGATGCGGATCGCCTCGGAATAACGGTCGGCGGGAGCGAACTCCGAGAGATCGATCCGCGTCAGGCTCAGGGCCTGCTCCGGCGAGACCACCTGGAGAGGCCGGCCGTCGACCGATGCGAACGTCGTTCGCAGGACCTCATGCCGGCGTCCGATCTCTTGAAGGCTTCTCTCGACGGTCGCCGGATCGATGGGCGCCCGAATGCGCATCAGCTGCCCGATGTTGTAGGCCGGGGAGCCGGGGGCGAGCTGATCGAGAAACCAGAGTCGCTGTTGGGCGAACGAAGCCGGAACCACGAACGCCTTGAGCGTGTCGAACCCGGGCGCGGGATTTCTGGCGGTTTCGTCGGTCACTACAGGACCTCGAGCTCCTCTCGTCAGAAACGCTCGATTCTGGAGCGATCCCGAAGAGGCAAACGTTGACAGGTGGGGACAAATCCCGCAAGTGACCCGACAGCCTCCCGGAAACCGGCGGCCGCCCGCTGGCGCCCCGGTCGGGAAGTGCACGAAATCCCTTTTCTTCGGTCCGGGCGCCTCAGAGCCCTCTTCCCATCCGGTGCGCGGCGAGCGCCAGGCCTCCGTAGACCTTCGGGTCGACGAGCCGGCCCTCGGTCCGGCGCGCCTCGAGCCAGGAAAACGCCTCGGAGAAGGGCACCTCGTGGACGTCGATGGCCTCCTCCCCCACTCCGCCACCGGCGCCCGCGCGCACGAGACGGCGAGCCAGGTAGAACGTGACGATCTCGTCGGAGAGACCCGGGGACGGAGGGCCTTCGGTCAGGATCTCGAGGACGCCGGCCCGGTAACCGGTCTCCTCGACGAGCTCCCGATTGGCCGCCTCCTCCGCTTCCTCGGCGCTCTCGTCGCCCGCGAGCCCGGCGGGAAGCTCGAGCACCGGCCGCCCGACCGGCTCCCGGTGTTGCTCGACGAAGATCACGCGGTCCTCGGCCGTGATGGCGACGAGGATCGCGATCCCGGTGACGTTCTTGCGTTCCACGAACTCCCAGCCCCGGCGGCGGACGAACCGCAGATGGCGGCCCTCGGCGATGACTTCCAGAGAACCGCTTCCGGACCCCGCTTTTTCTTCGCTCGTCATCTCCGCATCCTAACGGCGCGCTGAGCCGCAATCGCGGACGCCCTACAATCGAGTCGTGCCGCGCGCCAAGATCGTCTGCACCATCGGGCCGGCCTCCGAGTCGCCGGCCATCCTCGAACAGCTCGTGCTCGGCGGCATGGACGTCGCGCGGCTGAACTTCTCCCACGGGACGCACGCGGAACACGCCGCGAACATCCGATCCCTGCGCGAGATCGCGAGCCGGACCGGCCGGCCCCTGGCGATTCTCCAGGACCTCGCGGGGATCAAGCTGCGTCTCGGAGAGATGGCCGGAGGGCCGGCTCGGATCGAGACCGGCAGCCGGCTCGTTCTGACGACGCGGGAGGTTCCCGGCGACGCCCGCGAGATCACGGTTACCTACCCGGAGCTGCCCCGCAGCGTGCGCGCGGGCGACACGCTGCTGCTCGCGGACGGCGACGTGGAGCTCGAGGCGATCGAGACGAGCGATCAGGACATCGTGTGCCGGGTCGTCGCCGGCGGAGTGCTCTCGTCTCACAAGGGGATCAACCTCCCCAGGCGGTCGATCGAAGCGCCTTCGCTGACCGAAAAGGACTTTCGGGATCTCGAGTTCGGGATCGTCCAGGGTGTGGACGTCGTGGCGCTTTCGTTCGTGAGGACGGCGCGGAACGTCTCCGACGCGCGGGAGTTTCTCCTGTCCCGGAACGCCGAGATCCCGCTGATCGCCAAGATCGAGAAGCATGAGGCCCTGAAGAACATCGACGAAATCGTCGCGGTCTCGGACGGCATCATGGTGGCGCGCGGCGACCTCGGCGTCGAGACGCCGCTCCAGCACGTGCCACTTCTCCAGAAGATGCTGATCGCCAAGGCCAACCGCGCCGGGAAACCGGTGATCACGGCCACCCAGATGCTCCGCTCGATGGTGGACAGCCCGCGGCCGACGCGCGCGGAGGCCGCGGACGTCGCCAACGCGATCCTGGACGGCACGGACGCCGTCATGCTGTCGGAGGAGACCGCGAGCGGGCGCTTCCCGCTGGAGTCGCTCGGCATGATGGTCCGGATCGCCGAGGACGCCGAGACGGCATTTCCCTTCGAGACATGGCGCGCCCGGATCAGCGAAGCGGGGGTGCAGACCATGCCGGAAGCGGTCGCGGACGCCGCGTGCACGCTCGCGGAGGACATCGGCGCCGCCGCGATCGTTCCCTGCACGCAGGGCGGATCGGCGGCCCGGCTCGTCGCCCGCCACCGTCCCCGCTGTCCGATCCTCGCGCTCACCCCGCTGCCCGAGACCTTCCGGCGCCTCGCGCTCGTCTGGGGCGTCGTCCCCGTCCGGGTCGACATGCCGGCCTCGACCGACGAGATGCTGCAGAGAATCCCGGGCATCCTGCTCGCGACCGGCATCGTCCGCTCAGGCGACCGGATCGTCATCACGGCCGGCATCCCCATGGGTGTCTCCGGCAGCACGAACTCGATCAAGGCCGCGGTGATCGCCTAGCCGCCGCCCGATGAGCCCGACTCCGCAGCGGCTCTCGATCCGCTGCGCCCCGCTGGCCCTGTGGCCCCGTTCTTGCCTCAGCGTGCGCCAATGACCACGACCGCCGCCCCCAAAAAGCCGCGCCGGCGCCCCAAACGACGCAGCAAGGCCTTCAATCTGACGATGGGCATCCTCTTCTTCATCCTCGGCATCATCGGCGTCCTGATCCCGGTCCTGCCCCAGATCCCCTTTTTCATCATGAGCCTGTTCTTCTTCTCCCTGGTCTTTCCGAGTGTGCGCCGCTGGCTGAATCGCTTCCTCCGGCGCCACCCCAAAATCAACCACGCTTACAAGAACTGGCGCGACAAGGCCCGGCGCAAGCGCCAGCAGCTCATAAAGAAGGAAAAGGAGTGGTTCGGGGGCTAGATGTAACTGCTCACGACGTTCTTCACTCGGGCTGACGTGGGAAGCTGGAGTTGCGAAGCAACAACAACCCACGGAGCAGCCCGAATGAAGATACACAGTGGATCAAAGACCTGCCTGGCGAGTCGAGTTCTTTTGGTGCGTCGGGTTCTGGAAGAAGGCCAGGACCGTCGGCAGGTGGCTTTATCGCTGGGGATCAGCCTGCGAACGGTCCAGAACTGGCTGAGGCGGTATCGGTTAGAAGGAGAAAAGGGTCTGTTGGATCGGTCTTCAGCACCCCGCAGCTCGCCTTCGTGTTGGCGGGAGAAGATGGTCCAGCGAGTTCTCCAGCTGCGCCGGATGGGGTTAACGGGAGTCATGGTGGCTCGAACCTGTGGGGTTCCTCGATCGACGGTCAGTCGTATTTTGCGTCGCCATCGATTGTCTCGGCGCCGCGACATCGAGCCCCAAGAGCCCGTCCGACGCTACGAGCATGCTGCGCCGGGGGATCTTCTCCACGCCGATATTAAGAAGCTTGGGCGCATCGGCCGGCCCGGTCATCGGATCCATGGAGATCGCCGAACCCGTGTTCGTGGCATCGGCTGGGAGTACGCCCATGTCTGCATCGACTATCACTCCCGCCTGGCCTACGCCGAGGTCTGCCGATGAGAGACGCCAGACAACGGCCGGCTTCCTCGAGCGGGCCTTCCGCTTCTTCGCCGACCGTGGGGTCCTCCCGCTGCGTCTGCTCACCGACAACGGCGGCGCTTATCGATCCTTCGACGTCCGACGACTCTGCGATGCCTGGGGCGTGCGACACCGCTTTACGAGACCTTACCGGCCCAGAACCAACGGAAAAGCCGAACGCTTCATCCAAACAGCCCTCCGTGAGTGGGCCTACCGCCGCTCCTACTCACGATCCACTCAGCGTCGCCTCTGGCTCCCTCGTTGGCTTCACTTCTACAACCAACATCGCCCACACTCCGCCCTAGCCGGCAAACCCCCCGCCTCTCGTGTGAACAACCTCGTGGCCACTAACAGCTAGAGACCGACGGGGTGCACCTCCGCGTTCATAACCAGAGCAGCTTTAGGGCACAAACGCACTGGTGTCGGCAAAGCTCGCGAGGGTCCCTTGCGGGCTAGCGTAAGTCTTTGTGACACCTGTCACCGTATCTTCCACACGAACCGCGTAGGCGACATCGGTGAGCGCTCCGGCGAAGACCCAGAAGCGGTCATTGAAGGCGCGGCCGTCGACCACTTTGACTACCAGCTCAATGTTGTTCGGCGAGAAAAACCAAAACGCTCCGGTGTCGACGCTCAAGCTTATCGCGTTCCCTACTCCGGCGCTTCCCTGTGCGGGCACCTGCCAGTCCACCGTCACCGCGAACCGACCATTACCAACGCACAAGCGTGCTGCGCTGGGGGTGCAGTTCCCGCCTTGCGTAAACGTCCCACGAAATAGGCCCTTCGCCGCGGTGCCGGCAAACACGCGTCCTACGCGGTCAACCGCAAGGCTGATGACACCAGCCGCAGGGCTCTCGGCCGAAACCAAGCCATCGTCGGTAGCTACCCAAGTGAGACCCGCATCAGAACTACGAAACATATCGGCGCCGCCAGCGTAGACGCTCGCGGCATGGATCGGGTCGAACGCTACGGCACCGATGGAAGCCGCGAGCACCCGAGTCCATGTTGCACCACCGGAAGAGGTCCTGTACACACCGCCCTCCACCGCCGTCAACACCGTTGCAGAGTCCGCCGGGCTAACTCCGACCGCGAAGACCGCGCTACCGTCAAGTCCCGTGTTCACCGCCGACCAACTTGAACCGCCATCGACCGACTTGAATACCCCGGACCCCAGAGGACCGGGACCCGGCCGGCCAAAAGCAAACGTGCCCGCATAAAGCACCGAAGGGGCCCCGGGAGCGACGGCGATTGCCGACACACCGTCCGTCGTCAGCGTCGTCCAGGCCTTCGTCCAGGAGGCCCCATCGTCAGTGCTCTTGAAGAGGCCCGCTTGGGTACCAACATAAACCGAGTTGGACGCGGTAGCGATGGCGAATCCCGAGCCGCCAGCCAACCCCTGATTCACCGGCAACCAACTCGCGCCGGCGTCAGTCGTCCGAAATACGCCGCTAAGAGTCGCAGCGAACACCACACCGGATCGCACTGGATCTGCGGCCACGCCAAATACGTTGGACGTCGCAACCGCGCCAGAGCCAGCGGACCACGACAGGCCATCCACAGAGCGGAACACGCCATGATCATCCGTCCCAACATACACCGTCCCATCGGTGGCAACGGCGACCGCCTGAATGCGTCCAGACTCGCCGGGAATCGAAATGTGCGACCACACATCCAGCGAACGAGCAGTGACAGTCGCCGCCAATCCCGCTAGGATCCCGGCGATCAGGGACTTTCTATACACACGCCACCTCCCAACGTAGGAAATATGATCCATGACGCGGGTTGCTCGTCTCTTAGACACCTATGGTATTTGCAGGAAGATGTCTGACCAGCCACTGGACGGCACCAGCGTTGACACATCGTGCCACGACCCATTCGTGTACCACATGTCGTGATAATCGCCGATGAAATTCACGAGTGGCAGTGTCGCCGGGTCAGATAACCATGGCGAGAGCCGCACGTCACCCTGCAGAAAGACTGAGCCATATGCATTGATGACATCATAATAAGTGGCATAGCGGCGCGCAAAGACAGGATCGTCCCGCGTATCGTAATAACTGATCGCGACGTTCCCGCTGCCATCGACGTGCAAGGCAGGCATAAACTGATCGTTGACAACAGTCTGATTTATGCGCACAGGCGCCGACCACCATAGACCATTAACCTCGAACGCGTAATACACGTCTGCATTTCCCATCGCGTTCTTCTCATGCCACACGACACTAACTCCCCCAGCCGGAACATTGTAGCGGGCCGACGGAATCGCGAACACCCGCATGCCGGCGAGCAGATTCGTCCCAAAATAGAAATTGCGCCCTGAGATGCCGGGGAGCGCGCCGCTCCACGACACGCCACAATTGGACGACGACGCCAGCTTGATTGCACCGTTCAGATAATCAGCCCATAGCACGTACACGATACCTCCCGGCGAGACGACAACTTGCGGCCCGCCAACCTTACCAGCCGCCGTGACCGTCGCCGGGACTTCGACCTTCTGCGGAAATGAGGCACCACCATCGGTACTGCGTGCCACCCACACGCTTCCGGCCTTTGCGTTTAGGTGATCGATGACGAGGTATGCGACGTATACATAACCTAAAGACCCGGCGTGCGAGGACACCGTAATCGTAGGCTTGTCATAAAACGCGACCGTTCCGCTATCATCAAACGCCACGACTGTCGGAAGCGTCGGAAAGTTAGCCCCGGAATCATTGGATCGCCAGACGGCGATACCGCTCTTGTCGTTCTGGGCGCCGGGGTTAATCAGAGAACCGGAAATATAGACTCTATTAGGTCCGTACCCATCGTTGTTTGTGTCCGCTGCGAGATAAGGATCTCCTGAATATTGAAAGAGGGTCGGGCTCGTGGGTATTTGTAGACGCCCCCCGACGAACGAGGACAGAGTGGTGCTCGAATTGAAATAAACAGTTGGACACGTGGTGCAGTCCGAATACTTGATGAACGCAGTTGTCGTGCGGCCATTCACTGTTATCGTGGTGGGCTCCACATCTTGCTTCTGATCGTTTGTCTCGTTGCGAAAGATAGAAAGTGCAGCAGTACGCGAACCCGAGTCGATCTCAGGCAACGGCTTTTCGGGCGCTGGCAAAAGCCCCAGTCGCGCGAGCGCCAGAAAGTACGCAGGGCCGCTCAGCGAGAGCTGTTACCCGTAATTTCGTCCTGCGTTTTCGTCGCGCCTGGGCTGTCCGCAAGGCTCGTGAGGCAGAGGGGCACGCCGTATTGGCGGAGAACGCTCACACAATCCATGAGGCGAACGTGGAGATTGTGCGACATCATCTGCATCGGAAGCGCAAAGACCGGCGTACTCGCAAGTTCGCCGAATCAGGGCATATTCACGATGCAACGTCGCCGGGTAATTGGACTCGGCGGAGCTGTCAGTTCGAGCAGAACCAAACATAAGGCTTCCGGTGGAATGAACGTGTGGCCGGTTGCTGAGCATATTCACCTCGCAACGGGACGTCAAGGAATGGAAAAAGCCTCAGACGCCGTTTGCGGCGAACCGAAGCGAAACTGCAGCGCCGAGAAGAACATCACGCCACTCGGTCAGCCGTCCGCGGGCGGACCTACCGCACGGATTCTTGGCCCTTTCCGGCAGGGGAGAGGGAGTTCATTCCGGCGAAACTTCACCATACGCGCGCGGTCGCTGAGGCGGCGGTTAGTCCATTTGTCGCCGGAGCACCGTCGGGATGTCGAAGTCGTCCCGCGAGGCCGAGGCGTTCGGGCCGAAGCCGCCCGAGTCGTCGCCCCGCAGGAAGGAGCGCGCCGTGGTGCGGGCGGGAGCCGGGCGCGGCTCGTCGTCGATCTGGAGGGCCTCCTCGGCGTCCGCCCGGTCGAAGCCCGTCGCGATCACCGTGACCTTGACCGAGCCGGCCATCCTCTCGTCGTGCACGCACCCGAAGAGGATCTCGGCGTCGGGATCCGCGGCCTGCTGGATGATCTCGGCCGCTTCGTTGACCTCGTAGAGCGTGAGGTCGGTTCCGCCCGTGATGTTCATCAGAACGCCGCGCGCTCCCTCGATCGAGGCGTCTTCGAGGAGCGGGGAGGAGATCGCCGCCTGGGCGGCGTGGACGGCGCGGTTCTCGCCCGACGCCGTCGCCGTCCCCATCAAGGCTCTGCCCATGTCCGACATGATCTTCTTCACGTCGGCAAAATCCAAGTTGATCTCCCCCGGGCAGTTGATGAGGTCTGAGATTCCCTGGATCGCCTGGCGGAGCACGTCGTCGGCGATCTTGAACGACTCCGCGAGCGGGGTCTTGTTCTCGACGAACGAGAGGAGCCGCTGGTTCGGGATCGTGATCAGGGTGTCGACGTGGTCGCGCAGCTCCCGGGCGGCGCGCTCGGCCTGGCGCATCCTCTTCTTGCCTTCGAAGGCGAACGGCTTCGTGACCACGGCGACGGTGAGGGCACCGGACTCCGCGGCGATCTTCGCGATGATGGGGCCGGCGCCGGATCCCGTGCCGCCTCCGAGACCCGCCGCGATGAAGACCATGTCGGCGCCCTTCAACGCCTCCGCGAGCTTCTCCTGGTCCTCGAGAGCCGCGTTGCGACCGACGTCGGGATCCGCGCCCGCGCCGAGGCCCTTCGTCAGCCGCGAGCCGATCTGCAGCTTCGTCGCCGCCGTCGCCTTGCGCAGGGCCTGCAGGTCGGTGTTGCACGCCATGTAGTCGACGCCCCGCACCCCGGCGGCGATCATCCGGTTGACCGCGTTCGAGCCGCCCCCGCCCACTCCGATCACCTTGATGTTGGCGGGCGACGCGTCGCCGCCCTCCAGCTCGATGGCGACCTTGCGGTGCTCTTCGTCCCCTACGAACTCGATCATGGTCTGTTCCCTCCGTCCCTTCCCGGTCTTCCGCTGGCTCAAAAGAACTCTCGAAAAAACTTCGTGACCGACGTGCTGACCCGGGCGATGCCCCGGCCGCGGCGGCGCGACGCCTTGTGGCGGTGCCCGTAGAGCAGAAGCCCCGTGGCCGTGGCCCATTCCGGACGCGAAACGACGTCCACCAGTCCGCCGACGCCCGACGGCACCCCGCGCCGGACGGGCAGGTCGAAGATGCTCTCCGCGACTTCCACGATGCCTTCGAGCTCGGCGCCGCCGCCCGTGAGGACGATGCCCGAGCGGATCTCCTTCTCGAGCCCCAGGCGGACGAGATCCTCGCGGACCAGGCCGAGGAGCTCCTCGGCGCGCGGCTGGAGGATCTCCGAGAGCGTCGTGCGGGGACACAGCTTCGGCGCCCGGCCGCCCACCATCGGGACCTCGACCATCTCGTCCTCGCCGACGCCGGCCGTCAGGGCGGAGCCGAACTTTTTCTTGAGCCGCTCCGCGTCCGTGATGGGGGCGCGCAGCACGACGGCGAGGTCGTTGGTGAAGTGATCGCCGCCGATCGGGATCACCGCCGTGTGGGCAATCGAACCGCGGTGGTAGATCGCGACCTCGGTCGTCCCGCCACCGATGTCGATGAGCCCGATCCCGAGCTCCTTCTCGTCGGGGGTCAGGACGGCCTCGGCTGCGGCGAACTGCTCGAGAACGAGCTGGACGACTTCGATCCCGGCCTTGTTCGCGCACGTGACGATGTTCTGGGTGACCGCCACGGGCGCCGTGACGACGTGGACGTCCGCCTCCAGCCGCGCGCCGACCATGCCGACGGGATCCGCGACGCCGTCCTGGCCGTCGACGGCGAACTCGCGCGGAATCACGTGGATGACCTCGTGGTCCTGGGGAATCTGGACGCCCCGCGCGGCGTCGATCACGCGCGCGACGTCGTCCTTGGAGATCTCCCGGTCCTTGCCCGCCACGGCGACGACGCCCCGGCTGTTGAAGGACCGGACGTTGGAGCCCGAAACCCCCACCCAGGCGCGAGCAATCTGCACACCCGCCATGATTTCCGCCTCTTCCGCGGCCCGTTTGATGGCCTCGATCGTGGCGTCGACGTTGACGATGTTGCCCTTGCGGGTGCCGCGGTTGCCCGACGATCCCTTGCCGATCACGTCGAGCGTGCCGTTGGCGTTCTGTTCCCCGATGAGGACGCAGATCTTCGTCGTTCCGATGTCGCACGCGACGAGAAAGTTCTCGGGCTTGGCCATTCAGGCAGCTCCGGGCGGGAAACGAATTTCGAAGGACCGTAAAGCAGAGACGGAGACGTTGACCGCCATCAGAGCGAGCTTCCCGCTCCGTAGGCGCCTTCGAGGACGATGCGATCGGAAAATCGAAGGTCTATGGCTCGGGCCTCCCAACCACGATTGACGATGAGCTCCCGCACCTTCAACAGCGCACCGATCTTCTCCGGAGCGTCACGCCGGAGAACACGAACCGGCCTTCGGAAGATGGAATCCATCATACCGAAACCGCCGTCGGGCAAGGCATCAATTTCCGAGAGCGCGGAGAAATACTCCGGACGTCTTTCCTTGAGATCTTCGAGCAATCCGACGAGCTCCGGCAGCGCGCGCGGCTCCGCCGAGACGAGGACGTACTCGCCGCGATCCGAGCGCGCGTCGTAGGGAGCGATCGGACGGCCGCGCGCGTCGAGCCAGACGAGCGCCGTGCGATCGCGGAGCACGGCGACGGGGCGGCGTTCCGCGATGCGGATCGAAAGTCCGTCCGGAAATCTCTTCGACAGCGTGACGTGCTCCACCCAGGGCTCGCGAGCGAGACGTTCCGCGACCGGAGCGAGATCGAGCGTCACGAGATTCTTCGAGCGCCAGGTCTCGAGAGCACGGAGAAGATCCTCGGTCCGCGCGCGCTCGTTGCCGGAGATCTCGAAGCGCCGCAGCTGGAAGAGAGACCCGCCGAGGAATCGCGCGGTCGCAAACGCCGCCAGAACGCCGAGCGCCGCCGCGAAGAGCGCGCGTCCCCAACGGCGCGGCTTCTTCCTCGGGGAGACGCGCGTGCGCCGGAGAAAGAGGGCTTCGCGCTCGCTATCCACGGCGCAGGTACTCCTCGCCGAACTGGACGACGTCCCCGGCCCCCATGGTCAGGAGGAGGTCCCCCGGTTTCAGCCGCTCCTCCAGGGTCGCCGCAACACGCTTCTTTTCAGGGACATAGACGACGTGAGCCTGCCCCGCCCGCGCGGCCGCGTCGGCCACGAGCTGCCCGGTCACGCCGGGCACGGGCTGCTCGCGCGACGGATAGACGTCCGTCACGATCGCGAGATCGCACGCCGTCAGGGAGCGGCCGAAATCCGCCGCGAAGTCCCGCGTGCGCGAGAAGAGGTGCGGCTGAAAGAGGGCGACGAGCCGACGGTCGGGATAGACCTGCCGCGCGGAGGCGAGCGTCGCGGCGATCTCCGTCGGATGGTGCGCGTAGTCGTCGACGACGAGCACGCCGGCGCGCTCTCCCTTGGTCTCGAAGCGGCGGACGACGCCGGTGAACTCCGCGATCGCGCGGGCGATCGTCGGAAACGGGATCGAGAGCTCGCGCCCGACGGCGATCGCGGCGAGCGCGTTCGCGACGTTGTGCCGGCCGGGCAGGCGCAGATGTACGGTGCCGAGCAGCCAGGTCTCCCCCTCCCACACGTCGAACGTCGTGCCGGACGCCTCGAGCCGGATCTCCGTCGCGCGCAGGTTCGCCTCGGGGGACTCCCCGTAGGTCACCACGCGGCGCTTCACGCGCGGGATCAGCTCCCGGACTCCCGCGTCGTCGACGCAGGCCACGACCGCTCCGTAAAAGGGAACGCGGTTCGCGAAGATCGTGAACGCGTCCAGGATGTCGGCGAGGTCGCGGTAGCAGTCGAGATGGTCCGCCTCGATGTTCGTGATGACGGCGACGACCGGCGTGAGCTCCAGGAAGGACCGGTCGTACTCGTCGGCCTCGGCGACGAGGAAGTCTCCCTTGCCGAGCCGGGCGTTCGTTCCGAGGATCCGGACCTGCCCGCCGACGACGATCGTGGGATCGAACCCGGCCTCGGTCAGAACCATCCCCGTCAGAGAGGTCGTCGTGGTCTTGCCGTGCGTGCCGGCGATGGCGACGCCCTGCTTCAGGCGCATGATCTCCGCGAGCATCTCGGCGCGGCGGATCACGGGAATCCCGCGCTCGCGCGCCGCCAGGACCTCGGGATTCGTGTCCTGGACTGCTGAGGAGATCACCAGGAGGTCCGCGCCCGCCACATGGACGGGGTCGTGGCCGTAGGCGATCCGCGCGCCGAGCTTCGCCAGGCGGTCGGTGTTCTCCGAACGGGACAGGTCGCATCCGGAGATCTCGAGCGGGGTCGAAAGGAGCAGGATCTCGGCCAGGCCGCTCATTCCGACGCCTCCCGCGCCGACGAAATGGAGCCGCCGGAGCCTCAGGAACCTCATGCCGCCCCCCCGGCGCCCGCGGGCGCTTCCGCCTCGAAGAGCAGGTCGGCGAGCCGCGCGGCGGCGTCCGGCGCGGCCAGCGCCCGGGCCGCCGCTCCCATGGCGGCGAGCCGCGGACGGTCGGCGATCAGGCGCCGGATCGCGTCCGCGAGCCCGTCCCCGTCGAGCTCCCCCTCGCGGATGACCTCGGCGGCCCCTTCGCGCGAGAACGCCAGCGCGTTGACGAGCTGGTGGCCGTGGGCCGCCGCCGCGAACGGCACGAGGACCGCTCCTCTTCCGGCGGCGGCGAGCTCGGCGAGCGTCATGGCTCCCGCGCGCGCGACCACGAGGTCGGCGTTTCCAAGGGGCTCCCAGAGCCGCGGCAGGAAGGGCTCCAGGGTCCAGCCGGCGGGCAGGCTCCCGTAGAGCGCGCGGGTCGCGGCGAGATGCTTCTCCCCCGTCTGGTGGAGGACGTCGATCGGGTCGCCGGCGAGTCCCGCCGCGGCCTTCGCGACGGCCCGGTTCAGGACGACCGACCCCTGGCTGCCTCCGAAGACGAGGAGTCGGGCGCGGCGGCCGGTCGCGCCCGCGTCGACGGGCGGGATCTCGAAGAACTCCGGACGCACCGGCGTCCCCGTGACGGAGGCCGGGCGCGTCATGCGGTCCCGGGCGGCGGCGAGACCGAGCGCCGTCCGCGTCGCGAAGCGGTTCAGGATGCGGCTCGCGAGGCCGGGAAGGGCGTCGGAGTCGTGGATCAGGGTCGGGATCCGGAGCGAGCGCGCCGCGGCGAGGACGGGAAGGCTCACGTACCCGCCCATGCCGGCGACGGCGCGCGCCCGGTGGCGCCGCAGGATACGGCGGGCCTCGAAGAAGCCGCGCGGCAGCCCGGCGAGGGCTCGGGCCTTCGCGAAGAGCGGCTTTCCCACGAAGCCCGCGGCATGCACCCGCTCGAGCGGGAAGCCGGCCTCCGGGACAAGGCGGGTTTCGAGACCTCCCGCCTCCGCCGTTCCGACGAACACGATCGGAGCGTCCGGTCGCCGGCGGCGGATCTCCCGCGCGAGGGCGATCCCCGGAAAGATGTGCCCCCCCGTCTTGCCCGCCGCGATCACGTAGGCCCCGGACGTGTCATGCATTCGCGCGCCGCGATCCGTTCACGTCCCCTCCGCCGCGGTGACCTCGTGCTGCGACACGTTCAGGATGAGGCCCGCCGCGACCCACGACGCGACGAGGGACGAGCCACCGTACGAGACGAACGGAAGCGGGATCCCCTTGGTCGGCACGAGGGCGAGCACCACGCTCAGGTTGATCGCCGCCTGTACGACGAGGAGAGCCGTGGCGCCGGCCGCGAGATAGCAGGAGAAGGCGTCCGGCGCCCGTCGCGCCGCGCGAAGCCCGCGCCAGCCGACGACCCCGAAGCAGAGGACGACCGCGACCGCCCCGATGAAGCCGAGCTCCTCCCCGACGATCGCGAAGATGAAGTCGGTGTGGGGATACGGCAGGAAGAAGAGCTTCTGCCGCCCCCCGCCCAGGCCGTTGCCCGCGACTCCGCCCGCGCCGACCGCGATGAGCGACTGGATCGCCTGGAAGCCCGCTCCGAGCCGGTCCGCGTCGGGATGGAGGAACGAGAGAAGCCTCGCCCGGCGGTAGTCGGCCGAGAGGGCGACCGCCGCGAGGATCGGAATCAGGCCCGCGAGCCCCAGGGCGAAGAATCGCGCCCGCACTCCCGAGAGCCAGAACAGCACGGCGCAGAGCATCACGTAGCAGACGGCCGTGCCCATGTCCGGCTCGAGGAGAACGATCCCCGCCGCGCCGGCGGTGAACACGAGGGAGGCGACCATGGCGCGCTCCGGATCGCCCGTGCTCTGGACCTTGCGCGCCAGGATGGAGGCGAGCACGAGCGCCAGGCCGATCTTCATCATCTCCGACGGCTGGAGCATCACCGGCCCGAGGGGAATCCACCGCCGCGCGTTGTTGATCGGTGCGTGGAAGAGGGTACCGACGCAGAGCAGAAAGGAGGCACCGAAAACGCCGTAAGCGATCCACGGCCGGGCGAACTTCCGGTAGTCGGTCCGGTAGACGGCGAACGCCGCGAGCCCGCCCATCGCGAGCGCCGCGAGCTGCTTGATGAGGTAGCGGTAGGGGTTGCCGCCGCTCTGGGCCGAAGAGACGGCGGAGGCACTGTAGATCATCACGCATCCGAAGAGAGACAGCGCGATGAACGCGGAGAAGAGCACCTTGTCGATCGTGAGCTTACGAGCCATCCGCGCCCTCCCCCATTCTCGAAGCGGCCTTCCGCGCGAGCCCCGCGAAATGGGCGCCCCGCTCCTCGAAGTTCCCGTACTGGTCGAACGACGCGCAGGCGGGGGACAGCAGCACGGTGTCGCCGGACCGCGCGATCTTCGCGGCGCGCGCCACGGCGGCGTCCATCGTCCCGCTCCGCTCGATCTCGACCAACCCCGCGAGCGCGCGTTCGATCGTCTCCGCGGCCTCGCCGATCGTCAGCACGCGGCGCGCCGCGCGGGAAGCCATTGGTCCGAGTGACCCGAAGTCCCCGTGCTTGTCCCGGCCGCCCAGAATGAGGATCACCGTCGCGGGCGCGAATCCCTCGAGCGACTTCTTCGTGGCGTCGACGTTCGTGCCCTTCGAGTCGTTCACCCAGCGCACGCCGCCGGCATCGGCGACGAGCTCCATGCGATGCGGAAGCCCCGGGAACCGCGCGAGACCCTCCCGGATCGCCTCCGGCGGCGCGCCGAGACAGTCGGCGACGCACACCGTGGCCAGCGCGTTCTCCACGTTGTGCGCGCCCGGCAGCGAGAGGTCGCCGACCGCGATCACCTGGCGCCTCGGGCCGGCGACCGCCGACACGAGCATGCCGTCCTCGACCCACGCGCCGCCGTCGACGGCACCACGGCGGGAGAACGGGACGCGCCGCGCCGGCATCTTCGCGCGGCGGGCGGTCGCATCGTCCTCGTTGACGACGGCGAAGTCTTCGGACTCCTGCTTCGCGAAGACGCGCTCCTTCGCCGCCGCGTAGTCCTCGAACCCGGCGTAGCGGTCGAGGTGATCCGGCGTCACGTTCGTCAGCACGGCGACGTCCGGGGAGAACTCCTCCACGGTCTCGAGCTGGAACGACGAGAGCTCGCAGACGAAGTCCCGCGCCGACCGGTCGGAGAGGTGCGTCGAGAGCGGAACGCCGATGTTTCCCGCGAGCGCTACGGGCCGCCCCGCGCGGCCGAGGACATCGGCGATCCAGGCGGTCGTCGTCGACTTCCCGTTCGTCCCGGTCACGGCGACCCAGCGGTTCTTCCCGGCGGACTCCCTCTCCGCGATCCGCCACGCGATCTCGAACTCCGCGAGAACCGGGAGGCCCCGCGAGCGCGCCGCCCGGACGGCCGGAACCGTCAGGGGAACGCCCGGAGACAGAGCGAGAAGCTCGGCCTGGTCGAGGAACGCCTCGGACGGGCCGCCGAAGAAGAATCGCGCGCCCCGCCGGCGGAGCTCTTCCACGCCCTCCGCGCCCGCCTCGGCGCGCGAGTCTCCGACCGAGACCTCCACGCCGCGGTCGAGCAGGGCGGCGGCGAGCGCGCGTCCGCTCCGCGCGAAGCCGAGGATCGCGGCGCGCTTTGGAAGGTAGGCGGAGGAGGAAGTCGCGGAGCTCATCGGAGCTTCAGGGTGGAAAGGCCGAGCACGGCGAACAGGATCGACAGGATCCAGAACCGGATGATCACGCGCGACTCGGCCCAGCCCGCGAGCTCGAAGTGGTGATGGACCGGCGCCATCCGGAAGACGCGGCGGCCGGTCGTCTTGAAGGACACGACCTGGATGATCACGGAGAGCGCCTCGAGCACGAAGAGACCGCCGACGATCGCGAGGAGAACCTCGTGTTTCGTCATGATCGCCACGGCGGCGATCGCACCGCCCAGAGGCAGCGAGCCCACGTCGCCCATGAAGACTTCCGCGGGATGGCAATTGAACCAGAGGAACCCGAGCGACGCTCCCACGAGAGCGCCGCAGAAGACGGCGAGCTCTCCGCTCTGAGGCACGAACGGGATCTGGAGGTAGCGGGCGGCGACGGCGTTGCCCGTCACGTACGCCAGGATCGCGTAGGTGCCTGCGGCGATGCCAACCGAGCCGATCGCGAGGCCGTCCAGGCCGTCTGTCAGGTTGACCGCGTTCGAGGCGCCGACGAGCACGATCGCGACGAACGGGAGATAGAGGATGCCGAGGTCGAGGACGAGGCGCTTCAAGAACGGGAACGTGACGACGCTCGAGATGCTCCCCTGGCCGGCCCACTGCCGGATTGCCCACGCGATCGCGAGCGCCGCCAGAATCTGAGGCAGGAGCTTGCCGCGCCCCGTCAATCCCAGGCTCCGGCGGCGAGCGAACTTCACGAAGTCGTCGGCGAATCCCACGGCGCCGAGCGCCAGAAGCGTCGCGAGGGCGATCCAGACGAACCGGTTGGTGAGATCCATCCAGAGGAGCGTCGCGACGATCACGGCGAGAAGGATCAGGAGGCCGCCCATCGTCGGAGTCCCCGCCTTCGAGAGGTGGGACTTCGGTCCCGCCTCCCGGATCGACTGGCCGATCTGCCGGCGGCGCAGGAGCCGGATCATCGGCGGGCCGAGCGCGAGGGCGAGGAGCAGGGCGGTGACTGCGGCCATCGCCGTCCGAAACGTCAGGTACCGGAAGACGTTCAGCGCCGGGAACGACCGCGCGTACGGATAGAGAAGGGAGTACAGCATCAGTTCGTCGCAACGGGAACGCGCCGCGCCCCGGTGTCGCGGGCGGACAGCCGCGACACCGCCCGGTCGAGGCCGATGCCCCTCGACGCTTTGAAGAGAGCCGTGTCGCCGGACACGAGCAGAGGCGCGAGCGTCGCGGCGGCGTCCTCCGGCGTCTCCGCGAAGAGGATGGAGGCGGCCGGCATTCCCGCCTCGACGGCTCCCTCGCCGATCGCCCGCGCCCTCTCTCCCACGCAAACGAGCAGTGCGGCGCGGCCGGCCGCGTAGCGCCCCAGGTCTCGATGCCACCAGAGGTCTTCCGAGCCGAGCTCCAGCATGTCCCCGAGGACGGCGATCTTCCGCGTCCCGGCGAGAAGGGCGAGCGTGTCGAGCGCGGCACGCATGGACGGCGGGCTGGCGTTGTACGCGTCGTCGTAGAGGAGCGCGCCCGATCCGTGCCGGCGGAACTCGCCCCGGTGCGCGGCGGCGGTCAGGCCCGGGGCCGCGGCGGCGCAGTCTTCCGGCCCGGCTCCGGCGGCGATAGCCACCGCGGAGGCCGCGAGGAAGTTCGAAACCTGGTGGAGGCCCGGCATCGGCAGAGCGACGTCCACGTCGCCCGCGGGCGTCCGGAGCCGGAACCGCGACCCGGCGTCGCTCGCGAAGACCTCCTCGACCCGAACGTCGGCCGCCGCGCCGCGTCCGAAGCGCAGGGTCTTGCCCCGCCACGTCGCGGCGAGGACCTGGAGCCTCTCGTCGTCGGAGTTCACGACGAAGATCCCGTCCGGCTTGAGCCCCTCGAGGATCTCCCCGTTGGCGCGGGCCACGCCGTCGAGCGAGCCCAGGAACTCGAGGTGCTCGGCGGCAATGACCGTGATCGCGGCGACGTCGGGCTCGAACGTGCGGGAAAGACGGGAGACCTCCCCCAGGGCGCTCATCCCCATCTCCCCCACCATCCAGTCGGGCAGCCGCGGGAAGTTCAGAATGGACATCGGAAATCCGACCGCGCTGTTCTGGTTGCCCGGCGTCTTCTCGACGGGACCCTTTCTCGAAAGAATGGCCGCCGCGAACTCCTTCGTGGTGGTCTTCCCGACGGAGCCGGCGACCGCCGCCAGCCGGAACCCCGACTCGCGCTTGACGGCGCCGGCAAATCGGAGCAGAGCGCCGGCGGGATCGTCGACGAGAAGCGTCGGGAAGCCCGTTGGGAGGCCGGGAGGCATCCGGCGGGCCAGCACCGCGCCGGCGCCCGCGGCGGCGGCGGCCGCTGCGTAGTCGTGCCCATCCACCCGCGCGCCCGCGAGGGAGACGAATAGATCGCCGGGCCGCGCCTTCCGCGAATCGACCGCGATGCCCGAGAGGACGGCGTCCGCGGACGGCGCCGCCGCCTGGAGAGCCGTCGCCATCCGCGCCAGCGAGAAGTTCACCGCCGCGCTCCGGCCATCTCCGCCGCGACCTTGCGATCGTCGAACGGGGTCTCGGAGGTACCGACCACCTGCGTCGTCTCGTGCCCCTTGCCGGCGATGACGACGACCGTCCCCGTGTTGGCGAGCTCGATGGCCGCGCGGATCGCTTCCCTGCGATCGGGGATCTTCAAGGCCTTCGTCGCGCCGGACGCCGCGAGCCCGGCGCCGACTTCCGCGAGGATCGCGTTCGGGTCCTCGGAACGGGGGTTGTCGGACGTCGCGATCGGAATGTCGGCCAGACGCCCGGCGATTTCTCCCATCGGAAACCGCTTGCCGCGGTCGCGGTCTCCGCCGGCGCCGAACACGAGGACGATCTTCCGGTCGGTCAGCTCGCGCACGGCGAGAAGCAGACGCTCGAGCGCGTCCGGCGTGTGCGCGTAGTCGACCAGGATCCGGTAGGGCTGCCCGGCATCGACACGCTCGAGCCGTCCCGGCACGACCGCGACGGACGCGCACGCCGCCGTGACGTCCTCCGGGGAAATGCCCAGAGCGAGACCCGCCGCCGACGCCGCGAGGAGGTTGTCGACGTTGAACCGCCCGAGAAGCGGCGATTTGACCTGGAACGAGGCGGAACCCTTCCACTGCAGGTCGAACGAGGTCCCCTCGAGATCGCAGCGGACCTCCGACGCCGCCGCGTCGGCCGCGGCGCCGCGGGAAGACACCGTCACGACGGGGGGCGACGCCTCCGCGGCCAGGCGGACTCCGAACGGGTCGTCGACGTTGACGACGGCGGCCCCCCCGGGTTTGCGCATTTCGAACAGCATCGCCTTGGCGCGGTAGTACTCGTCCATGTCGGCGTGAAAGTCGAGATGGTCGCGCGTCAGATTGGTGAACACCGCCACGTCGAATCGCGTTCCCGCGACGCGATCGAGCGCCAGGGCGTGGGAGCTGACCTCGATGGCCGCCGCGGGCATGCCGCTCTCGAGCATCTCCGCGAGGAGCGATTGCAGGAGCGTCGCGTCGGGCGTCGTTCGCGCGGCCTCGATCTCCCGCTTGCCCGTGCGGTAGCCGATCGTGCCGAGGAACCCCGCCTGTCCGAAGCGCCGCGCGAGGATGGCCGAGAGGAGCGTCGCCGTCGTCGTCTTGCCGTTCGTCCCCGTGACGCCCGCGAGGACGAGGCGCTCGGACGGGCTTCCGGCCAGCCGCGCCGCCGCGAGAGCCAGAGCGCGGCGGGGGTTCTCGACGCGGATCCACGGTACCGCCAGGCCGGCCGGCTTCTCGCGGTCCGATACGACGGCCGCCGCCCCGCGCGACACCGCCTCCTCGACGTGCTGGAGGCCGTCCGCCCGAAGGCCGCGGATCGCGACGAAGAGGTCGCCGGGGCGGACCGTCCGGGAATCGTGCGAGACGCGGCGGATCTCCGCCCCGGGCGCCGGCTGGTCCGAGACGGCTCCCGGGATGACGGCCAGAAGATCCATGAGGTTCAAGGGCGGAACGGGATCGAGCTCGTCTCCTCGCGGCCGCCGGCGGCGCGCGCGACCGACGGGACCGATTCCGAAAGGACCAGGGTCTCGACGGAACCGGCCCGGAGCGGCGCGCCCGCAGCGGGGGTTTGCGATGTGACGAAGCCCGCGCCCTGCAGCCGCACGGCGACGCCGAGCCTTCCGAAGAGCGCCAGCGCCTGGCGCGCGGAGAGGCCCGTGGCGTCGGGAATCGCTCCGTCCGCCGCCGTCCGCAGGGCCGTGGACGGCGCCAGCTCGGAGGTCTCCGCCGCGGGCTCGACCCGACGGGAGGACGCCGGGACGAATCCCGCCGGATAGCGCGCGGGCAGCGACGCGAGCACGGTCGAGGGCAGCCGCTGCTCCTCGGGAGCGACGCGGAGGATCCCGAGCGCCTGGGAGACGATGCGTGAGAAGAGCGGCGCCGCGACCGCGGCCGCGTAGTACTTGCCCTGCGGTTCCTCGATGACGACGACGCCGACCACGCGCGGGTGATCCGCGGGGGCGAAGCCCACGAAGTTCGGCACGTGGCGGCCCGGCTGGTACCCGCCGGGGCCGGCCTTCTGAGCCGTGCCCGTCTTTCCCGCCACCGCGAACCCGGGGATCGCGGCTTCGGTTCCCGTGCCCCTCTCGACGACTCCGACGAGCATCTCGCGCATCGATCGCGCGGTCTCCTCGGAGAGAACGCGGACCGGTGCGGGGACGGCCGTCGCCTCCGTCCGCCCGTCCGGCCGCGTGATCCGCGTCACGAGCCGCGGCTGGACGAGATTGCCTCCGTTGGCGATCACGGACGCCACGCGGGCGAGCTGAAGGGCGGAGAGCGACACTTCCTGTCCCATCGAGATCGAGGCATTCGACAGGAACGACCAACGCGACAGCGGCCGGAAGATCCCCGTGGTCTCCCCCGGCAGATCGACGCCGGTCGGCTTTCCGATTCCGAAGCGGCCGGCGCCTTCGTACAGACGCTCCGGGCCGAGACGCAGGCCGACGCGGATGATCCCGACGTTCGAGGAATGCTCGAGAACGCCCGCGAGAGTCAGGGCTCCGTAGTCGTGGTGTTTGTCCTCGTTGATCGTCACGCTCCCGATCTTCACGACGCCGTGGCCGGTGTCGATCAGGTCGTCGGGCCGGATCACGCCGTCGTCGAGCGCGACCGATCCCGTCACGATCTTGAAGGTCGAGCCCGGTTCGTACGCATCCGCGATCGCGTGGTTGCGCCGCACGTCCGCGGGGTACCGCCCGTACTGGTTCGGGTCGAACGTGGGAGCGCTCGCCATCGCCAGGATCTCCCCGGTCCAGGGATCCATGAGGACGACGCTTCCGGACTTCGCGTGCAGCTCGACCATGGTCGCGGCGAGCTCGCGCTCGGCGGCGAACTGGATGCCCGAGTCGAGGGACAGGGTGAGGGTCGCGCCCTCCTGCTCGGAGCGGGCGGTGGCCTCCGCCTCGCCGTAGCGGGAGCGGCGGGCGTCCTGAAACGTCACGATCTCGCCCGGTTTGCCGCGGATGGCGCTTTCGTAGGAGTACTCGACGCCGGCGAGGCCGGTGTCGTCGGTCCCGACGTACCCGAGCACGGACGCCGCGAGGGAGCCCTTCGGATAGTAGCGGCGGGTCTCCGGAACGACGCGGATTCCCGGCAGCTTCAGCGCGCGGATCCGGTCCGCGCCGGCGACGTCGATCTTGCGCACGATCCAGACGAACGTCCGATCGAGCCGGAGGCGCGCGAGAAGGGCCTTCTCCGGCATCGCGACCAGCGGAGCCAGAGTCCGCGCGACCGAGGCGGGGTCCGTGACCTCTTCCGGCGCCGCGAAGACGGACGCGACCTCGACCGACACCGCGAGGTCCCGGCCTTCCCGATCGAGGATCGAGCCGCGCCGGGGAGACAGCTCGATCCGGCGCTCCTGCTGCTTCTGGGCCCGGGCGCGGTAGCGGGCGCCCTGCGCGAGCTGCAACTGGGCGAGCCGGCCGACCACGACGAGTCCCCAGACGATCAGGAAAAGGGCGAAGAGATTGCGGCGGCGGCGGGGAAGCGCGTTCATCGTGTGGGTGCCTCGACGTATTCGACCTGTCCCGGACGCGGGGGTCTCAGTTCCTTGCGGGCGGCCGCGGCCGAGACGCGCTCCGGCGACGAAGCGAGCGCGAGCTGGGCGCGAAGCCGGCGGTTTTCCTCGGTGAGACTCGAGAAGGCTTTCGTGCGCGCCTCGCGGGCGTACCCGACGCGCACGGTCTCGATGTGCAGGGCCGCGTACACGAGGAAGGCGCAGGCGATCGGCAGAAGGGTGAGGACGAACGCGGCGAGCTCTCGGCCGCGGCGGCGGTCCCGCTCGCGGGTCAGGTGCAGGTTCTGGACCCGCTTCGATTGCGCGTAGGCGACCGAGCTCATCTCACGCTCCCGCGAGCTTCTCCGCGACCCGCATCCGCGCGCTGCGAGCCCGCGGGTTCGCGCGCCGCTCCCCCTCCGAAGGCACGATCGGCTTCCGCGTCAGGACCCGGAGCGCCATGCGCGCGCCGCAGACGCAGGTCGGGAGGCGCGGCGGACAGGAGCAGACTCCCGAGTCGCGCTTGAACGCTTCCTTGACCATGCGATCCTCGAGCGAGTGGTAGGAGAGGATCGCGAGCCGGCCGTGGGAGTTCAGGCGCAGGACGGCGGCGGCGAGGAATCGCGTGAGCGCAAGGAGCTCCTGGTTGACCTCGATGCGGAGGGCCTGGAACACCTTCGTCGCGGGGTCGATCTTTTCGCGGGAACCCTTCGTGTTCGCCACGATCCGAGCGAGCTGCCGGGTCGAAGTGATCGGCGCCGTGCTCCGTTCCGCGACGATGCCCCTCGCGATCTTTGCTCCCATCCATTCCTCCCCGTAATCGCGGAAAATCCGCGTCAGTTCCTCGACCGAAGCCGTCGACACGATGTCGGCGGCCGTCCGGCCTTCCCGCCCCATCCGCATGTCGAGTGGTCCGTCGTGGCGAAACGAAAAGCCGCGCTCCGCGCGGTCGATCTGCATGGAGGAGATGCCGAGATCGGCGAGGATTCCGTCGGCCGCCGGCCGTCCCTCCAGGACACCCTCCAGCTCGCCGAAATCGGCGCGAACGAGCTCGACGCGCGGCGCGAACCGCGCGAGTCGCTCGCGCGCGAGGTCGAGAGCGTCGGGATCCCGATCGATGCCGAGAAGGCGGATGTCCGGGCCCGCGGCGAGGAGCGCGGCCGAATGCCCTCCAGCCCCGACCGTCGCATCGACGAAAAATCCGCCTCGCTCCGGCGCCAGCCAGAGGACCGTTTCGGCGGCGAGTGCAGGCCGGTGTGGGGGCCTCTCAACGTCGTGCGTCTCCCGTCTCCCGTTCGCAATCTCGCCCGCTCACCCGAGCAGCTTCGAAAGCGCGTCGTAGTCTTCGGCGGTGAAGTCTTCGCTCGCGAGGCGGGAAGCGAGCGCGCTCCGATCGGAAACCACGAGGTGATCGATGTTGCCGGTCACCACGAGATCGGCCGGAAGCCGGGCGGTGTCCCGGAGGATCTGCGGGACGAGGACGCGCCCCTGGCCGTCCATGGCGGCGTCCTGCCCGAAGAAGTTCACGCGCTCCAGGAACCGCGTCTTGGCCCGGTGGATCGCCGGCAGCGCCGCGAGCTTCTCCTCGAGCGCCCGCCACATCGGCAGGGGGTAGAGCAGGACTTCTTTTCCGTGCAGGGAGGTGACGAAAAGCTCGGCCCCGAAGGCCTCTTCGATCTGTTGTCGGAAGAGGTTCGGTACCTTGACGCGGCCCTTTTCGTCCAGCCGAGCCGGAGCGCTCCCGCGGAAACGGTCCATCGTTCAATTGAGTTGCCCCGGACGCGACGCCCGGAACCACTTTCTCCCACTTTTTTCCAGATTAGGCCACTGCGGCGCATGTTAGGAGCCCCACGCTTTGTTAGTCAAGGAAAAGCCTTTGCCTAACAAATTAAGGAGCGCAAGGAAGGCGCAAGAGGCGAATCCGCCATCACCATCCCGAATCGAAGAGTCTGCGGAGTCGACGAACGGAGTCTGCCGTCACGGCCCGGTCATCTGGAAGGGAGAGGACTCCCCTTCACCCGACCGTGCCATTCGAACTGGCCGTCTAGGAGGAGCGGCCGTCTAGGAGGAGGCCGTCTAGGAGGAGAGCCTTCCCCTCACCCGACCCTCTTTCAGCCGGCAGACGAAGTCATTTCGACGAACGCGTCCATCTGCTCGCATCGCGAATAGTCTCCGCGCGATTCCGCGCGGAGGAGGTTCGCGATGCGGGAGCCGGAGCGATCGCGCAGCGACCGCGGAGGCGACGTTTATTCATGCCAGTCTCGCGTGAGATCCAGCCACATGGCGAGACCCCTGTGGATTCCGAAGCGGGCGTAGCGGCGGGCGATCGACGCGTCGGTCTTCGCGGCCGGGCCCGGGTGAAGCCTCCGGTATTTCTGGCGGGTCCAGGAGTCGAGGGCGAGAAAGTCGTGGCGCCCGAGGATGCGGAGCAGGCCTTCCGCGGCGTACGGGCCGAAGCCGCGCTCCGCGAGGATCTCCTCGCGAACCTCGGACGCGGGCCGCGCGGGGTCTTCCCAGCGCGAGAGGTCGAGGCGTCCCGACGCGACGCGCCGGGCGAACCGCGCGAGCGACGGCGCGCGATAGCCGCACCGGACGTCGCGCTCGATCCTCCGCGACGTAAGGCGCGCCACCTGCGCGGCTTCCGGGAACGCTTTTCCCTCCGCGCCCGCGAGGGCAACCAGGCGGGTCACCATGCCGCGCGTCGCGGCCCACGAGCAGTTGGTCGTGAAGAGCATCTTCACGGAGTCCTCGAAGATCGTGGGCGCCCGGAGCATCCGGCCGCCGCCGCGTCCGAGTGACCGCAGGAGATCCGTATCGCCGGGAATCGACGCGGCGAATTGCGACAAATCGAGATCGAGCGAGAAGATCCGTCGGGACATCGCCGAGAGGGCGTGGCGTGGCAGGCCGGCGGCGGTGACGCGCAGGACTTCTTCGCTCCGCGCCTCGAAACGAACCGCCACGGCAGCCCCGCCGGAAGCGACGGCCGTTTCGAGCGAGCGAGCCGGAACGTCGTAGCGAAACGGCGGAAGGTCATACCAGCCGTGCGATCGGACGACGCCGTCGAAGGAGAAAAACCGCGGAAGCGGAAACTCGAGACGGACCGGGCGCGTCACGGGACGAGTCGTCCTCGCGAGCTCACTCGATCGTTCTCAGGCCTTCTTGTCTTCGACCTTCGCCAGCGCGGGATCGTAGATCTTGATGTACGCCTCCCGGCGCAGGTGCTCGATGAACTCCGAAAACCTCTTGTCATAGAGGTTCTCGTTGATCCGCTTCTTGAGATCCTCGCTCACCTCGGCGAAGGGCTTGTACCCGGCCGGGTGCCGGTCCAGAACGCGAAACAGGTGGACCGAGCCCGGCTGAAGGACGGCGGGAGGCGATTCCTGCGGAGGATCCGCGAAGACGGCGGCGTCCAGGGCGGGCAAGAGCTCCCCCTGGGACACGGTGCCGAGGTCGCCGCCGCGGCTCTTGGCGTTCCCCTCCGAGAACTCTTTCGCGACGTCTTCGAACTTCGATCCCGCCGCGACGCGGACCCGCGCCTCTTCGATCCGCGCGACCGCGCGCTCGCGCGCGGCGGCGTCGTTCGGGGGAAAGCGGATCACGATCTCGAAGACCCGGGCGCGCGGCGGGAGCTTGTAGAGCTGCTCCTTCTGGCGCTCGTATTCGAGGCGGAGCATGTCGTCGCTCACGTCCATCTTGCCAGTGACGTCCCGGCCGATCACCTTCTGAAGCGTGATCGTCTCTCTCATCTGCCGCTTCAAATCCTCGCGATTCATGCTCGAGGACGCGAGCGCCGCATCGAACTCCTGGTCCGTCGCGAGGTTGTACTGCCGCTTCACGCGCTCGACGGCCTCTTCGACCTCGGCGTCCGTGGCGAGCACGCCCGATCCGAGCTCCCTGGCCCGTTCGTCGAGGAGCTTTTCCCGGATCAGATCGTCCAGGACGTCCTTCTTCACCTGGGCGAGGTCGCTCGAGGCGTTGGGGGCGTTCTGGGCCCCCGCGACGCGCTTGTCGAACTCCGTCTGCGTGATGAGGCGGTCATTGACCCGGGCCACGATCTTCTCGACGAGCTCCCCTCCCCGGGCGGCTCCGAGGAGGCCGAGAGACAGGCCGACGGCGGCGAGAGGGGTCCGGATCTTCATAGGGGCTCCATAACAGCCGGACTCTATCGGAAGTTCCCCACATGGAGGGAAAGGAGGAGAGAGGAAAGAGGAGAGAGGAGAGAGGGAAGAGGAGAGAAAAGCGATTTCCGACGATCCGAAACATCCGCTCGCGACGTGAGGAGTCTCCCGAGCGTCGCGAAGGGAGGAGCCTCACGTCGCGGGAGGCGGAGCGGCAGCGGAGCCGACGTGCTCTAGCCATGCCGCGAGCTCGGGCAGGAGCGCGTCTCCCGGCGGGGACGGGGCGGACAATACCCTGGCCGGGGACAGCCGGGCGCCCCGCGTGCGGCGCACGAACTCCAGGAGGCGCTCGCCGTCGACGCTCGCGTCCTCGGCAAAGCGCAGGTGAACCTGCCCGGCCTGGCGGGTCAGCGACGTCACGCCGATCTTTTCCGCGCGCGACCGCAGGCGCGAATACGCCACGAGGCGGCGGACGGCGTCGGGCGGCTCGCCGAAGCGGTCGGCGATCTCGCGCTCGGTCTCGACGAGCGCCGCGTCGTCTTTCGCGCGCGCGATCTTCTTGTAGATCATCATCCGCCAGTTCTCGTCCGGCACGTACGAGTGCGGGATCGTCAGGTCGAGCCCGAGCGAAAGCGTGATCGAACGTTCCGGCGTGGGCTCCTCCCCCTTTATCTCGTGGATCATCTCCTCGAGCAGGGTGAGATAGGTCTCGAAGCCGACCGACGCGATCTGGCCGGACTGCTCGCCGCCGAGGATGTTTCCGGAGCCGCGGATCTCCAGGTCCTTCGCCGCGATGCGGAAGCCGGCGCCGAGGTCGCAGAACTCCTGGATCGAGGCGAGGCGGCGCCGCGCCGTATCCGAAAGCGCCGCCGTTTCGTGCACGAGGAGATAGGCGGAGGCCGGCTTGTCGCTGCGGCCGACGCGCCCGCGCAGCTGGTAGAGCTGCGCGAGGCCGTAAGCCTCCGCCCGGTCGATCAGGATCGTGTTCGCCGACGGGATGTCGAGACCGTTCTCGATGATCGTCGTGGCGAGCAGAAGGTCCGCTTCGCGGGAGGTGAACCGCAGCATCGCCTTCTCGAGCTCGTTTTCCCGCATCGCCCCGTGGGCGACGGCGACCCGGAGCCGGGGCAGGAGGGCCTCGAGCTCGTCCTTGACGCGCCCGATCGACTCGACCCGGTTGTGCACGAAGAACACCTGGCCTCCGCGCTCGAGCTCCGCCTCGATGGCTTCGCGGATCACCTCCGCCTTGCGAGGCACGACCTGCGTCTCGATCGCCAGGCGGTCGCGGGGAGGCGTCTCGATGATCGAAAGGTCCCGCAGCCCTGAAAGCGAGAGGTGCAGCGACCGCGGGATCGGCGTCGCGGACATGGAGAGGACGTCGATCGACGCCTTCCATTCCTTGAGCCTCTCCTTCTGCGCGACGCCGAAGCGCTGCTCCTCGTCGACGATCAGGAGGCCGAGGTCCCGGAAGGCCAGGTCCTTCGCGAGCATCCGGTGCGTGGCGATCAGGATGTCGACCGTGCCGTCGGCGGCCTTGCGCAGGATCTCCTGCTGCTCCGGGCGCGAGCGAAAGCGGGACAGAAGATCGATCGTGACCGGGAACGCCGCGAAGCGCCGCTGGAACGTGCGGAAATGCTGGTCCGCGAGGATCGTCGTCGGCGCCAGCACCGCGACCTGTTTTCCGTCGAGCACCGCCTTGAACGCGGCGCGCATCGCGACCTCGGTCTTGCCGTACCCCACGTCGCCGCAGAGGAGCCGGTCCATCGGCTTGCTCGACTGCATGTCCCGTTTGACGTCCGTGATTGCCTGGGCCTGGTCCGGCGTCTCGACGTACTCGAAGGCGTCTTCGAATTCCTTCTGCCACGGAGAGTCCTTAGAGAACGCGAACCCGTCGGCGAGGCTCCGGCGCGCGTAGAGCTTCAGGAGCTGGTCCGTCATGTCGCGCATCGCCTTCTTGACCGACGCCTTGCGCTTCGCCCAGCCGGCGCCTCCCAGACGGTCGAGGGTCGGCTCCGTGCCTTCGACGCCCGAATACTTCTGCACGAGGTCGAAGCGCTCGACGGGGAGTAGTAGCGTCTTCTGATCGGCGTAACCGATCTCCATGAACTCGCGCTCCTCGCCTTCCACCGGGACGCGCTTCAGGCCCTTGAAGACGCCGATGCCGTAGTCGCGATGGACGACGCCGTCCCCCATCTTCAGGTCCCGGAGGTCCGAGAGAAACGCCTCGGAAGGCCGGCGCCGGGACGTCGAAACCGCCTTCTCCTCGCCGAAGATCTCGGCCTCCGAGTAAACGGACAGCCGCGGGTCCCGCAGCCGGAAGCCACCGGAGATCTCGGCCGGAACCGAGATGACCGCGCCTTCCCTCCTCTCCGACGACACGTGGAGCCCATACTCGAGGGCGAACCGGCGCAGCTTCTCGGCGCCGCCCGTCGGACGCACGGCGACGAAGGCTTCCTCGCCGGCCGCGATGGCGCGGCCGATCTCTTCGGCCGCCTCCCGCGTGCGCCCGGCGTGCCCGGCGATCGACTCGGCGGGAAGGCGAAGGAGCGGCGAGCCGCCGGCGGAGAGTCCGACGCGGTCGAAACGCACGGCCGCCGTCTCGAGCGCGCGGCGGATCCGTTCGACGGGATGCGCGAGGTCTTCCGGCGCGAACGGGTCCCGGTCGGGGTCGCGATCCGACGCGAGACGCTCCGCGAAGCCCTCGATCTCCTCGTCGACGGAGGCGGGCTCGACGATGGCGACGGCGGCCCGGTGCGCGTGATCGAGCCAGCCCGACGGCATCGGCGACACGGCCGGCGCGAACACGATGCGCTCGACCTCGGAGGGGTACCGGCCGAGCCGTTCCGTCAGGAGCGCCCGCTCGGCGTCCGACTCCCGCGCCGTGGCGAACGGGGGAAGGACCACGGAGGCGAGCCTCTCGCGCGAACGCTGCGTGTCCGGATCGAACACGCGGATCGACGCGACGCGGTCGCCGTCGAGCTCGACACGGATCGGCAGCTCGCGGTCGGGAGCGAAGACGTCGAAAAGGCCGCCGCGCACGGCGAGATCCCCGGTCTCCATCACGAGGTCCGAGCGCCGGTAGCCCACGCCCGTCAGCCGCGCGACGAATCGTGGCAGCGAGATCTCCTCGCCCTCCCGCAAGGCGAGAAGGAGGCCCGCGAAGGTTTCGGGGGATGGGAGCCTCGCGAAGAGCGCGCGCGCCGGAACGACGATCGCCTGCACGGTCTCCGTTCCCTGGAGCGCGGCGAGAAGGCCGAACTCGTCGCGTCGCGCCTTGAGCGACGGCGGGATGCGCTGGTACGGGGTCAGGGTCGGCGCGGGCGCGTGAAACACGCGCGTCAGGCCGGCGGCCGCGAGATCGCCGGTGACGGTTTCCGCCGCCTTCTCGTCGGGAACGATGACGGCGACCGGAGAGCCGAGGTCGCCCGCGAGCGCGCCGAGGATCAGTCCGGTGAGCGCGCCCGCGCCGCCCGCCACGACGGGCCGCTCGCCGGCTCGCAGGCGGGCGAGCAGATCCGCGTACGCGGGAACGCTTCGGACGAGATCAACGAGCATGGCGATCGGGCCGGAACGGGCTAGCGGCGCCCCGCGCGCAGCGCGGAAAGGACGCCGCGTCGTATTCG
>JBDTOO010000036.1:0-36014 GCA_039933215.1 Acidobacteriota bacterium
GCGGGGATCGGCCCGTTCGCGGGGACCGCGTCGCCGTACTTCTCGCGGAGCTTCGCGCGCACGTAAGCGTGCAGGGAGACGTAGAGCGGACGCACCTGCTCCCAGAGTCGGTCGAGCTCCTTCGCGAAGTCCGCCGGCGGCATGTCGTACTTGGAGCGCCACATCGCGCCCGCGTCCGCGAAGCCGAGCTCGCGGGCTCCCTTGTTCGCCAGCTCCACGTAGCGCGCGAAGTCCTGGCGCATGGGGCGGGAGATCGTGTGCCACCCCGCCCAGGCCTCTTCGATTTTCTTCGGGTCGCGGCTCGTCGCGAGAATCTTCGTGATGTCCCCGACATCGAGGCACTTGTCAGCCTGGCCGGGCGGGCAATATTTCCCCTTGCCGTACGCGCCCTCGAGCCGTGCGACGATCTGCGTGAGCTCTTCGCTCTCCCGGGGGTTCGACGGCGCGGCGAGCGTGAGCGAGTTCTTCAGGAGCCGCATCTTCCGTGCGAGATCGGGGGGAAGCGCGGCCTTGTCGAAGCGGGTCGCCCGCTTGGCGTAGCCCACGGAAGCGGCGATCACCCGCTCGTTGGCCAGCGCCGACAGGGTCTGAGTATCGTCCGTGATGTAGGTCGACTGCACCCATCCGGCCCGCGACGCTTCATTGGCGAGGGACAGGAGTCTCGTCTCCGCCTCGTCGAGAAACGCCTTCGCCTCGGCCGCCGTCGGCGCGCCGGCCGCCGCGGCGGTCTTCGAGTCAGCGGACACGGCCTGCCCCCGCGCCGCAGACGCGGCGGCGAAGATCATCAGCAGCGGCGCGAATCGGGTCGCAATTCTCATCGTTCACTCCCGGCTTGCTCCTGTCAATGGTTCCGTGGAACCGGAAGATTATCGGAGAAGCGCGGCGAAAGGATGAACGCCCCGCGGCCGGCGCCCGACGACGGCGCGCATTCAGGCCTTTTTGTTCGCGGCAATCCAGGCGTCAATCCGGCGGTCGAGGACGTCGAGCGGCAGCGCCCCGGCGCCGAGAATTTCGTCGTGGAAGGCCCGGATGTCGAAGCGGGTTCCGAGCGCTTTCTTCGCCCGATCGCGCAGCTCGAGGATCTTCAGCTGACCGAGCTTGTATCCGAGGGCCTGCCCCGGCCAGGCGATGTACCGATCGGTCTCGCTCTGCACCTCGACTTCCGCGATCGCCGAATGGTCGTGGAAGAACTGGACGACCTGCTGCCGCGTCCACTTCTTCTGGTGGAACCCGGTGTCGACGACGAGCCGGATCGCCCGGAGCATTTCGTCCTGGAGCCGTCCGTAGTCGCTGTACGGATCCTGGTAGAAACCCACGTCCTTGCCGAGCCGCTCGGAATAAAGAGCCCAACCTTCGACGAAGGCGCCGTAATTCGTCTGCTGCCGGATCGGCGGTAGGTCTTCGAGCTCCTGCGCGATCGAGATCTGCAGGTGGTGACCGGGAACACCCTCGTGGTACGCGGTCGACTCGGTCGAGATCCAGCCGCGCTTTTCGGGCTCACTCGTATTGACCATGACGCGGCCGGGCCTCGAGCCGTCCTTCGCACCCTGGTTGTACTGCGCTCCCGAGGCCTCCTTCTCGCGGAAGGACTCGACCGCGTCAACCTCGACGGCGGCCTTCGGCAGACGGCCGAAGAGCACCGGCAGCTTTCCGCGCATCTGGTCGATGTACTTGCGGTAGAGGACGAGGATCTCTTCGCGCGAGCCGAAGTGCAGCTTCGGATTCTTCTCGATCGACGCGTTGAAGCTCTTGAGGTCTCCGAATCCCTGCTTCTTCGCGATGACCATCATCTGGCGCTCGAGCTCCGCGACCTGCTCGAGACCGATCCGGTGGATCTCCTCGGGCGTCTTGTCCGTCGTCGTGAGCTGCCGGACGCGCGCGGCGTAACGCGCGGCGCCGTCGGGCAGCGACCACATTCCGGGCTCCGTGCGGCCTCGCGGCGCGTACTCCTGCCGCACGAACCGCGCGAACTTCACGTAGGCGGGGAGCACGGACTCTCGGATCGCCGAGAGGACGGCTTCGCGGAGCCGGGCCGCATCTCCGGCGGAGAAGTCCTTCGGCATCGTGGCGAGCGGACGGGCGAAGGGACTGTCTTCGGGCTTTCCGGCCGCGATTCCCTCGCTTTGCGCCGCGACCTTCTCGAGGAGGAACGTCGGCTGCATGAGGCCGTCCGCCATCCCCTTGCGCATGCGCGCCGTGACGTCGTCGAACTGGACGGGAAGCCGCTTCAACCGCGCCACGTAGTCCTCGTAGTCCTTGACGGTCGCGAAGGAGAGAAGCGGGACGAGCTCCGGCGCGTTCAGATGGATGCCGCTCATCTGGCTGACGGGCATCTCCCAGTTGCGGAACCGCTCGTTGGCGATGGACTCGTCGACGCCACGGATGAAGAGCGTCCGCGTCAACGCCTCCTGCTCGGGAAAATCCGCCGGATCGATCTTCTTCATCCGGGCGAGCCACTCGCGGTCCTTCGCCTGGTCCGCCAGAATCTCCCGCTCGGAGAGATCCGACACCTTGTCGTTCCACCGCTTGTCGCCGAGGACGGAAGCGAACTCGGGGCTGTGCGAGAGGGAGTACTCCCAGTGCTCGGCGAGCAGGTCGTTCAACGCCTTCCGGCGCGCGGAGAGGTCGTCCGCGGCCGCGGTGCGGGCGGCGGTCAGGGACGTCCCCGCAACGAAGAGAACGGCGAGAGCTGCGGCTCGGTTTGGGCGCATGGATCCCCCTCTTCGGAAGTCATACGGAGGGGAGAGGGGACGGGTTGCGGCCGCGCCTATCCGGTGCGCGCGAAATCGACGAATCCCCGGTCAAAGTCGGTCGAGATGAGCTTCACACGGAGCCTCTGGCCGACCTGCGTGCCCTCGTCCCCGTGGACGAGCTTTCCCTCGACCGGCGGCGTGAGAATGCGGACCCACGTGCCTTTATCGGACGCTCCCGTGACGATCGCGTCGAAGCGCTGGCCGATGCGGGATTCGAGAAGGAGCGCCGCCGCCGATTTGCGCACCTGGCGCTCCACCTTGTCCGCGTCGTCCTCCTGCTCGGTGCAGTGAAGGGCCAGCTCCTCGAGCTCGCCGGCGGTGTACGCGGGCGGAGCGCCGGTCAGCACGGACTTCACGAGCCGCTGGGTGATCAGGTCGGGGAACCGCCGGTTCGGCGCCGTCGAATGCGTGTAGTCCCGCACGGCCAGCCCGAAGTGCCCGATGGAGGCCGCCCCGGGCCTCTCGACGACATACTCGCCGGCGCCCATCAGCTTGACGATGATGAGAGAAAGATCGGGAAACCGCACCGGATCGGCCCGGCGCCGTCTGGCGAGAAACTCCTCGAGCGCCCGGGAGTCCGGCTCCGGCGGCAGGCTCTCGCCCTCGTCCTTGGCGACGTCGACGATGCGCTGCCACCGCTCGGGGGACCGCACGACGCGCCGCAGCGAGGCGACGCCCTTCGAAGCCAGGAACCTCGCCGAGACGCCGTTCGTCGCGATCATCAGGTCTTCGATCAGCTGCCGTGCCCGGTTGTGCGCCTCCTGCCGCAGATCGACGACCTGCTCGCCGTCGAAGATCGCTTTCGGAGCGAGCGTCTCGAGCTCGAGCGCGCCTTCCTCGTGGCGGCGGTCCCGCAGCTTCTGCGCCAGCGCGTCCTGCATGCGGAGCTGGACGTCCATCCCGGCGACGGAGCGCGCCGGGGCGGGCTCCTCGCCCTTCCCCTCGATCCACGCGGCGACCGAGTCGTACGCGAGCTTCGCCTTGTTCTTCACGCGGGCGCGGTAGATGGAAGAGCCGGTCAGCGCGGCGTCGCCGTCGAAGAGCATCTCCGTCACGATCGCGAGACGCTCCTCGTCCGGGTTGAGCGACGTCCAGTCCGTCGAGAGCTGCTCCGGAAGCATCGGGAAGATCCGCGCGGCGGTGTAGACCGACGTCGTGTTCGCCCGCGCGTGGTCGTCGATCGGCGACCCTTTCTTCACGACCGCGTCGACGTCGGCGATCGCCACGAGGATCTTCACGCTCCCGTTCCCGAGATCCTCGGAGGCGGTGAGCTGGTCGAGGTCGCGGGAGTCGTCGTTGTCGATGGAGCACCAGAGGAGGGCGCGCAGATCGCTCGCGTCCGGCCCGGCTTCGTTCGCCGGTCCCGGGATCGCGGCGAGCTGGCGGGCGACCTCCGCGGAAAACTCGGGCTCGAGCCCCCGGTCGAGCATGGCCTCGCGCGCGATTTCGGCGAGGTCAGCTCGGGAGTGGCGGATGCGTTTGCTCATAGTGGCGCAATGTACAACGCTCCCTCTTGGAAAGACGCCCGGGGCCGGCCGCTCCCTGCCGAGACACGGCACGACTTGCGGGGTGGGACGAGAGTGTCCCGTCGCGCCTCCGCGAAATCGGCGCAGCCATGGAGTCGCTCCCGCGCCGGTGTGGTGTGCGCCGATTTCGAGGGTCTCCTCCGGGAGCGGCCGGCCCCGGGCTCCCGTGTGGCGGAAGGGTGGTGGGATGCGCTCCGCTGGGGGGAGGGATGCGGGGGGAGGTGAGAGGGCTCTCGCGGCTCGGGTGGGGAGGGCGCAGTGTTCGGTCTCGGGCGAAGCCGCCCGCGGGACTGATAGCGTCTCTCGAAAATCGGAGGCTCCATGAAACGCACGACCCTGTCCCGTTTCGCCGCGGCGCTCCTTTTCGCGGCGGCGGCGCCGTTCCTGCCCGCCGGACCCGGCACCCCGACTCCGCTTCCTGCCGCCCCCGCTGCCGCGGCGGTTGCCACGCCGGCGGTCCCGACGCCTCAGCCTCCCGCGTCGCGCGAGGCGGAATCCGTCGACGCGATCGTGCGGTCGCTCTACGAGGCCGTGTCGCATCCCCCGAACCAGGAGCCCGACTGGTCCCGCATGCGGGCGATCTTTCTGCCGGCGGGCCGCCTCATCCCTCCCCGGCGTCCGACGGGCGAGCTCGCGATGCTCACCCCCGAAGACTTCATCGCCCGCGTTTCGGCCGGGATCGCGACGCGCAAGAGCCAGGGCGGCAAGGACCAGGGATTCTCCGAGCGCGAGATCTCGCGCAAGACCGACTGCTACGGGAACATCTGCCAGGTTTTCTCGACCTACGAGGGCCGATACACCGCTGCGGACGCGGCCCCGTTCGTGCGGGGGATCAACGCGCTCCAGCTCGTGAAGGAAGGCAACCGCTGGTGGGTCGTAGAGGTGCTCTGGGACCAGGAGTCCGCGGACAAGCCGATCCCGCCCGAGTACCTGGGAAAGAAGCCCTAACCCGGCCCTAGATTTCGATCTGCGCGCCGAGCTCGACGACGCGGTTCGGCGGCAGGTGGAAGAAGAGCGTCGCGCTGCGCGCGTTGCGGGACATCACGGCGAAGAGCCGCTCGCGCCAGAGCGCCATCCCGGGGCGGCGCGTCGCGAAGATCGTCTCCTTGCCGAGAAAGTAACTCGTGTCGCCCACCGGAAACTCGAGCCCCGGATACTCGATCGCCCGGAGAAGCTCCGGGACGTCCGCTTCCTCCATGAAGCCGTAGCGCGCGACGACCCGGAAGATCCCCTGCCCGAGGCTCGCGACCTCGATCCGCTCCAGTCCGGGGACGTGCGGCTGCTCCTGCGTCAAGACCGTCAGGAACGCGACCTGCCGGTGCAGGACCTTGTTGTGCTTCAGGTTGTGGAGGAGGGTCGGCGGGACGCCTTCCGGCGTACGGGACATGTAGATCGCCGTTCCCTGCACGCGCGGGATGGTTCCCCGCGACACGTCGTTCAAGAAGAGATCGATCGGGAGCATCTCCTCGCGCATCCTCGCATCCAGGATCTGCCGGCCGCGCCGCCACGTCGTCATCAGCGTGAAGACGGCACCGGCCACGATGAGCGCGAACCATCCTCCGTGGCCCACCTTGACGATGTTGGCGGAGAAGAAGGCGAGGTCCGGAACGAGGAAGATCGCCGCGAGACCGGCGGCGGCGGCGATCGACCAGTGCCAGAGCTCGCGCGCGACGACCGCCATGAGAACGGTGGTGATCCCCATCGTCGTCGTCACCGCGACGCCGTAAGCGGCGGCGAGGTTGCTCGAGCTGTGGAACCCCACCACGAGAGCGATCGTCGCGATCATGAGCGTCCAGTTCACCGCCGGGATGTAGATCTGTCCGATCTCGCGAGCGGACGTGTGCTCGATGCGCACGCGGGGGCTGTAGCCGAGCTGGACGGCCTGCCGCGTCAGCGAGAAGGCCCCGGAGATCACGGCCTGCGACGCGATCACCGCCGCGATCGTCGAGAGCACGACCATCGGATAGAGCGTCCACGCGGGGCCCAGCCGGTAGAAGGGATTCTCCGCCGCCGAGGGATCGCGCAGCAGCAGCGAACCCTGCCCGAAGTAATTCATGAGCAGCGAGGGGAGGACGAACGTAAACCAGGCGAGCCGGATGGGACGGGCGCCGAAGTGCCCCATGTCCGCGTAGAGCGCCTCGCCCCCGGTCACGACCAGGAAGACGGAGCCGAGCACGAGGAAGCCGCGGCCGGCGTTCGCCTCGAAGAACCGGACGGCGTGGATGGGAAGGACGGCGAAGAGCACGGAGGGCTCCCGGACGATCTGGTTGATCCCCAGAACCGACAGCGCGGCAAACCACACGACCATGACGGGGCCGAAGATCGCCCCCACGCCGCCGGTCCCTCGCCTCTGGAACAGGAAGAGCCCGATCAGGATCACGATCGTGATCGGCTCGACGACGTTCTCGAACAGCGGCGTCGCCATGCGAAGGCCCTCGACGGCGGAGAGGACCGAGATCGCCGGCGTGATCATCCCGTCTCCATAGAGGAGCGCCGCGCCGAAGATCCCGAGCATCGCCAGGATCCAGCGCGGCCCGCGGGTCCCCTTGCGGTGAGGCCGGATCAGCGACATGAGAGCGAGGATCCCTCCCTCCCCGCGGTTGTCGGCCCGCATGACGAACAGGAGGTACTTGATCGAGATCACGATGAGGAGCGACCAGAAGACGAGCGAGAGGACGCCGAGGACGTTCGCGTGCGTCGGCGCCACGCCGTGCACCCCGCGGAAGCACTCGCGGAGGGCGTAGAGCGGGCTCGTGCCGATGTCGCCGTAGACGACGCCGAGCGCCCCCACGCAGAGGGTCGCGAGATACTTTCCGCGCGCGTTCTCGTGACCCGCGATGTCCGCCAGGGAATCCTCCTGTCCGCCGAGGGGGCGCTATGGTAGCGCGGGCCTCGCGGGACCGGTCTTACTGCAGGTCGTAGGCCTCGATCTTCTGGCCCTTCAGGTACTTCTCGAACCAGTTGACGATGTGCTGCAGCCGCTCCACCCGGTGGGAGGGCTTGCCGGAGCGGGACAGCTCGTGGGTCTCGCCGGGGAACCGCACCATGACGGCCGTCTTCTTCTGCGCCTTCAGGGCGCGGAACATCGCCTCGCCTCCCTGCGACGGCGGGGTTCTCAGGTCGTCGTCCCCTTCCACGAAGAGCATCGGGGTGACGATCTTGTCCGCGTACCGAACGGGCGACCGCTTCCAGAATTCCTCCGCGTCCTGCATGGGATTCGAGCGGAACCAGGAGGGCGTAAAGAGGGTGAAGTCGGCCGTGTACCAGAAGGCCGCCCAGTCCGCGACCGATCGCTGGGAGACGGCCGCCGCGAAGCGGTCCGTCTGCGTCACCGCGTAGTTCGTCAGGAGACCGCCGCCGCTCCCGCCCGTGACCCCGATCCGCTTCGCGTCGACGTAGCCCCGCCGGACCACCTCGTCGACCCCCGCGATCAGGTCCTTGTAGTCGTCGCCGGGGTACCGGTACTGGATGACGTTCGCGAACTCCTCGCCGTACGTGGTGCTCCCGCGCGGGTTCGTGTAGAGCACGACGTATCCGCGGGCGGCCATCCACTGGAACTCGTGCGTGAAGGTGCGTCCGTACGCGGAGTGCGGTCCTCCGTGGATCTCCAGGATCATCGGGTACTTCTTCGAGGCGTCGAAGCCGGGCGGCTTCAGGATCCAGCCGTGGATCTTTTTCCCGTCGAAGCTCGGATACCAGATCTCCTCCGGCTCGGAGAGCGTCAGCGTCGAAAAGAGCGCGTCGTTGACGCGAGTCAGCTGCCGAAGCTTCTTCGCGTTCGCGTCGAGAATCCACAGGTCGCCGACGTGCGTGTCGTCGCCGATCGTCAGGGCGAAGCGCGAGCCGTCGGGCGTGGCGCTCCAGGCCATCACGTCGTGCTCGCCGGACGTCAACGGCTCCGCGCGGCCGGTCGCGGCGTCGATTCGGACGAGGTTGGAGCGGCCATGCTCCGTCACGCCGGCGACGAGCGTCCGTCCGTCGGGTGACCAGACGAGAGGATTCGGGCTCGCCCCGCGCGGCGCGTGCTGGTCTCCTCCGACGGAGCTGCCGATCTCGAATTCCCGGCCCGGCGTGAGCGGCGCCGACTTCCCGTCGCGAAGGAGGTAGATGTCCGCGCGGGTGTGCGACTGCACCTTCGCTGGATTCATGTCGCCGACGAAGGCCCACCGGGCGCCATCCGGAGACGGGACAGCGCCGTGGACCTCGCCCGCGATGTCGATGACGGTCTCGGCGGTGCCTCCGGACGCGGGAATTGCATAGAGATTCGAATCGGGAGGGTCGTAGTAGGGCTCGTCCACCCGGTCCGAAACGAAGAAGATCGTGGAGCCGTCCCGGCTCCACGAGAGATCGCTTTCTCCGTATCGCCCGGACGTCAGGCGCTTCGGCTCCGGGGGACGGTCGGGACGGTCGGCGTCCGCGACGGCGGAGACGACCCAGACGTGATCGGGATGCGCGGGGTCGAGCCATCCCTGCCCGTTCGACCGATACACGGCGCGCGTGATGACGCGGACGTCGCTCTTCTTCGGCGCGGGGCCGTGGCGCTCCCGGGCGGCCGCCTGCTCCGCGGCGTCCTCGTCGTTCGTGCCGCTCGTGAACGCGATCCGCCGCGAATCCGGAGACCAAACCGGCCTGCCTGTTCCCTTCGGGAGATCGGTCCATTTTCGCGGCTCGCCGCCCGCCATGGGAAGGAGGAAGATCTGCGGCTTCTCCTTCTCCGCCGGCGCGCGCGTGAACGCGAGCGTGCGCGAGTCCGGCGACCAGCGCGGCGCCAGGTCCCGCGGCCCCGCGGTGAGACGCCGCGGCGCCGGATCGCCGGAAACCGAAACGGCCCACAGGCTCGTCTCGTAGCGGTCTTCCTCCGCGTTGACCGTGACGAGCACGTACGCCACCGTGGAGCCGTCCGGAGAGATCTGGGGATCCGCCACCCACCGGAAGGCGAGCAGGTCCTTCTCCGTGATCGGGCGGCGCTCGGAGGAGGCGGCAGCCGCGGCGCCGGGAGCCGTCCACGCGGCGAGCAGCGCGCCGAGAACGAGTCGTGCGAAGAGCTTCATGAGTTCTCCTCGACCTCCGGAAGACAGAGTCCGCCCCTCAGGGGGCGAGCTCGGGCTGGTAGTTGATGACGAATTCGACGAAGCGCGTGGCTTCGAGAATGTCCTTCGCCCGGAATCGGATCGCATGCGCGTCGACCCGCTCGACGATCGGCAGATACGCGAGGAGCTCCGCCGGACGGTAGTTCTTGAAGCGGATCTCGAGGTCCACAGGCGTCTTGACCGTCCACGGCCGGATTTCCCGCGCGCGGGAGAGCGCCACACGAGCTTTCTCCCGGATCAGATCGCACGCGGCCGCCGGGGTCATGGTCTTCGCGGAGTGAAATCCGTACGCCCACTTGACCACCGCCACCTCGATCCCCGGTATGAGGCCCGACGCCTCCTTGCCGATCGCGTCGTCGCCCGTCACGAGCACGACCGGAACCTTGAAGCTCCCGGCGATCGCCGCGTTCAGACCCGCCTCCGGGACGGACACCCCGTTCAAACGCACATCCGCGATATTCGCGGACGACATCGTATGGGCCCGCACTCCGGCCGGATTCGTCGTCGAGCTGTGGTACCCGATGAACATGGCCGCGGCGAACGTCTCGTCGATCCCCTGCATCATGGCGAGCGGCCGCGGCCAGGCGCGTACGACGAGCGTGTCTCTGGCGAATTTTTCGAAGAGGAGGCTCTCGCCGTTTCCGTGCGAGTCCGCCACGACGAACTCCGTCGCTCCCGCGGCGCGCGCGCCCTCGATCGCCGCGAGGACCTCGTTCGTCATGAACTCGCGGAACCGGAGGTATTCGAATCCCGCGGTGCCGAGCTGGTCCCCCGTCACGACGCCGGCGATCCCCTCCATGTCGGCGGAGATGAAGACGCGGACCGGCGGCGCCGCCGCGAGAGCCGCCGGCGCGGCGGCGAGCCAGAGGATCGCGAGAATTGCGAGCGCCCGCGCCGTCGCGACGCCCCGCCGCCCGGTCACGGGACGCGGATCTGGCGGCGGATCTCCGTCCGGCCGCCGTCCTTGCCGACCAGGGTGATGATCAGCGTGTGCGTGCCCGGGCCCACCGCCGGGACGGGGAACCCGAACCCCGCGAGGGCCGCGTTCGGATAGTCGGGATGGTCTTTGGCGACGCCCGGAAACCGCTGGCCGAGCGCGACCGGGCTCGTCTGCCCCGTCTCCGCGGCGACGAGCACCTGCGCGATGCCCGAGTCGTCGAGCGCCCATCCGAAGGCCCAGCTTCCCGCGTTTACGGTCTCGCCTTCTTTCGGCGTGTCGAGAAAGCCGAACGGAGGACGGGACGTGTCCCCGACGGGAGCGGCCCCGCCGGTCGCGGCCTGCGCGGACGTCGTCGAGGCGACGGACGGCGTTACCGCCACCTCGCCGCTCCCGGCCGTCTCGGTTTTCCGGCAGCCGGGCATCAGGAGCCCGATCACGAGCATCGCCACTCCCACACCGCTAACCGATCTTTTCGAGTGCGAGATCACGATTGTCTCCTTGTGCGACAGATGTTTCGGGCATTCTATGGCGTCCGTCACGCGGCGACCTGCCGCTCCCCGCGCCGGGTGATGCGCGAGCGCCGCGCCCAGTGCATGGACGCCGCCCTCTTCGCCGCCGGAGCGCTGTGCGTTCAGGGCCATCCCCCGCTCCTCCTCGACCTCGAAGCGGAACAGGACGACGGCCACGTGCTGGCCATATATCGGGGGCCCGCCGGGTGGGGCGCGATCGGACGGTCCAACTACTCGGGCCTCCGATACCGGGAGCCGGTCCATCCGACGCCGCGCTCCCTCGCGCTCTCGTACGTCGAGAGCTACTTCAACCTTCGCCGCCAGAAGACGCTGCGCCTACTCCTCCGCGATCCACCTCGCTCGCTTTGTCCGCCTCCACTGGATGACGTCCCAGGAAGACCTCTGGGCGATTCCGAACGCCCTCGTCCACGTCCCCCATCGCAGCCTCTTCCCCGCCTGAGTCCTCCGCTCCTCGCCAGGGTCGACGCGCGCTCCTCGGCGCCGGCTGGTCGGAAGAGAGACTTAGCGCCGGAGTTTCCGCCGACCTCAAAAATCCCCCCGCAACAGAAGTCTCCCAAGCCCCACCCGACCGCCCCCAGAAATGCGTGCCAACCAAACGCACTCCTCAACTGTTGCCCCCAAAATGGCGAAATGCGTGCCTGACCCCCACGCCCACCCGGGCAGCCGCCAGATCCAGTCCCGGCAAACCGAAACATCCGCTCGCGACGGCTTAGGCTTTTGTCGCTTCGGGGTCGTTATCGGCGGTCGAGGCGTGGCGGACGATGGCCTCCATCAAGGGGCGGATCGCTTCCGGGGTGTTCTCCTCGTCGAACGTCACCGAGTGGTGCGCGTCTCCGTCTTCGACCGTCAGCGTGTAGCGCATCCGGTCGGGTCCCGTCCTCAGGGTCGACTCCGAGAACCGGGGGAGCTCCGCCTGGTGGACGAGGCGGCGGATTTCGGCGTCCTGCGGCGTGCCTTCGCGGGTCTCGACGACGGAACGCCGGGCCATTCCCGCGACCCCGCCGCGGCGCACGAGTGCGAGTCTCATGGTGCACCTCCTCGGATCAGCGACTCGAAGCGACCTCCGCGCCGGGAGACGACTCGTCGTGGACCGGGACGGGCTTGCCGAGCACGCCCTCCCACCTCGCGACGACCACGGAGGCCACGCAGTTGCCCATCACGTTGATCGACGTCCGCGCCATGTCCATGATCTCGTCGACGGCGAGGATCATCGCGACGCCCGCTTCGCCGGGCAGGTTGAAAGCCGCGCAGCCCGCGGCGATGATCACGAGAGAGGCGCGCGGGACTCCGGCGACGCCCTTCGACGTCAGGAGGAAGGTCAACATCATCAGGAGCTCGGTCTCGAGCGACATCTTCACGCCCGCCGCCTGGGCGATCGTCAGGGCCGCGAGCGAGATGTAGAGCGTCGATCCGTCGAGGTTGAACGAGTAGCCGGCCGGGATCACGAAGCCCGCCACGGACTTCGGAACTCCGTACTCGACCATCTTTTCGAGCGCGCGGGGAAGCGCGGCCTCCGAGGACGCCGTCGAGAAGGCGAGCAGGAACGGCTCCCGGATCTTCTTGAAGAACTCGAGAACCGGAGCGCGGACGATCAGGAGAGCGGGCAGCAGCACGAGGAGCGTGAAGAGCACGAGAGCTCCGTAGAGGGAGCCCACGAGCTTCGCGTAGGAGCCGAGAACCGACAGCCCGTGATGCGAGACGGCGCCCGCCATCGCGCCGAAGACCCCGAGCGGCGTCAGCGCCATCACGTAGTCGGTCAGCTGAAACATCACGGCCACGATCGAGTCCATGACGTTTAAGAAGGGGCCGGACTTGCCCTTGACGTGCGCGGCGGCGACACCGATGAGCGTCGCGAACACGACGACCTGGAGCACGTCCTGCTTGGACATGGCTTCGACGACGTTCGAGGGAAAGAGGTGCAGGAGGGTCTCGGCGAACGTCTTCGGCTGCACGAGCTGCTCGCCCGACGGCGGAAGGTGGAGGCCGTCGCCCGGCCGGACGACGTGTGCGATCGCGAGCCCGAGAGCCAGGGCGGCGGTCGAAGCGATCTCGAAGTAAATGAGCGCCTTGATCCCCATGCGCCCGACTGCGCGCACGTCCCCGGTCTTCCCGATCCCGACGACGATCGTCGAGAAGATCAGGGGGACGATCAGCATCTTGATCAGGTTGATGAAGGCCTTCGACATGAATCGGAAGGTCTCGTAGGCGCGGGGGTGCGCCTCCGCCGGGAGGTACGCCCCGAGCACGACGCCGAGGATCAGCGCGTAGAAGATGAGCGCCGTCGACGAGAGCCAGGCGGGCCTGCGGGATCTGCGCATCGGATGGGAGAGCCTAACCGAATCGGGGCACCCGCCCCAGCCTTACGCCCCCGCGACGCCCAGCCCGACCGCGTTCCAGGCGCCGCGGACGGCCTCCGCCTCGGAAGAGCCGGTTCCGTGGAGCTCCGCCGCCACCGCCGCCGTGAGCCTCGCCGCCTCGGCGAAGTCCGACCCGTGCCGGAGACGGTCCTTCAGTGCGACGTACCAGATCATCCCGGCCTTCTCCCACGCGGGTCCGCCGATCGCCGTCGCGGCGAGGAAGAACGCGTGATTCGGTATCCCCGAGTTGAGATGCACTCCCCCGTCGTCGTCGTCGGTCTCGACGTAGCCGCTCATGTGCGACGGCTGCGGATCCGCGCCGAGCACCGGATCGTCGTAGGCGGTCCCCGGGGAGCGCAGCGAGCGCAGCGCCGTTCCGTTGACCTTCGGCGTGAAGAGACCCTCTCCGATGAGCCAGTCCGCCTCGAGTGCCGTCTGCCCGAGCGCGCGCTGCTTGACGAGAGACCCGAAGACGTCCGAGATCGATTCGTTCAGCGCGCCGGACTGGCCCTGGTAGTCGAGATTCGCTTCCCGCGACGTGACCCCGTGCGTCAGCTCGTGCCCGATCACGTCGACGGAGATCGTGAACCGCCGGAAGAGGTCCCCGTCGCCGTCCCCGTAGACCATCTGGCTGCCGTTCCAGAACGCGTTGTCGTAGCCGTCCCCGTAGTGGACGGTCGAGTCCAGGCGCATGCCCCGGTCGTCGATCGAGTTGCGGCCGAACGCCTCGAAGAAGAGGTCGTAGGTCGAGCCCGCTCCGTCGTACGCCTCGTCGGCGGCCTCGTCCGCGGTCGGGGGATCGCCCTCGGCCCGAACGAGACGGCCCGGCAGCGTCGTGCGGTGCGCGGCGTCGAAGACGTCCCGTCGCTTTTCGCCGGTCGGCGTGGCAACGGGAAGCGCGGCGAGCACCTGGCGCCGCGCTCGGAACCGCTCCGAGGCGATCAGCGTCGCGAGGGCGCTCCGCCGCTGCGCCGCCGACCCGTTGCGCCCGATGTTCTCGAGCATGTACGGGGGCAGCACGAAGCACGGCGGGGAGGGCGGGGACGGTCGCGGCATGCCGCGATCCACACTGCCCGTCCCGATCCGGAGTGTCAAGTCTCTCGGCCGGCGGCGTCGGAGCACTATGCTTGCCCGCGTGACCCGGCTCGAAGACCTGCAGACGCCGGCCGTGCTCGTCGATCTCGACGTTCTCGAGCGCAACGTCGAGCGGATGGCCTCGGCGGCGCGCGCCGCGGGGGTGAAGCTCCGCCCGCACGCGAAGACCCACAAGACACTGGAGCTCGCGCGGCTCCAGATCGCGGCGGGAGCGTGCGGACTCACCGTCGCCAAGACCTCCGAGGCGGAGGTGTTCGCCACCGAAGGGTTCGACGACCTTTTCCTCGCCTATCCCGTCGTCGGGCTCGGCAAGCCCGAGCGGCTCCTTTCCCTCTCCGACCGGGTCCGGCTCGCCGTCGGGGTCGACAGCGCGGAAGGGGCCCGCTCTCTCTCCTCCGTCTTCGCGGCGGCCGGCCGCCGGCTCGACGTGATGCTGAAGGTCGACTGCGGGACGGGGCGCGTCGGCGTCCCGCCGGAGGCGGCCCCGGAGCTCGCTCTGCGCGTCGCCGGCCTTCCCGGCCTCGCCGTTCGGGGCCTCTTCACGCACGCGGGCCACGCGTACCACGAGACGTCCCCGGCCGGAGTGGCTTCCGTCGGACGCGCCGAAGGGACGACTCTCGCGCGCGCCGCCGAGAGCGTGCGGGCCGCCGGGGTTCCCGTCGAGGAGGTTTCGGTCGGCTCGACGCCTTCCGCCCGCTCGGCGATGTCGGCGGAGGGCGTCACCGAATGCCGGCCCGGCAACTACGTCTACCACGACGCGTCGCAGGTCTCGCTCGGCACGTGCGGCATCGAGGACTGCGCGCTGACGGTGCTCGCGACCGTCGTCAGCGTCCCGTCGCCGACGCGGGCCGTGCTCGACGCGGGCTCCAAGACGCTGTCGTCCGACGGGCTGCGCCCCGCGGCCGGCGGCCACGGATTTCTCCTCGGACGAGTCAGCCGTGTCGCCCGCCTGTCGGAGGAACACGGGGTCGTCGACATCGCCGCGGGAGAGCGCTTTGCCGTGGGAGAGCGCGTCCGCGTGCTGCCGAACCACGCGTGCGTCGTGTCGAATCTCCACGATCGCGTGTACGCCGTGCGGGGCGGTCTCGTGGAGGGGAGATGGCGGGTGGCGGCCCGCGGGTGCGTCGAGTGACGCGCGACAGAAGAATCGGGTGATCCGGAAATCTGCGCCGGTCCTGCCATGACTCTCGTCACCGTTCCGCTCTGGCTTCTCGTGGTCCTCGTGATCCTGGCCGTCTGGGCGGCGCTCGACCGCCTTCTGATCCCGAGCGCGCGGTGGTTTCTGCGCCGGCGCGTCAACCGCGTGCTCGAGGAGATCCACACGCGGCTGAAGATCCAGATTCCGTCCTTCAAGCTCACGAAACGCGAGGTCCTGATCGACCGCCTGCTCTACGACCCTGAGGTCCAGGAGACGGCGGAGGCCTTCGCCCGCGAGCAGGACATGCCGCGCCAGGTCGTCATGGGGCGGGTCGCCGTCTACGCGCGGGAGATCGTCCCCAGCTTCAACGCATACGCCTATTTCCGAATCGGGTATTCGCTCGCGCGCAACGTCGCGCGGCTGCTCTACCGCGTGCGGCTCGGATACTCCGACGAGGAGGGGCTCGCGCGGCTCTCGCCGAAGTCGACCGTCGTCTTCCTCATCAACCACCGCAGCAACATGGACTACGTGCTCGTCGGCTACCTCGCCGCGGAAAAGGCGGCGCTGTCGTACGCGGTCGGTGAGTGGGCGCGCATCTGGCCGCTCCAGACTCTCGTCCGGTCGATGGGCGCCTACTTCGTCCGCCGGAACTCGCGCGACGCGCTCTATCGGAAAGTCCTCGAGCGCTGGGTCGCCATGGCGACGGAAGCGGGCGTCACGCAGGCGGTGTTCCCGGAAGGCGGGCTCTCGCGCGACGGGCGCCTGCGCCCGCCGAAGGTCGGCATCCTCGATTACATGCTGCGCGCGTTCGACCCGGAGGGCGAGCGGGACATCGTGTTCATCCCCGTGGGGATCAACTACGACCGGACGTTCGAGGACAGGACTCTCCTCGGGGATCGAAATTCCCCGGGGAAAAAGGCGTCCGGAGCGAAGTCGGCGGCGAATCTTCTCCGGTTCGTCGGGAAGAACCTCCTGCTCATGGCCGGTAACCGCTGGCATCGGTTCGGCTACGCGTGCGTCAACTTCGGCTCGCCGATCTCGCTGGTGTCCTACCTTCGGGAGCGCGGCCTCGACTACCGCGGGTTGTCGAAGGAGGAGCGCTTCGCGAAGGTCTCGGCGCTCGGCGACGACCTCATGGGCGCGATTGCGAAGGTCATCCCCGTCGTCCCCGTGTCGCTCGTTGCCCGCGCTTTCTCCTCGGAGCCGTCGCGGACGTGGAGCGAGCTCGAGCTCAAGTCCCGCGCGCTCGAGGACATGCGCGCGCTCGAAGCCCGCGGCGCGCACGTCTACGTCCCCCGCGGGGACCAGGACTACGCGATCGACGTCGGTCTGCGCATGCTGACCCTCCGGCGCCTGGTGACGGAGCGCTCGGGCCTCTTCACGCCCGTTCCCGAAGAATTGCCGCTCCTCGTTTACTACGCCAACAGCATCGCGCACTTCTATCCGGAGGCCGGGACCCCGGCGGACGCTCCCCGACCGGGCTGACCCCGGCCGCGGATCGGAGAGCGGTCACTTCCGGTCGGACCGGGCCCCTGGCTCTTCGGGCGTGCCCGCCGGCCCCGGCGACCGGAGCGCGGCGAACAGGATCCCGCCCAGGCTGATGGCGACCCAGGATCCCTCCATGAGCATCAGCCCGGGATCGCCCGCGCGCACGGCGAAGTAAGTCAGGATCCCGCCGCCGAGCAGGTTCAACCCGAGATACACGTAGCCTCGCGGGTTCATCCGTCCCGCCTGGCTCGCGGCGTACGCCGCCAGGACGGACGCCGCCCCGAGAAGCGACAGGATCTTCGCGGCCACGCCTACCCCCTGGGGTCGGGCTCGCGAACGAAGATCGAGAGACAGACGCTCACGATGGACACGACGAGGGCCCCCCAGAACGCGGACCAGAAGCCCGCGACGTGAAACCCGAGCCCGAACCGGACCGCGAGCGCGCTCGTCAGAAGCAGGATGACGGCGTTGATGACGAACGTGAAGAGCCCGAGGGTCAGGATCATCAGCGGACAGGTGAGGATCTTCAGGAGCGGCGCCACGAGCGCATTCAGGAGGCCGAACACGAAGGCCACGGCGAGGAACGTGACCGGTTCGGACGTGGCGGTGATGCCGGGCACGACTCGCGTCGCGATCCACAATGCCGCCGCGTTGATGAGGAGCCGGATGACGAAGCGCATCGCCCCCGTACGCTATCAGCTCCCGGCCGCAGCGGTGCCGCCGCCGGGAACGCGTCAGGGCTTCCCGGCCGGCTCTCGCTTGCGGCGCGTCGCCCGGTCCGTGGTCAGGATCGAGAGGATCAGCGCGAACCCTCCGGCCGCCGCCCCGAGAAAGAAGAGCATCGCGAGCCCCGGATATCCGAAGATGCGGAACGTCGTCGGGACCTGCATGAGCAGCGCCGCCCCGATGATCAACGCGGCGAGGACGACGCCGAGCGCGATGCGATTGGCGATCTTCTGCAGACCCTCGATGACCGCGTGCTCGTCGATCGTATGGACCCGGAAGGAGAGCTCGTTGTTCGCGAGGCCGTCCAGCACTTTGTTGACGCGGCCGGGGAGTTTCTCGACGAATTCCTTCGCTTCGAGAAGCCCCGACGCGATGCTTCCCGGCGAGGCGCTCCGCATCATGCGCTTGCGGAGGAGCTCCGCGGTGTTATCCCGGATCGAGGCGTTCGGATCGAAGTCCGGGTCGAGCGTGCGGCCGACCTCGTCGAGCTGCAGGAGCGTCTTCGCGAGGAGCGTCAGCTCGGACGGGAGCCGCAGACCCGTCTCTCCGGCGGCCTTCGTGACGTCGAGCAGCACGCGTCCGATCTGCATCTGCCCGATCGTCGCGTGGCTGTAGAGGCCGACGAGATCGGTCACTCTTCTCGTCAGCTCCGCCTGCTCGAACCCCTCGAGGCGGCGTCCGATCTGAGCCGCGCGCTCCGCGGCCCGGTCGCCGTGCCCTTCGCTCACGTCCAGAAGGAGCTTCAGCAGATTCTCCTGGAGGGCCGGGGAGATGCGCGCCGCCATGCCGAGGTCGAGCAGCGCGATCCGGCCGTCCTCCGTCAGGAAGACGTTGCCGGGATGGGGATCCGCGTGGAAGAACCCGTCGATCAGGATCTGCTGGAGATAGGCCCGGAAGAGCTCGTCGGCGAGCGCATGCGCGTCGAGGTCCATGCGGCGGAGCGGCGAGAGGGCCGTGATCTTCTCGCCGCGGATGTAGTCCATCGTCAGAACGCGCGAGGTCGTGTAGTCGGAGACGGGCGCCGGGACGACGATCCGCGGGAATGCCTGCATCTGCCGGCCGATGGCCTCGAGGTTCGAGGCCTCCTGGCGGTAGTCGAGCTCGCCCAGGATCGTCTTGCGGAACTCGTCGACCATCTTCTCGAGCTCGTACCGCCCGCCGAGATCCGAGTGGTGGTCCAGGAAGACGGCGATCTCGCGGAACGCGTCGAGGTCTTCCAGGACGCGCTCGCGGATGCCCGGCCGCTGGACCTTGACCGCCACCGGCCGGCCGTCCCGCAGCCGCGCGCGGTGCACCTGGCCTAGGGAGGCGGCGGCGATCGGCGTCGACTCGAACTCCGCGAACGCCTTCGAGATCCGGACTCCGAGCTCGGACTCCACGATCGGCTGCACCTCGGCGAACGAGAACGGCTCGACCTCGTCCTGGAGCCGCGCGAGAGCGGCGAGGTAAGCGGGAGGCAGGAGGTCGCCGCGGGACGAGAGGAGCTGGCCGAGCTTGATGAACGTCGGGCCGAGCCGTTCCAAATCTTTCGCGAGCTCTTCGGCGCTCGCCCGGTCTCCCTCGGGGATCTCGTCCGGCTCGAATCCCTCGATCCGCATGCCGGAAACGAGGTCCGAACGCCCGTACTTGACGAGAAGCCAGGCGATATCCTTGTATCGCTTCCAATGTCCGGGGATCGCCGTGAGAGCCATGCCGTTACTCCTTCCTCCGGAGCCTTCGGAGCGCGGGGTCTGCAAACGCCGGGCCTTGACCCCGACGGGCGCCGGATCGTGCGCCACGTCTTCGTCGCCGGGGGCAGCGGCTACGTGGGCTCGAGGCTGATTCCGAGGCTTCTGGCGCGCGGGCACCGCGTGCGGGCGCTCGTGCGGCGAGGCTCCGAGAGCAAGCTCCCTTCGGGCTGCGAGCCCGTCGTCGGCGACGCGCTCGACGAGTCCACTTTCGCGTCGCGGGTCCCTCCCTGCGACACGTTCGTCCAGCTCGTCGGCGTGGCGCATCCCTCCCCCGCGAAGGTCGCGCTCTTCCGGTCCGTCGACCTCGTTTCGGCGAAGGCGTCGGCGCGCGCGGCGTCGGAGGCGCGCGTCGCTCATTTCGTCTACGTGAGCGTGGCCCAGCCGGCGCCCGCGATGAGGGCGTACGTGGCGGCGCGGGCGGAGGCGGAGGCTTTCATCCGCGGCCTCGGGCTAAACGCGACGTTCCTCCGGCCCTGGTACGTGCTCGGGCCGGGCCACCGGTGGCCCTACTTCCTCCTGCCCGCGTACTGGCTCCTGGAAAAGCTGCCTCCGACGCGCGACGGGGCGCGAAGAGTGGGCCTCGTGACGCTGGCGCAGATGGTCGCCGCGCTCGCGGGCGCGGTCGAGTCTCCCGTGAACGGCGTGCGCGTCGTCGACGTCCCGGGCATCCGCGCGGCGGGAGACGCGGCTTGACCGGTCCGCCCTTCGAACGCCGCCGCGACGCCTTCACGATCTCAACGGATCCGGCCCTCCTCGACCGCGAGGCCATCCGCGCGTTCCTCGCGCAGTCGTACTGGGCGGCCGGGATCCCGCAGGAGGTCGTCGACCGCTCGATCGAGGGGTCGCTGCCGTTCGGGCTGTACGAGGAAGGGCGGCAGATCGGCCTCGCGCGCGTGATCACGGATCGCGCCACGTTCGCCTACGTGGCCGACGTCTACGTGCTGGAATCGCATCGAGGCCGGGGACTCGGAGTCTGGCTCCTGGAAACGATCCACGCGCATCCCGACCTCCGGAACCTCCGCCGGTGGATGCTCGCGACCCGGGATGCCCACGCGCTCTACCGGAAGACGGGCTGGGCGCCGCTCGCGCAGCCGGACCGCTTCATGGAGATCGCGGTGCCGGACATTTATTCGAAGCCACGGCCGCCGAAAGATTGACGCCCGGCGGCCGGGCCGGGTAACCTTTCCGCAGCCTATGACCGCCGTCCTCTGATCGACCCGCGCGCGCCTCTCGCGCCGCGCGGGACACCATCGCCGAACCCACTCCGCTGCGAAGCCTGCAGAGCGACGACGCTTTGCGCCGTGTGATGACGATCAACGATCGAGAGGACACTTTCAATGAACGCGACTTCTTCCGTGAACGCATCGACTTCCATGAACGCATCTTCTTCAATGAATGCGTCTTGCGACTGGTGGGCCGATTTCTTTTCCGGGCTCGTGGTCGACTTCTGGCGAGCGGCCGTCCCGCGCGCGGTGACGGACGCCGAAGTGGATTTTCTGTGGGAGCGTCTGGGGATTCGTCCCGGCTCGCGGGTTCTCGACGCGCCCTGCGGGCACGGGCGGCACGCCGTCGAGCTCGCCGCGCGCGGGTGCCGCGTGACCGGCATCGACTACTCGACCGAGCTCCTCGCCGCCGCGCGGGACGCCGCGGCGGCGCGCGGAGTCGACGCCTCCTGGGAGCGCCTCGACATGCGCGAGCTTCTCTGGGAGGAGGAGTTCGACGCGGCGTTCTGCGCGGGCGGAAGCTTTGCGTTCTTCGACCGCGAAGGCGACACGCGGTTCCTGGCGGGCGTCGGACGCGCGCTGAGGCCGGGCGGCGCCTTCGTCCTCGACGCGTCGAAGGTCGCGGAATCCCTGCTGCCCTCCTTCCGCGAGGGCTACGAGATGGAGACCGGCGGCGTCCACTTCCGCGCCGAGAACCGGTACGACGCCGAGCGCGGAAGGATCGAGAACCGCTACACGATGACCCGGGAAGGCCGCACCGAGACGAAACTCGCCTCCCACCGGGTCGACACCGTCGTCCAGGTGCTCGACATGCTGCGATCCGCGAAGCTCGAGCCGGTCTCCCTGCACGGATCGACGGACGGCTCCCCCTACCGCCTCGCCTCGCCGCAGCTCTTCGTCGTATCGCGGAAAGCGCCGGCGCCTGGGGGCGGCGCGCCGTAGAATGCCGCCTCGCGCCGGGCGGGGCGAAATGCGCCGTCCGCCCGGCGCGTTATGTCCTCCTACGCATGAAGACCGAAACCGTTTCCCGTGTTCGAAGCTGCGAGGGCGGCGCCTGATGGCGCGTCCCGGCATCCTCGGCGGCGGCGTGTCCTCGCGTCTCTCGCGGGGAGAGACGCGCCGCGGAGGCGGGCGCCCTCCGTCCGACGACGACAAGAAGAAAAAGAAGATCTCCGTCCGCATCGTCCTGCGCGACGCGGCGGAGCTCGTCGCCGCGCGCCGCGGACGGCTCGCTCTCGGCCTCGGCCTCCTGATCGTCAACCGTGTGGCGGGGCTCGTCCTCCCGGGCATGCCCCGGTACCTTTTGGACGAGGTCGTCGGGAAGGGCCGCCGCCAGCTTCTCCCGCTCCTCGTCGCCGCGTCGGCCGCCGCGGCGATCGTGCAGGGCGTCACGTCCTTCTCCCTTTCGCAGGTCCTCGGAAAGGCCGCCCAGCGGTCGATCACCGAGATGCGCCGCCGGATCCAGAGCCACGTCGGCCGGCTCTCGGTGAACTACTTCGACGACACGAAGGTCGGCGCCCTCCTCTCCCGCGTCATGACCGACGCGGAGGGCATCCGCAACCTCGTGGGCACCGGGCTCGTGGAAGTCGTGGGCGGCCTCGTCACGGCGGTGCTCGCGCTCGTGATCCTGTTCCGGCTGAACTCGAAGCTGACGTTCATCGCGCTCGCCGTTCTCTCGCTCTTCGGATTCGTCCTCCTGTTCGCGTTCCGCACGCTTCGTCCGCTCTTTCGCGAGCGGTCGCGCATCAACGCGGAAGTTTCCGGGCGGCTGACCGAGTCGTTTTCGGGCGTGCGCGTCGTCAAGGCGTACCGCGCCGAACGGCGGGAAGCGCTCGTCTTCTCGAAGGGGGTCCACCGGCTCTTCCGCAACGTCGCGAAGACCATGACGGGCTTCTCCGCCGTCGCGGCCTTCTCGACGCTTCTTCTCGGCGTCGTCGGCGTCGCGATCATGTGGATCGGCGCGAACGACATCCTCGGGGGCCGGATGACGATCGGCGCCTTCGTCTCCTACACCCTCTATCTCGGCCTGCTCGTCGGCCCCGTCGTCCAGATCGTCTCGATCGGAAGCCAGATCACGGAGGCCTTCGCCGGCCTCGAGAGGATCCGCGAGGTGCGCAACGAGATTACGGAAGACGCGGACGACCTCCGCCGGAAGCCGCTCGGGCGCGTCGAGGGAAAGGTCGAGTTCCAGGACGTGACTTTCGAGTACGAGAAGGACGTGCCGGTCCTGAGGGGGATCTCCTTCGTCTCCGAGCCCGGCACGTCGACGGCGCTCGTGGGGCCGTCCGGATCCGGCAAGAGCACGATGATCGGACTCGTCGCCGCGTTCTACCGGCCGACAGGCGGCCGCATCCTGATCGACGGCCAGGACCTCGAGGATGTCCGCCTCTCCGACTACCGCGCGCAGCTCGGCGTCGTCCTCCAGGACAACTTCCTCTTCGACGGAACGATCCTCGAGAACATCGCCTACGCGAGGCCGGACGCGTCGGACGAGGACGTGCTACGGGCCGCCCGCATCGCGCGCTGCGACGATTTCGTCGAGAAGCTTCCGGAGCGGTACGAGACGATCGTCGGCGAGCGCGGCATCAAGCTCTCGGGCGGCCAGCGCCAGCGCGTCGCGATCGCCCGCGCGATCCTGGCCGACCCGCGCATCCTGATCCTGGACGAGGCGACTTCCTCGCTCGACAGCGAAAGCGAAGCCCTGATCCAGGAGGGGTTGACGGAGCTCATGCGCGGCCGGACGACGTTCGTCATTGCGCATCGGCTTTCGACGATTCGGAAGGCCGACGCGATTCTCGTCGTCGAGGGCGGGCTCGTCGTCGAGCGCGGGCGGCACGAGGCCCTGCTGGCTCGGGGCGGGCGGTACGCCGATCTCTATAACCGGCAATATGGACTCGAGGCGAATCTCTTTCGGAATCCGGGGGAGACGGCCGAGGAACCGGACGACGAGCAGAAGCAGCCGACTGCTGCTGCGGATGCCAACGTGGCTCGGCTGCCTCTCGTCGGCTGACGCTCAAGACGCCCGGGGACGGCTGCGCCCCCCGCGGAGGCAGACCTTCGGCCGCGGCGTTCGCTTTCGCGAACAGGCGGCCGAGAGAGCGCTTCGCTTAGAACAATGCAAGAAGAGCCATGGCGTCCGCGGGGGGCTCCGCCGTCCCTGGGCTCCATTTCGGCTTGGGGGGGCGCGGGGGACTGGGGAGGGGGCGGGACAAAAAAACGGGCGGGATCACTCCCGCCCGTTTTTTTGCTGGAGCCGGGTGCGCTGGATGTCAGTTTCTGCGGCCGCCCAGGAAACGGAGCATGAAAAGGAACAGGTTGATGAAGTCGAGGTAGAGAGAGAGGGCTCCGACGACGGCGTAGGAGCCGGTCTGGCCGTCGGGAAGCGCCGTCGCCCACTGCTTCAGACGCTGCGCATCCCAGGCCGTGAGCGCGGTGAAGACGATGACGCCGACGATCGAGATCCCGAACTGCAGGCCCGTGCTGTGCCAGAACATCCCCACGACGCTCGCCAGGATCACTCCGACGAGTCCCATGAAAGCGAACTGCCCGACGCCGGCGAGGCTGCGCTTGGTCACCGTCCCGAAGACCGCGAGCGCGCCGAACATCGCCGCGGTGACCACGAAGGTCGAGGCGATGGAGGCTCCGGTATAGAGCAGGAGGATGAGCGACAGCGTGGCGCCGTTCAACGCCGAGTAGACGACGAACAGGGTGGCCGCGGTGGCCGGGGCCAGCTTCTGAACGCGAGCCGACAGATAGAAGACGAGCCCGATCTCGACCACGAAGAGGCCGATCAGCAGAACGCGATTCGTGACGATGGCCTGCAGCAGCGCCGGCGAGCTGGCGACCGCGAACGCCACCGAGGCGGTGATGCCGAGGCCCACGAACATCCAGCCGTACACCTTGCGGAGGAAGGCAGTGACCTTCTCGGCCGAGGCGACCGTCGAGGTCGTGAAGGCCGAGGCCGGGGTCATGTCAAAGCGTCCAGACATTTCTTTCGCTCCTTGTGCGGGCGCAACGGCGCCCATCACCAAAACATCCCGGCCGGGAGCCGGATTCCCGCCCTCCCGCGCCCTGACACCGTGATTCTATTTCCCGGACCGGGTAGATTGAAGGGATGCGTTCGCGGCGGACGGCTTCCCTTCTCCTCGTCCTCTCGGGACTGTTCCTCCTCGGCGTCTCCGGGCGGCACTACGTCCGCGGGTGGCTCGCGCAGCGGGAGGCGCGGCGGACGTTCGAATCGGGGAGACCCGGTACCCCAGCGCCCGTAAACCCTGCCTTTGCGAGGGTTTCCGACCGGCTCGCGTTCGACGTGGGCGATCGGGGCGAGATCCCGACGGCCCCCGGCGGCGTTCCGGAAGGTTATCCCTACGGCGAGCCGGTCGCCCGGCTGCGGATCCCGTCGGCGCGGATCGACGCCATCGTCTTCGGAGGCGCCGACCAGGCGACGCTCGAGAAAGGGCCCGGGCACGTCCCGGGAACCGAGCTGCCCGGCGCCGACTCACCCTTCCACAACTGCGTGATCACGGGCCACCGCGACTCGCACTTCCGCCGCCTGGGCTGGCTGCAGAAAGGCCACGAGATCGATCTCGAGTCGCCGCCGGGCACGAGGCGGCGCTACCGCGTCGTGTCGCGCGAGATCGTGACGCCCTCCGACGTCCGGGTCATCCAACCGACCGAGACGCCGCGCCTGACGCTCATCACGTGCTACCCCTTCAACTACGTGGGCCCGGCGCCGAAGCGGCTCGTCATCGTCGCGATACCCGTTGCTTCCTAGATCGCGGACGACTTCCCCGGGGCATCGGTCTCTCTCGGGCATTCTTTTCGCAACACGGGGTCCGGAGGAACCTTGAACCGACCCATCACCTTTCTCGTCGCATGCCTCGTTCTCGCTTCCGGCCCGGCCGAAGGAACCCCGCGGAAAGCGTCCACTCGCCGTGTCCGGCACCTGGACGCCGCCACCGTCAACGACCCCGGCCTGACGGACGTCGTACCGCCCGGCCGCCGCGGGGCGGCGGTGCTGCGCGCCCAGATCCTCCTCGACCGGGCTCACTTTTCACCCGGAGAGATCGACGGCCGCTGGGGAACGACGCTCAAGAACGCCGTGTCGGCCTTCCAGGCGGCGCGGGGTCTGACGGCGACCGGCGTCGTCGACGCGGAGACCTGGAAGGCTCTCGATCAGGACACGGTGGAGGCGCTCGTCACCGTCGCCGTCGCGCCCGAGGACGTCGCGGGGCCGTTCGCCCCGATCCCGGGGGAGATGGCCGAGAAGGCGGCTCTGCCGGCGCTCGGCTTCACGTCGCCGCTCGAGGGCCTCGCGGAGAAGTACCACGCGAGCCCGGCGCTCTTGATCGAGCTCAACCCGGGCGGGACGTTTGGAGAAGCGGGTCAGACGATCGTCGTTCCCAACGTCGCGGTCCCGCCGCCGGGAAAGGCCGCGAAGATCGTCGTGTCGAAGTCCGGCCATTCCGTGGCCGCCCTCGACGCGGAGGGGCGCACCGTCGCGTGGTATCCGGCGTCGAGCGGAAGCGAGCACGATCCTCTTCCGATCGGAAAGTGGAAAATCACAGGCGTGTCCCGCAACCCGGAGTTCCACTACAACCCGACTCTCTTCTGGGACGCCAAGCCCGGCGATGAAAAAGCCCGCATCCCCCCCGGCCCGAACAATCCCGTCGGCGTCGCCTGGATCGACCTCTCGAAGCCGCATTACGGGATCCACGGCACGCCCGAGCCGTCCCACATCGGCCGGACGGAGTCTCACGGCTGCATCCGGATGACGAACTGGAGCGTGTGGGAGCTCCAGCAGATGGTGTCGCCCGGAACGCCGGCGATCCTGGAGAACTGATGCGGGCGCGCGGCGTTCTGCTCTTCGCGGCCGGCGCCGTCACCGGAGCGCTCCTCTTCTATTCGATCGCGTGGAGAACGGGAGCCCTCGTTTCCGGCCACTGGCTGTCGCGCACGACTCGGGACGTGGTCCCGCCCCGCGCGATGGCGCCGTTGCCGACGATCCCCTTCCCCACCGCGACGGCGACCGCGGCCTCCGCTCCCGTCACGCCGCCCGCCCCCGGCGCCGCCGCCGATCCCCCTCCGGCGGCTCCCGCCCCCGCGGCCACGCCGCCTCTCGTGTCGAGCGGCCTTCCGGCGTCCGACCTCGTTCCCCTGCGGTTTCCGGTCGTCGGCGCGAAGATCTCCGACCTGAAGGACAACTTCGCCGAGACGCGCGACGGGATCCGGCGTCACGAGGCCATCGACATCCTCGCTCCGCGAGGCTCCGCGGTGCTCGCGGTCTCGGACGGGACGGTGGCGAAGCTCTTCACGAGCGTCCAGGGAGGGCTGACGATCTACGAGTTCAACCGCGACGGCACGCTCTGCTACTACTACGCGCACCTCGACCGCTACGCTCCCGGGCTCGCGGAGGGCATGGCCCTTTCCCGCGGGGACCGGATCGGCGAGGTCGGCACGACGGGAAACGCTCCGAAGAACACGCCCCACCTCCATTTCGCCATCTTCCGGCTGGGACCGGACCGCAAGTGGTGGCAGGGAGAGCCCGTAAACCCCTATCCGCGTCTCCTGGAAGCCCGGGAGAACTGACAGAAACGTCGGCCGCGCCGGCTCGAGTCGCGGTATCCTCGAAGCCTCGCGACTCGGGATGGACGGGCGAACGCGCCCACCGGCACGTTCCGGCGGTCTCCCGGCTCGACGCATCGCAAACCTGTGGCGCAACCATGAACGATCGAAAATACGGGCACCGGGGCTACATGGAGTCCGACCGCGGGGAGTCGGGCCCGAAGCGCCCGTCCGGCCCTCGCCCCGACCGGCCCGAAGGGCCTCGCGGCCGCGGCGCGGATCAGAACAAGCCCCTCGTCTTCCAGTGCCGGGACTGCGGGGAGAAGCGCCGGGACTTTGCCGAGCTCACGCCCGATTCCACCTGCGCCAAATGCGGCACGGCGCTCCACGCCTGCGCGCAGTGCGCCAATTTCGACACGGGCGCCCGCTGGGAATGCGCCCGCTGGAAGGAGATTCCGGCGCGCGTCCCGAACAAGAAGGCGCGCAACGAGTGTCCCCTCTTCTCGCCGACTCTCTCGTTCGACCTGACCGGATCCCGCGCCACGGGAACCCCGGACAACGCCCGCGACGCGTTCGACGCGCTGTTCAAGAAATAGCCCGCCTCGTTCCGGAACGGATCCTGCAGAGGGCCCCTCCAGTCCAGAGGAGGGCCGCTATGAAAGCCAGCGAACTGATGACGGGGAGCCCGGAGACCTGCGAGCCCGGAGACTCTCTGCGCGACGCGGTGAAGATCATGAAGGAAGCGGACTGCGGCATCGTTCCCGTCACGGAGGGCAACGGCGAAGCACGCGTCGTCGGCGTGATCACCGATCGCGACATCGCCCTGCACCTCGGAGAGTCGGACCGCAAGGCCTCCGACGTGCGCATCGGAGACGTCATGTCGACCGAGATCGTCGCCTGCGAGCCATCGGCGAGCGTCGAGGAAGTCGCGCGGCGGATGCAGGAGGCTCAGGTCCGGCGCGTGCTCGTCGTCGAGAACGGCCGCCTGCGCGGCGTCATCGCGACGGCCGACCTGGCGCGGGCTTCCTCGGCTTCGACGAAAGACCGCCTGGGGAACGAGGTCGAGCGGGTGATCGAGCGGGTGTCGGAGCCCGGTCCGGCGCGCTAGCAGCCCCGCCCGAAGCCGCGAGGATCGCGCGGCGGAGGGCTTCCTCGAGCATCGCCGGCGTGAGCCTCCCGGTGTAGGTGTTCTGCTGGCTCGGATGGTAGGTGGCCAGGAGCCGGTAGGGGCCGATCGCGTATTCGGCGCCGTGCGCGAAGCGGGGCCTCGGCCGCGGGACGGGATGCCCGGCTCGCTCGAGCGCGCCGAGGCAGGTCGCAAACGCCAGCGCGCCGAGGGCCACCAGCACGCGCACGCCCGTCAGCGCGGCGAGCTCGGCGTCGAGGTAGCCGCTGCAGTTGGCAAATTCCTCCGGAAGCGGGCGGTTGTCGGGCGGCGCGCAGCGGACCGCGGCCGTGACGATCGCGCCCGAGAGCGCGAGCCCGTCTCCCGGCGCGATCGAGAGCGGCTGGTTCGCGAGTCCCACGGCATGGAGCGCGCGGAAGAGGAAATTGCCCGACTCGTCCCCCGTGAAGATCCGGCCGGTGCGGTTCCCGCCGTGGGCCGCCGGCGCGAGACCCACCAGGAGGATGGCCGCGGAAGGGTCGCCGAACGCGGGAAGCGGCCTCGCCCAGTAGCGCTCTCCCCGGAATCGCCGGGGCGGGTTTCGCGCCGCCTCTTCCCGCCACAGGACGAGCCGCGGGCATCGCGTGCAGCGGATGACCTGCGCCTCGATCCGTGCGAGCGGCCGGGCGGCGGCGGTCTCCTCCCGAGTCAGGATCGGACGGCCGCGGGGCGCCACGGGTCGAGGGGCTTCACTTCTTGGCGGGCAGCCCCTGCGGGACGCCCATCTCTTTCCAGCGGCGCTTGTTCGCTTCCCACTCGTCCAGGGCCCGCTTGCGGTTCTCCGCGGCGGCGGCGGCGCGCCGGTCGTCCTCGGAGATCTCGGGCTCGGCGGGCGCCGGCGCGGCCGGCTCTTCCGGCGTCGAATTCGTCTCGTTCACGGAGGCCGATTGTAGCGGACGGCCTCACTGGATGATGAGAACCCCCGTCATGCCGTTGTGCGACTCGGGGTCCCCGCCGCAGTTGGTGTTCGTGCAGGCGAACGGGTACACCCCGCGGTGAAACGGCTGCGGCGTGAAGACGTCGGTCGTGTAGTCGCGGCCGGGGGAAATCACGCTTCCGGGGCTGGCGGACAGGCCGAGGTCGGAGATCCCGGAGAAGCCGTGATTGGGATTCGTCGTCGCCGGAGCATCGACGTTGTGAAATCGCAGGCGGTAGGAGGTCCCCGCCTGCAGGACGAGAGGCGGAGAAGAGGAGCCGCCCGGGTTGAACTCCCAGGCCTTCACGTCGATCTGGAGGATCTGGACGCCTCCGGGCGGCGTCGGCGGGGGAGTCGGGACGAGCGGCGGCGTCGGGGTCGGGGTCGGCGCGGCGGGCGGCGTGGGCTCGAAGCCGGAGGTGTCGAACCGGCCGGATGGCCGCGCCGGATCCTGCACGTACGTCTTCGTGGCTCCGGTCGAAACCTCCCGGACGGAGAGCGTGTACTCGAGGTCCGTCATGGTGCCGTAGAAGACCCAGTACCCCTGGCCGATCCCCGACGCGTCGACCATTTTCACGATGAGCTCGGGATTCCCCGCGTTGCCGGAGAGAGACGGCAGCGCGAAATAGCCGTAGACGTCGTTCTGGCCGATGACGATTCCTCCGCCGGTCGCGCCCGTCCGCGGGTCGCGCGCGGAGAGCGTGGCGTCGAAGGGATGCGCGGCGTTCAGGCGCAGGACGTTCGACGGCATCACCGTCACGGAGAGCGCCGCCGTCGAAGAGCCCGATGCGCCGGAAACCGTCAGCCGCGCGGCGTACACGCCCTCGGCGAGGTAGACGTGCGTCGGATGGCGCTCGGAGGAGAGCGATCCGTCCCCGAAGTCCCAGCTCCAGGCGGTCGGCCCGCCCGCCGACGTGTCGGTGAACCGGATCAGCGCGCCCGCGGCGGGGTTCGGCGTCGAAACGGTGAACGATGCGGCCGGGGCGGAGGCGCCGAGGCCCGGCGAGAGTCCCAGGACGAGCGCGCCCGCGATCGCGAGCACGAAAACGACGGAGCGCGGAGTGATGAAGAGTCGCAGGATGGGCCGCCTGCTCTTTGGACGAGCGGGCGCGCCCCCGGTTGACGCGGCGCGAGCGGTTTCGGAGAGCCCCTCAGGGGGCCGGAGCCGCGGGCAGGAACCCGGACGTGTCGAACTGCCCGCATGGCGCGCCGAGATCCTTGCGATAGGTCTTCACCACGCCGGTCGAGTTCTCGGAGACGGAGAGCGTGTATTCGAGGTCCGTCATGCACCCGTAGAAGACCCAGTAGTTGCCGCCGATCCCCGTGGCATCGACCATCTTGACGATGACCTCCGGGTTCCCGGCGTTGCCGGAGACGCTCGGAATGCTGAAATAACCGTACACGTCGTTCTGCCCGATGACCTTCCCCGGCCCCGTGGTCCCCGTGCGCGGGTCGTGCGCGGTCAGGGTCAGGTCGAAGGAGTGGGCGGCATTCAAACGAAGAACCGTCTCCGGCGTCACCGTCACGGCGAGCGTCGTCGACGCCGTCCCGGTCCCGTTGCCCGCGGTGAGGCGGACGGTGAAGCTCCCCGGCGCCGCGTACACGTGGGTCGGATGGCGCTGGGCCGAGGTCCCGCCGTCGCCGAAATCCCAGGCCCAGGTCGTGGGTCCGCCCGTCGACGCATCCGTGAACTGCACGACGGAGTTGGCCGCGGGATTGTGCGTCGAGGCCGTGAAGGCGGGAGCCGGCGCCGCAACGGCAGCGCCGGCCGCGAGGACGGAGAAGAAGGCGGAGGCGAAGAAGCGGAACAGGGGGGATGTCGGAGTGTTCATGGATCCTCGGGTTGGACGAGCGTCCCGCCGGAGCGGTTGGCTCGGATCGGAGAAAAAGAAACAGGACGACGGCATCAGTTGACCTTCAGGAATCCGACCATCGTCGAGTGAAACGGTCCGCACTCGGGCGTCGCCGTGCAGTGGAAGGAGAACGTTTTGCCGCGCTGCGAGAGCGGGGCGGTGAACGTCACGCGGTAGATGATCGGGTTCGGGTTCCCTCCCCCGTAGGGGTCGCTGTCTCCGCCGGGCGAGATCCTGTTCGTTCCGGCGATTCCGAGGTCCGCGACCCCCGAGAAGCCGTGGGTCACGTCCGAGGTCGAGAAGACGAGAGTCGTCGGGACGCCGGCCGTGACCTGGATCGGAGCGGAGCTCCCGGGAGAGTAGGCGTATCTCTGCACGTCGACGTCGATCTCCAGCGGCTGCGCGGAGCCGGGAGTGACCGTCGGAGTCGGAGTCGGTGCCGAAGGCGACGTCGGAGTCGGCGTGGGCTGCGGCCCGAGGAAACCGGTGGTGTCGAACTGACCGGAGGGCGTGTTCGCGCTCTTGCGGTAGTGCTTCACGACGCCGGTCCCAACTTCGGTGACGGCGAGGTCGTACTCGAGATCCGTCATGGTGCCGTAAAAGACCCAGTAGTTCGCGCCAATCCCCGTGGCGTCGACCATCTTGACGATGATCTCGGGGTTGCCCGCGTTGCCGGAGAGCGACGGCAGGCTGAAGTAGCCGTACACGTCGTTCTGGCCGATGACCTTGCCCGCGCCGGTGCTTCCCGTCCGGGGGTCGCGAGCGGTCAGCGTCAGGTCGAACGGATGCGCCGCGTTCAACCGAAGCACGCCGTCGGACGTCACGGTGACGGCGAGGGTGGCGCTGGCGCTCCCCGTTCCGTTGCCGGCCGTGAGCCGCACCGTGTAGGAGCCGGGAACGGCGAACACGTGGCCGGGGCTGCGGTCGCCGGCGGGCGGCGTGCCGTCTCCAAAGTCCCAGGTCCACGTCGTCGGCGAGCCGGTCGACGTATCGGTAAAGAGGACGAGGCAGCCCGCCGCCGGATTGGCCGTCGAAGCGGTGAATGAGGCGGCGGGCGCGGACGGCGACAGCACTCCCGCCATCGAGGCGAGGAGCGAGAGCGCCGCGAGCGTGAGGCCGTGGAAGAAGGCACCTGGAAATGTCATGGAAGTCAGCCTATCGGCCGGAATCCGTGCGAAACGCAAATTTAGGAACTCTGAAGACCGCCGCCGCGTCCGCAGCCCCGCCTCCGTATAATCCACGCGCTCCATGACTTCCGGCGGCTCCGGCCTCGACCTGCTCCGCCGCGGCGCGGTCGATCTCATCGATGAGAAGGACCTCGCGCGCAAGATCGCCCGCGGTCCCCTGACCGTCAAGGTGGGCTTCGACCCGTCGGCCCCCGACATCCACCTGGGTCACACCGTGGTCCTCCGCAAGATGCGCCACTTCCAGCAGCAGGGTCACCGGATCGTCTTCGTCGTCGGCGATTTCACCGGGATGATCGGCGACCCCTCGGGAAAGAAGACGACCCGGCCCCAGCTGACCCGCGAGGAATGCGAGGCGAACGCCGCGACGTACACGCGCCAGGCCTTTCGGATCCTCGATCCCGAGCGCACCGCCGTCGAGTACAACAGCCGCTGGCTGTCCGCGCTCGGAGCGGAGGGGCTCGTGCGACTCTGTTCCCGGATCACCGTCGCGCGGATTCTCGAGCGCGACGATTTCCAGAAACGCTGGACCGCGCGGCAGCCGATCGCCCTGCACGAGCTCATCTATCCGCTCGCCCAGGGATACGACTCCGTCGCCCTCAAGGCGGACGTCGAGCTCGGGGGAACCGACCAGCTCTTCAATCTGCTCGTCGGGCGCGACCTCATGCGCGAGGACGGCCTCGAGCCCCAGGTCGTCATGACCCTGCCGCTTCTCGTCGGCCTCGACGGGACCGAAAAGATGTCGAAGTCCCTCGGCAACGCCATCGGCATCGAGGAACCTCCCGCCCAGATCTTCGGCAAGCTCATGTCCATTCCGGACCGCCTGATGTGGAGCTACTGGGAGCTCCTGACGGATTTTCCGGCGGAGGAGATCGCCGCGAAGCGCCGGCGCGTCGAAAGCGGCGACGCAAACCCCCGCGACGTCAAAGTGGAGCTCGCGACGCAGATCACGACGCAGTTCCACGACGCGGCCGCGGCCGCCCGCGCGGCGGAGGATTTCCGGCGCGCGTTCTCGAAAGGCGAGCTGCCGGAGGAGATCGAGACTCGCGAGATCTCCCGCGAAGACAACGCCGCGGCGCGCGCGCTCGTGGCGCTGGGGCTCGCCGCGTCGATGCGTGAGGCTCGCCGCAAGATCGCGGAAGGGGCGCTGAACGTTTACGCCGCGAGTGAGCCGAGCGATCTGCGCGATCCCGACGCGCGGCTGGACACGACGGCGCCGCTCGTGCTGAGGCTGGGACGCCGCTTCGTCCGGATCGAGTGGAAGTGAAGGCCGCGGGGTACTGAGGCCGCGGCTCTCAGTCCCCCGACCCGCCGCGCGGGAGCGCGCGAAGCGGAGCGGCGGCGGCGGCGGCTGAGGCCCGGGCGTCTCGCGACTTGACCCGGGGGCGGCACTGCTTGCAGATCCCGCGGAGCTGGTGGCTGTGGGAGAGCGGGAGGAACCCGTACTTCTCGCAGACGACGTCCTGGAGCGCTTCGATCCCGGGCTCGAAGAACTCGATGACCCGTCCGCATTCGTTGCAGATCAGGTGGTCGTGGTGCTCCCCCGCCCGAAGCCGCTCGTAGCGATATCCCGACTCGCCGATGCGGACGCGGCCGACGATCCCGGAATCGACGAGAAGATCCAGGGTCCGATAGATCGTCGCGCGCGAGATCTTCGTGTGCTTCGTCCGAAGGCGCACGAGCAGCTCGTCGGCCTCGAAGTGCTCGTGGCGCGCGAAGAGCTCGTCGAAGAGCGCCTGCCGCTCGGAGGTGAGCTTCAAGCCACGCCGTTCGAGGTATTTGCGGAAGATCGTCTGTTCGCGGTTGTTCATGCGATTGCGACTCAGTCTCAGTTGCAGTATTCTTCCGCGGCCGGCGGCCGCTGTCAACACCATACCCCCGGCAGGGAGCCATTCGCGCCATGTGGCAAGGATTCACGATCGCGCTTCGGGAGGGGATCGAAGCGTTCCTGATCGTGGCGCTCATCCTCTCCTACCTGAAACGGACCGGCCGGGGGGCCCTCGCCCGCGCCGTATACACCGGAACGGCCCTGTCGGTCGTGACGTGCTTCGGCGCCGGCCTTCTCTTCGCCCGCGCCGCCGATCAGTCCCTCTGGGAGGGCATCCTCGCGCTCGTCGCCGCGGCCCTCGTCGGAAGCCTTCTCTTTTACATGAAGCGCGTGTCGTCGCGGATGAAGAGCGACATCGAGGCGCGCATCGAGTCCCGCACGCACGACGCCACGGGACGCCGCGCCTGGTGGGGTGTCTTCGGTTTCACCCTGATGATGATCACGCGGGAGGGCATGGAAACCGCCCTTCTCGTCACGACCGCGCTCTTCCAGCTCAAGTCGTCGGCCGTCGTCTTCGGCCTCCTCCTGGGCCTGGTTCTGGCGGCCGCTATCGGCGTGGCGTGGACGCGGCTCGGAAAGGGCGTGGACATCCGCGGTCTTCTCAACGTCTCATCGGCTTTCCTGTTGATCTTCCTAATCCAGCTCATCCTCTACGGCGTGCACGAGCTCTCCGAAGCCCGGGTTCTCCCCGCCTCGCAGGCGGTCCACGACGCGACCGAGATCCTCGGCCCCGACGGCGTGATCGGCCACATCCTCGCGTACTCCCTCGCGATCGTCCCGACGATCTGGCTCTCCGCGCTGTGGTTCCGCCGCAGAGCCCGCCTCGCCTCCGGCAACGCCGCGTAAGCCTCTTTCCGTCGTTCAGAGCCGCCCGGGTCCGGCTGCGCTCCCTGCGGAGACACGGCGCGACTCGCGGAGCGTCACACGGGACGTGGCAGTCGCGCCTCCGCGAAATCGGCGCAGTCACGGCGAGGCCGATCGCGTTGGTGGTGTGCGCCGATTTCGAGGGTCTCCTCCGGGAGCGCACCCGGCCCCGGGCTACCAGCTGGGCTTGAGCCTCAGTGGAGCCTGGCGGCGGCGGAGCCCTCCGCGGAGGCCGTGGGTGAGGGAGCACGCCGCTCTGTGACTTACGTCCCTCTGCGGCTGCGACCGAACCCGAGCGGCGCCCCCGGTGTGCTCAGTCGAGGCAGGGGCGCCGCGTGCCTCCGCGGGGGGCGCAGCCGACGCCAGGCGTCTTCAGCAGTATCCGCCGCTAAAGTAACCGCCGGAGGCGCATCACCACCTCACCCCAGGCCCCCTCCCGGCGGGGGCGGGGGAACGCAGCCTCGCGGGGAGGGTCGGGGGGGGCTTATAGCTCGTTGACCGAGCGCTGTGAGAAGAAGAGGTTCGGGAAAGCCTGCTTGAAATAGTTGGTGACCTCTGTCACGAGGTGGTTGTCGCCGTTCTTCCAACCCGGATCGCGGAACTTGTACTCGTCGCCCGTATAGGTGACGAAGCCGACTTCCAGGCAGAGGTTCTGGTTCGGGCGCAGGACGCAGGTGCTGAAGATCTCCTTCACGTTCTTCGAGAAGACGGAGAAGTTCTTGTCGGGGTCCTCGGAGCCCGTCCAGGTGATCGTGTCGCCGTCGACGACGAGGCGGCCGACGTTCTTCGTCCTGGTGCCGATCCCCATGAAGCCGCGCCCGACGCGCGAGAGCCCCGGGAACTCCGCGCGCCGCGCGACGGCCGCGCCGGCGCTCGCGGCGGGCGGCTGCCCCGAGTGGAGCATCGTCTCCAAAACCCGCTCCGAGACGCCGGCCGCCCTCAGCTCGAGGATTTCGTTCGTCGTCAGCTGGTAGTTGACGTCCTCCGTCCGGACCTTGTTCAGGATGAACTCGTCCGTCAGTCCCGCCTGCTTCAGCTTCAGGA
>JBDTOO010000037.1:0-34732 GCA_039933215.1 Acidobacteriota bacterium
TCGAAGCGCACTACGAGATCACGCTCGACTTCTTCAGCGGCGCGTACAAGCCCGTCTGGAAGTTCGATCCGGTCTTCTCGCGGCCGATCTTCAACGTCTGAGGCGGCGGCCGTGGAGCGCAGGAGCCGCCGCCCCGGACGGGCGGGGCTCTCGATCGCCGAGGTCTCGCGCCAGACGGGGGTGCCGGCGTCGACGCTGCGTTTCTACGAGCGAGAAATGCCCGGCCTCTTCCTGATTCGCCGGACGTCGGGCGGCCACCGGCGGTACGCGACCGGGGACGTCGAGACCTTTGCGGCGATCCGCCGCCTGACGGAGAAGGACGCGCTGCCGCTGTCGGAAGTGCGGCGGGTCCTCTCCTCGCGCGGCGATCACGAGCCACTCCGGGAGGAGCTCGCGAAGGTTCGAAACGCCCGCGAGGAGGACGCGCTCGCGATCGCGGAGCTTTCGCGGCGCGTCGCCCGCCTCGAGGAGCGGCTGGCGTCGCGGACGGATTCCGCCGGGAAGCGGCGGTGGTTCGGAAAAGGCGAGAAGGGCCGGTAGCCGCAGGACCCTCGCGGGGACGGCTGGAATAATCCCGCCGGCGCGCCGATTGCGAGCGCCCAGGAGGTTCCATGCGCACCCTGAAATCCCTGATCCTCGCGGCCGGAATCATGGCTCTCGCTCGGACGGCATCGGCCGCTGTCGAGATCGGCGCCGCCGCGCCGGATTTCCGACTCGCGACACTGGACGGACAATCCATTTCCCTCGCGGAGGCCGCGAAGAGCCATAAGGCGGTGGTCGTGATGTTCATCGCGACCAAGTGTCCCTACTCGAACGCGTACAACGACCGCATGAAGGCGCTCGCCGCCTCCTACGGCGCGCGGGGAGTGCTGTTCGTCGGCATCAACAGCAACAGCACGGAACCCGAGGACGAAGCCCGCGCGCACGCCCGGGCGCACGGCCACTCGTTTCCCATCGCCAAGGACCCCGGCAACAAGATCGCCGACCTCTACGACGCCAGGCGCACCCCGGAGGTCTTCGTGGTCACGCCCGACGGGAAGCTGCGCTACCACGGCCGCATCGACGACAACTCGGAGGACGCCGCGAAGGTCTCCTCTCCCGACCTGAAGAACGCGCTCGACGCCCTCCTCACCGGCAAGCCCGTGGAGCACGCGGAGACGAAGGCGTTCGGCTGCACGATCAAGCGCGCGTGATCTCTCCCCGCCGGGCGGGCGCTTTCTTCGCGTCCGCCCTGTTTCTCCTCCTGGCGGTGGCTCCCGGCTCCGCCGCCGCCCCGGGCGCGGCGGCCCGCCTCTCGGGAGAGCTCGACGTGCGCGGGCTCCAGGCCCTTCTCGCGGAGCAGAAGGGCCGCGTCGTGCTCGTGAACTTCTGGGCGACGTGGTGTGTCCCGTGCCGCGAGGAGTTTCCCGATCTCATCCGTCTTCAGAAGGACCTCGGCCCCCGGGGTCTGACGATCATCGGAATCTCGACGGACTTCGCCGGCCAGGCCGCCGCGGTCGAGGCGTTTCTCTCCGAGACCCGGCCGAATTTCCGGAACTACCGAAAGAAAGCCGGGGGAGACGACGGCGCCTTCATCGACACGATCGACGAGAGCTGGGGTGGCGAGCTCCCGTTCTCGGTTCTCTTCGCGGCCGACGGGCGCAAGCTCCGCGTCCTGTCCGGGAAACGCTCCTACGCGCAGTACCGGGGAGAGATCGCGAAGGCGCTCGGAAGGCCCTGACCCGGAATCGCCGATCGGCCATTCAGCGCCGGATTCCCCGGCGGACCCCGGCGCGCCGCGCGTCGAACCCCCACACACGCCCCGCGTCCGCGGCGGCGAGCAGGAGAAGGAGCAGGATCGCGAACTTCGTCGAGAGGCCGGCGGTGATCCACCGGTCCCACGTCGCGCCGGCGCCCGGATGCGACTGGCCGAGAAGGATCGTGAGCATCAGCAGGACGCCCGCGGCAGAGGCCGCGCGGGTCAGCAGGCCGAGCAGGAGCGCGACGCCCAGGGCGAGCTCGCCGATCGCGACAACCCAGGCGAAGACCGCGGCGTGGGGCAGGACGACCGAGCGCAGCAGCATTCCCCAGAAGGGCCACGCCGTCGCCTGCATCTCCTGGGCGCTCTTCGCGAACCCGCCGTGCACGAAATCGCCGAGGATCTTCGACAGTCCCTCCGCGATGAAGATGACGCCCGCTGCCATGCGCACGAGAGCCGCCAGCCGCGAGCCTGCCGGTGTCATGGGGCGAGTGTAGCAACGACGGCAGGGAAGGGTCGCGAGGAAGAAGGGGCACGGATCCCGGTCGCGCGGAGCCGGCGAAAGAGTACGGCGTGCGCGCGAAAGGGGACAGGGAGTCCTCCCCGCAGGACGATCGGGCCGGCATCCCCGAGGCCGTCCGGCCGCCCGATTCTTCGAGCGCTCCACTCTCGGAGCGCCGGGCGGGGCCGGCCGGGGAATGGGACGCAGTCGCACCGAAACAGGACAATGTGGACCGCGATTTGCTAAAGTCTGCACTACGCATCGTTCAAAGGAGACTCAAACCATGAGAAGCCCGCGGTCTCTCGCCCTCGCCACGATCGGAATCGCCGCCGCCGCGTCCGGGGCCTTCGCCTCGGACCTCGCCTCCGATCGCGCGCCCGTCCTGCGGCGGATCGCGGCGGGACCCGCATCCACGGCCAAGGCGCCCGAAGCCGCACAGGCGACGGCATACTCCACGGAGATCCCTCTCGTCGCCCGGATCGCCCCCACCGCGGCGACCGACGTCCTGATCTTGAACGCGGCGCACCCGTTCTCGATCACGCTGTCGGCGCGCGACACCGGCCGCACCGGCACGTCCGGCACCGGCCTCGCGATCCCGGAGAACGACATCTTCGGCTTCTTCAGCATTCCGTCGATCACCGGCAATTCGAGCAACCCCGAGGTCTTCGTGAAGATCATCGACGGACGCTCGTTGAACGGCGCCTACTGGATCTTCTCGAACAGCCTCTCCGACCTCGAGTACACGCTCACCGTTCGCGAGGTGGCGACGGGGAGGACGAAGACCTACACGAAGGCGTTCGGACCCGCCACGGCCTGCGGCACGTTCGACACCGCGGCCTTTTTGTCCCCCGCATCCGCGGCCGAGCCGCTCTCGGCCGAGCCTCTCGACCTCGACGCGATCAATCCCACCGCGGGCCGGACGTCCTGGCTGAGGACGTCGATCGACATCAGCAACACGACGAACAAGAACGGGGTCACGGCGGAATTCCAGTACTCCTACACGTGCGTCTCGGCGACCTGCAGCCCGCAGGGCGGCTTCTTCCGGACGCCCGTCCAGACGATTACCCTCCAGGGCCTCGACTCGCGCCACTTCGAGGACATCGTCGGCTACCTCGCGACGCTCCCCGGCGTCCTCTCTCCGGGCGCGGACCAGGGCTCGTACGGGACCCTCCTCGTGACGTTCCGGAACCTGAACACCTCGCAGGGCTCAGAGGGCACGGTCCAGGCTCGCACGTACAACCGCGTCGTCGAGTCCGATCCGCTCAAGGGCACGGTCGGCTTCTCGACGCCGGCGTCCCTCTTCATCGAGGCCGCGCGGACCACGCTGACCGGAACGGGGCGCGACACGAAGAGCGCGCCCGGGACCGCCGGAGCGCTCAAGACGAACGTCGGCGTCCGCAACAGCGACATCAACCAGACGAGCGCAAACGACAACGTCGAGCTCTCCTTCTACGACTCCGCGACGGGCGCGCGCGTCGGCAGCATCGTGCGCTTGGACGGCCTCCGGCCGGGCGAGCTGCGGGAGGTGAGCGACATCTGGGCGGCCGCGGGGATCGCGGCCTCGATCCACAGCGTGATCGTGTTCGCCGACGTGAAGGGCGGAAACGCCACGATCGAGGGCTACATCACGATCGAGGACAACAACTCCAAGGACTCCGCCTTCGTCGAGCTGAAGTGCGCCGACCTGGCGTGCGGGACTTAGGCCGCCGTCGTTCGCTGCGGCAACGGCGGCCGGACGGTTCCGGGTGAGGATGCGGAGTCTCTGTTATTTCAAGAGCTCTCGGCTGCGGGTCGCATCGCGACCGCCGCAGCCGAGTCGCGCTCGCGACGCCTCACGCGCTTTTCGGCAGTGAGCTAAACGGCCCGGCTCTCCCTCACGCCGCGCGTGCCGATGTCGCGGCGGAGGTGCTTGCCCTCGAAGTCGATCAGGTCGGCGGCCTCGTACGCCCGGGAGGCGGCTTCGCCGATCGTGGGGGCGCATGCTGTGACCACCAGGACGCGCCCTCCCGCCGTCACGAGCCGGTCCCCGTCGAGCGCGGTGCCCGCATGGAAGATCTCGACTCCGGGCTGCTTCGCCGCCTCGTTCACGCCGCGGATCGGCTTGCCGCGCTCGTAGTTGCCCGGGTAGCCGCCCGCGCAGAGGACGATCCCCGCGCACGCCTCCGGCTTGATCTCCAGAGCCGGGAACCGCTCGAGCTCTCCGCGCGCGGCCGCCATCAGGAGGCCCGCGAGGTCCGACTGAAGCCGCGGGATGATGACCTCCGTCTCGGGATCCCCGAACCGGGCGTTGACTTCGAGAAGCTTCGGCCCCTCCTCCGTCAGCATGAGTCCGGCGTACAGGACGCCGGTGAAGCGGCGTCCCTCGGCGTCCATGCCCTTCAGGGACGGCCACACGATGTCCTTCATCACCTGGGACGACGTCGCGGCGTCGAGGATTCCGGCCGGCGAATGGCCGCCCATGCCGCCCGTATTCGGACCCCGGTCGCCGTCGTAGACCTTCTTGTAGTCGCGGGCGGTCGGCAGCGGCACGGCCGTCTGGCCGTCGCAGATCGCGAGAAACGACGCCTCGTTGCCGACGAGGAACTCCTCGACCAGGATCCGATCGCCGCCGGCGCCGAAGACGCGGTCGTCGAAGAAGAGGCCCAGAGCGCGATCCACGTCGTCCGGCGTCTCGATCGTGAGCACTCCCTTGCCGCCGGCGAGGCCGTCCGCCTTCAACACGCACGGATAGCCGAGCTGACGGATGGCGCTCTCCGCTTCGGACCGCGACGCGCAGACCGTCGCCTGCGCGGTCGCGATCCCGTGGCGGCGGAAGAACTCCTTCGCGAAGACCTTGGACGACTCGATCTGCGCGGCGAGAAGCGACGGACCGAACAGCGTCATTCCCCGTTTGGCGAACTCGTCGGCGATTCCGAGCGACAGGGGGAGCTCGGGCCCGACGATCGTCAGGTCGAACTGGAGCTTCTCGGCCAGGTCCGCGATCTCCACGATGTCGCCCGCGGAGACGGGGAGGCAGTCGGCGACCTCGGCGATTCCCGGGTTGCCCGGCGCGCAGAAGAGCTCCTCGACGAACGCGCTGCGGCGAAGGCCCCAGCAGAGCGCGTGCTCGCGGCCACCGCTGCCGATCACCAGGACTTTCATGTGCGGGCATTGTACCGGCGGAGCCGGGGACGTGGTAAGTCGGGTCCGGTTCCCCGGACCGCGCCGCTCTCACGACGGCCCGGACTTTTTCGTCTTGCCGCGGCGCGGCTTGCCCGACCGCGACCCGCCCTTCGAACCGCCGCGCGACCCGCTTCCCGATTCCGAGGGGACCACTTCGAAGCGATCGAATCGGCCCACGAACCCGACGATCGTCTCCAGGGTCTCGTGCGGCGCGAGCGTCAGGCCGAAGCGCCCGGTCTGGCGGGCCGCGATCCGTCCGTCGCGCACGGCGCGCGCCTCGAACCCGAGACGGCTGCCGGGCCACGTCGACCGCCCGTGGTTGACGACCCGGACGCGGCAGAGCGTCAGGTGGTCGCTCGATGTCGTCCGGTCCTCTTCGATCGCGAGCGCGAGCTCGTGCCAGGGCACGGGATCCGCGGGTGCGGACGCGGAAACGGCGCAGAGCCAGATACAGAGAATGGTGGCCATGGGAGTCCTCCTTGCGGAGGGCCGCGGAGAAGGACCCGGGGAGGACGCGAAAAGTGTAGCATTCCCGCCCTGAGGTCGCCCATGCACAAGGACTTTCGACAGACACTGGAACGGGAAATCCTCCTCGCCGACGGGGCGATCGGAACGCTGCTCGTCTCGCGGGGGGCTTCCCCCGATCAGGCCAAGTCGCCGCTGAACGTCACCGATCCGGAGTCCGTCAAAGAAGTCCACGACGACTATCGGGACGCCGGCGCCCGGATTCTGACGACGAACACGTGGGACGCCAACCGCGTGAAGCTCACGACCCACGAGTGGGCCGACTCTCTCGAGAAGATCAACCGGGAGGGCGTGCGGCTCGCCCGCGAGTCCGCGTCCGGCGAGATGGCGTTCGTCGCGGGATCGATCGGTCCGCTGGGCGCTCTCGTGAAGCCCTACGGCGCCCTCACCCTCGTGCAGGTCCGCGAGATCTTCGAGGAGCAGGCGCGGGCCCTTCTCGACGGCGGAGTCGACATCGTTCTGCTCGAGACGTTCGGCAGCCTCCTCGAGGCGGCGGAGGCCGTGCGGGCGGTGCGCGGCCTGTCGTCGGACATTCCGATCATCGCGCAGATGACGTTTCTCTCCGACGGAAGAACGGCGTTCGGCGAGAGCGCGTCGCACGCCCTTTCGACGCTCGCGCTCGCGGGCGCCGACGTCGTCGGCATGAACTGCACCCTCGGCCCGCAGGAGACGCACGACGTCTTCTCGAAGCTGACTCCCTCGATCGCCGTTCCCCTCTGCGCCATGCCGAACGCCGGCTACCCCACGGTGGTCCACGGCCGAAACGTGTACCTCTCCTCGCCGGACTACCTCAAGGACTACGCCTCGGCGTTCGCGGACGCCGGTGCGGCGATCATCGGAGGCTGCTGCGGCACGACGCCGGAGCACATCCGCGCGATGTCGAAGGCGGTCACGGGGCGCGTGAGGACCGCGGCCTCCCGGAGCGCGACCATCTCGATGGAGACCCCCCGCGAGCCGCTCGCCGAGCCCGGGATCGAGACCTCGCGGCTCAAGAGAAAGCTCGCCGATCCCGGTCAGTTCGTGATCACCGCCGAGGCCGAGCCCCCCAAGGGCGTGGATCTCTCCGCCGCCCTCGAGGGCGCCCGGCTGCTCAAGGCCTCCGGGGTGGACGCCGTGAACGTCACGGACAACCCCATGGCCCGTCTTCGCATGTCCTCGATCTCCGTCGCGGCGGTCCTCCAGAAGGAAACGGGCCTGGACGCGGTCGTCCAGATCACGACCCGTGACCGCAACGTCCTCGGGCTCCAGTCCGATCTGCTGGGAGCCGCGGGGCTAGGTCTGAAGGCCATCCTGTGCCTCGGCGGGGATCCGCTGAAGATTGGCGACTACCCCCAGGCGAAGCAGGTCTCCGAGGTCGACGTGCTCGGGCTGCTCCGCATCGCGAAGGGACTGAATGGGGGCGCGGACCTGGCGGGCAACGCCATCGGCGCCCCCACCTCGTTCGCCGTCGCCTGTGCGGCGAGCCCTTCCGCGTCGGACATCGAAATCGAGTTCTCCAAGCTGCGCGCAAAGATCGAGGCGGGCGCGACCTTCGCGCAGACGCAGCCCGTGTACGACGTGGGATCTCTCGAGCGGTTCCTGGCGCGGGACGAAGCGCGGGCCATCCCGATTCTCGTGGGCCTCATTCCGCTCCGCTCGCTCAAGCAGACGCTCTTCTTCGCCAACGAGGTGCCGGGGATCGTCGTTCCGGAGGAGATCCAGCGGCGGATGCGGACCGCGGCGGAGCGGGGCGCCGAGCATGAGAAGGCGGAGGGGCTGGCGATCGCCCGGGAGCTCGCGACGGCGATTGCGGGACTCGCGCGCGGGATCCACATCATGCCCATGGGGCGTTACGGGGTCGTCGCAGAGATCCTGGCGGCGCTGCCCCAGCGTGCGGCCCGGCGGTGACCGCGTCGCTTAGAATTCCCGGAAATTTGGCGGCCGGCCCGGTTGCTGACCGCTTTTGGGAGGTACCTATGAAGACCCTGATGCGGCTGACGGCCGCGGCGGCAATTTTCCTGGCGGCGCTCGCGGCCGAGGCGGGTGCGCAGGGGCGCGTCGTGGGAAGAGTGACGGATTCCGCGGGCAACGGCGTCGAAGGCGTCGTCGTCACCCTGACCACGCCGGCGATCAAGAACTTCAAGCTGGGCACGAAGACGGGCGCCGACGGGAAATACGGATCGATCGTCAACGACGCGACGTTCCCGTACCACTTCCGCTACGAGAAGCCGGGCTACGCCGTGCTCGAGATCGACAAGAAGCTCTCGATCGGCGACGCCACGACGCTCGACGTGAAGCTGATGAAGGACTCCGAAGTGGCCGCGAAGCCGGGAGCGCCCGGCGCCCAGCCCGCCGCGCCGTCCGCCTCGGAGCAGGCGACCCTCGCCTTCAACGCCGGGGTCGACCTCATGAATGGCGGCGACAAGGCCGGCGCGATCGCGAAGTTCCAGGAAGCGACGGTCAAGAATCCCGATTTGCCGCAGGCGTGGCAGGCCCTCACGGCTCTCTCGTACCAGAACAAGGACTGGGCCCACGTCATCGAGTACGGGCAGAAGGCGACCGACCTCGATCCGACGATGACGTCCATCTACGGGATGATGGCGGAGGCGGCTTCGAAGACGGGCGACAAGAAGGCGTCCGGGGAGTACCGGCAGAAGTACGAGGTCGCGAACCCCGACACGCCGGAAATGCTCTACAACAAGGGAATCGACGCCTACAACAAGAAGAACTCGAAGGACGCCGAGGACCTGCTCGGGAAGGCGGTCGCCGCGAAGCCGGATTTCGCACTCGCGCACTACTACATGGCCCTCGCCGCGATGAACAACAAGCACAACGCCGTCGCGCGCGAGCACCTCCAGAAGTACCTCGAGCTCGATCCCTCCGGCAGCGAGGCCGCCACCGCCAAGGAGCTCCTGCCGCTCGTGAAATAGAGCGGCGCGCGGCCGCTCGACCGTCCGGGCTCCTAGCGGGAAACGGCGCGGCAGAGCCGCGGGCCGGGAAGGTCGTCGTCGTCGATGACGAACAGGGCGACCGCGAGCGCGAGGGCGAGCAGGATGAGGAGCGCCGGAAGCTGCGACGGCAGAATCGACGGCAGAAGCGCCGGCAACGCGACCCCGGCGAGAGTCACTGGGTCTGTCCCTGGCTGCGGTGCGCGCGAAGAGGGAGGGTCTGATCGCCCTCGAGAGACCCTCTCGCCTTCGGCCTGGTGATCGCGTGGAGACGCCGCATCAACTCTTCCAGAAACTCCTGGCGACCCTCGATGACTTCCGTCAGCGCGAGCCGTCCGCCGAGGAGCTCCTCGAGAGGATCGGACGTTTCGGCGAAGGTCAGTTGGATTCTCACTGCTCTCTCTAAGAGCAATCGCAGGGCCACGAGGTAGAGAGGGGAAAACCACCTGTTTACGGGCATTTAGTGCCTTCGCGCGGAATTCGCGGTGACAAGGGGTGTGCGAATCTCCGCCACGGTGCCGACAATTTCTGACAGCCTCCCGTGCGAGAATCGGCGCGTGGCCCGCTCCGGCGCTTTCAAGGACCGACCTCTGTGGCGGCGTCTCCAGACGATCCACCACGAGATCAAGGAGAGGCGCTTCCCGAACGCTTCCTCTCTCGCGAAGAGCCTCGCCGTGTCGACGAAGACGGTGCAGCGCGACCTCGACTACCTGAGGGACGAGCTCGAAGCCCCGATCGAGTTCGACCGGGGCGAGAACGGCTACGTCTACTCGAGGGCGGACTACGTGCTGCCCTTCCTGCCGGTCGACGGGAAGGACCTCTTCTCGATCGGGGTCGCCGCCCAGTTCCTGGCTCTCTTCGGCGGAACTCCCCTCGGCCGGGACCTGAAGGCCTGCTACGAGCGGCTCGCCGAGCTCATGCCGCCCGCCGTCCGCCTCCGGCCCGAGCTCGTCATGGAGAAGCTCGCCCTGCGGGCGGCGGCGTTCCGGCCCGTCCGGGAGGAGACCTGGGAGGCCGTTTCCGAATCGCTCCAGCGCGGACGCGCCCTGTCGATCCGCTACCACCGCCCGGGGGAGCCCGCGGGCGACGCTCGCGTCGTGCGGCCCTACGCGTTCGTGCTGTCCGGGCGCGACTGGATGGTCCTCGCGGAGGACCAGTCGGCGGGGCAGGTCAAGCTCTTCTACCTCGCGCGGATCGAGGACGCGCGGCGCACGGAGGACCCGTACACGATCCCCCGCGATTTCGACGCGGAGAAGTTCTTTCGCAACACCTTCGGTCTGTTCGTGGGAGACGCGAAGCCCTTCCGGATGCGCGTGCGGTTCTCGCCGGAGATCTCCGACGAGGTGAGGGAGATGAAGTTCCACCCGCAGCAGAAGATCGAATCCACGCCTTCGGGAGAGGCGATCCTGGAGATGCCCGCGCAGTCCGTCAAGGAGGCGAGACGTTTCGTGCTCGCGTACGGAAAGGACGCGATCGTGCTCGAGCCGCCGGAGCTCATCGCCGACCTCGCCGCCGAGGCAGGGGCCATGGCGCGGAGTTATTCGGGCCGCGCGGACGCTCCGCGGCGCCGTGAGAAGATCCGGAAGTCATGAGGCACTCACGCGTTTCCGCCCTGGTCTCCCTCGCCGCACTCCTCACGGCGGGAGCGGGCTGTTCCGTCTCGGTGGCGCCCGTCGTTTCGCCGGACCCGACCGTCGCATGCCCGGGCGGAGTGCTGGCGTGGCGCCTCGAGATCGCGGACCAGCGGGCCGACCGCCGCGACACCGAAAAGGTCGTGACCGCGATCCGCGAATCGATCGCGAAATCGCTGCCCGGCTGCCGCTGGGTGGATTCGGACGCTCCGTCGATCGCGATCGAGATCCACCGGTTCTCGGTCGTCCGCCAGGACGAGGCCTGGCAGGCCTACGCCGAGTGGAGTGTGCTGGCGCGGGATCGGAATGGACGCACGCTCACCGAGTTTCAGGCGGATTCCGACGTCCAGCGGCCGAACTACCGCGGCGTCGACAATGAGAAGGCCGCGATCCAGCAGGCGATCGGCGAGGCGATGCAGAGAACTCTCGCGGGTCTGCGCTCCGTCCCTTCGGCGGGATAAGCGTCCTCATCCAGGGACGTTTCGCGCCCGGTTCGGCCCGACCCCCGCTCTCTCGCGATCCTCCAACACGCTGTCCCGGCGGGAGTTCGCGATCGTGTCCCGGGATCCCGCCCGGGCCGGCTCCTGGAACGCTTATCGCAACCGTCCCGGTGGAGGAAACGATGAAAAAGCTCATCTCCCGGCTCTCGCTCGCCCTGGCGGCGGTCGCCCTGCTGGTGGCGGCTCCGGCCGCGGCCGCCGGCAATCCCGTCTTCGAGCTCGGCTCGATCCTTTCCGGCACCTTCCAGGGCTCGACGCCCGGCAACGACCTGCGCCTCGACCTGCGGCCGGTCGTCACGGACTCCGAGCATCTCTACGATCTCTTTCTCGAGGTCACGGGGAAGTACCAGGGAGAGAACGTCGTCCGCAAGGGGCTGCTCCGCCTGGAGACCCAGGGCGCCGACGTCTACGTCGGATACGTCCCGCACTTCGACGCGACCGTCACGTCGCTCTCCCCGAGTGCGACGCGGTTCACCGACAGCGAGGCGAACGCCGCGTGCGGCTTCCACGTCGCGCCGCAGGGCGACGGCTTCGCGGGGGAGACGTCGGGAGCGACCTGCGCGTTCGCGCTGCGGGGCGCCGCGGGCAAGTGGATGGTCGAGCTCGAGCCCGGCGGTCTCCGGCTGCGCAGCGTGTCGTCGGGCGAGACGCTCCGGTTCAAGCGGGTCGGAAAGACCGGCTGATCCGTCAGGGCTCGTCGGGGAGAAACTTCTTCGCGACCTCCTTGACGGATCGCGAGAAGTCTCCCTTCAGGATCCAGCGGAGAAATCCCGGCTCCTCGCGGCCGAGATCCTTCAGGGCGCGTCCCCGGTTCTTGCCGAAGTTGATGGTCGGCTCGCCGTTGACGAGGCGAATCCGTCCCTCGGGATCGACGTCCCGGTCGAGTCCCGCGCAGTAGAGGTCGTGGAGCTCCCGCACCGATCGCGGCAGCTCTGCGTACCGCGCGAACTGGCCCTCCAGGACCCGCAGCGTCATCTCCGCGTCGGCCAGCGCGCCGTGGGCTCCGGCGTGCTCCGCCTGGCAGTAGAAGCGCGCCGCCGCTGTCAGGTGGCGCGGCTCGTAGGCGAAGAAGATCCGCTGCGCGTCGAGCAGTCGCCGATTCGAGATGTCGAACTCGACGCCGGCGCGCAGAAACTCGACGCGCAAAACGGGCAAATCGAACCCCGCGATGTTGTATCCCGCCAGGTCGCAGCCTTCGAGAAAGGCGGCGAGCTCCGCCGCCACCTCGGCGAAGCCGGGCAAATGCGCGACGTCCGCGTCCCGAATCCCGTGGATGGCGGTCGATCCCGCCGGGATCGGCATGCGGGGATTGATGCGACGCACCCAGCAGTCGCGGCGGCCGTCCGCGTGAACCTTCAGGCACGCGATCTCGACGATTCGGTCGCTGCGCGGATTCGTTCCCGTCGTCTCGGTGTCGAATACGACAACCGGACGATCGAGGACCAGGATCTTTTCGAGCATTGGCCGAATCGTAACCGATTCGATCGGGCGCCCCCCGTCGTGGCCCGCGTCTTGCTCCAGTTGCGAGCATGGCCGCTCTCGCGCCTCCCCTGGTCACCGCGGTTCGCGCGGACACGCCGTGGAACTCGCGGGCTCGCCGGATCGAATGCGTCGCCCGTCTGACGAGACCCCTCACGCCCGCCGAGATCCGGGGCATGAGCCGGTTTCCCGAGTTCACGGTAAAGGGAGACAGCGTCCGCTACTCGTGCCGTCCCGAAGAGGCGGAAGAATGCGAGAAGCGTCTCGCGAGCCTTCTTCTCGAATGCGCGACGGGCGGCGCGGGCCGGCGCCCCCTGCGCCCGGTCTGACCCTGAGCCCCCGCCCCGGCGCCTCTCAGTAATTCTCGGAAAAGAGCCAGAAGAAGAGCTCGCCGAATCGCGCGAGCAGCCCGCGCTTGCGCCACCTCTCTTTGGTGAAGCGCTCCGAATGCTGCTCGTCCGCTTCGATCATGAGCTCTACCTCCGCGGCGAAGCGCCGATCGTAAACGGAGACGCTCGCCTCGCCGTTCTTCTTCATCGACCGGTTCACGAAATTGATCGACCCGATCGACGTCCAGACACCGTCGACCACCATCACCTTGTTGTGCATCATGGTCGGCAGGTACTCGAAGATCTGGACTCCGCCGTCTAAGAGCTCGCCGTAGTGAAACCGCGAGGCGTTGCGGACGTTCGGGCTGTCGATGTACTTGCCCGGAACGACCACGCGGACGTCGACGCCGCGTGCGGCAGCGCGGACGAGTCCCTCGCGGATCTGGCGATCCGGAACGAAGTAGGCGTTCTCGATCCAGATCCTGCGCCGGGCCGCCTGGATCGCCATGTAGTACTGGAGCTTCGCCATCGAGCTCTGGTCGGTGCGGGAGCTCGAGATGGCCTGGGCGAGCATGTCCCCGGCGCGCTCAATGTTCGGAAACTGCGCCTTCCCGTGGAGAACCTCGCCGGTCGTGTGAACCCAGTCCTCGAAAAAGATGTGCTGGAGCTGCGCGACGACCGGGCCCTCCACGCGGACCATCGTCTCTCTCCATTCCGCCGGGTTCCGCGCGTTCCCCTTCCAGCGGTCGTCGATGCCGACGCCGCCGCAGAAGCCAATGCGCCCGTCGATCGTGAAGATCCGGCGGTGCGTCCGATTCCCGACCCTGTCGAGAGAATAAATCCGCAGCGGCTTGTACACCTCGACGTGAACGCCCGCAGCCGCCATCTCGTCGCCGAGATCTCCCAGGCTCGATCCGAACCCGTCGACGAGCAGGCGCACCTCGATGCCCTCTCGCGCCCGGACGGCCAGCAGGCGCGCGATCCGAGTGCCCACCTCGCCATGATCGAAGATGTAGGTCTCGATGTTGATGGAGGCGCCGGCACCGCGTAAAGCGGTCTCGAGCGCGTCGAAGATGGCGTCGCCGTTCTGGAGAAGGACCGCCGAGTTGTCGGCGACCATTTCCGTCCCGAACGCGTCGAGCGATCGTCGGAACTCCGGGCTGTCCGCGCCGTACGACGGGTCGTACTGGTAGACGGTCCGCTTCTCCGAGAAGATGTAGGAACACCCTCCCGCCAGGGTCGGCAGCGAGAGGAGCAGGAGGAGTGCGAAAAAACCCGCGGGAGACCTGAAAAAAACGGTCCTCGCCATGGGAACGGCCTTCACATACCCTGTGGCCATGTTCCGCAGGCGTGCACGACGTCCTCGCAAGCCGAAAGTCTATCGGATCCCGGTCGAGACATACCTCGTCGCGCTCGCCATCGCCTTCGCGCTTTCGGTGGCTCTCTCGATGCTGGCGAAGCCGAAGGAAGTTCATTACCTCCTCCCTCACAGCTTTTCGGTCAAAGACGACGCCTTCCTCCCCTCGGCGCACGCGTTGTCGGATCCTTCCGTCGTCTCCGGCACTCGCGTCCGGATCCTCGAAAACGGAGACCGCATCTTCCCCGCGATGCTCGACGCGATATCCAGGTCGACGCGGACGATCAACCTCGAGGCCTACATCTTCTGGTCCGGAAAGGTCGGCTCGAAGTTCCGGGACGCGCTCTCGGACCGGGCGCGCAACGGCGTGGAGGTCCGCCTGATCCTCGACGCGGTCGGATCGCCGAAATCCAAGCTCGCCGAATCGGACGTCCTCGCGATGCGCCAGGCGGGGTGCGTCATCCACATGTATCACCCGCTGAAGCCGTGGATGCTCAATTCCTTCAACAACCGCACGCATCGCCGGATCCTCGTCATCGACGGCAAAGTGGGATTCACCGGCGGCGTCGGCTTCGCGGACGAATGGCTCGGAGACGCCGACGGTCCGGCGCACTGGCGCGAGACGCAGCTCGAGGTGGAAGGCCCGGTCGTGGCGCAGCTGCAGGCCGCGTTTCTCGACAACTGGGCGGAGTCCCGCGGCGAGGCGTTGCTCGGAGAAAAGTTCTATCCGAAGCTCGTGCCCGAGGGTCCGGCGCGCTCCCAGGTGACGCATTCCACCGCCCGCGCCCCGAGCTCCGCGACGAAGCTCCTGTACGGAGTCTCGATCGCGGCCGCTCAGGAGAGGATCTACCTCTCCAATTCCTATTTCCTGCCGGACCGGGAGACGTCCGCGGCGCTCATCGAAGCGGCGAAGCGCGGCGTGGACGTCGAGATCATCGTTCCCGGGGCGGTCAACGACGTCCCCGCCACGAAGGCGGGCGGGAGGTCCTCCTTCGGCGCGCTCTTGAACGGCGGCGTCAAGATCTTCGAGTATCAGCCGACGATGTTCCATCCGAAGACGCTGGTGGTCGACGGAATCTTCTCGATCGTCGGCTCCGCCAACTTCGACAACCGCTCCTTCCGCTTGAACGACGAGATCGACCTGTCGGTCTACGACGAGGCGATAGGGAAAGCGATGGAGGAGCTCTTTCGGAAGGACCGGGGCCGCTCCCGGCGGTATACCCGGGAGCAATACCTCTCCCGATCCTGGAAAGATCGCCTCTTCGAATGGGCCGTCCTCCCCTTCCGCTCCCAGCTGTAGAGAGCCCTTACAAACAGCGTTAGGTTTTTGAACAATCGTGTGACAGAGAATGTCACGCGCTCGACCCAGCCTCCCTCGATTTCCTTTCGCATCAATGATTTGCGTTAGGCACCCCGATGGCCGCCCGATTGCAATCTCAGTTCTTCGAGGAAACCAAATCCTCACCTCCTCCTTTCGCCCCCCGGGCGGCCCCACCCCGACCCGGGGACTTTTTTTGCCCGAAAAACGCCCCGCCCGGGCTTTGCCGGCCGCAGCCGACCGTGTTCCGAGGCATCTCCGGGGGCCTGCTTCTTGCTCCCATGGCTTCCATGAAGAATCCGACCGACGCCGCCACCACCCCGCCCCCGGGCGACTCGCGCGCGCCGGTCGCGCAGGACAGCCGGCCTCCGGAGCAGACGGAGTCTTCGACCCGTCACATCTTTGCCGTGACCGAAGGGGAGTACCGCTGTTCGCGGTGCGGCAGCCCGATGAACGACCGGACGGTGAACGAGGTTTGTCCCTCCGCGAAATGACCGCCAGGCGCCGTCCGGCGCCTCGCGCCGGCGCTTTCGTCCTGTAACCTCCGTCCGTGCGCGTTCTCGCCGGGGACATCGGAGGCACCAAGACCGCCCTCGCCATCGTGGAAATCGACGAGGCCCGGGTCTCTCTCGAACGGTCCCACCGGTACCCGAGCCGCGAGCACGCGTCGCTCGAGGAGATCCTCGCCGACTTCCTGGCCGGAGAGCGGCGGCTGCCCCGCGTGGCCGCCTTCGGCGTGGCGGGCCCCGTCGTCGGCGGGCGGTCCCGGGTCACGAAGCTCCCGTGGACGCTCGACGAACGGGCTCTTTCCCGGGCGACGCGGATTCCACGGGTGCGGCTGCTGAACGACTTCGTGGCCGCCGCCTTCGGGATTCCGTACCTGAACGGCCGCCAGCTCGCCACGCTCGCGAAGGGGAACCCCGAGCCCGGCGCGACGATGGCGCTCCTCGGCGCGGGGACCGGGCTCGGGCAGGCCGCGCTCTGGCGATCCGGAAGGCGCATCGAGGCCCTGGCGTCCCAGGGGGGTCACGCCGATTTCGCGCCCCGCGATCCACGGGAAGACCGGCTGCTGTGGTTCGTGCGCCGCCGGTTCGGACGGGTCACCTGGGACCGGCTGCTCTCGGGCGAGGGCCTCGGCCACATCTACGACTTCCTCGAGGATGACGGCGCCGCGGCGCAGAGCCCGGCCGTGCTCCGCGCCTTCGCCGGGGAGGACCGCGCCGCCGTCATCAGCCGCTACGGGCTCTCGCGGAGGGACAAGCTCTGCCGCGAGGCGCTCGGCATGTTCGTCGAGGTTTACGGGTCGGCGGCCGGGAACCTGGCGCTGCAGTTCCGGGCGACGGGCGGCGTCTTCGTCGGCGGAGGGATCGCGCCCCGAATCCTGCCGGCCCTGCGCTCGAAGGCCTTCCTCCGCGCCTTCCGCGACAAGCCGCCGATGGACGATCTGCTCGCCCGCGTTCCGATCCGCGTGGTCCGGGAGGCGAGGCTCGGCCTCTACGGAGCGGCCGCGGCGGCCTACCGGACGGCGATCGACACGACGCGGTTGTTCTCGAGAAGAATGAAGCGCTGAAGGCGGCGGTACTCCCAGCGGACGAGATGCCGTCCGTCGCGCTCGACCTCTGTCGAGGAATCGGGAGGGCCGAGGAGCCGCCGGACTTCCCAGCCGTCGGTGCCCTCGTGGATCATTCCGACCGAGGTCTCGAGATCCCCGTGAACGACGGGAACGGAATCCACGACGACGCGTTTCTGCTCTTCTTCGTTCACGACCGCCTTCGACGAGAAGAGCGGCTTCGTGATGCGATCGACGAGCCCCGAGACGCTCGCGTGGCCGCGGAACAGCCAGAGCGCGAGACCGACCAGGAGAAGCAGGAGGAGGAGGCGACGCACCGTCAAACCCGCCGGACGTCCGCCGTCGTCAGGCCCCGGCCGTTTCGGCGAGCGTCCGCTCGACCCGCCCCTCGAGAAGCGCGATCTTCTCGAGGCAGAGCGTGGTCTGATCCGGCCGCGCGGGCCAGAGAATCCCCTCGGTCGAGAAAACGGCGTCCTCGAGCGAGGGTTCGCCCTCGCGAAGGCCGAGCGTTCTCTCTTCGCGGATCATCGATCGGCGCGCGTGGAGGAGCGCTTCGAGTCCGTCCGGCGCCGCCCGGATGCGGAAGCGCAGCTCCACCGGCGCCAACGGGTCTTCCGCCAGCGCGAGCGATCCCGGCGCGATGGCGCTTCCACGGGCCTCGACCTCGATCCGGATCCGTACGGCGGTCATCGTCCCGCTTCTTTGCGAGCCGCGTGCCTCGCCCGGAGCGAGCGCGAAACGCCCGCGCGGCAAAGGTTTGGGAGAATGAGTCGAGGGCGGAAGGAAAACGGAAGAAGAAAATCGTCACTTTCGGTGACGCCGGCGCCCCTGCCTCAGGGGCCGAGGGCTCGCATCGCGTCCCGCGCGCGGTTCGCGCGTTCGATGAGCTCCGCGACCTTCTGGCGGCACCAGGCCACCTGGGACGTCAGGACGAACCAGCGGATCTCGCTCGAAGTGAAGCTCGGATCTTCCATGGACGGCTCGTCCCATTCGATGCCGCGCGTTCTTTCCTCGCGGATCATCGCGCGGCGCGCGTAGCGGAGGGCTTCGACGTCTCCCGGCGCGCCGAGCTTCAGCGCGAATCGCAACGTGATGCGGCGGGACGGGTCGATGCGCAGCGCGACGGAATCTCGTTCGTGCGCTTCGGCGGCGGAGTCGAACGTCTCGACGACCTTGATCGGCTTCATGGGAGGACGGAAATTATAGACCCCGGAGGGGCTTCCGCCAAGCCGCGTGAGCGCTCCACGGGGCACTCTGCCGCACTTCGCGGGATTCCGCGGGACCCTTGCAGGCCGGAGCCCGGGGAGCGCCCTTCCCGGGCGGCGGACGGGCTTCCCGGGCGACGGGCAGCCGCCGATCACAGCCCCTAGCGGTCCTCCATTCTCCAACCCCAACGGGCTGGCGTCGGACGTCTGACGGCGGCGCGCCGCGGCCGGGCCGCGCCGGGCGGCTAGAATCGCGGTTTTCGCGAAAGGACTCCATGACCGCCAAAGTTCCGATTACGGTCGCGTCCGGAGACGGGATCGGCCCCGAGATCATGGCCGCCACCCTGCAAATCCTCGAACAGGCCGGCGCCGATATCGAGATGGAGAAGATCGAGATCGGCGAAAAGGTCTATCTCTCCGGTAACACGGCCGGCATCGCCCCTTCGGCGTGGGAATCGCTGCGCCGGACCCGCGTGTTCCTGAAGGCGCCGATCACCACCCCGCAGGGCGGGGGCTTCAAGAGCCTGAACGTGACCGCGCGCAAGACGCTCGGCCTCTACGCGAACATCCGGCCCTGCGTCGCCTACCACCCGTTCGTGCGCACACGGCATCCGGGGATGGACGTCGTCATCGTCCGCGAGAACGAGGAAGACCTCTACGCCGGCATCGAGTACCGGATGTCTCCGGACGTGACGCAGTGCCTGAAGCTCATCACCCGCCGCGGATCGGAGCGGATCGTCCGGTACGCCTTCGAGTACGCGCGGGCGCACAAGAGGAAGCGGGTCACGTGCTTCACCAAAGACAACATCATGAAGATCACCGACGGCCTGTTCCACCGGGTGTACGACGAGATCGGAGAGCAGTACCCCGAGATCGAAAAGGAGCACTGGATCGTCGACATCGGAGCGGCGAAGCTCGCCGACACTCCCGAAGCCTTCGACGTCATCGTGATGCCGAACCTCTACGGAGACATCCTCTCGGACGTCGCCGCGCAGATCGCCGGCTCGGTGGGGCTCGCCGGCTCCGCGAACATCGGCGCGCATTGCGCCATGTTCGAGGCGATCCACGGCTCCGCGCCGCGCCGAGCGGGACAGAACCTCGCGAATCCCTCCGGGCTGCTCCTCGGCGCCGTGATGATGCTCGTGCACATCCGGCAGCCGGAGATCGCCACCCGGGTGCACAACGCCTGGCTGAAGACCCTCGAGGACGGGATCCACACCTACGACATCTTCAAGGAAGGCGTCAGCCGGAAGAAGGTGGGCACGAAGGAGTTCGCGGAGGCGGTCGTGGAGCGCCTCGGAAAGGCTCCGGAGACCCTGAAGGCCGCCGCCTACGGAGAGATTGCCAGCGACGCCGCTCCGCAAAAAAACGCGCCTCCTCCGGCCGTCACCCGGATGGAGACCGTCGGAGTGGATGTCTTCGTCTACTGGCCGACCGGAACTCCCGACGAGCTCGGCGCCCGCCTGGAAAAGGCCGGGGGCGGCGGACTGAAGGCGACGATGATCGACAGCCGCGGCGTCAAGGTCTGGCCGGACGGCTTCCCGGAGACCTTCACGTCCGACAGCTACCGCTGCCGGTTCCTCGCCGACGGAGTCCCCGTCTCCCTCACGCCGAAGGACATCATCGCGCTTCTCGAACGCGTGACGGCCGCCGGGCTCGCCTTTACAAAAATCGAGAGCCTCGTGACCTACGACGGTGAGAAGGGGTACTCGCTCGGCCAGGGGGAATGACACGGGACAGGTGACAGGTGACGGGTGACGGGTGACGGGTGACAGGCGGGTGACAGGTGACAGGTGACGGGTGACAGGCGGGTGACAGGTGACAGGTGACAGGTGACGGGTGACGGCAGCACGAGATACCGAAACACGGGGCAGGCCACGCCGGGCACCTTCCACCTGCCTTCACTGACCCCGGATATCGGACCACGTCCTCCGCGGGCTGCGGACACCTGTCACCGGTCACCCGTCACCCGTTCGCGAGGCGGTTCGGGTGCGGCTGCCGTGGGAACGACGGGCGCCGCTCCCGTCGCCCGCCGGCTGCGCGGCAGCTGAAGAAAGAACACCGAGCCCTCCCCCGGCGCGCTGCGCACGGCGATCGTGCCGCCGGAGGCCTCGACGATCTGGCGCACGATCCAGAGGCCGAGACCGAGTCCGCCGTAGTGCCGGCCCGAGACCGCCCGCTCGAAGCGCTCGAAGATCCTCGCCTGGTCCTCCGAATCGATGCCGATTCCCCGGTCGCGCACCTCGAGCTGGACGGTGGAAGGCGTCCCGCCGAGAACGATCTCGATCGGCTTGCCGGCGCCGTATTTCATCGCGTTCGAAAGCAGGTTCGTCACGATCTGATCGAGGCGAAGCCGGTCCCACTGCCCGCGCTGCGGCTCGAGGTTTCGCAGGGCGAGCGTGCAGCCGGCGTCTTCGATCGACTGCTCGAGCCTCCCGGCGACTTCCCGCACGACCGCCGCGAGATCCACATCTTCGATCTGCAGGTCGAGCCGGCCGCCCGTGATGCGGGAAATGTCCAGGAGCTCGTTGATGAGTTGAGTCAACCGGTCGACCTGCCTCTCGGCACCCGTCAGGCGCATGGCGAGCTCGTCCTCCGGGAGCTCCGGTTCGGCGCCGAGGCGCCGGAGAAGGCTCTGGATCTGGAGCTGCAGTGTCGTGACCGGCGTCTTCAGCTCGTGGGAGGCGACCGACAGAAACTCGTCGCGCACGCGGATCGCGCCCTGGGCTTCGCCGTAGAGGCGCGCGTTGTCGATCGCCAGGCTCGCGCGGTACGCGAGCGCCTCTCCGAGCGCGAGATCGTCCGGCTCGTAGCGGCGGTCGGACTCGGCGGACGCGAGCGTGACGGTCCCGAGCGTTCGTCCACGGACTTCGAGGGGCACGCACATGTACGAGCGGATGCCGATCTCCTTCAAGAGGCGCAGATGCTCGTCGCCGCGCGAAAACGCGCGGAGCATCTCGTCGGTGATCTGCGTGGCTAGCTCGGGATCCCCCGTTCGCACGACGTGCGGCGGCCCGAAGGGCTGATCGGATTCGTAGGGAAATCGGCGCTCGAGCTGCCGCGCGAGATCGGCCATGGCGGGATCCGAATGCTGGACGGCGAGGTTCGAGAGGCCGCCGTCCGGCCGGATCATGTCGACGAAGCACCAGTCCGCGACCTCGGGGACCGCGAGCCTCGCGACGCTCGCGAGGGTGCCCCGATAGTCGAGAGACGACGCGAGGATCTCGCTCGCCCGTGCCAGGAAGGTCGACCGCCTCTCGTGCCACTCCGCGACCGCGCGCTCCTGACGGACCAGATCGAACAGCCGGGCGTTCTCCATGGCCACCGTCGCGCGAACGGCGAGATCCTCCGCCAGCTTCAAGTCCTCGGCGCCGAACTCGCGTCCCGACTCCGCGGCGACCAGGGTGATGATCCCGGCGATCCCCTCCGGATCGCGGATCGCCACGGTCATGACCGACCGAATGCTCATGCCCCGCAGCACGTCGTGCGCCTCCGGGGTGAGGGCGATCGTCCGGAGCATTTCGTCAGTCACGCGGGGAAGCAGCTCGGAAACACCCGATCTCAGAACCTGAGGCGGTCCGATCGAAGCCTCGGGATCGAGCAGCCCCTCCCGCTCGAGCCGTTTCGCGAGCGGTGCGTTCGCGGGATCCGCGTAGGCCACGGCGAGACGGCGGAACGCGCCGCCGGGAACCACGTCGACGAGGCACCAGTCGGCGATCTCGGAGACGGCCAGACGCGCGACCGACTGCAGGGTGGTCTGATGGTCGAGCGACGAGGCGAGCACCTCGCTCGCCCGGGCCAGGAATGCGAACCGCCGCTGCGCCGCCTCCGCCGCCCCGCGGGCATCCTGCTCCCGCTGCAGCAGCCGGGCCCGCTCCGCCTCGGCGAGCTTCGCGGCGCTGACGTCCAGGAGAAACGCGACGGAGCGATCCGGGGGATCCGCGAGCATCGCTCCTCCGAGGAGGACGCTGATTCTCCGGCCGTTGGGGCGGACGAGCTCTTTCTCGTAGGGCCGGAACACCCCGTTTTCTGAGAGCTCCCGCGCGGCCAGCTCGTCCCCGTCCCGGTGGCCCGCGGGAGTCAGCCGGTCCCAGCGGAGCTCCTCCGACGAGAGCTCCTCGCGCGAATGGCCGACGAGATCGAGAAAGGCGTCGTTGGCGTCCTGGATCGATCCGGAGAGGTCCGTGAAGCAGATGCCAATCATCCCGGAGTCGTAGAGCCGCCGGAATTTTCCTTCGCTCGCCGCCACGGCGGCGGCCGACGCCTCTGCCGCGAGGCGCCCTTCGCGCTCGAGCTCGAAGAGCTCGGTGAAACGGCGCATCAGCCTCCCGGAAACGGCGAGGCTGACGCCGAGAGACCCCAGCGCGACGGCGGCAAGAAGCCAGAAGGAGGCTTCACTGCCGCTCCTCTGAGCGATCTCCTCCCGCTCGAGACCCTTCGCCCGGGACTCGAAGAAATCGGCCATCGCACCCACGAGGGCGTCCCGGCGCGGCTCGACGGCGTCGATGAAGGCCCGCTGCACGGCGGCGTCGTCGCCGCCCCGGCGCTTCACGGCCGCCACTTCAGAGGCGGCCCTCTGGTGCTCCTCCTCGGCACGGCGGATCTTCCCGAGGAGCGCCTTCTCCGAGGGCGTGGCGTGGCGCTCGATCCGGTCGAGTTCCGCGAGCGCCTCACGCCGGGCGCGCACCATCCCGTTCAACGAAGCCTCGCCGCCGCCGGCCAGATATTGCCGGAGGGCGATCATCTTCCGGGTGATCGCGGACTGGAAGCGCCCGACGCCCACGGCATCCCGTGCCTGGATGAGCGCCGCGCCGCCGGACGCCGTCGCCCGCTGGAAGGCCCAGAAGGCCATGGCGGCGAGAAGCAGGACGAGAAGCGCCGAGAGAAGGAAGCCGAGCCGTGCGTAACGCCGGAAGGATTCGGGAGTCCTTCCACTTCCCGGTCCCGGGCGAGTCGAGCCGTGCGCGGCGACCGGCTCCATGCCGGCGTCACTACCCCGCAACGCCGCTCCGCCGGGCGACCGGCGCCCCGGTCGGGCGGTCACCCGCGGGAAGACCCGTCATTCGATGACGGCGTGCGTCTCCGCCGGAGCCGCGTAGCCCTCCGCCGCCTCCCGGCCCCCGTGATAGTCGGAGGTGCCCGGCCGCGCGATCCGCGACTGCGCGACGACGCGGGACCGGGAGAGGCCGCGGAAGTCCTCGAGTGTCTTCCATCCGCGATCGGCGTGACGGTCGAGAAACGCGGCCATGTCCGCGATGAGGCTTCGGATGACGTTCGGCCCGACCGCGCGATCGAGCATCGCGGCGGTGCATACCTGGACGGTGCCGCAGCCGAGCAAGAAGTAATTCAGCGCGTGAGCGAAGGTCGCGATGCCCCCGATCCCGGAGAAGGCCCGATCCGGGAAGGCCTCCGTCATCTGAGACATCTTCGCGAGCGACAGCGGGAGAATCGCCGGCCCTCCGAGCCCTCCCGTGGAGACGAGGCCGTCCACGTTCACCTCGAACTCGAGCGTCTCCGGGTCGACGAGAGGAAGCGACGTGAACGTGTTCGACGAGGAGATGGCGTCGGCGCCGCCCCGAAAAGCGCCGCCTGCTTCGACGACGATGTCCGTCGTCGACGGCGTGAGCTTCGCCCAGACCGGCACCTTCGCGACCTCCCGGACGACCTGCGTCACGACGGAGACGAGGGCCGTGTCCTTTCCGATGTTCGAGCCCATGTCGAGGCGGTCCATGTGCGGGCACGAAAGATTCAACTCCAGAGCGTCCGCCCCATTCTCCTGGCAGACCTTCGCGAGCGTCTGCCAGTGCGCGAGCTCGGCGTCGCTGCCCGAACCGGCCATCACCGACGCGACGAGAATCTTCCCGGGATGCTCCTTCTTGATGCGGGCGATGCGCGGCGCCCACCAATCGAGGGTCTTGTCGGAGATGAGCTCCCAGTTCCAGGAGGAATGGAGCGCTGTGCCGGGACGCTTGCGCATCGAGATGGCCGGGCTATCGACGTCCGCCCGGAGAAACATGGTCTTCGGACCGCGGACGTTGACGACGGGATGGAGTCCGATGGTCTTCGTGACGACCCCGCCCCAACCCGCGTCGAATGCGCGGAGGATGTTGGCCTCCGATTCGGTGGGGGGTGCGGAGGACAGGAGGAACGGGTTCTCGAACCGAATCCCCGTGAAGCTCACCGATAGATCGGCCACCATGTCGCCTCCCTGCTGGAATCGAAAATTGTACGCCCCGCGGCGCCCGGATGCCCGGAGCCGCCCGGCAGGCGGTCCGCCTGTCGGGGCTCCCCCCCCTGGCTACCCTCCGCCGGCGCGCGGGGATATCCTTCTGGACTCCTCGTCCCCAAGGAGGTCCCCATGGCGGAGGCGGAGATTTCGGACATGGCGCGCCGCGGATCCGGCGCCGGAGACGCTCCGGCGGTCCCCAATTTCATCGGCGGCCGCTGGATCCCGTCGAGAACGACGCGCTACCAGGACGTCACCAATCCGGCGCGCGGCGAGGTCATCGCCCGCACGCCCCTCTCTTCCGCTGCGGAGCTCGACCAGGCCGTGGCCGCCGCCGAGCGTGCCTTCCCGGCCTGGCGCGACACTCCCGTCGTGGCGCGATCCCAGGTCCTCTTTCGTTTCAAGGCGCTCCTCGAAAACCACTTCGAGGAGCTCGCGCGGATCGTGACGACGGAGCATGGCAAGACGCTCGACGAGTCCCGCGGCAGCGTCCGCCGCGGGATCGAGTGCGTCGAGGTGGCGTGCGGCGCCCCCTCGCTCTCGATGGGCTACGGCCTCGAGAACATCTCGCCGGGCATCGACTGCCAGGTCATCCGTCAGCCGCTCGGGGTCGTCGCGGCCATCGCGCCGTTCAATTTCCCCGCGATGGTCCCGCTGTGGTTCCTCCCCTTCGCGATCGCCACGGGCAATACGATCGTGGTGAAGCCGTCCGAGCAGGTTCCCCTGTCCCAGAAGCGGATGATCGAGCTCCTCTCCGAGTGCGGCCTGCCGCCGGGTGTCGTCAACCTCGTCAACGGGAGCCGCGAGATCGTCGAGGCGATCTGCGACCACCCGGGCATCCGGGCGGTGTCGTTCGTCGGCTCCACTCCGGTCGCCCGGGCCGTCTACCGCCGCGCGACCCAGGCCGGCAAGCGCGTCCAGGCGCTCGGCGGCGCCAAGAACTTCGTCGTGATCATGCCGGACGCCGACTGGGATCGCGCGATTCCCGTCATCACCGAGTCCTTTTACGGGTGCGCCGGAGAGCGGTGCCTCGCGGGCAGCGTGCTGCTGCCGGTCGGGCAGGCGCACGCCACGGCGCGCGACCGCCTCGCCGAGTCCGCCCGCGCCCTCGTCGTCGGAGACGGCGCCGAGCCCGGGGTCGGAATGGGACCCGTCATCAGCGGCACGCATCGCGACCGCGTGCGCGACTACATCGGAAAGGGCGTCGCCGAGGGCGCGCGCCTTCTCGTGGACGGCCGGGACGTGCGGGTCGAAGGCCGGGAGAACGGATACTTCGTGGGACCCACGATTTTCGACGGCGTGTCGCCGGACATGACGATCGGGCGGGACGAGATCTTCGGTCCCGTGGCGTCGATCCATCCGGTCGAGACGCTCGAGGACGCGATCGCGGTGATGCACGCGCATCCCAACGCCAATGCGACCTCCATCTTCACGTCGAGCGGGCGATCGGCGCGCGAGTTCGCCCGGCTCTCGTCGGCGTCCATGGTGGGCGTCAACATCGGGGTCGCGTCTCCGATGGCTTACTTCCCCTTCGGCGGAGCCAAGGACAGCTTTTTCGGCGATCTGAAGGTGCACGGGCGGGACGCGTTCGAGTTCTATTCCGACAAGAAAGTCGTGATTTCCCGGTGGTTCTGACGCCCCCGAGGGCGCGGCCGCAAGGAGGCGACGTCGATGGCGCGTAAGGTTCTCGGCGGCCTGATTCAGTGCGCGAATCCCAACTCCGACGCGAATGCGCCGGTCGAGGAGATCTCGGAAGCGGCGATCCAGGCGCATATCCCCTTCATCGAGGAGGCGGGCCGGCGCGGCGTCCAGATCCTGGGGCTTCAGGAGATTTTCAACGGCCCCTACTTCTGCCCCTCGCAGGATGCCCGCTGGTATGACATGGCCGAGCCTGTCCCGGGCCCCACGACCGAGCGTCTGGCGCAGTACGCGAAGAAGTACCAGATGGCGATGGTGATCCCCGTCTACGAGCGCGAGCAGGCGGGGGTCTACTACAACACCGCCGCCGTCTACGACGCGGACGGGTCCTACCTCGGCAAGTACCGCAAGAACCACATCCCGCATACGTCGGGGTTCTGGGAGAAGTATTTCTTCAAGCCGGGGAACCTCGGGTACCCCGTGTTCCAGACGCGCTGGGCGAAGGTGGGCGTCTACATCTGCTACGACCGGCACTTCCCCGAGGGAGCGCGCCTGCTCGGCTTGAACGGCGCGGAGATCGTCTTCAACCCCTCCGCCACCGTCGCGGGCCTTTCGCAGTACCTCTGGAAGCTCGAGCAGCCGGCCCACGCGGTCGCGAACGGATACTTCATGGCGTGCAGCAACCGGGTCGGGACGGAGGCGCCGTGGAACATCGGCAAGTTCTACGGCTCCTCTTATTTCGTGGATCCGCGCGGCAATTTGCTCGCCGTTGCCTCCGAGGACAAGAGCGAGCTCGTGACCGCGGAGATGGATCTCGACCTGATCGAGGAAGTCCGGCGCGTGTGGCAGTTCTACCGCGACCGCCGGCCGGAGACGTACGAAGCGATGGCCGAGCTCGTCTGAGCCCCTTCGCATGACGCGCACGCTGATCCGCAACGGAACGATCGCGACGGCTGCCGATCTCTACCGCGGCGACGTCCTGATCGAAGGCGAGAAGATCTCCGCGATCGGAACCTCGCTTCCGGCCGAGGCGGACCGCACGATCGACGCGACGGGAAAGTACGTCCTGCCGGGCGGCATCGACGTCCACACCCACCTCGACATGCCGTTCGGCGGTTCGACCTCCGCGGACGACTTCGAGTCGGGGACGATCGCCGCCGCCCACGGAGGCACGACGACCGTCGTGGACTTCGCGATCCAGTACCGCGGACAGACGCTCCGCCACGCGCGCGATGCCTGGATGAAGAAGGCGGAGGGGAAGGCCGTCATCGACTACGGTTTCCACATGATCGTCACGGAGCTCGACGGCGGCGTCGAGTCCGAAATGGACGCGCTCGTCTCCGAGGGCATCACGTCGTTCAAGCTCTTCATGGCGTATCCGGGCGTCTTCATGCTCGACGACGCGTCGATCTTCCGCGCCCTGCTGCGCACGCGCGAGAACGGCGGGACGATCTGCATGCACGCGGAGAACGGCGGCGTCATCGACGTGCTCGTGCAGCGGGCCCTCGCGGAAGGGCACCGCGCCCCCAAATACCACGCGCTGACGCGGCCGGCGCGGGCGGAGGCGGAGGCGACCCACAGGGCCATCGCGCTCTCCGAGATCGCGCAGGTCCCGATCTACATCGTCCACCTCTCGGCGGCGGAGGCCCTCGAAATGGTCACCGAGGCGAGAGACCGCGGCCTTCCCGCGTACGCGGAGACGTGCCCGCAATACCTCTTCCTCTCCTACGCGAACTACGAGGAGCCGGGCTTCGACGGCGCGAAGTACGTCATGAGCCCGCCCCTGCGGGCGGCCGGCAACGAGGAGAAGCTCTGGCGGGGACTGGCCGGCAACGATCTCCAGGCGATCTCGACCGACCACTGCCCCTTCTGCATGAAGGGCCAGAAGGAGCTCGGCTCGGAGGACTTCTCGAAGATTCCCAACGGCGCGCCCGGAATCGAGACGCGCATGAGCCTGGTCTGGGACGGCGGCGTGCGCACGGGCCGGATCTCCGTCAACCGGTTCGTCGAGCTGACCTCGACGTCTCCCGCGAAGATCTTCGGCCTCTTTCCGAAAAAGGGCACGATCGCGCCGGGGTCCGACGCCGACGTCGTCATCTTCGATCCCGAAAAGAAGGTCACACTCTCGGCGAAGTCGCTCCACATGAAAGTCGACTACAACCCGTATGAGGGCCGCGAAGTGACGGGAGCGGCCGAGACCGTGCTCTCCCGCGGCCGCGTCGTCGTCGAGAACGGCCGGTTCGTCGGACGGCCCGGCGCCGGCGCTTTCCTCAAGAGGGATCCCAGGGCGGTATGACGATCCGAAGACTCGGACCGACGCGGTCGTTCCGCGAGGAGATGCGATGAGCACGACGAAGACGCAGGCACCGACGTCCGAGCTGACGCGAACGGTGCGGGAGAAGCACAGGGAGTTCCTCTTTCCCGCGACCATCCAGTACTACAAGGAGCCGGTCGTCCTGACCGAGGGAAAGGGGCTGCGCATCCGGGACGCCGACGGCAACGAGTACCTCGACTTCTTCGGGGGAATCCTGACCGTGTCGGTCGGGCACGCCAACGACCGCGTCAACGCCGCCGTGCGCGCGCAGATCGACCGGCTCTCCCACGTTTCGAGCCTGTATCCGTCGATTCCCGTCGTCGAGCTCGCGGAGCGGCTCGCGCGCCTCTCCCCGGGAAGGTTGAAACAGACGTGCTTCACGGCGTCGGGCACCGAGGCGGACGAGACCGCCGTCATGATGGCGATGCTCGCGACGGGGTCGACGGAGATCGTGGCTCTCCGGCACGGCTATTCGGGCCGGTCCGCGCTCGCCCAGTCCTTGACGGGGCATTCGACCTGGCGCGCGCTTCCGTCGCTCGTTCCCGGCGTGAAGCACGCGGTTTCGCCCTACTGCTACCGCTGCCCGCTTCACCTGACCTATCCCTCGTGCGGCATCGCCTGCGCGAAGGACATCGACGAGCTCATCCGCACGACGACCACGGGCCGCGTCGCCGCGTTCCTGGCCGAGCCCATCCAGGGCGTCGGAGGCTTCATCACGCCTCCCCCGGAGTACTTCGAGATCGCGGTGTCGATCATCCGGAAGTTCGGCGGCGTCTTCATTTGTGACGAGGTCCAGACGGGCTTCGGGCGCACGGGCGGCACCATGTGGGGCATCGAGCACTGGGGCGTCGAGCCGGACATCATGACGGCCGCGAAGGGCATCGCGAACGGGCTGCCGCTCGGCATGACGATCGCCACTCCGGAGATCGCGGCCGCGTTGAAGACCCTGACGATCTCGACCTTCGGCGGCAACCCGGTCTCGACCGCGGCCGCGAACGCGACGATCCAGATCATCGAAGAAGAAGACCTGACCGGCAACGCCGCCCGCATGGGCGCCCGACTGCGGGCCGGCCTCGAGGAGCTCCGCGGGAGGTACCCGCGCACGATCGGCGACGTTCGCGGCATGGGACTCATGCAGGCGATGGAGCTCGTCCTCGACGAGACGGCCGGAGACCGGACGCCGGATCCCGGTACGACCGGCCGCGTCTTCGAGGCGGCGCGGGAGCGGGGCCTGCTGATCGGAAAGGGCGGGCTCTACGGAAACGTCTTCCGGATCGCGCCCGCGCTGAACGTGGGCGCCTCCGACGTGGACGAAGCGATCGAGATCCTGCGCGACTCGCTCGCTGCCTCCGGCGCCCGATGACCGGGCCTCCCGACGCCTGCGATGCCCGCCGTCGGCCGTAACGTCCTCCGCAAGGAGGGCGCGGGCAAGACGACGGGGGCGGCGAAGTACGTCGACGACCTGACGTTTCCCGGGATGCTGCACGGCGCGACGATCCGCTCGACGATCGCAAACGGCCGGATCCGCGGCGTGCGCCTGGAATTCGATCCGGCGGGTTACGTCGTCGCGGATGCCCGCGACATCCCGGGGCGAAACGTCATCGCACTCATCGAGGACGACCAGCCGTGCCTGGCCGACGGACGGGTGCGGCACGTGGCCGAGCCGATCCTCCTCGTCGCCCACGAGCGCCGCGAGGCGCTGCTCGACGCCCGTGCCGCGATCGACTACGACCCCGAGCCGCCGGTCTTCGACGCGGCCGCGTCGCCGCGGGTGTTCAAGAAGATCTCGATCGAGAAAGGGGACCTGGAACGCGGGTTCACGGCGGCGGACCGCATCGTCGAGGGCGAGTACGCGACCGGACTCCAGGAGCAGCTCTACATCGAGCCGAATGGCGTCATCGCCGTGCCGGAAGACGGCGGAATGACCGTCTACGGGTCGCTGCAGTGCCCCTACTACGTGCACAAAGCCCTCGTCGTCCTTCTGGGACTTCCACCGGAGAAGGTCCGCGTCGTCCAGACGGAGACGGGCGGCGGGTTCGGCGGCAAGGAGGAGTACCCCTCGATGCTCGCGGGGCACGCGGCGGTCCTCGCGCGAAAGGCCGGGCGGCCCGTGAAGATGATCTACGACCGCGTCGAGGACATGCTCGCGACGACGAAGCGGCATCCCTCGGTCGTCCGCCACCGGACCGGAGTCCGCCGGGACGGGCGGATCGTCGCGATGGACGTGGACGTCCTCTTAGACGGCGGCGCCTACGTGACGCTCTCTCCCGTCGTCCTCTCGCGCGGCGTGCTGCACGCGACGGGGCCCTACCGCTGCGACGCCGTGAGGATCCGGGGGCGCGTGACGATGACGAACACGCCCCCGAACGGGGCCTTCCGCGGCTTCGGCGCCCCGCAGACCCAGTTCGCCGCGGAAGTGCACATGGAGCGCATCGCCGAGGAGCTGGGGCTGGATCCCGTGCGTCTGCGCGAGGTCAACCTCTTCCGTCCGGGCGACACGACGGCGACCGGGCAGATCCTGGGCGAGGACTGCAGCGCCGGAGCCGTGCTGCGGGCCGCCGTCGAGCGGACCGATTTCGAACGGCGCCGCCGCGAGCTCGCCGGGACCTCCTCGGGGATCGGCCTCTCGCTGTTCTTCCACGGCTCCGGCTTCACTGGCGGAGGCGAGGTCCGACTCGCGTCACGCGCTTCGCTCGAGCTCACCGCGACCGGCGCGCGGATCCTGGTGGGCTCGACGGAGATCGGCCAGGGGACGCGGACGATCCACGCCCAGATCGTCGCCGACGCGCTCGGCGTCCCTTACGAGGCCGTGGAGGTCTCCGACGCGGACACCGCCCGGGTTCCGGACAGCGGACCGACCGTCGCCTCCCGCACGTGCATGGTCGTGGGAAAGATCCTCGAGAACTGCGCCCTCGAAATGAAGGAGAGGCTGGGGACGCTCTCCCCCGCCCGGTACCTCGAGCTCCACGGTCCCCTCGTCGTCACGAGGGAGTACGAGAAGCCGGCGGAGCTCTCCTGGAGCGACGAGACCTATCGGGGCGACGCCTACGGCGCCTACGGCTGGGGCTGCAACGTCGCCGAGGTCGAGCGGGATCCCGACACCTGGGAGGTGCGGCCCGTGCGCGTCACGGCGGTCTGCGAGATCGGCAAGGCGATCCATCCGGTCCTCGCGGCGGGGCAGGTCGAGGGGGGCACGGCGCAGGGAATCGGGTTCGCGCTGCTCGAAGAAGTGGTGATCCGCGACGGGAAGATGGCGAACGCGCAGATGACCAACTACCTCGTGCCGACGACCCGGGACACCCCGCCGATCGACGTGATCCTGCTGGAGAACGCATACCCGCACGGCCCCCACGGCGCGAAGGGCATCGGGGAGATGCCCATCGACGGGCCGGCGCCCGCGATCGTGAACGCCATCCGCCACATGGGAATCGACCTGCGCGAGATCCCCGCGACTCCCGAGCGGATCCTGGAGGCGGCCTGCGCTTCTCGCTGAATGGCCGGGAGGTCGACGTCGCCGCGCACCCGATGGAGCGGCTGCTCGACGTCCTGCGCGAGGAGTGCCGGCTCACGGGGACGAAGGAAGGGTGCGGCGAAGGGGAGTGCGGCGCCTGCACGGTCCTGCTCGACGGCATCCCGGTCAACTCCTGCCTGGTTCCGTTCGCGCACGCGGGCGGCGCGCGCGTCGTCACGATCGAGGGCCTCGGCGGCGCGCACCCTCTCCAGACCACGTTCGTCTCGGAAGGAGGGGCGCAGTGCGGGATCTGCACTCCCGGGATGATCCTCGCAGCCTCCGTCCTGCCCGCGGACGCTCCCTTCGAGACGATGCGGGCCGCCCTCGCGGGAAACATCTGCCGCTGCACGGGCTACGAGGGGATCTATCGGGCAATCCGCAGGGCGAACGAGATCTCTCCGGAAGGGGATCCCGAGGCCCCGCCCGGGAATCGCCCCCCGGGCGCGGACGTCTAGCGGCATGCGCACGGCGATCTCCCGGCTGTCGTGGATCGAGCCCCGGAGTCTCTCCGAGGCGCTCGGACTCCTGCGGGACGATCCGTCGCGGACGCCGGTCGCGGGCTGCACGGACGTCTACGTGGGCCTCAATTTCGGAACTCTGCCGGCCACGCGGTTCCTCGATCTGCATCGGCTGGACGAGCTGCGCGGCATCGCGCTCGATGATTCCGGAGCCCGCACCGTCCTGTCCATCGGCGCGCTGACCACGTACACCGAGCTGATCCGGTCTCCCCTGGTCGCCGAACGTCTGCCGATCCTCGCGTCCGCGTCGCGCGAGATCGGCGGGGTCCAGATCCAGAACCGGGCGACGATCGGCGGCAACGTGGCGAACGCATCCCCGGCGGGGGACACGCTCCCGGTGCTCGCCGTCGCCGAGGCCCGGGTCGTCCTCGCGAGCGCCGGCGGCGTCCGCCGGGTTCCTTTCAACGACTTCTATACCGGCTACCGCGAGTCGGTCCGCCGGCCGGACGAGTTGATCGCCGCGCTCGAGATCCCGCCGGTCTCCGGCCGCCAGTGGTTCCGAAAGGTCGGCACTCGCGCCGCGCAGGCGATCTCCAAGATCGTCATGGCCGGGGTCCGGGCGCCGTCTCCGCGCCTCGCCGTGGGATCGGTGGCGCCGACGGTCGTGCGTCTCCCGCGCACCGAGCGAGCGCTCGCCGAGGGCGGCACGATCGAAGACGCCCGGGAGACGCTCGCCGCGGAGATCCGCCCGATCGACGACCTCCGCTCGAGCGCCCGGTACCGGACTCTTGTCGCGCAGAATCTGCTCGCCCGTTTCTGGAAGGAGACCGCATGAGCTCGACGCGAACCATTCCGCCGGAGCTTGAAGAGAGCCTCGGCCGCCGCCTCGCCTCGGCCAACGAGGCGTTCGCGAGCCGGTACCCCGGCGAGACGCTCCGCCGCCAGCCGGTCCACACCGTCTACGGCGGCGCGCATCTGTTCCGATCCGACACGGCTCCGAAGCTCGGGGCGCTCGCCCTGCGCTCGCTCTACGAGTACGCGCCGACGCCGGAGCTCCTCGCCGCGGCGCTCGGATTCGACGCCGAGGCGGCGGGGTTCATCTCCGCCCGCGTCGCGGAGAAGCTCCGCCGGGAGCCCGTCGAGGACTTCCGGATCGATTTCGAGGACGGCTACGGAAACCGCCCCGACGCGGAGGAGGACGGACACGCCGTGTCCGCGGCCCGCGAGACCGCCACGGGGATGGAGGCGGGGACTCTCCCTCCCTCGATCGGCATCCGCATCAAGCCGTTCACGGAGGAGCTCCGCTCCCGCTCGCTCCGCACGCTCGATCTCTTCGTCACGCAGCTCGCCCGGGACGCCGGTCGGCTTCCCGAGACGTTCGTCGTGACGCTTCCGAAGGTAACGGTCCCCGAACAGGTCGCGGCGCTGGCAGCGCTCCTCGGGGCGTTCGAGGAGAAGCTCGGTCTGCCCGGGGGCTCTCTGCGGATCGAGATCATGATCGAGACACCGCAGGCTATCGTCGGGCCGGCGGGAGAGATCGCCGTGGGCAGCCTCGTCGCGGCCGCCGGCGGACGGTGCGCCGCGGCGCACTTCGGCACCTACGACTACACCGCCTCCCTGAACATCACGGCGGCGCACCAGCACATGCTCCACCCCGCCTGCGACTTCGCGCGCCGCATGATGCAGGTTGCCCTCGCCGGAACCGGGGTCTGGATCTGCGACGGCGCCACGAACGTGCTGCCCGTTGCCCTGCACGGAGGGGGCGACCGCACGCTCACGCGCCGGGAGATCGCGGAGAACCGGGAGGCCGTGCACGCCGCCTGGAAGCTCCACTACGACCACGTCCGCCACGCGCTCGTGAACGCGTACTACCAGGGTTGGGACCTCCATCCGGCGCAGCTGCCGACGCGTTACGCGGCGCTGTACGCGTTCTTTCTCGAGGGCCTCGACGCCGCCTCCGCGCGCCTGCGCAACTTCATCGAGAAGGCGGGCCATGCGACGCTCGTCGGCGAGGTGTTCGACGATGCCGCGACCGGCCAGGGACTGCTGAATTTCTTCCTCCGGGCCGAGGCGTGCGGCGCCCTGACGGAGGCGGAAGCGGTCGAGAAGAGCGGCCTCTCCTTAGACGAGCTGCGGAGCCGCTCCTTCGTCCAGATCCTGAAGGGCCGGCGGGCCTAGCTCAAAGACATCGCCGCAGACATGACTCGGACACGCGGCGCCCCGCGCGCAGCGCGGAAAGGACGCCGCGTCGTATTCGGGCGCGCGCGCCCCACGCGAGCCCGAATACGCTCAAAGACATCGCCGCAGACATGACTCGGACACGCGGCGCCCCGCGCGCAGCG
>JBDTOO010000038.1:0-34604 GCA_039933215.1 Acidobacteriota bacterium
CGACGAGGTCGATCGCCTTGTCGGGCAGGAAGCGGTCGGTGATGTAGCGGTGCGAGAGCTGCGCGGCCGCGACGAGCGCCGCGTCCGTGATCCGGACGCCGTGGTGCACCTCGTAGCGCTCCTGGAGGCCGCGAAGGATCGAGATGGTGTCCTCGACGCTCGGCTCGTCGACGAACACGGGCTGGAAGCGCCGCTCGAGGGCGGCGTCCTTCTCGATGTACTTCTGGTACTCGTTCAGGGTGGTCGCGCCGATCGCGCGCAGCTCGCCCCGGGCGAGGGCCGGCTTGAGCATGTTCGAGGCGTCCATCGAGCCCTCGGCGGCGCCGGCGCCGACGATCGTGTGCAGCTCGTCGATGAACAGGATGATGGTCCCCGCCGCCTCCTCGATCTCCTTGAGCACCGCCTTCAGCCGGTCCTCGAACTCGCCCCGGTACTTCGCTCCCGCGATCATGGCCCCCAGGTCGAGCGAGACGACCCGCTTGTTCTTCAAGCCCTCGGGCACGTCTCCCATGTGGATCCGGCGCGCGAGCCCCTCGACGATCGCGGTCTTTCCCACCCCGGGATCGCCGATCAAGACGGGGTTGTTCTTCGTGCGGCGCGACAGGACCTGGACCACTCGGCGGATCTCTTCGTCGCGCCCGATGACGGGATCGATCTTGCCGCGGCGCGCCATGTCGGTCAGGTCGCGCGTATAGCGCTTCAATGCCTGATATTTCTCCTCGGGGTTCGGATCGGTGATCCGGGCGGAGCCGCGGACTTCCTTCAGCGCCTTCAGGAGGACGTCTTTCTTCGCTCCCGCCCGGGCGAGAAGCTTCGCCGCCTCGCCGGCGTCGCGCTCCGAGAGCGCGATCAAGAGGTGCTCGGTCGAAACGTACTCGTCGCCGAACTCCCTGGCGATGTCGAAGGCGCGGTCGAAGACCCTGTTCAGGTCGCGGGAGGGGACGGCGTCCTCGGACGCGCCCGTGACGCGCGGCAGACGGTCGAGCGCCGCCGAAAGGTCGCTCGCGAGGGCCTTCGGGTCCGCGTCGAGCTTCTGGAGGATCGGGACGACGACGCCGTCGCTCTGGGAAAGCAGGGCGAAGAGGAGGTGCTCGGCCGTCATCTCCGCGTTGCCGCGGGCGCGGGCGTCGCGCTGGGCCTCCTGGATCGCCTCCTGCGACTTGATGGTGAGCTGGTCGAACCGCATCCGTGTCCTCTCCGGCGCTCCGACGGCCTGGGCCGGCGGCTCTCCTGATTCTCGATGCCGCGCCGAGGAGAATTCTAGAAGATTGAGTCTCGTCGTGTCAAGCCAAAAAGTGTATTACCTTAGTCTGCAAGACTCAATATTTAACTCATTCAGGCTCAAGGTCTTAGGTGCGAAGAGGGTCGGAAATGCCGGCTTCGGCGAACCCTTTCTCTCGGAGAAGGCAGGAGTCGCACCTCCCGCACGGACGGCCGTCGGGGGAGGGGTCGTAGCAGGAGCTCGTGAGCGAAAAGTCGAGTCCGAGCGTCCGGGCGCGCTCCACGATCTGCGCCTTGGTCAGGGCGAGAAGGGGCGCGCGGATGCGGAACCCCCGTCCTTCGATACCGGCCTGAGTCCCGAGATTCGCCATCCGCTCGAACGCCTCGAGAAATTCCGGCCGGCAGTCGGGGTAACCCGAGTAGTCGAGCGCATTCGCGCCGAGAAAGATGTCCCGCGCGCCCTCCGCTTCGGCCCACGCGAGAGCGTGGGAGAGAAAGAGCGTGTTGCGCGCGGGGACGTAGGTGGCGGGGATCGGGACGGCCCCGAGGGCGTCCTTCGGCACCGCCCGCGCCGGATCGGTCAGCGCCGACGCTCGCGGCGCCGCGAGATCGATTTTCGCCACGTGATGCCGGCGCGCGGCGTATCGGGCGGCGAGCGCCCGCGCCCGCTCGAGCTCGATCCGGTGCCGTTGCCCGTAGTCGAAAGAGAGCGCGAGGACGTCCTGTCCCTCGCTCCGGGCAATCAGGAGACAGGTCGCGGAATCGAGCCCCCCGGAGAGAAGAAGGACGCAGGAAGGGGCGGAGCCGGTCATCGCCCCGGCACGTCGCCCCAGAGGATCTTGTGGAGCTGGAGGCCGAGCCGGACGGGACGGCCGGCGTCGCGAATCCACGCGGCGAGCCGCTCGGCGGGAAGCTCTTCCCACGCGGGCGAGAAGGTCACCGGATGGAGGCGGTCGAGATCGCGGCGGCGTACGAGGTCGAGCGCCCAGTCGAAGTCGCGGCGATCGGCGAGAACGAACTTGAGCTCGTCCTGCGCTCCCAGGAGGTCGAGGTTCTTCGCCAGATTCGCCGGCTCCATCCCGCTGCCGGGCGCCTTGACGTCGACGATCTTGATCACGCGCGGGTCCACGCGATCGATCGACACGTGCCCCCCGGTCTCGAGCATCACGGTCCGCCCGCCCGCGAGCAGCCCCTCCATCAGGGGATAGACGCCTTCCTGCTCGAGCGGCTCGCCGCCCGTTACCTCGACGAGATCGGTGTCGAGCGCGAGGGTCCGCCGGATGGCTTCGCCGACATCCATCTCTTCGCCGCCCGAGAAGGCGTACGCCGAATCGCACCATGTGCATCGGAGGGAGCAGCCGGTGAGTCGCACGAAACCGCAGGGCAACCCCGCGCGGGTCGACTCGCCCTGGAGCGATCGAAAGATCTCCGTGATGCGAAGGGTCGCGCGGCCGTCAGGACCGGTGTCGGCCACTCAGGGCTCCACGACCTGGATCTTCCCGTGCAGCATGTTCATGCCGCACGCGAAGGGGAACTCCCCGGTCCGCGCGGGCAGGATCCGCACGTTCGTCCGTCCGTTCGCGAGGAGAGACTGCCGGATCCCGAATTCGGGCATGACGATCTCGTCCGAGCAGGGGCTCGACTCGCGGCGGTCGAAGACGATCGTCAGGGGAACCCCCCGCCTCGCGATCACGGTGTCCGGATCGTAGCCGCCCTCGATCCGGATCGTCACACTGTCGCCTTCTCCCGCGGGTGCCGCGGTCGCGCGCGTGCCGGGGCGACGGCTGCGGCCGCCGAAGAAGAACCACCAGAGGAAGGCGATCGCGCCGATGCCCGCGGCGATCGCGGCGATCCGGTCGGAGGTCCACGGGAACCGGATGATCACCGCGAGCTCCGCCGGGCAAGACGCAGGCTGTTGGCGACGACGGAGACGGACGACGCGGCCATCGCGGCGGAAGCGAGCATCGGGGAGAGCAGCCACCCCGTGAACGGATAGAGCGCTCCTGCCGCGACGGGAATGCCGACGAGGTTGTAGACGAAGGCAAAGAAGAGGTTCTGCCGGATCGTGGCGATCGTCCTCTGCGAGAGGTCGATCGAGTCCGCGACGCCGCGCAGGTCTCCTCCGACGAGCGTGACGTCCGCCGCCTCGATCGCCACGTCCGCGCCCGCCCCGAGCGCGATTCCGACGTCGGCGCGCGCGAGGGCGGGGGCATCGTTGACGCCGTCACCGACCATCGCGACGACGGCTCCCCGCCGTTGCAGCAGCTCGACGAAGGAGGCCTTGTCGGCGGGGAGGACCTCCGCGAAGACCTCGTCGATGCCGACGCGGCGCGCGATGGCCCGCGCGGCCTCCTCGCGGTCTCCGGTCACGAGGGCCACGCGGATCCCCCGGGCTTTCAGCCGCCGGACCGCTTCGGCCGACCCCGCCTTCTCGCGGTCCGCGACGATCAGGACGCCCAGGATCCGGCCCTCCTTCGCGACGAGGAGGGGAGTCTTTCCCTCCGCGGCGAAACGCTCGACGTCCTCCGCCACGGCGGCGAAGTCGATGCGCTCTTCCTCGAACATCCGCGCGTTTCCGACCGCGGCGCGCCGCCCCTGGACGCGCCCGACGACGCCTCGACCCGCGCGGGACTCGAAGCTCTCGACGGAGGGGATGACGACGCCCTTCTCGCGGGCGGCCTGGACGAGCGACTCGGCCAGCGGGTGCGCCGACCGGCTCTCGAGCGCGGCGGCGATCCCCAGGATGTCGGCGTCCGTCGTCCCGGCCAGGAGGACGCGGTCGGTCAGTCGCGGGCGACCCTCCGTCACGGTCCCCGTCTTGTCGAGGAGGACGGCGGTCACGGCGCGGGCTCGCTCGAGCGCGTCCGCGTTGCGGAAGAGGATTCCCCGGCTCGCGCCCCGCCCGGTCCCGACGAGGATGGCCGTCGGCGTCGCGAGCCCGAGCGCGCACGGGCAGGCGATCAGGAGAACGGACGCGAGAACGACCGTCGCCAGCGCGGCGCGAGGCTCGGGCCCGGCGACGTACCAGGTCACCCACGCCGCGACACCGATCGCGAGCACCACGGGCACGAAGATTCCGGCCACGCGGTCGGCGAGCTTCTGGATCGGCGGCTTCGACGCCTGCGCCTGCCGCACGAGGCGCACGATGTGCGCGAGCGCGGTGTCGCTTCCGACGGCGGTCGCTTCCACCTCCAGCGCGCCCTGCTGGTTGAGCGTCCCGCCGATCACGCGCGACCCCGCCTCCTTGTCCGTGGGGAGCGATTCGCCGGTCACCATCGACTCGTCGACGGCCGAGACCCCGTCGCGAACGATGCCGTCCACGGGGATCGCCTCTCCCGGCTTGACGAGAAGCCTCTCGCCGACCAGGACCTCGGAAAGCGGAACGTCGATCTGGATTCCGTTTCGAAGCAGGCGGGCCTTCTTCGGCGCGAGATCCATCAGTCGCCGGACGGCTGCGGACGTGCGGCCCCGCGCGCGCGTCTCGAGGAGCCGGCCGAGCAGGACGAGGGTGACGATGACTCCCACGGACTCGTAATAGACGTGCCCGGCCGCTCCGGCGGCGGCGAGCTTCGACGGAAAGAACGTTCCCGCCGCGGAGAGGAGCATGGCGGCGGTCGTCCCGAGGCCGACGAGGGTGTCCATGTTGGCCGTCCGCCGGCGCAGCGTCCGGACGGCGCCCGAGAGAAACGGCCAGCCCGCCCAGACGTACACGGGCAGCGTCAGCGCGAGAAGCAGGAAGTCGCGCCCGCGGAAGGCGGCGCCGGCCATGGTGATCCCGAAGACCGGGAGCGTGAGGGCGGCCGAGAAGACCGTCCGGAGCAGGGTCTCCCGCTCCTCGCTCCGCGCGCGCAGATCCTCTTCCTGGGTCGGCGACTCGGTGGCGAGCCTCGCCTCGTAGCCGGTCGCGCGGACCGCGTCCGCGAGCATGGCGCCGTCGAGCGCCTCGCCGCGTACCTGGGCGCGGCCGGTGCCCAGGTTCACCGATGCTTCGCGCACCCCCGGAACTCCCGTGAGCGCGCGCTCGATGGTCGAAACGCAGGAGGCGCAGTGCATGCCGTCCACGGCGAGGAAGATCGCGTCCGGCGCGGGGGCGGCCCGTCCGCTCTTGCGGCCGGCGCCCGTCCGGCGGGCGGGCGCTGCGGAGACCGCGGCCCCTGGCCCGGCGAACAGCGGGAGCGTTCGGCCCGTCCGGGCGGGGGCGGCGGGCATCGGTTCTGCGGGCATCGGTTCTGCGGCCACGCGGCCCGACGCGTAGCCCTCCCGATCCGCGTCGAATCGCTCTGCACACCCGGGCGAGCAGAAGTAGAACTTGCGTCCATCCCACGTGCGGCGCGCCGCCGCGCGCGATTTTTCGACCGACATCCCGCAGACCGGATCGAGCGCCATGGCCGAAGTATGCCCGGAGGAGGGGGGGCGATGCGTGGGCAGCGGTCAGGCTCCCGAGGCCGCCGCGGGAGGAGAACCGGAGGCCGCCTCGGCGCAGACGGCCGCGGCTGACGAAAAGGAGAAGCCGCCGATCGAGGCCGCCGACAGGATCGCCGTGTACGCGAAGCCATTGAAGAACACGAGCAGAAACGGGACCCCGACCCAGTAATTCTGGGCAACCGCGAAGATCGTCGCGGCGAGAAAGTAGGCAGCGAGGAGGATCTCGCCCGCGAGAGAGTAGTTGCCGGAAGCGCGGTACTTCTTCGACCTCCACTCGCCCGAGCCGCCCTCGATCCGGTACTTCGGCGTGCGGGTGAACTCCGTCTGGCGGTCGAACACGGCTTCGATGACGGCGTGGAGATTGTTCAGGGAGAGCCCGATGCCGAGGGACATCAGGAACGGCATCAGTCTCACCGTCGGACGCCAGTCCCGGCCGATCTCCTTCTGGGAGGATGCGTAGAAGGCGATGAAGGAGAACGTCGCCCCGAAGAAAAGGGGGAAATCGAGGATCGCCATCCGCTGCCATCCGATCCTCTCCCGGATCAGCATCGCCGGCACGATCAGCAGTGCCAGGATCACGACGAGCAGGTACGAGAAATTGTTGGTGAGATGGAACAGGGCCTCGAGCTTGACGCGGAGGGGAAAGCGGCTCCGGAGGATCGCGGGGAGGAGCTTCTTTCCCGTCTGGATCGAGCCCTTCGTCCACCGGTGCTGCTGCGACTTGAATCCGTTCATGTCGACGGGCACTTCCGCGGGCACGACGACGTCCTTCAGGTAGACGAAGCGCCAGCCCGCGAGCTGGGCGCGGTAGGAGATGTCGAGATCCTCGGTCAGGGTGTCGGTCTGCCAGCCGCCGGCGGAATCCAGGCAGCTCCGGCGCCAGATGCCCGCCGTCCCGTTGAAGTTGAAGAAGCGCCCCGAGCGGTGGCGGGCCGTGTGCTCGATCACGAAGTGTCCGTCGAGGAAGATCGACTGGATGCGGGTGAGCAGCGAGAACTCCCGGTTCAAGTGGTCCCAGCGCGCCTGGACCATGCCCACGCCCGGATCGCTGAAGTGGTCGAGGATCTGCCGGAGGATTTGCGGCCCCGGCACGAAGTCGGCGTCGAAGATCGCGACGTACTCGCCGGTCGCACTCGCGAGCGCCGCCTGCAGGGCCCCGGCCTTGTAGCCGGATCGGTCGCCGCGCGTGACGTGGACGACGTCGAATCCGAGCTGGCGGTAGCGCTCGACGGCCGCGGAGGCGATCGAGCGCGTTTCGTCCGTCGAGTCGTCCAGAACCTGAATCTCCAGCAAATGCTTCGGGTAGTCGAGCGCCGCCGCCGCGTCGATCAGTCTTTCGACGACGTAGACTTCGTTGTAGATCGGAAGCTGAACCGTAATTCGAGGAAGCGGATCGAGCACACCCGCCGGGCGCGGGTCTTCCCGCCGGTGGCGGTAGTAGAGGTGAACCATCAGGATCCGGTGCGCTCCGTAGACGGCGAGAAGCCCGAGCACCAGGTAATAGACGGCGAGCGTCGTGATCTGGGCCGCGTCAGTCGTCATGGGGCCGGCTCCGCGCCGCGAAGGTCAACGCGCTGGGCGATCTTCGGCGCGGCCGAGGCGATCGCGATCTCGTTTCTCTGGCTGCCCGACGCGAGGTTTCATCTGGAGGCGTACCTTCTCTTGTTTCTCGCTGGCTCCGCCGTGGCGTGGGTCGCGGCCCGAAGTCTATCCGCATCCCCTGTGTCCTTCCTCATCCTCTGCGCCGCCGCGCTGCGCCTCACACTCGTCTTTCGGCCGCCGGACCTGTCCGAGGACGTCTGGCGTTATCTCTGGGACGGACACGTGGCTCGGGCCGGTTTTTCCCCGTGGGCCTTCGCCCCCGACGATCCCGCCGTTGCGAGGATCGCGCCGACGTTGAGAGCCCGCGTCGTCCACCGGGACATCCGGACTGTCTATCCGCCGGCGGCCCAGGCGGCGTTCCGTACCTTCGGGGGCTCCGAGAGCCCTTCGAGCCTGAAGATCTTCTTTGCCGCCGCCGACGTCGCCGTCGTGGCGATGCTCGCGGGCGCCGGTCTGCCCGGCGGCTCGTTTGCCGCGGCGCTCTACGCCTTCCACCCGCTTCCCGTCACGGAGATCGCCGGACAGGGACACGTCGACTCGCTGGGGGTGTGCCTCCTCCTCGCTTCCGTGCTCTTCGCGCTGCGGGGACGGAGGGTCTCGAGCGGCGCGGCGTTCGCCCTCTCCATCCTGACCAAGTACGTCGCGCTCGCGGCGTGTCTTCCTCTCTTCCGGCGTGGCGGATGGCGGGCCGCGGCCGCGGCGGGGGTTCTCGGCGCGGCCGTGTGGATCGCCGCCGCTCGGGGAGGAGCGTCCCCCGCGGGGGGCCTCGACCAGTACGCCACCCGCTGGGAATTCAATTCGGTCCTCTATCCCGCGGCGTTCGCGGGGATGGAAGCCGGCGCCATTCCCGCCCGCGCGAAGGCGGCGTTTCTCGACTGGAAGGCGTCGCACGGCCACCCGCCATGGACGTCGCGCGCCTTTCCCTTTTTCTATTCCGCGTTCTTCGCGCGGGTTTTTCTGGCCGCGGCGCTCGCCCTGGTGTGGATCGCCGTCGCATGGAGGAGGCGCGACGTGTGGGCGGGCGTGCTCGACTCGGTCGGCGCGCTCCTGATCTTCTCGCCGACTCTCTATCCCTGGTACGCGATCTGGATCCTGCCCTTCGCCGCGGCCCGCCGCGATGCCGCCTTCCTCTGGCTCGCGACGGCTCTTCCGCTCTCTTACGCCCTGATGTATGCGACGCCGTGGGTCCCTCGGGCGCTCGTGTACGGGCTCGAATACGCGCCGTTCGCGGTCCTCCTTCTGCTGCGCGCGCGCGGCCGGCGGGATCCGGCGGCGGCGTGAAGGACTCCTCGGCGGCCGCCGGCCCGCGGTACCGCGCCCGCGTGGCCTACGTCGGCACGGGCTTCCGGGGTTTTCAGCTGCAGCACAACGCGGCGAGAACCGTCCAGAGCGTCCTCGAGGAGGCCCTCGCGATCTTCGCGGCGGCGCCGGTGCGGGTCCACGCGGCGGGACGAACGGACGCCGGCGTGCACGCCGACGGCCAGGTGATCCATTTCGATCTGCCCTCCGCGCGCGAGCCGCTGCGCGTGCGCGAGGGCGTCAACGCGCTCCTGCCCTGGGACGTGCGGATCCTGGACGTCGGAGTCGCGCCCGAGGGATTCCTCGCGCGCCGCGACGCGGACTGGAAGGAATATCTCTACCGGTGGAGCCGCGCGCCGGTCATCCCGCCGCGAGAGTCGCCGTTCGTGGCGCCGATCGCGTCGCGAGCGCTGGCCGCCCCGATGTCGCACGCCGCCCGCGACCTCGCCGGGAGGAAAGACTTCGGCGCGTTCGCCGTGCGCGTCTCACGGGATGCCGGCGGCGTTCGACGCGTCCACTTCGCAGGCGTCGAAGAATCGGGCGACGAGATACGGCTCCGGATCCGCGGCGACGCCTTCCTGCGAGGGATGGTTCGCTCGATCTGCGGGGTTCTCGCGCACGTCGGCCGCGGTCGCGCCCCCGAGACTCGGATCGCGGAGATCCTCGCGACGGGCGATCGCGGACTCCTCGCGCCCAAGGCTCCGGCCTGCGGCCTGAGCCTCGTCCTCGTCCATTACCCGGGGGACCCCGAGCCCGGGGTCGGATCCTCCGAAGCCTGACGGAGACGCCCTCAGGGAAGCCAGGCGGCGAGGAAGGCCGCCAGGACGGGACCCGCGAAGAGCAGGGAATCGATCCGGTCGTAGAAGCCCCCGTGCCCCGGCAGGAAGGTTCCCGAGTCCTTCACGCCGGCTCCGCGCTTCCAGAGAGACTCCACCAGGTCTCCGAGCTGCCCGGCCGAGGAAGCGAGCGCGCCGGCGGCGGCGCCTCCGAGCGGACCGATCTCGGGCAGAAGCCACCACGCGCCTCCCGCGGCTCCGACGAGGGTCGCACCGACGAGGCCCCCGACGGTGCCTTCCCAGGTCTTGTTGGGGGACACCCGGGGAGCGAGGCGGTGCTTCCCGAAGGCGCGTCCGGAGTAGTACGCGAACGAATCGCAGCCCCACACGATGAGAAAGAGGAAGAGGACCGCCCGCGGGGAGATCTCGCGCAGGGCGCAAAGAGCGGTCGCGGGAAGAGCAATCGCGAGGACGCCGAAGGCCGTCGCGCTCGCGCCGCCGAGCGCCGCGTGCAGCGCGACGCCGGAGAAGAGCGGCGCGACGCAGGACAGAAGGAGAAGGGCGAGAAACAGGGCCACCGCAAGGGGGCCGCCCGGCGCCGTGCCGCGGAACGGGTATCCCCACAGCACGGACCAGCCGGCCATGACGAGGATCGAGACCGCGGCGCCGACCGTCTTGGCGACGGGGAATCCCGTTTTCTCGGCGATCCGGTAGAACTCCCAGAGCGCGGCGAGCGCGATCGCGCCGACGAGGACGTCGAACGCCGCGGACGGACAGAAGAAGAGGATCGCGAGGACGATCGGGATCGCAACGGCGGCCGCGAGCTCCCGCTTCAGAGCCAAGCGGGGCTTCCGGCGCCGTCTCCCGTCTCCGCGCTCATCCGGCCGCCTCTCCCGACTCCGGCACGCGGCCTCCGTCGATGACGCCGCCGTATCGGCGCTCGCGCTTCTGGAACTCGAGGATCGCTTCGAACAGATGGCGCTTCCGGAAGTCCGGCCAGAGAGTCGGCGTGACCCAGATCTCGCTGTACGCGATCTGCCACAGCAGGAAGTTCGACACGCGCATTTCGCCGCTCGTCCGGATCAACAGGTCCGGGTCGGGCAACCCCGCGGTGCCGAGGCGGGAGCCGAGCGTCTCCTCGTCGATCTGCTCCGGCGTCAGGCGTCCGGCGCCGACGTCGTGCGCGAGCGACCGGCACGCGTCGACGATCTCGGTGCGGCCACCGTAGTTCAGCGCGATGTTGAAGGTCATCCCGCGGCACGAGGAGGTCGCCGCGAGTCCCTTGGCGAGCTCCTTCTGAACGGACGCGTCGAGCTCGTTCATGCGGCCCACGACGCGGAAGCGGATGTCGTTCTTCAGGAGGTTCGCGAGCTCGCGGTTCAGGTACTCCTTCAGGAGGGCCATGAGGGTGACGATCTCGAAGCGCGGCCGCTTCCAGTTCTCGACGGAAAAGGCGTAGAGCGTGAGGGCGTCGAGCTCCAGCCGGGCGCTCGTCTCGACGACTTCGCGCACCGAGGCAATCCCGGCGCGGTGGCCCTCGACCCGCGGCGATCCGCGTTGCCTGGCCCAGCGACCGTTGCCGTCCATGATGACGGCGATGTGGCGGGGGAGCCGCGCGAGGTCGATTTCCTCGAGGAGGGCCCGCTCCGGCGTGCCGGGAGCGGCGACGACGTCGCGGTCGATCACGATCCGAGTGTAGCAGCCGGGATGCGCGCCGGGGAGCGTTCCTGGGGCCGCCTCGTATAATCCCCGGTTCGTCATGAAAAGCGTCGCCGTCCTCGGCTCGACGGGGTCCATCGGCCGATCCGCGCTCGAGGTCGTCGAGGCGTTTCCGGAGCGCTTTCAAGTCGTCGCCCTCGCGGCGGGGCGGTCCGTCGAGCGCCTCGCCGCCCAGATCGTCGCGCACGAGCCCGAGCTCGTCTCCGTGTCCGGCCCGGAGGAGGCCGCGAGGTTGAAGACGCTCCTGCCGGCGGGTCACGCGGTTCGCATCGTGACCGGGAGCGAGGGCCTGGACGAAGTGGCTGCGCACGAAAAAGCGGAGATCGTCATCGCGGCGCTCGTCGGAGCGCTCGGGCTGAGATCCGCTTACGCGGCCGTCCGCGCCGGAAAGAGGCTCGCGCTCGCCAACAAGGAGACGCTCGTCGTCGCGGGGGAGCTGATCCTCCGCGAGGCGAAGAAGAGCGGCGCCGAGATCGTCCCCGTCGATTCGGAGCACAGCGCGATCCACCAGGCGATGCGCTGCGGGGCGGCGAGCGAGGTCGACCGGATCGTCCTCACGGCGTCGGGCGGACCGTTCCGGGAGCGGGACCTCTCCACGTTCGACGAGATCACGGTCGAGGACGCGCTCGCGCACCCCACCTGGAAAATGGGCCCAAAGATCACGATCGATTCGGCGACGATGATGAACAAAGGCCTCGAGATCATCGAGGCGCACTTTCTCTTCGGTCTGCCGCCGGAGCGGATCGCGGTCGTCCTCCATCCGCAGTCGGTCATCCACTCGTTCGTGGAGTTTGCCGACGGGTCTCTGATCGCGCAGCTCGCGAAGAACGACATGAAATTCCCGATCGTGTACGCGATGACCTGGCCGGATCGTCTGGAGAACGCGTTCGGCCGGCTCGACCTCGTCGCGGTCAAGAAGCTCGAGTTCTTCGAGGTCGAGCCCGAGCGTTATCCCGCGGTGGAGCTCGCTCTCGACGCTCTCCGGCAGGGGGGCGGGATGCCCGCGGTGGTCAACGGCGCCAACGAGGTCGCGGTGGCCGCCTTCCTCGCGGGGAAGATTTCGTTCCCCGAGATCGTTGCCGTCGTGTCCGAGACCGTGGCGGCGTCCGGCGCCGTGCCGGCCCCGGGAACACTCGAGGACGCGGAGGAAATCGATCGGACGGCCCGCCGCCGGGCGACGGACGTCATTCACCGCCTCTCGCGCGCCGCGGTCGCGAACTGAACCCTCGAAGCCTTCTTTCGTAACTCATCCCCAGCAAGGAGCACCGTTTTGACGATTCTCGGCAATACCCTGGCGCTACTCCTGGTCCTTTCGGTCCTCGTCGTCGTGCACGAGTTCGGGCACTTCGCCGTGGCGAAGGCGTTCAAGTTTCCCGTCGAAGTCTTCTCGATCGGATTCGGCAAGCGGCTTTTCGGAAGGACGTGGCGGGGCACCGACTATCGCGTCTCCGCCATCCCGCTCGGCGGGTACGTGCGTGTGGTGGGCCTCGGGCCGGACGAGTCGACGATCGCGGAAGGATCGTCGAAGGAGGCCGAGCCGGTCGGGAAGCGCTGGCAGAGGGCTCTCATCTTGATCGCCGGACCCGCGATGAACCTGGTTCTCGCGCTGGCGCTCCACACGACGGTGTTCGCGCTCGGCGTCCGGGTTCCCGCTTATGAGCTCCAGCCGGCGGTGATCCGGGTCGTCGAGGAGAAATCGCCGGGCGCCGGCGCCGGCTTCCTGGCCGGCGACCGCATCGTGTCGGTGGACGGCCGCGAGACGCCCCGGTGGCGGGACGCCCAGTACATCTTCGCGATGAACGCCCGCCAGCCCCTCCGCGTCGAGGTCGACCGGCACGGGCTCGGCGTCTTCCTGAACGTGACGCCCCGGGCCGTCGGCAAGTACGACCTCGGCGACGTGGGCCTATTTCCCGATGCGGGCAAGAACGTCCAGCCGCGGATCGCGCTCGTCGTCTCGGGCTCGCCCGCGGAGCGCGCGGGTTTGAAGGCGGGCGACGTCATCGACGCCGTGGCCGGGCGTTCGATCCGGGGCTCCCCGGAGGAGATCCTGGACAAATTCGTCGCCGCCGTCGGCTCGGCCGCGCCGGGTCCCTTCCCCATCGCCTACCGCCGCGACGGGAAGGCGGGCGTGGCCTCGGTGACGCCCCGCAAGGAGGGCGACGCCTGGAAGGTCGGGGTCCAGGTCGGCGGCGATCTCCCGGAAGTCCTCGAGAAGTTTCCGCCCCGCCAGGCCCTGGTCGAAGGCTGGCGCCGCGTCGGGACCGATTTCCGGATGACGTTCTCGGTCCTCGGCCGGCTCTTCCGCGGCAAGGCGAGCATGAAGACGATGTCGGGTCCTCTCGACATCGCGAAGTTTTCCGGGGAGGCCGCGCGCACGGGCGCCGTTCCGCTCGTCGCGCTCATGGCGGCGATCTCGCTCCAGCTCGGGATCTTCAACCTCCTCCCGATCCCCGTTCTCGACGGCGGACATCTCTTCCTGCTGCTGATCGAGGGAGCGGTGCGGCGGGACTTCTCGCTGAGGGTGAAGGAGCGGATCCTCCAGTTCGGCTTCCTGATGATCCTGGCGCTCCTGACGGTGGTCCTCTACAACGACCTCGCGAAGAACCTGCCCGCGCGGTGGTGGCCCTTCTGAGGACCCCTCTTCGGATTTAGAAGTGGGTCCGAGTCATGTCGCGGCGCTACCTTTGAGCGTATTCGGGCGCGCGTGGAGTGGGCGCGCCCGAATACGACGCGGCGTCCTTTCCGCGCTGCGCGCGCGGCGCCGCTCTCCGGCCGCAGGCATTCGCTGCGCGAACGGCGGCCGAGATATTTTGGAGTGAGGGCCCGACTCCGCATCCGATCCCGCGGCACTCGCCTCCGGACCAACGAAGTCAGACCCCCGGCGGCAGGGTACGCCGGCTACCGCCGGCATTCAGCCGCCTCAAAACCTTTTAGCCTCTTCTAGCCGAGCGCGAAGCTGCGGAGCGACAGGTTTCCGTACTGGAAGCCTTCGTACACGGGCAGCAGACGATCGTCCTCCGCGGCGCCGCCGAGGACGACGAAGAGCGGGTCGAAGTGCTCCGTCGTCGGTACCGCCAGATCCGCGTGCGGCGCCCGGGTCCGGTACGAAACGAGCTCCGCGATCTCCATCTTCGCGAGTCGGTCCGCGACCCATGCGTCGAACTCCGCCGCCCAGTCGTCCACGGGGCCTTCCGGCGCGTCCAGGCGCGCAAGGCGGAGATTGTGGACGATGCCTCCGCTTCCGATCAGCACGACGCCGGATTCACGCAACTCGCAGAGCGCGGCGCCGATCCTCAGGAGCTCCGCCGGCGCCGCGCCACGAGGCAGTGAGACTTCGACGACGGGAACCGAGGCGCTCGGGAAGGCGAGGCGCAGCGGCACCCACAGGCCGTGATCCCAGCCGGCTTTCTCGTCGAGCGCGGACGGCAGGCCCGCTTTGTCCAGGAGTGCGGCGATCTCCCGCGACACGGCGGGAGACCCGGGAGCCGGGTAGGTCAGCTTGTACAGCTCGTCTGGAAATCCTCCGAAGTCGTACACGAGCCCCGGCCGTTCCCCCGCCGTGATCCGGATCGGGCGGGGCGCCTGGTCGTGGCCCGAGAAGACGACGAGCGCGCGCGGCGAGAGGTCGCGGCAGAACCCCGCGAGGGCCCGCGCGAACGCGCCGTCCGTCTCGAGCGCGAGGCTCGGCGCGCCGTGCGAGACGAAGAGGGCGGGAGCCCGGTTCATGGCGGCTACTCTATCGAAGGGGAGCCGCCCGACCGCCGCGCCTCCCGCGCTACGAAGCGGTGCGGCGGGCGGCCCTCGCCCGGTCGGCGAGGCGCACGAACCCGGCGTCGTAGCGCCTCGCGTCGACGGTCAAATCGGAACGCCAGGCGAGGGCGGATCCGAGAAGTCGCTGCGCCGCCTCGGGGTCGCCGGCCCGGTACCGCTCCCAGGCGCCGGACACGTAGATCGCGGCGCGCGTGTCGGGGGAGAGGCCGGGCTCCTGGGCCGCGCGGGCCCAGCGGGACGCGGAAGCCGGAGATGGGCGGGCCGGGGGCGGGGCGGAGGACGCGCGGGGGGAGGATGGGGCGGCTCCGGTTCTTTCCGTGTGAAGGAGCGCGCTCTCGGGGCTCGAGGCCTCGGAATCTTTCCGCGCGAGCTCGACGGCGGGTACGACGGCGCGCGTCCGGTCTCCAATCCGCGCTGGCGCCGCGGTCCGGGACTCCGCCACCGGGGAAGGCGCAGGCGCCCGCGCGGGAAGTTTCTTTGCGGCTTGAAAAACGAAAACGGCGAGGAGAGCGAGGAGCACCGCGCTCGCGGCGACTGCGGCGGAGAACCCGCGCGGCCGGGGGGCGGCCGGCGCCGGAGGGGTTGGTGAGGTCGGCGGCGGATACTCGTTGACGCTTGCGATCGGAGGCGGCGCGGAGATCTCGCGCGGGTCCGGCGGGGTCTGGTCCCGCAGCTCCCGTGTCGTCGCCGCGCTCCCCGTCCCGACCGCCGCCGGCAGTCCGGGCGAATCGGCCGGGTCCCGGAAGAGCGAGTAGTGGACCGCCAGGAGATCCTTGCGCACGCCTTCCATGTCCCCGTAGCGGGCGGCGGGATCCTTTTCCATTGCGCGGCGGACGACGGCCGCGAGCATCGGGGGCACCTCCGGCGCGATCGATTCGAGCGGCGGAGGCTGGTCGTGGACGATCTGGTCGAACAGATCCTCCTGCGTGTCACCCGGGAACGGGCGCCGGCCCGAGAGAAGCTCGTAGGCGACGACTCCGAACGAGAAGACGTCCGACCGTACGTCGATCGGTTGTTCGAGGACCCTTTCCGGCGCCAGGTAGGCGAGAGTGCCGATCTGGACGCCCGTCGAGGTGTGTCCCGCCCGCACCCCGACCGATCGGGCGATGCCGAAATCCATGAGCTTCACGGTCCCGTCCTCCAGCACGCGGATGTTGCCGGGCTTGACGTCTCCGTGGAGGACCCCGGCGTGGTGAGCGGCCTCGAGGCCGTACGCCGCTCCGAGGAGGATCCGAAGCTTGTCCAGGAGCGAAAGGCCGGGACGCCGGAGGATCGTCCGGTCGAGGTCTTCGCCATCCAGGAGCTCCTGGACGATGTACGCCGTGTCCCCGTCGACGCCGAAGTCGAACACCGTCGTGATGTTGCGGTGACGCAGGCTTCCGCCGAGCCGGGCCTCCTGGAAGAAGCGCGCCCGGTTCGCGGGATCCGTGACCTCGCAGGTCTTGAGGGCCACCCGCCGCTCAATGAGAGGGTCCCGGGCCTCGTAGACCGTGCCGAAGCCGCCGGTTCCGATCTTTCGAAGAATCTCGTATTTTCCGATCTGGCCGATCACGGGATGGGCCCCATTCAACTTCCGTTCCAGTACCCCGGATCGCCCACGGGCGATAGAATCCGCACACCCTGAGAGTCGAGATCGTCGCGCTCTGGCTGACTTACGCGGCCGCCGGGACCGCGGCCGTGTGGCTCGGCCGGAGATTCGCGGGGGAGATCCCCCGGCGGTCCGCCGCGGCGCTCCTGCTCCTGCCGCTTCTCTTCACCGGACGGGCGATGGCGCGGGGCGAGCTCTACGGGCCGGCCGACTTCTATCCGGGATACGTCCCCTGGCGCGCCGCGGGCCCGTCCGTGGCGGGACCAGCCAATCCGATCCTCTCGGACCTCGCGTTCGCGAACATCCCGTGGCGCGCCGCGGTGCGAGAGGCCGTCGCGAACGGGCGCTTCCCCTTCTGGAACCGGTTCGTCCTCGCGGGCGGCCCGCTCCTCGCCGCGGCCCAGGCCGGGATCTTCCACCCTTCGACCTGGGCCGGGATCCTCCTGCCGCTCGCCCTGTCATGGACTTTTTCCTGCACGTTCACCCTCTTTCTGGGACTTCTGGCCGCCTACCTCTTCTTCCGGGACCACGGACTCTCCGAGATCGCCGTTCTCGCGGGCGCCGCCGGGTGGGGCCTCTCGACCTATCTCGTTTTCTGGAACGGGTGGAGCGTCGGACCTTCGACCGCGACCTTCCCTCTTCTCCTGCTCGGATTGCGCCGGATCGCGCGCCGCGGACCGTGCGGCGTCGGGCTGACCGCCGGCGCTCTCGTCCTGTCGGTCACGGGCGGACATCCGGAAAGCGCCTTCCACACGGCGATGGCGGCGGGGGTGTACTTCCTGGCGGAGCTCTTCGCCGCGCGGGCGCGATCGGGCGCGATGCGTCCTCTGGGCGGCGCGCTCGGAGCCGGTCTTCTCGCCTTCCTGCTCGCCGCGCCGCAGCTGCTTCCCCTCCTCGAGGCGATTCCCCACACGTCGGAGTACCGCGCCCGCCGGGCGCAGATCGCCGCGGGCGCGGCCTCCCAATCCGTCGGGGCGGCGGAATCGGCCCGCCGTCTCCTGCCGGCCGTGCTCCCGTTCTCTCACGGCATCTACGGGAAGAGTCCCGTCCAGGGCGAGCGCGGGGACGGCTCGGGGATGCCGATCGCGTACGCGGGAGCCATCCTCTTCCCGCTCGCGGCTCTCGGCCTCGCGCGCCGCCGCCCGGGCCGCGGCTTCTTCGCTGCCAGCGCCGCCGCGGGCCTCCTGCTCGGCGCGAGCGCGCCGGGATTGATCGATCTGCTCACGCGTCTTCCGGGATTCGCGCTCGCCCTGAACTACCGGCTCGTATTCCTCGCGGCGTTCGGCCTGGCGGGCCTCGCGGCGTTCGGCGTCGAAGAGCTCGCCCGTGCGGGCCGAACCCGCCGCCTGGCGCTCGCGGCGGCCGCGGCCGTTCTCGTCCTCGCGGCGCTCGCGGCCGCCGCGCGCGGAACGTTTGCCGACAGGGCTCTCCCGCCCGCGTTCGTCCTCCGGCAGCTCGCCTTCGAGCTCGTCCCCGTCGGCCTCCTCGCGGCGGCGGCGCTCGTCTGGATTCGACGGCCCGCGCGGCTGGCTGCGGCGGCCCTCGTTCTTCTCGTGGCGCAGCGCGGCCTGGAGATGCACGCCGTCTATCCGACCGTGTCCCCCGGTCTTCTGCGCGCCTCGCTGCCGGAGATGCCGGGACCGGCGGCGCCGGGAGCCCGGTTCGTCGCCGCGGGCGAGGACCTGCGGCCGAATGGTGCCGCGCTCCTCGGCATCGAGGACGTGAGGGGATACGAGTCGATCGTGCTCGATCGTTTCGCCGACACGTTTCCCTTGTGGTGCGTCCCCCAGCACGCGTCGTTCAACCGCGTGGACGACCTGCGCCGTCCCTTCCTCGAGTTCCTCGGCGCCCGCTTCGCCGTGACCGCTGCCGGCGCCCCTCCGCCCGTTGGCTGGATCCCGGTCGCGCGCTCGGCTTCCGCCTCGGTGTTCGAGAATCCCCGCGCGTTGCCGCGCGCGTTCGCGCCCCGGCGGGTTGTACCCGTCGCCGACGCGCGGGCCGCTCTCGACGCGATGGCGGCGGCATCGGATTTCTCCGACGCGGCCTGGGTGGTCGCCGCGCCGGGGGCCGCGATCGCACGCAATCCCGACGCGCGGGTCTCCCTGCGGCTCTCCGGTCCGGACCTCTGGATCGAGACGGAGTCGCCCGCGCCGCTCTTCGTCGCCACCTCCATTCCCGACTGGCCCGGCTGGCGCGCGGAAGAAGACGGCCGCGCGCTGGAACTTCAGACGGTGAACCACGCCTTCGTCGGTGTCCGGGTCCCCGGCGGGTCCCGCAGGATTCGGCTCTCCTACCGGCCGCCGTCGTTTTCCGCCGGCCTCGCGGCCTGCGCGGCCGGATTGCTCGCGGCGGTTGTCTCCGAGCTCGTGCGGCGCCGTCGCGGCGGCGGATAGACTCCCGCGCCGTGTTCCTGCTCGTCATCCGCCTGCTGGCGGTCTACCTCGCGACGGCCGCGGGAATCCTCTACCTCGCCAACCGATTCATCTCGCCCGTCCCCCGGAGCGCGCGCCTCTGGCTCGCCCTCGGCCCTTTCCTTCTCGTCGGCGAGGCCCTTCTGACCGCGGGAGTCCACGCTCCGATCGACATCGCGTATCTCGGGGCGCCCCTCTCGGCGCACGCCGCCGAGCAGGGAACCTCGATCGTCCAGACGCCCCTTCTCTCCGACGTCGTCTGGCAGGAGGTTCCCTGGCACAAGGCGGTCCGCGACGCGGCGAAGAACGCCCGTCTCCCGCTGTGGAACCGATTCGTGCTCGCGGGCGAGCCTCTGCTCGCCGTGCAGCAGCCAGCCGTCTTCCACCCGGCGACGTGGATCAGCTTTCTCCTCCCTCTCGCGCAGGCCTGGACGTTCGACATGGCGCTGCGGTACTTCCTGTCGCTCGTCTGCGCCTGGCTCTATCTCCGCGATCTCGGCTGCCGCAACCTCGCGGCGCTGCTCGGCGCTTTCGGATGGGCGTTCTGCGACTACATGGTCTTCTTCCTCGGATATCCGCTCACCCTCGCCGCCGCGCCGTTTCCTCTCCTCCTGCTCGGCCTTCGAAGGCTGGCGCGCGACCCGGGGCGAAGCGCCGCCGCGCTCACGGTCGTGGCGCTTCTCCTCATCCTCGTCTCCGGGCATCCCGAGACGCTGCTCCACGCCGTGGCGGCTGCCGGGATCGTGTTCCTGTTCGAGCTCGTGGCGGTGGACGGACGCCGGCGGCGCCGCGCGCTTCTGCTCGCGCTCGCCGCCGGAGCGATCACGCTCGGAATCGGTGCCGTGCTGCTGATCCCCCTGGCGGAGGCTCTTCCGCACACGATCGAGCAGTTCTTCCGAACGGCGGTGTTCGCCAGGTCGAAAAAATCGGTGGCGGTCGCGGAGGCCCTCCGCCGGGCGCTCCCCGATCTCCAGCCGTACGCGTTCGGGTTCGCGGGCCACGGCCGGATCCCGACCGGGTACCACGAGCCCTCCACCTACGCGGGCGCTCTTCTCTGGCCGTTCGCGGCGGTCGGTCTCTTTTCCCGGCGGCGCGAGAAGTGGGCCCTTCTCGTGATCGGTCTGCTCGGGGCCGCGATGGGCGCGCGCTTCCCCGGAATCACGGACGTCGTATCCCGGCTGCCGCTCTTCGACATCGGCATCAACGAGCGGATGGTCTTCCTCGCCGCCTTCGCGACCGCCGCGCTCGCCGCGATCGGCGCCGATGAGCTCGTCCGCGAGGGCCGCCGCGCCGCCGTGGCGGCCGCGGGAATCTGCGGCCTCGCCGTAGCCGCTCTGCTCCAGGCGACGGGCGGCGCGCGGTTTACGGCGATCGGGCTGCCCGACGAGTTCTTCCGCTTCCGATTCCTCGCGATGATGATCCCGCTCGCGGCGGCCGTGCTTCTCTGCGCGCTGACACCCCGGCGCCGCCTCGGTCTCGCTCTGGCGGGCTGCCTCGTGATCTTCGCGGTGGAGCGGCGCCTCGAGGAGGGAGACGTCTACCCCACGTACCGGTCGGCCGCGTTCTATCCGCCCCTGGCCGCGTTCGCGTCCATCCCGCGGACGGCGCCGTGGCGGACCACCGCGGTGGGCATCCACTTCATCCCGAATATCGCCACGCTCTACGAGCTCGAGGACGTGCGGGGCTACGAGGCGATGACCTTCAAGCCTCTCTGGGACACCTTCGCTCTCTGGTGCATCCCGCAGCCGGTCTGGTTCAACCGCATCGACGACCCGACGCGCCCCTTCCTTTCCTTCCTGAACGTCCGCTGGGTCTTCGCGCCCCCCGACTACGCGCCGCCCGCCGGCTGGCCGGTCCGGTACCGGGGCGCCGAAGGAATGCTTCTCGAGAATCCGGGCGCGCTGCCCCGCGCGTTCGCTCCCCGCGCCTACGCGACCGAAGCCGACGCGGGAGCGCGCCTCGGGATCCTCGCGGGGATCACCGATTTCCGGGAGCGCGGCATCGTCGGCGATGGGCCCTCGCGCGGCTGGACCGCGAACGGCGCCGCGTCCGTGGCCGTCTCCGGTTACCTGCCCCAGGAGATGCGCCTGAAGGTCCACGCCGACGCCCCGGCCGTCGTCGGGACCTCGATGACCGCCTGGCCCGGGTGGAAGCTCTCGATCGACGGGGAAAAGGCGCCGCTTCTCTCCTACAACCACGCCTTCCTCGGCTTCCGCGTGCCCGCGGGCGACCACGACGCCGTCCTCCGCTACGCCCCCGACTCGTTTCGTGCCGGGGCGGCGGTCAGCGTCCTCTCGCTGGCGCTCTCGGCGTTTCTCCTTCGCCGGCGCCGTCTCGCGCCGGCCGCGCCGCGATGACCGCGAGCGTCAGCAGGACCGACACGATCGAGAAGATGCGCCCCGCCGACCACTCGATCCAGAGCGCGGGGTCGGGCGCCCCATGGAGGTACGTGAAGACGAAGAAGACGGAGAGGCTCCCGGCGATCGCCGCGGGATAGAGAGACGCTTTCGCACGCCGTCCCGCGAAGAGGAGGGCCGCGAGAGGCAGTAGCCAGGGGAGCCCGGCGGCCGCGCCGAAGAGCGCCTTGCCGATCGCAACGAGGACGAGCCCGAGGCGTTCGGTGTGGACCTCGAACGTCGGTCCGTAGGTCTCGTACGCGCGAAACAGGTGGCGGGCCCGCCCGAAGGCGAACCATGCGCCGAGAGAAAGGATCCCCGGAACGAACAGCCAGGCGGGAGCGCGCCGCCAGGCGACCGACCTCCCGCGCGCCAGCAGGAACAGTCCGCCCGCGGCCGCCACGAACGGCAGCCCCTCCACCTTCGCCGCGAGCGCGCCGGCGAAGAGCATTCCGGCGAGGAGCTGGCCTCCGTCGCTGCCGCCCGCCTCCCCGACCAGGATCCCCAGAGCGAGCGTCTCGAAGAGCAGGAGCGCCGGGTCGGCGTTGCCGGCGACGGCGAAGACGTGGCCGAAGAGCCCGAGCGCCGCCGAGACCGCGGCCGTGGCGATTGCCGCGTCCCTGCGCGGGAAGGAGGCTCGCAGGACCCCGAAGAGGCCGGCGGCCGTCGCGGCGAGGAGAAGAGGAAACGTGGCCGCCGCCGCCATCCAGGGCAGGCGCCCCGCGCCCGCCGCGATCGTCGCGAACGCGTAGACCTGAGGCACGAGAGGCGGATACGAGTGATGCTGGTATCGCAGCAGCGGGTCTCCCAGGTATCCGGCGTCGAGACCCTTCGCCGCGGCGAACGCCTCCGCCTTCGGGCCCCAGAAGAGGAGAAGGTCCGGCGACGTGGCCGACGTCGACAGGGTGGCGGCGGCCGCGATCGCGACGGCGGCGAGCGTCATCGTGAGAGCCAGCCCCTCCGCGAGAGTGATCGCGCGCGGCTCCGGCGCCGGCGCCCATTCCCCGGACGGGCGGGGGAGAAGAAGGCGCAGGAGGAAGCACTCGGCGAGAGCGGCGAGAAGGATCAGAGGCAGGCGCCACGCGAGGCCCGCGAGGGAGGAGACGTTCATCGTCCAGGAGACGGCGACCGCGCCGCATGCCCCGGCGAGCGCGAGCCGGCCCGCGAGACCGTAGGCGCGGAACGCCCGGTGAGCCAGGAGCGGCGCGCCGACGGCCGGAAAGGCCGCGAGGCTCGCGAGCCAGAACGCGCCCGCCCTCAGCGTGACGGCCGCCGGTAGAGCGAGCCGCCCGGAAGGGTCGCGACCGGATCTCCCGGGGGCTCGGCCGGAAGCGGTCCATAGACGAGCACGTAGCGCGCCTGCGCCTCCCACTCGGGCGTGGGCAGCCCCCAGAGCGCGGCGGGAAGGACGCGGCGCCCGGGAAGGAGCGCCACCGCCGCGGTGTGGAGCCTCGTCTCGCGGACGGGGTCTCTCGGCTCGGACCGCGCCACGACCGACATGCCCCGCGGGATGCGCGCGGCGGATTCGGTGAAGAAGTGGAACTCGGCGGCCGCGGACCTGTCGCGGTCGTAGGGCGTGCTCGGGAGATGGACGATCGCAGCGGGCGCCGGCAACCGAGCGGCCGACCACCCGGCGAAGACCGCGGAGCCCGCGAGCAGAAGGGCCATCTCGCGCGGCAGCCTCGCCGTCATGCGTCGGGCGGTCCGTCGGCGGCGAGCCGTCGGAGCGTCGCCAGGTTTTCCCGGTCGAAGTCGAGCGCCTCGTCCTTCGGCGTCTCGAGAAATTTCGGGACGTGCGCGAGCCGGGGGTCCGCGAGCAGGTTGCGGAAACCGCTCTCTCCGATCGTCCCCTTCCCGATGTGCTCGTGCCGGTCGACCCGCGATCCGCGAGGCCGCTTCGAGTCGTTGACGTGGATCGCGACGAGGCGCTCGAGGCCCACCGTGCGGTCGAACGCCGCGATCGTGTCCTCCCATCCGCGCCGCGTGACGATGTCGTACCCGGCGGCGTGGACGTGGCACGTGTCCAGGCAGACGCCGACGCGCCGGCGCATCCTCGCCGCACCCAGGACGTCGCGGAGATGCTCGAAGGTCTGGCCGAGGGCGTTTCCCTGGCCCGCGGCCGTTTCGAGGAGGATCCTCACCCGCGCGCCCGGAGTGCGCAGGAGCGCCTCGTCGAGCGACGCCGCCACACGCGCAACGCCCGCGGACTCGCCGGCGCCGCCGTGGGATCCGGGATGCAGGACGAGCTCGCGGATGCCGAGGCGCCGGCAGCGCTCGATCTCGTCGACGAGCCCCGCGATCGACTGGCGCCGGAGCGGCTCGGAGGGAGAGGCGAGGTTGATCAGGTAGGAGGCGTGGGCGGCGAGATGGGCGAGCGACGCGGAGCGGGCCGTGCGGCGGAACTCGCGCGCCTCGGAGTCGGCGATCTCCTTGCCGACCCACCGGCTGTTGTTCTTGACGAAGATCTGCAGGACCCGGCAGCCCGTAGACACCCCGCGTTCCACGGCCCGGGGCGTTCCTCCCGCGATCGAATGATGGGCGCCGACGAGAGGATCCGGATCCATGCGGCGATTGTAGCGAGGGCGGACGGCGCCTCGCGCCGCATGCTTCAGGAGGGCGGCTTGCCGTCCCCTTCCGAGAACCGGTCGAGCAGCTCCTGGCCGATCCGCCGGGACACGAAGATCTGCTTCAGATAGTTCAGGGTCGTGATCGCAAACGGCACGCCCGCCGCGGAGAACGGCGCGCCCATGGCGGCGAGCGCGAGGTGCCGGGCCTTCTCGCCGCGGGTGAACTCCGGATTCTTCCAGTCGAGGACGCTCCCGTAGTAGCGGAACACCATCCGGTAGACGTCGGAGAGGAGCACCTTGAATCCCATCTCGCTGCCCCAGACGAAACATTCGCCCGCGCGGACGCGATCCAGAAACTGAGCGGGCGTATCGGCTTCGGCGACGGTGTAGACCCGGGCGAGAGGCGCGAGCGTATGGGCGTCGGAGCCCGCGACCAGGGACACCACGCCGCGCTTCTCGCGAACGACGGCCATCAGGTCCTCGATCAGGCGGTTGTGCTGGGACGCCATCGCGCCGTTCTTCACCTCGAAAACGTCGAACATGCGCAGCATCTCTTCGAAGTATTGCCGCGGCGAGTTGCGCATCCGGTAGTTCTGGAACATGTGGTTCGCGGACGCGAGGATGTTTTCCTGACGCAGATAGGCGTGGAGGTCGTAGATGTTCTCCCGGAGCCGCTGGATCTCCGCGTGCTGCCGTTCGTCGATTCCGAAGACGTTCACGTGGATGCGCTGGCGCGTCTCCGGAAACCACGTCTCCACTTCCTCGGAGATGAAGAAGTCGGCGAGGTCCGGGTAGCGGTTCAGCAGATAAAGGCAACCGTCGATCGAATCGTGGTCGGTGAGGGTGACGAAATCCATCCCGCGCTCCTTGGCGACCCGGTAGACCTCTTCCGGGCGATTGTAGGAGTCGCGGGTGTTCGCGATGCGGAAGTACTTGAACGTCGAGTAGACGGAGTGGCAGTGGAGGTCGGCCTTCTTGAACCGGGAATCCGAAAACCACGCTGGGATGTCGATCTCATCGGGCTTTCGTTCGACCATGGGGGTCCCTAGGGTTGCAAATCGCGAGCCCGAGGTCAAACCGAGGGCGGACTTTTTCCGCGCGCCGGGATGGCGAAACCCGCGCCTGTGCTACGGTTTTCTCGTGCGCCGCGTTCTTTTTCGGATCCTCTACGCCCTGCTGATGTTCGGCATCTTCTTCGGCGGAGCGTGGCTCGCGTTCCAGCGATCGATCGTGGGTCACTCGGTCGCCGTTCCGGAGCTCGTCGGCAAATCGCTCGCCGAGGCCATCCGGATCGCCCACGACGCCGGCTTGAAGGTCGACGAGCAGGTCTCCCGCGCCCGCAACGACGAGCGGATTCCCCGGAACATGGTCCTCGCCCAGATCCCGGAGAGCGGCTCGCTCGCGAAGCCCTCGCAGATCATCCGCGTCGTCCTCTCTCTCGGCCCGCGGGAGCTGCGCTCGCCGGACCTCGCGGGTCTGCCTCCCCGCGCCGCCGCGCTGCGGCTCGCGCAGGACGCCCTGCAGCTCGGCGCCGTGTCCTGGTATCGGGATCCGGCGGCGCGCATCGGCATCGTCGCGCAGGACCCGGAGGCGGAGGCCGCCGTCGGCAAGAACGGCTCGGTGGCCGTTCTCACGAACCGGGGCCTGCCCGAGACCCGCTACGTGATGCCGGACGTCGTCGGCAAGGACGCGGAGCAGATCCGCGCCCGCCTCGAGATGTACGGGTTCCGGGTGGGGAGCGCGCGCTACGAGTCCTACGAGGGCGTGCCTCCCAACACGATCCTCAAGCAGTTCCCCCCGGCGGGGGCTCCGCTGTCGTCTCGCGAGGTCGTCTCGGTGACGGTCTCCCGCGCGACGGATGCCCCGCCCTCCGCGGGCGCGACGCGATGAAGATCCGCATCGCGCCCTCCCTCCTCGCGTCGGACTTCGCCCGTCTCGCCGAGGCCCTGGAAATCGCGGCGGAGGGGGGAGCAGACCTCGTCCACGTCGACGTGATGGACGGTCACTTCGTTCCCAATCTCACGCTCGGCCCCCCGATCGTGGCGGCCCTCAAGCGGGCAAGCCGGCTGCCTCTCGACGTGCACCTGATGATCGAGAACCCCGAGGAGACGCTCGACCGGTACCTCGACGCCGGGGCGGACTGGATCTCGGTGCACGTCGAGGCGACCCGCCATCTCCAGCGCTGCCTCGCGACCATCCGGCAGGGCGGGGCGAAGGCGGGCGCGGCCTTGAACCCGGCCACTCCCACGGGAGTTCTCGCCGACTCGTGGGATGATCTGGATTACGCCGTTGTCATGTCCGTGAATCCGGGACGGGGCGGCCAGCCTTTCCTGCCGCACTCGATCGACAAGGTGCGCCGGCTGCGCGACGAGTCGCGGGCGGCGGGACATCCGGTCGTCATCGAGGTGGACGGAGGCGTCGACGCGTCGAATGCCGGGCACCTCGCGGCGGCGGGTGCGGAAATTCTGGTCGCGGGGACCTCGGTTTACGGTCAGGCGGACCCCGGTGCGGCGATCGAGGCGCTGCGGGCGGCGGTCCGGGGAGGAGTGAGGGTTTGATACAGAGCACCGCAGTCGGCAGCGGAGACGGCGGCCCCGGAGCCCGGCGAAGGGGGAGGGCGACCGCGTTCGCCGCCGCGTTCGCCGCGGCCGTCTGGATCCTCACCGGCTGCGCCTCGACGCACAAGGTCGACAAGATCACCCAGGAGCTTCTCTCGACGCCGAAGGAGACCCTCTTCGAGAAGGGCAAGGGCCTGATCGAAAAGAAGAAATACGATCTCGGCCGTAAATACCTGACGTTCATCTTCGAGACCTACCCGAACGATCCTCTCGGGCGGCAGTCGCTCCTCATGGTCGCCGACTCCTTTTTCCAGCAGCGGACGACGACGGGATACACGGAGGCGCGGTTCCGCTATCGCGACTACCTGAACCGCTATCCGGGCGCTCCGCAGCGCGACTACGCCCGATACCAGTTCGCGGTCTGTTACGACCGGGAGCACGAGAAGCCCGATCGCGACCAGACGTCGACGCGGGAGGCGATCGAGCAGTACCGGGTCCTCCAGAAGGAGTTTCCGAACTCGTCGCACAACGCCACCGCGAACGCGCGGATCCACGCGCTCATCGACCTTCTGGCCGAGCACGAGTTCGGCGTCGGCTACTTCTACATGCGCAAGGGGTCCCCCGGGGCCGCCCTCGCCCGGTTCACCAGCATGGAGGAGCGGTTTCCCGAGTACGGCGCCCGGGACAAGCTCTTTTTCTACGAGGGCGAGGTGCTCGGCCGCCTGGGCCGCCACGAGGAGGCCTCCCGGTACTACGCCCGGCTGATCGAGGAGTATCCAAAGAGCGAATTCCTGAAGAAAGCGAAGGAAAAGGTGGGAAAGGCGCCCCCCTCGGCGTCGGCTTCCGTTGACACGCGCGCCAAGAGCGAGTAATTTACGGTAGAACCCGGCTTTCGCCGTAATTTTTTAGGAGCCGACATGCGCCTGACCTCGCGCGCCATCGCCGTGCTGTCGCTCGGCCTCACGCTCGCCGTTCCGGCGATCGCCCAGACCTCGAAGCCGCCCGCCGTGAGCGGCGCGCGGGAGGTGTCGGACCGGAACTCGCGGAGCGATCCCAACGCCGTCACCCGGGTGGAACCGGCTCCGGCCGTCGTCCCGACGAACACCGACGCGGCGCCGCAGCCACTGGGATTCGAGAGCGATATCTATTGCTTCGGATACCTGGGAGATCGCGACGAGCGGTTTCCTCTGCGCGTCTCCGGCGCGGAGAACGTGGCCGAGCAGGAGGACTACATCACGAACGACCTGCTCTACGTCGACGGCGGCTACGACAAGGGCGTGAAGGTCGGCGACGAGTACTGGATCATCACGCCCGAGCAGGACGTGATCCATCCGGTCACGGGCCGGAGCATGGGCCGTCTCTTCCAGTATCGGGGGCGCGCCGTCATCCAGAGCATCGAGCCTCGGACCGCGACGATCCGGGTCACCTCCGCCTGCACGGACATCCCCATGCACTCGTTTTTGAAGCGCTTCGAGCCGATCCCCATTCCGCTCGCCCGCAAGTCTCCGCCGGCCCAGCCCGGCGATCCGGCGTCCGGCAAGGCCAAGGGCCGCATCGTCTTCACGCGCGACGGCGTGGTGGCCCTGGGCGCCGACCACACGATGATCGTGGACCTCGGGGCCGCGGACGGCCTGCAGGCTGGAGACTTCCTGACGGTCTACCGCTACTCCGCCGGCCGCGAGTACGGCATCCGTCCCGTGGGCGCGTACTGGGTGAATCTCCCCCCGCCTCCGGGAGTCTTCATTCCGCGCACCTACCTCGGCGAGGGAGCGGTGCTCGTCGTCGGCGATCGGTGGTCCGTCATCCGGCTGACCGATTCGAATCGCCTGATCGAAGTCGGCGACGAGGTCGAGCTGAAGTAAGAGATTCCCCTCCTTCCGGATCTCCTCTGATCCGCGTCGGCCGCCGTGAAAAACCGGCGCCCGGCTGGCACGAAAAAAATTCTCGACGGACTTCGGCGCGCGTTGCCCGCGCGCGTTCGGAGTTTGCTAAGATGCCCGCCTTCTCTTCCTGGAAAAAATTCTTTCGGAGGCGAACTTGAATCTGGACGGGCAACTCCAGCAAATCATCGACGAGCTGCTCCAGCACGGGATCTCGCTCGACCTCGCCAAGAAGGAATTCGAAAAGAAGTACATCGTCGGCGCGGTGAAGCGTTCGTCCGGAAATCTCGGACGCGCCGCGTCGTCTCTCGGGATTCACCGCAACACCCTCCGCAACAAGGTTGGCATCCTGAACATCCGACTCCCGCGCGAAAAGCATCGCGTCTCTCCCGACATCACCAAGAAGAAGTAATTCCCGGCGCCGCGCTCGGCGGCGAACGGCAGATTCTCGGCGTCGGAGATCGGGAGATTCGCGGCTGCCCGGCGGCGGTCGATCCGGCTGAGAACGAACGACCCGGAACGCGAGTCCCGGGCCGGAGTTGGAAGGACGAGGCGGAGGAGGCGGCGTCTATTTCGGGTTCGTCGGCTTGTTCTCGTCCGAGGTGCCTTCCTTGATCGAGTCCTTGAAGTTGCGCATGCCCTGCCCGAGGCCCTTGCCGAGCTGCGGCAGCTTGCTCGCTCCGAAGATGATGATGACGATCAGGAGGATGATGAGAAGTTCGGGGACGCCGAGTGAGCCAAACATAGGATCTCCTTCGAGGACATCAGTTTAGCAGAGGAGACAGCCGGGCGTCGTACACCCGCCGGAAGGCGGCGTCGTCCGGCCCGGGGCCGAGCAACCGGCCGACCAGGGCGACTTCCCCCGGCAGGTACCGCCGGTACGACTCTCCCCGGCCCTGGGAGACGGCGCGGGCGAAGGTCCCGCACACTTTCCAGGCCCGCTGGAGCAGCACGCGGTCGAAACGGGCGCGGAACGGGGCGAGCGGCAAGGCGCGCACGCTGGCAAACGCCTCGACCGCGGCGTCGGCGGCGGCCGGGGTCATCCAGTCGAGGGTCGTCCGTTCCCAGAGGAGGGACGCGAGGTCGTAGGCGTCGGGCCCCGACCGCAGGTCCTGGAAGTCGATCGCCCCGACGGTCTCTCCGGCCGGGAAGAGGTTGTTGCCGTGGAAGTCGCGATGGCAGAGCGCCCGCGGATGCGCGGCGACTTCTGCCGCGAGAGCGTCGGCCCACCGGTCGTGCGCGTCGCGGTCGGACGCGGACAGCGGCTCCTTCAGATAGAGGTCGAACACCGCCTCGCGCGCGAGCTCGAGCTCCCGCCGGAAGAACGCCGCGTCGAAGGAGGCGTTCACGCCGGGGTCGGGGAGCGCCGCGAACGAGGCCGCGACTTCGACGGCCCGCGCGAGCCACGGCCCGCGCGCCGCCGGGTCCTGCAGGAACATCGCGGCGAGGTCGAGCACGCCGAAGTCCTCGACGATGTGGCTGCCTTCGTGATCGTCCGCGATGAGAAGCGGAACCCGAACGCGATCGCGCAGCGCGGCCCGCGCCTCCGTCCACCGGCGGCGGGAATCCGTCTCCTCCTCCGGATAGAAGACGCCGAGCACCGTCCGTCCGTCGCGGAGGAACAGCCGGACGTACCGGCGCCGTCCGACGTCGCCCGGAAGGACATCGCAGGAGAGCGGCTCGTGGCGGGTCCGTCGGGCGAGGGCGTCGAGACCCTCGAACCCGGCGGGAAGGGCGAAGGACTTCACCGGGCGAATCGGAGGAAGCGGCGTCCGGCCTCGGGCGGCGGGCTCGAGGTCCGGACGCCGGAAGAGCTCAGCGGATCAGCCCTTCGCCTGGGAGAGCAGGATCTTCTTGATGCGAACGGGCTGGTTCGGCAGATCGCTCGCGTTGCGGGGCGCCGCGACGATCTTGTCGGCGACTTCCATTCCGGAGACGACCTCGCCGAACGCGGTGTACTGGCCGTCTAAGAACGTCGAGTCTTTGACCACGATGAAGAACTGGGAGGACGCCGAGTTGGGGTCCGAAGACCGCGCCATCGAGACGATCCCGCGCTTGTGCGAGGTGTCGTTGAACTCGGACTTCAAACGGACTTCCTTGCCCGCGACGACGTTGCCGCCCGTTCCGTACCGGTGGGAGGCGTCCTCCGCGCCCTTCGTGTTCGGGTCGCCGCCCTGGACCATGAAGCCCGGGATGACGCGGTGGAAGAACGTCTTGTCGTAAAAGCCCTTCGCCGCGAGATCGATGAAGTTCTCGACGTGCTTGGGCGCCTTGTCGTAGAAGAAATGAATGGTGATGTCCCCGGCGTCCGTCTGAAGGGTCGCGAGGGTGTTGGCATAGTCGCGATGCGCGGTCGAGCTCACGGCTTTTTTCCCCTTTCTGGCCGCGGGCGCGGCTGCCAGCGGCAGCGCACACAGCAGCAACAGAGCGATGGCGGTTTTTCTCGTCATCCCGGCTCCTTTCGAGGTTCGCGGAGACCATAACACGCGGCCCGCGCGCGAATTTCGCGCATCCGCCGGTCGCGGAGGCGGCCGGCGATAGGATTGGGGCATGTACGAAGAGCTCGCGCGGACGGTGCTTCTCGAGGACGCGGACGGCCGGCTGGACGCGGAGATCCGCAAGATCGTCGAGCGGCATCCGGAGGCGAGCCCGGTCGACATCGCGCACCATCTCGTGGCGCGCGCGGCGCTCCGCTCCGCGGCCGTCGGAGCGGTCGCCTCCATTCCCGCCGGCCTTCTTCCGGGACTTCCGCTGGCGGCGGACCTCTCTTTTCAGGTGGCCACGCTGAACCGGCTGGGTCTCGGCGTCGCGCGGGCGTGCCGGCGCAAGACGACGCCTCTCGACCGGGCCGCCGTCGCCGTGGGCGCGCTCGCTCTGGCCGGGGCGGCGAGCTCCTTCCGGTCCGGCTTCCTGCGCGGAGCCCGGAGGTCGTTTTCCAGGCGCGCCCCCCGGCTGGTTCCCTACGCCGGGGCGCTGGCGGGCGCGATCTCCGGCGCGCTCGCCGCGTGGGCGGCCGGCGCCATCGCGGAACGGGCGTTCGCCGGGCGGCGCGGGCGGCGGTGACGTCCGGAAGCTCTGTCCTCGTGGTCGGGGGCGGAGTGATCGGGTGCTCGATCGCGCGGGAGCTCGCCGGCCGGGGCGTGGACGCGGTCGTGCTCGAGAGGGCGGAGCCCGGGGCGGAAGCCTCGTCGGCCGCCGCCGGCCTCATCGCACCGCAGGCGGAGGGGCTGCCGCCGGGGCCGCTGTTCGATCTGGCGATCGCCAGCCGGGCACTCTACCCCCGTCTGTCGGAAGAGCTCGCGGGAGAGACCGGAGCGGACGTCGGCTGGCGGCGCAAGGGCATCCTCCGCTGCCGGCTCGACGGCGGAGAGGGCATTTCCCGTTACGCGTGGCAGAGAGAAGCGGGCCTCACCGTCGAGGAGGCGGGCGTCGACCGGATCCGCGAAATCACCGCGGGTCTCGCGGGCTCGGAGGCGCGCGAGGGGCTCTTTTTTCCGGAGGATGGCATCGTCGACCCGCGCCGCCTGACCAGAGCGCTCGCGGAGTCCGCCCGGCGCCGGGGCGTTCGATTCGTGACGGCGGCGGCGCGCCGGTTCCTCGCGGACGGAGGTCTGTGCCGGGGGGTCGAGACCGACGGCGGCGATTTCGAAGCGGACGTCGTCGTCGACGCCGCCGGGGCCTGGGCGTCCATCGATCCCGAAGTGGCCCCTGTTGCCGTCGAGCCCGTGCGCGGCCAGATCGTGGACCTGCGCCCCGAGGGACCGATGCTTCCGTCGGTGCTCGAGTCGGAGGACGTCTACCTCGTTCCCCGGGACGACGGGTCGCTGCTCGTCGGATCGACCGAGGAACGGGTGGGCTTTCTCAAGGAGGTGACGGCGGGAGCGGTTGTCGCGCTCGTGGTGGCGGCCTGCCGGCTCGCGCCGTCTCTCTCCCGCGCGCGTCTGGCGGGAGCCTGGGCCGGGCTGCGGCCGGGCAGCGCCGACGGACTTCCGATCCTGGGTCCGGCGAACATTCCGGGCCTGTATTTCGCGACCGGACACTTCCGCAACGGCATCCTCCTGGCACCCATCACCGCCCGGCTCGTCGCGGACGCCCTGACCGGCGTGCCGGCGCCGATGCTCGAGCCTTTTTCTCCGGGGCGCCCCGGTCTTAACCCTGCGGTCTCGCGCCGCCCGAGCGTTGTTTTCGGTTAGAATCTCGCGAGATAACGGCCGGGAGCTCCCCGCCGACAATGGAGGAAATGGCCCGGACTCCTCCGGGTCCCAGAAAGATGCTTAACCCCTTTTACGCGGGGCTTCGGATCTCCGCAGACGGTCTCTGGCGGCTCGTGCGCGCGATCGACCGCCGATTTCCTCAGAACGTCTTCCAGCCGAAGTGGGCGCCGGCGCCGCTGCTCAAGCAGAAGGAGCGCACGTTCCCTCAGTTCGGCTTTCCGCGGCAGACCGATTCCCTTTGCCCTCGCTGCGTCACGGAGGTCCGGACGAAGATCCTCTCCGGCGAAGCGGACTGGAAGGTCCTGGTCGACGGGAACCCCGGCGAGATCAAAGCCACCATCGTGGAGGAGAACGGGAAGATCCTCATGAAGAAGGATTGTCCCGAGCATGGACACTTCGAGGACGTGATGTCGAACGACCCGGCGTTCTTCAAGCGCCTCGAGAGCCTCTATCCCGGCCGCGACTTCGTCATCCCCAAGGACGGCCTGCACGAGCACGGGACGTCGTCGATCAAGTACGGCCGGGGCGCCGTGCTCACCATCGACCTGACGAACCGCTGCAACATGATGTGCAACCCCTGCTTCATGGACGCGAACCAGGTCGGCTACGTCCACGAGCTCGAGTGGGAAGACATCCAGAAGATGCTCGACGATGCGGTGTCGATCAAGCCGCGCCGGCAGCTCTCGGTCCAGTTCTCCGGCGGCGAGCCGACGATCTCGCCGCATTTCCTCCGCGCGGTGCGCTACGCGCGCGAGGTCGGCTACTTCTCCGTCCAGGCGGCGACCAACGGGATCCGCTTCGCCCAGGAAGAGGACTTCGCCCGCGAGGCGCGCGAGGCGGGGCTGCGTTTCGTTTATCTCCAATTCGACGGCGTCGGGAACGAAGCGAACGAGCACCGCAAGGTCGGGAACCTCTTCGACGTCAAGCAGCGCGCGATCGACAACCTGCACCGCGCGGGCGTCGACATCACCCTCGTGACCACCATCGTGAACACCGTCAACGACCACCAGGTCGGAGACATCCTGAATTTCGCGATCCAGAACATCGACAAGATCAACACGGTCTCGTTCCAGCCCGTCTCGTTCACGGGTCGCGACGAGGAGATCGACGACGAGACCCGCGCGAAGCAGCGCTACACGCTCTCCCATCTCGCCCACGACGCCAAGAAGCAGGCGGGGATCGGCGAGCCGATGCGCGACTGGTACCCGCTCTCGGCGTCGGGTCCCTTCTCGGACCTGAAGGACCTCCTCGGCGGCCTCGAGGCCGACTGGGGGTCGTTGAAGTGCGGCTGCCACCCCAACTGCGGGATCGGCACGATGCTGCTCGTCGACGAGAAGACCAAGGAGACGGTTCCGGTACCGGCGATGCTGAACGTCGACCGGATGCTCTCCGACATCAAGGGCATCACGGACTCGGCGCGCCGGAAATCGTGGACCGCGCTCCAGACGGCGCTCGCGATCCTGCGGAATCTGAAGCCCGAGGGGATTCCCAAGACGTTGTCTCCGTGGCGCGTCGTCCAGATCATGGACGGGCACACGGGCGGGAAGCTCGGATTCTCGAAGAAGAAGCGCTACGACTGGCGCGTCTTCTTCATCGGCGGCATGTGGTTCCAGGACCTCTTCAACTACGACTTCCGCCGCACCGAGATGTGCATCATCCCGTACGCGACGCAGATGGGAGAGATCTCCTTCTGCGCGTACAACACGGGCGTCGGCTGGCGGAAGATCATCGAGGAGATGTTCCAGACGGCGTCCCTCGCCGAGTGGTACAAGACCAAGGGCCGCCACGAGGTCTACGCGCGCGGCCGCAGCGTCCCTCTGCCGACGCTTCCGGGCCAGACGGTGCCGAGCCCTCTCGCCGTCCCGTCCGCGCGTCCTCCGGCGCCCGCCGGGTCCCTCCCCGTCTACGGCGGAGCGGTCGGGAAGTAACCCTTCGAGGGCGATGCCGGGCGGCGCTCTGGCTCCGCCCGGACATCCGCCGGCTTCGTTCTTCCGGCACCGCGCTTCAGAAAAACCGTCTCTACCGCCCGTACTGCGGGCGACCCGGCCCGGATGCCGGTCCGCGGGCGCTCGACGCGGGGCCGCGGTGGACGTTCGCCGGAGGGCGGCTCCCCGAAGCGGGCCTCGCATGCCCGGACGGCGCCGCCGGTCCTCGCGACGCGGTGGAGTGCCGCGCCG
>JBDTOO010000039.1:0-33934 GCA_039933215.1 Acidobacteriota bacterium
GCGACGTACAGCCGCGGGTTCCGGCTGCTCGAGCGGGGGGACGCCCTGCTCATGTACACGGACGGGATGTTCGAGGCTCACGACGCCGAGGGCAACGAGTTCGGGATCACCCGGTTGACGGACGCGTTTCTCGCCGTCCGCGACAAGCCGCCGGACGAGATCGCGCGCAACCTGATCGACACGGTCCGTGAGTACGCGGGCGGCGGGGAGCCCGAAGACGATCAGACGGTCGTGGTCATCAAGCGCGGCGAAGACCCGCCCAAATCGACAGACGGCGGTTTGCGCCCGGGCGAGAGCGGCAACCGGCTGACGGATGCGCCCCGCCCGTCGGACGGGTGGCGGCCTTCCGACGGGCGTTCGACCGGATAGACAGGATGCCGGCCGCCCGGGACGCTTCCGCCGGGGTCGTCGTCGTGGGCGGCGGCGTCGTGGGCTGCTCGATCGCCTACCACCTGAGGAAGGCCGGGTTCACCGATCGCGTCGTCGTTCTGGAGCGGGACTCGACCTATCGCCGCGCGTCGAGCCGGCTCGCGTTCGGAGGGATCCGCCAGCAGTACGCCACGGAGGTCAACGCGCGCATGGCGCAGCGCAGCGTGGCGTTCTATCGAGGATTCGACGCCGAGATGGCGGTCGACGGGCGGCCGGCGAACGGACGGTTTCGCGCGCGGGGCTACCTCTTTCTCGCGGATTCCGGCAACGCGGAGCGTCTCTCCCGCCGGTACGACCGGATGCGGACGATCGGAGTCGCCGTCGAGAAGGTGGGCCTTGACGAAATGCGCCGTCTCGTCCCGGGCATGAACGTCGAGGACGTCGAATTCGGCCTCTTCGGTCCGGAAGACGGTTACGGTGACCCGATCGGCGTGCTCGCGGGTTTCCGGGCGCGGACGGAGTCCCTGGGCGTCGAGTTCGTCGAGGGAGACCTGGAGTCGGTCGAGCTCGCCGACGGCCGGATCGCCGGGGTGCGAAGCGCGGGACGGTCCATTTCCACCGAGCGTCTCGTCTGCGCGGCGGGCGCCTTTTCCCGTCGTGTCGGCGAGCTCGCCGGAGCGCCCGTGCCCGTCTCGCCGGTCCGCCAGCAGCTCGTGCGCGCGGCGCTGCCCCGCCCGTGGAGCTTCGAGTTCCCGGTCGTCATCGACCCTTCGGGGGTTCACTGGCGCAGCGGGGAGGGCAACGCCATCGTGATCGCGCGGACCGACGCGGGCGAGCCCGAGTCCGAGAACATGATCGCGGACGCGGGGCGCCTCGAGACACTCCAGCCGATCCTGACACGCCGGGTTCCGGCGCTCGCGGGGCTTCAGACGATCCAGGTCTGGGCCGGCCTCTACGAGATGACCGTCGACCACAACGGGATCCTCGGAGAGCACCCGGACCGTCCCGGGTTCTTTCTCGCGTGCGGGTTTTCCGGGCACGGCCTGATGATGGCGCCCGCGACCGGCGAGATCGTCGCGGATCAGCTGCTCGGCCGAGAGCCCTTCGTCGACGTCGGAGCCCTGGGCGTCGACCGGTTCCGAACCGGCCGGCTTTTCCAGGACGAGGCGATGATCTGAGGCCGAGGGGACGCTCCGGCTCGCCGCCGGCACCCCCGAATTCTCAACCCTTCGCTGTCGCCGCGCTCCGCTCGGTCTCCACCTTCTGTCGGAAGTACGCGGCCGTCTCCTTGAGACCCTCCCGCAACGGCGTCCAATCCGGCACGCCGAAGTCCCGCCGGATCGCTCCGCCATCCAGGACGCTGCGCCGCTGCTCGCCGGGAGTCAGAGGGACGTGCTCCGCCTGGCCGGGGAAGTCGAGCGCCTTCGCGATCTCGCCGAAGAGCTCGTTGACCGACGTCTCCGCCCCGGTGCCGAGGTTCCAGGTGCCGCTCCGGTCCGTCTGGATCGCCGCCGCCGCCGCCCGGACGAGGTCCCCGACGTACACGTAGTCGCGCGTTTGCTGGCCGTCGCCTCGGATCTTCGGCGTTCGACCGTGCAGGATCGCTTCGCAGAAGATCGCGACGACGCCCGCCTCGCCGAGTCCGTTCTGAAAGGGGCCGTAGACGTTCGCGTACCGGAAAACCTGCGTCTGGAAGCCGTGGATGACCTGGTAGAAGTAGAGGTACTTCTCGATCGAGAGCTTGGCGCATCCGTAGGGCGAGATGGGATTCGTCGGATGGCTCTCGGGTGCGGGACGCCCGCCTTCGGGTTCTCCGTAGAGCGCCCCGCCCGTGGACGCGAAGAGGACGTGGCGGGTGCCGGCCCGGCGGCAGGCCTCGAACAGCTTCAACGAACCGAGGATATTCGAATGCGCGTCGAAGACCGGATCCGAGACGCTGTGCCGCACGTCGATCTGCGCCGCGTGATGCGAGACGACCTGAATCTTCTCTTCCTTCAGGAGCGGCTCGAGGTCGGTCTGGGAAATGTCCGCCTCGACGAAGCGCGCCCCGTCGGGGATCTTCTCCTTCAGACCGGTCGAGAGGTTGTCCACGATGACCACCCGGTGGCCGTCCGCGAGATGCCGCCGTGCCATGTGCGAGCCGATGAAGCCCGCGCCGCCGGTGACGAGGATGTTCATAGAATGCCTTTCTGTCGGGAGCCGCCGGATGATAGCAACACGTCCCCGCGGTCCGGGGGATCCTGCCGGGACAGCGGGCGATTGCAAGAGTCGATCCAGAGAGAGGTCCGCAACGAGTGAGCGTTCGCCAGGGGGGAAGGGCATCGGGGAGTCGGATGCGGGCGTCTCCGAAAGACGCGCCGGATCGACGGCTGCGTTTCGATCCGGCAGCGCTCGGCCTCGTCGAGCCCGCCCGCCCGTTCTATCGCCGGGACACCGTGGCCGTGGCGAAGGACCTTCTCGGAGCGTGGATCGCCCGCCGGCATGCCGGCTCCTGGTACGGCGCCCGTCTCGTGGAGACCGAGGCGTACCTGGGGATCGAGGACGCCGCGGCGCATTCGTGGAACGGCCGCCGCACGGCTCGTGTGGAGCCGATGTACGCGGACGGGGGAACGCTCTATGTTTTCCTCGTGTACGGCATGCACCATTGCGCCAACGTGGTGACGCGCCGGGAGGGGATCGCGCAGGCCGTCCTGCTGCGCGCGGCCGAGGCGCCCCGGCCGGACGCCCCGCCGCGGCTCCTCTCGGGCCCGGGAAAGCTCTGCGGAGGCCTCCGCATCACCGTCTCGGACACCGGCCGCGATCTCGCCGGCGAAGGGTCGATCCGGATCTTTCGACGCCCTCGCGCGCGACGCCCCCGGATCGGCGTCTCGCCTCGCATCGGGGTCGACTACGCGGGCGAAGCGGCGTCCTGGCCGCTGCGGTTCTTCGACGCGGACTCTCCGGCGGTTTCGGGCCGCCGGGTCTGACCGGCCGCCGGCCGCCGCGTTCGCCGGTCGCCGGCGCGGCGCTCAGTGGGAGAGCGGAGGAGGCCCGAGCGGCGGCGCGGAGGTCGAGACCACGGCGTTCTTTCCGCCGCGCTTGGCCTTGTAGAGCGCGGCGTCAGCACGTTCGATGAGCTCCTTCTTGTTGCGCGCGTCGTTCGGGAAGGTCGCGACGCCGATCGACACGGTGACGCGGACCACGTCGTTGCTGTCCGGGGGCCGGAACAGCCTCTCGTCGATCCGGCTCCGCACGCGTCCGGCGACCTCCGCCGCCTCGTCCGCGGGGGTCTCCGGCAGGATCACGCCGAACTCTTCGCCGCCGTAGCGCGCGACGAGGTCCATGTCGCCGCGCACCTCGTTGCGGATCTCCGCGACGATCCGCTGGAGGATCGCGTCGCCGACGGGATGGCCGTAGGTGTCGTTGACGGCCTTGAAGTCGTCGATGTCGAGCAGGAGGACCGACAGGGGCCGAGCGCGCCGCTCGGCGCGACCGATCTCCTTCTGCAGCGATTCCTGGAAATAGCGATGGTTGTAGGCGCCGGTCAGCCCGTCGCGGATGCTCTGCTCCCGCGCGTCGGTGTAGGACCGGGCGATCTCGATCGCCGTGACCGCCTGGTTCGCGAAGATCTCGAGCGCCCGGATGGTGTCCAGGGTCGGCGACTGGCCGTCTCGCGGGTTGTCGACACGCAGGCACCCGACCAGCCGCTCGCCCGAGACGAAGGGGATCCAGAGGGTCTCGTGCGGCCTCCACGCGTTCGGCCCGGCGCCCCGCCGGGTCGGGCGTGTGACCAGCGTGTCGAAGGAGTCGGCGTCCTCCCGGGCGGTCCGATGCCTCAGGTGGTAGGACTTCGAGACGCGGTTCTCCTCGGTCCAGTTGCGCGTGATCTGGCCGGCGGGAATCTCGCGCCCCTTCATCTCGTCCCAGCGCCTGTCGAGACCGAACTGCGCGCGATGGACGAAGGCGTTGCGATCGGGCTCGTAGACGGACAGCAACACCGCGTTGAACCCCAGGCTCCGGCCGGCGGCGGTCACGATCGTCTGGAACAGGTTGTCGAGATTCAGATGCTTCTTCAGCTCGTTCGAGATCTCGAGGATCTGGTTCAGCGTCTCCGCGCGTTCCCGGTTGCGCTCGGAGAGGTCCTGAAGCTGGGCGCGGATGGCGCGGTCCTGAAGGACCAGCGCGATCTGCTCGGCCAGGGTCGTGAGCGACGTGACCGCGCTCTTGGCCTGGATCGTCCGGAAGGAGCTCTCGAGCACCAGAAGCCCCGTGTGGAGCTCGTACGTCGAAAGCGGAATGACCACCTGATAGGACGGTCCGGGCGTCAAGCGCACCTGCCGCTCCTCGTCCGACCGGACCTCGACGCGGTCGCCGCCCGGATCGAGGGCTTTCTCGTCGAGCCGGTTCTGCCTCACCCAGCTCGAGATGACCTCCGGCGAGACGGAGACCTCGCCCGCGACGTGGATCGACAGCGCGGTCTGCGGGTCGTCCATCCATTCCACGATCGCCATCGCGTCGATCGGAAGGAGGCGGCGCAGGGCTTCGAAGATCCGCTGGTAACGGTCTCCGCGGCCGCCGACCGAGAAGATGTTGGAAATCTCGCGCAGGACGTCGAGCTGGCGGTTCTCCCGCTCGACCTCGTAATACTTCTCCTCGACGGAGGAGAAGTTGCGCACGACGAACGACGCGAGGACGACGGGGAAAAAGGCGAGCAGCAGTCCCAGGATGCCGTAGTGGGGATAGACGAGGATCTCGAGCGCCACGAGCGGGGCGAGCAGCAGCAGCGTGACGAGCTGGAACAACCCCATCTCGAGGAGGCGCTCGCGCGCGACGAGGCGGGAGAGGTCGAGGTAGGCGAAGACCAGGAGCGTGTTGACGAAGAAAAAGACGAGCATCACGCCGGCGGTCTCCGCCGCGAGCGCCATCAGGCTCGGATTCGTCCGGTGAACGGAGCGGAAGAAGATCGCGGCAAGGCCGTACGACAGGCAGATCTGGGACAGGTCGAACGCGGACGATAGTGTGAATCGGCGCTTTCTGCGGAGAAGCTTCGCGATCGTGTCGCCCGCCGCGCAGATCACCATGACCGCGGCCGGAGATTCCAGGAGCAGGATGGCGGGAACGAGGGCGGCCGCCTCCAGGCCGAGAAAGTTCCCGGCGTACCGGACCCGCAGCCGAAAGGCGAGCGCGGCCAGGGCGACGAAGAACCCGATCTCGAAGAGCCGCTCGGTGGGGAAGCTCCCCGTCTCCACGAGGAAGAGCAGCACCGCCAGGCTGGCGACGCCCAGCTGAAGGGTTCGGAGGACGCGCGGCCGGTTCACGAGCGGCCTACTTCTTCTTCCACTTGATCACGCCATTCTTTGCGAACGACTGGAAGATCATCAGGACTTCCAGCTCCTTCATGGGCGAGATCTTCATGATCGACTTCACGTCCCAAACGCCGTTGATCCGCGACAGGACGAATCCCTCGTGGGGCGAGAACGGCATCTCGGTCATCTTGCTGACCGGGATCGCGAGCTCCGGAATCCGGTCCCCCGTGATGCCGTCCTTCTCGAGCGCCGTCTTGATCTCCCGCTCCGCTTGCCGGATCGCCTCCGCGGCGCGCCCGTCGGACGGATCGAGGTCCGAGGCGACCTTGAACATCCGATACGCCTTCTGCGGGTCCTCCTTCAGGTGCGCCTTTCCGCGGGCGAGGAATCGCTCGACCTCGTTCTCGGGCGGCCCGCCGCCGGCCGCCACGGCCAGCTGGGCGACGCTCTCGGTGAGCACGAGCGACATGGTCTCGTTGCGCAGTCCCTCGAACACGAGCCGGGCCACGTTGAACTCGGCGTTGTGCGTCTGCAGGGCGATCGCTTCGATCGTGCGATGCCCGTCGATGTACGGGACGATGAGCTTCTCGCGTTCCGAGAGCTCCTCGAGGTTCAGGGGCTTCACGATCTGCGGTATGACGGAGTCGTCGGGCACTCTCAGCCGGATCCGCTGCCACTCGTCGTAGCGGCGCAGGCCTTCCATGATGATCCCGGTGACGTCAAGGGAAAGCGGGACCATCTTCAGGTCGGGCAGCTCGCCGTCCACGAACTCGAAGTTGCCCTCTTCCCAGAGAAACACGTCGTAAATCGACTCCTCGGCCTTCTTTCTCATCAGGCGGAGAAGATCGGTCTCGGAGATCGCGTTGATCATCACGAGGATCTTCCCGAGGAGGATGTTCGACTCCTCCTGGACTTCCATGGCCATCTTGAGCTCTTCCTCGGTGATGTAGCCGTGGGATACCAGGAAGTGCCCGAGGTACTCCCGCTGGTCCGAGGAGGACGAGGAGTTGATGCGTCCATTCTGGAAATAGATTCGCTTCTCGACCCCATGGCCGTCGATGAGCAAGGTTCCGGCTTTCTGGCCGAGAGACAGCCATTGGAGCAGCTCCGAGAGCTGCATCGTCTTGAGATTGCCGGTGATTCCCACCTGTTTGTGCTCGAAGGGAGCTATTTTAGCCGAAACGCCTTGAACTCAGGGGTTTCCGGCCGAAAACGTCCCGGGAATCGGCGGGACGGGGGGAAGTGGAATCGGCTCCGGTCCCCCCGGGGGGTGGTCCCGGCCTATTCCTCGGGCGGGTTGTAGGCTGCCACTCCCGTGACCGCTTCGCCGATCACGAGGGTGTGGATGTCGTGCGTCCCCTCATAGGTGTAGACGCTCTCGATGTTGGCGAGGTGCCGGAAGACCGGGTATTCGTTCACGATGCCGTTGGCGCCCAGGGTCTCACGGGCGAGCTTCGCGCACTCCCGGGCGACCCAGACGTTGTTGCGCTTCGCCATGGAAACGTGGTGCGGCTTCATCGTTCCGGCGTCCTTCATGGAGCCGAGCTTCCAGGCGAGGAGCTGTCCCTTGGTGATCTCGGTGATCATCCAGGCGAGGCGTTCCTGCACGAGCTGATGCGCCGCGATCGGCCGGTCTAGCCACTGTTTCCGGCTCTTCGAGTAATCGAGCGCGGCCGTGTACGTCGCCATGGCGCTCCCGATCGCGCCCCAGGCGATCCCGTAGCGCGCCTGGGTCAGGCAGGAGAGGGGGCCGCGAAGGCCCGTGACGCCCGGCAGGATCGCGTCCCCCGGGATCCGGCAGTCCTCGAACGCGAGCTGGGAGGTCACCGATGCCCGCAGGGACATCTTTCCCTTGTGCTCGAACGTCGAGAACCCCTTCGTGCCCTTTTCGACGAGGAACCCTCGGATCACCCCGTCGAGCTTCGCCCAGACGAGCGCGACGTCCGCGACGGACCCGTTCGTGATCCACGCTTTCGCACCGTTCAAGACGTAGGAGTCGCCGTCCTTTTTCGCCGTCGTTCGCATACCGGCCGGGTTTGAGCCGAAGTCCGGCTCCGTCAGACCGAAGCAGCCGATCGCCGACGCATTCGCGAGGCGGGGGATCCACTCGTCCTTCTGCTCCTGGGACCCGAACGCGAAGATGGGATACATAACGAGGCTCGACTGGACGGACACGAACGAGCGCAGGCCGGAGTCGCCCCGTTCTAGCTCCTGCATGATGAGTCCGTACGAGACGTTGTCGAGGCCCGGGAGGCCGTACTCCGCGATCGTCGACCCGAAAAGGTGCATGTCGGCCATCGCCGGAATGAGCTCTTTCGGAAAGCGCCCTTCGTAGGCGGCGTCTTCGATGATCGGGAGGACCTTTTCGTCGACCCAGCTCCCGACCGTGTCGCGGATCAGGCGCTGCTCCTCAGTGAACAGGGCGTCGCAATCGAGGTAGTCGACGGGGGACGGCATGGGCGCGGAATGTATCAAATGGGGGAGCGGGACGCTTGCCGCGGTCGTGGCCGCACCTGGCACGAGAGGCCGAACCCGGGCCGGTGGCCCCGAGAGATCCGCCTGCTAGACTTCCAGCCTTGATGCGCGTGAGCTTGAGCGTTCTTCCGTCATGAGCGTTTTTCTGGGCGGCTCGGCCTACAACATGGTCCGCGAGCTCGCGGATGGCTTCATCATCGTCAGCGAGCGGACCTTCAAGATGTACAAGCCCCAGGACCTCACCGACTTCCAGATGGAAGCGGACAAGTACATGCGCGAGATCCGGGGCAATCAGCCCGCCATGACGGACACCGAGGCCACGCAGAAGCGGCAGCGGCGCATGCAGCGGATCCAGCAGGCCATTACGATCGTCAACGCCGTGCGATCGCGCAAGCGTTAGGATCGCCCGACTCTCTCCCCCACCCGAGCACCGGCCGACGCTGATGCCCTCCCGGCCGGATTCGAGATCGCGTCGGGGCCGGGGCGAAACCGCCTTTGCCCTTCTCTTCTTTTCGGCGGCGGCGGTCCTCTTCAGCTGGCCGCTCGCCGCGCGGCTCACGACGGGTCTTCCCGACGTCTGGGACGTCAAGCTGAACGCGTGGATCCTCCATTGGGACTTCCATCAGGTGTTTCGCGATCCGCTCCGCCTCTTCGACGCGAACATCTTCTTTCCGGCCCGGTATGCGCTGGCGTTCTCGGAAAACCTGTTCGGCGCCGCCGTGTTCGGTTTTCCTCTCTACGCGGCGGGCGTCTCCACGCTCACCGCCGCAAACGTCGTCATGCTTCTCGGGATGGCGCTCTCGGGCGTCGCGGCCTGGGCCCTCGCCCGTGAGATCACGGGCGACGCCGCGGCGTCTCTGCTGGCCGGGGTGGTGTACGCCTTCGTGGGGTGGCGCCTCGCTCAGTTGCCGCACGTCCAGTTTCAGTGGGGGGCCTTCCTCGCTCTGCTGTTGCTGTTCCTGCTGCGGTATCTCGAACGCGGCCGCCCGCGCGACGCCGCCCTTTTCGGTCTGTTCCTGGCGTGGAACGCGTTGACGAACGTCCACTACGCGATGTTTTCGGGGCTTCTCGTCGCTCTCGTAACGGCCCACGCCGCGCTCTCGCTTTCGCGCCCCGTGTTCCGGGCGCGCCTCCCGGGAATCGCGCTCGCGGCGGCGATCGCCGTCGTCGCCGTGCTTCCGTTCTACGTCCCGTACGCCCGGGCGAGCAAGCTTTACGGAATGAAGCGCTCGGAAGGGGAGATCGCGTTCTACTCCGCGCGTCCCGTCGACTTCTTCACGTCGGGCCCGCAGAACAAGTTGTACGCGCCGCTGCAGAAGTTCGGGCATGCGGAAGGCGATCTCTTCCCGGGTCTCGTGCCGCTCGCGCTCGGGGCGTTCGCCGTGTTCCGCCTTCGGTCGAAAAACTCGCCGCCGGATGGCCGGACCGCTTCGCCCGGCCGCCGCCGTGCGACCCGCGTGCTCGACGGCCTCCTCGTGGTCGGCGTCGTCGCGTGGGCCGTGCTGGTGTTCCGCCATCGGGAATCGATCGGACCGCTCCGGGTCCGGGATCCGGGCCGGATCCTGTTCTGGCTGGGCTGCCTGGCTCTGGCGCGGGCCGCAACGGCCTTTCCTCGCTGGTCGCGGTTTTCCGATCTGGGCGACTTCGTCCGCCGGACGCGGCTCGGTTCCCGCGTCGTTCTCCTCCTCGCGATGGGGGTCCTCGGCGCTCTCGTCGCCATGGGCATGCGAACTCCGTTCTACCGGTTCCTCGTGCAGTCGGGGGGGCCGGCGTTTCGCTCCATCCGGGTCCCGGCGCGAGGGATCGTCCTCTCGCATCTCGCGCTCGGCCCTCTCGCGGCGTGGGGCCTGTCGCTGCTCGCGTCGCGCAAGCGCAAGGCCGTCCTCGTCGCCGCCGCGCTCGCGCTGACGGCGATCGAGTATCGAGCGTTCCCGATCGACGTGCCGGCGGTCGATCCTGAGCCCGCGCCGGTTTATCGATGGCTGGCGACCGTCCCGCTTCCCGGCGCGGCCGTCGAGTGGCCGATCCGCGACGAGGTCGAGGCCGAACACGTCTTTCGCTCGACCGCGCACTGGAAGCCGATCGTGAACGGTTTCTCGGGGTTCGGACCGCCCTCGTACCGTCGGCTGACCGACGTTCTCTCTCCTCCGGAGATCGACGACCACGTCTGGACGGTTCTTCAGGAGCTCGGGGCGACCGTCCTCCTCTTCCATCCCACGGAGGCGACCGAGAAGGAGGACCGGCGCAAGTATCTCGCCGCCGTGCGGAGCGGGTTGACTGCGGGCCGCCTGATCCCCGTCGCCTGGTTTTCCCGGCCGGGCACGGACATTCCCGACTACGCGTTTCGTCTCGCGACGGCGCCGGCCTTCCCGATCCCGGTTCCCGCCGGCCGGGAGCTCGACGCGGCCTCGGCGCTCGCGTCCCTCTCGGACCTCGAGGCGAGGATCTCGCGCTTCTACCCGCCGTTCGGATTCCTGGACCGTCCCCGGGAAGGGGAGAGCGTCTCATCCGGCGCCTGGAGCTTCGGCTGGGCGCTCGACGACTCCGGCATCGCGTCCGTGTCCGTGTCCGCGGACGGCGGTCCCCGCACGGCGAGCGTGATCGGGCAGGACTATCCCGGGATCGACGCGATCTACCCGAAGTACCCGGACGCACCGCATCCCGGCTTCGGATTCGCCGTGCCCGCGCTCTCTTCCGGGCCGCATGCCCTGTCGGTCGAGATCATGGGGAAGGACGGCGGAAGCGTGAAGCTGGAACGGCGGATCGTCGTCCGCTGACGCACGCGGGCCGCCCGCATCCGGGCCGACGGCCCTCCCGTAACCTATAATCGCCCGTTTTTATGGATACACCCACCTCGATCTCCCATGTCGGCGAGAAGGCCGGAGCGGAAGCCACCGTCCAGGGCTGGCTCTACAACAAGCGCTCCTCCGGCAAGATCCAGTTCCTGATCGTCCGGGACGGCACCGGTTACCTCCAGGCCGTCGTTCCGAAGGCCGAAGTGACCCCGGAGGTCTGGGAAGCGGCCGAGAAGGCGACGCAGGAGACGTCCCTGCGCGTGCGCGGCCGGGTGCGCGAGGAGAAGCGGGCGCCCGGCGGCTTCGAGATGTCCGCCGATTCGGTCGAGATCCTGGGCCCGTCCGAGGGATACCCGATCACCCCGAAGGAGCACGGCGTCGATTTCCTGATGTCGCACCGGCACCTCTGGATGCGTTCCACCCAGCAGCACGCCGTCCTGCGCGTGCGATCCGAGGTCGAGCAGGGAATCCGGGACTTCTTCTACGAGCGCGAGTACACCCTGATCGACTCGCCCATCCTGACCGGATCCTCGGTCGAGGGGACGTCGACGCTCTTCGAGACGGACTATTTCGGCGACAAGGCCTATCTGTCGCAGTCGGGCCAGCTCTACCTCGAGCCGGCCGCGGCCGCGTTCGGGAAGGTGTACTGCTTCGGGCCGACGTTCCGGGCCGAGAAGTCGAAGACCCGCCGCCACCTGACCGAATTCTGGATGGTGGAGCCGGAAGTCGCCTTCCTGCAGTTCGAGGGGCTGATCCAGCTCGCGGAAGACTTCGTGACTTATCTGATCCGGCGCGTCCTCGAGCGCTGCACGGAGGATCTCAAGAGGCTGGAGCGCGACCGCGCCAGACTCGAGGCCGTCGTCGGGCCTTTTCCGCGGACGACCTACCGGGAGGCCGTGGCGCGGCTGAAGACGCAGGGTTTTCCCGTCGAGTTCGGCGACGACCTCGGAGCGGACGAAGAGACGGCGCTCGCGAAGGATCTCGACCGGCCGCTCGTCGTCACCCGGTTCCCGACCGCGATCAAGTCGTTCTACATGCAGCCCGATCCGGAGGACCCGGAGGTCGTTCTGGGTCTCGACATGCTCGCTCCGGAGGGCTACGGCGAGATCATCGGGGGTTCGGAGCGCATCTCCGACCTGGAGCTGCTCACGCAGCGGCTCGAGCAGCACAAGCTGCCGCGGGAAGCCTACGAGTGGTATCTCGACGTCCGGCGCTACGGCACCTTCCCGCACTCGGGCTTCGGGATGGGCCTCGAGCGGTTCGTCACCTGGGCGTGCGGCATCCATCACCTGCGGGAAGCGATCCCCTATCCCCGGACGCTCAAACGGATCTATCCGTGAGCGCGGAGAAGATCGGCGCGCGCCGATGACGGTGAAGGAGCTTCCCTCCGTCGGCGTCGTGTCGCTCGGCTGCGCCAAGAACCTCGTCGACACCGAGGTGATGCTCGGTCACCTCGCCCGCGCCGGCCACGCCATCGTTCCGGACGGGCAGGCGCGCGTCGTTCTCGTGAACACGTGCGGCTTCATCGACCGGGCGAAGGAAGAGTCGATCGAGGCGATTCTGGAGCAGGTCGAGCGCAAGAAGCGCGGCGAGATCGACCGCGTGGTCGTCGCCGGGTGCATGGTCCAGAAATACGGCCGCGAGCTCGCGGACGAGATCCCGGAGATCGATCGATTCGTCGGCCTGGATGAGCTCGAGCTCGCCCCGGCCGCGGCGGCGGGCGACGATTCCCTGCCGCGGTTCACGGACAAGCCGATCGCCACCCGCCTCTACGACGAAGCGGCGCCGCGCCTCCTCTCCCGGCGGAGGGGCTACGCGTACCTGAAGGTCGGAGAGGGTTGCGACAATCCCTGCACCTTCTGCACGATCCCGCAGATGCGCGGCTTCCAGCGGAGCCGGGCGATCCCGTCCCTCGTCGCGGAAGCGCTTTCCCTCGAGGCGCAGGGGGTCTCCGAGCTGGTCCTCATTTCCCAGGACACGACCCGGTACGGTGAAGACCTTGGGATGAAGCGAGGCGGGCTTGCCCGGCTCGTCGAGGAGCTCCTGGACAAGACGGGGTTCCCGTGGATCCGTTTCCTCTACGCGTACCCGAAGACGCTCGACGATTCGATCCTGGCGCTCATGGCATGCGAGCCGCGATTCGTGTCTTACGTCGACATCCCGTTCCAGCACGTCTCCCGGAGCGTGCTGGCCGGCATGCGGCGGGGCGGAGACCCGGGGACGTACCTCCGAATGGTCCAAAGGATGCGGGCGATCGTCCCCGACATCGCCATCCGCACGACTTTCATCCTCGGCTTTCCCGGCGAGGGCGACGCCGAGTTCGCGGAGCTCTGCGAGTTCGTCCGGAATGCGGAGCTCGACAACCTCGGCGCGTTCACGTACTCGCCCGAGCCCGGTTCCCGCTCCGAGCCGCTCGGCGATCCGATCCCCGCCGAGGAAAAGGAGAGGCGCCGCGACTTCCTCCTGTCGCTGCAGCGGCCGATCGCGCGCCGCAAGGCCCGCGCGATGCGGGGCCGCGTTCTCGAAGCGATCGTCGAAGGGGTGTGCGAGGAGACCGAGCATCTCCTCGAGGGGCGCGTCCGTTCTCAGGCCCCCGAGATCGACGGCCGTCTGCTCATCAACGACACGGCGGGGCGAGACCTTCGCCCGGGCGAGATCGTGAACGTGCGGATCTCCGACGCCCACGACTACGACCTCGTCGGAGCCGTGGTCGTCTGAGAGTCGCCCTTTGAGCGGATCTCTCCACGTCGTCCGCGATCCCCTGCGGGCGACCGACCTCCCCCGGGGAGGAGTCCTGACGATCGGAAACTTCGACGGCGTTCATCTCGGCCACCGCCGGATCCTCGAAGCGGTCGTCGCTCGCGCGCGCGAGACCTCCCGACCCTCGATCGCGATCACTTTCGAGCCGCACCCTCTCGCCGTTCTGCGGCCCGACCAGGCGCCGCGGCGGATCCAGACTCTGCGCCAGAAAGAGGAGGCGATCGAAGCCCTCGGAATCGAGAACCTGCTCGTGATTCCCTTCACGCGGGATTTCTCGCTCACGGAGCCCGAGGAGTTCGTCCGCGGATTTCTGTGCGAGCAGCTCGCCGCTTCGGAGATTCTCCTCGGGAAGCACTTCGCGTTCGGGCGCGCCAAGCGGGGCGACCTGGCGCTCCTGAAGCGGCTCGGCTCCGAGTGCGGATTCACCGCCTCCGGCGTGGAAGAGGTGGACTGGGGCGGCGCCCCCGTCTCCTCGAGCCGCATCCGCGACGCGATTTCCGCCGGACGCGTCACCGACGCCAACGAAATGCTCGGCCGCCGCTACCAGCTCGACGGCATCGTTTCGAGGGGGGATCGCGTCGGCCGGAAGATCGGATATCCCACGATCAACCTGTCGCCGGAAAACGTTCTGCTGCCGGCGGATGGCGTCTACGTCACGGTGATCGAGATCACGTCGTTCGAGAAGAGCTTCGAATGCGTGACGAACATCGGGCGGCGGCCGACGGTGTACGAGGACTTTCGAACCACGATCGAGACGTATGTCCTCGACTTCTCGGCGGACGTCTACGGCGAAAAGGTCCGGCTCTTTTTTCTCGACCGGATCCGGGAGGAGCGCACGTTCGCCTCGATGATGGCCCTGACCGAGCAGATCGGGCGGGACATCGAGGCGACGCGCTCCTATTTCCTCCGGAATCGTTGAGTCCGCCTCAGAACAGGAGCGTCACCCCCGCGTTCAGATTCGCTTTCTCCCGCTGGATCCCGTGGAGCCGCTTCCAGACGGGGATCTGGGCGGCCACCCGGAGAACCACCCGGGAGGACACCTCGAACATGGCTCTGGGAGTCAGGTAGAGGATTTTGCCGCCGGTGTTCGGGTCCCTCTCACCGGCCCCATCGACCTCGTCGGGGGCCGCGCTGCGGTAGTTCGCTTCGATCACGCCGTCGAGCTTCTCGGTGAGCTTCCGCTCGTAGGCCAGGTTGACGGTCGCGATGTCGCCGTACCGGTACCCGAACGCGTTGCGTCCCGTCCCGCGGTACTGAGCGGAAGCGAATATCGAGGAGTGGTCGTCGACGAGGTAGATGCTCGAGAGGCCGCCGAAGAGATCGGTCGAGCCCGTGCCCGGCTGCGCGTGCTCGTCCGCGCGCTCCCCGTTGCGGCGCACGCGGTTCGAGCCCCGGGGCGTCTTGACCCCAAGGACGGCGGAAAGCCAGGCGCGGCGTCCGAGTCCCGGCCCGAAGTCCGAGGACCAGAGCCGCACCAGGGTGTAGATCTCCGGGTCGGAGAAGCCGCTCGTTCGCACCTCGTCCGATCCGTCGTCGAAGGACGTCGTCAGCGTCCTCGTGCTGTACGGGAGTCGAACGACTCCGACGACGCGCTCCGCGTACGAATACGAGAGGGTCGCCGTGTAACGGTTCTCGACCTCTTCGTCCCTCCCGGCCTCGCCGCCCTCCTCGGTGGCCTGCGATTTGTCGAAGCGATCCCAGTCGAGCGCGAGATGGAGCTGACCCGAAGAGTAGACGTTGCTGCCCAGCGCGTTGAACGTGGGATCTCCGCACCGGCAGATGGAGCACGCGGACGCGGCGCGGGAAGTGGCGAACGCGAGGATCGCGAGCATGAAGACGAAACGCAGTCTGCAGAGAGATGCAGGCACGAGCCCTCCTTTGCGTCGAGAGAGTTCACCGGCGCGGCGCTGGGCCGATGGCCCGCACCGCATGGCGCCGCGGGGGAGGACTCAGCCGCGGGGAGGAGGGACCGGGGGACCGTCGACGCCGAAGCCGGCGGGATCGGGCGGCGCGGGCAGCGAGACGCGCGCCGCGGAGAGGACGATCCCGGGACGTGAAGGAGGGAGAGCGGCGCGAAGGGACGCCGCCGCCGGGAATGCCGCGAAGGTGTCCGAGCAGCTGCCGATCCGGCAGCCGCCGGGCGCGCCCTCTGAAGGACAGCACGCCATTCCCTTGCCGGCCAGAGGGCAGCACGCGGGCGTCTTCTGCAGCCACCGGGCGGCGGGCGCCCCGGTCAGGACCACCAGAAGGATGAACGACGCCGTCTTCATCGGGCGGAATTATAGGGCCCGAAGGGGCGGAGATCCCGAGTCAGGCAACGCTCGGACGGCGAAAGGCCCGCCGGTATCCCGCGAGAACGAGCAGCGCCGCCCCGAAGGTCGCCACGATCGCGGCGCCGGTCGGCAGATCGAGCAGGAACGAGAGCCCGACGCCCGCCGCGGAGACGATCGCTCCCATGGTCCATCCGATGGCAAGCCGCGGACCGAGCCGCTCGGCGAAGAGCATCGCGGTGACCGACGGGACGATCAGGAAGCAGAAGACGAGCAGAACGCCCGCGATCGCGACGGAGGACGTCACGACGAACCCGAAGGACATGTAGAAGAGGAAGTCCCACAGCCGCACGTTCAACCCGCTCTGTTCCGCCGCATGCTCGTCCATCGAGATCGCCAGGAACTTCCGGCGGAAGACGAAGTGGAAGAGGCCGACGAGCGCGTAGAGGACCGCCGTCTTGCCGAGCTCGGGCCAGGTGACCGAGAGGATGTTGCCGACGAGCATCTCCTTCAAGTGCTCGGTCTCCTGGGTCGCCTTGGACATGATGAGGATCGCCATCGCGGCGGAGACCGCGTAGACGATGCCGATGATCGCCTCCTGAGGGATGCGGGTCTTCCGGTGCACGCGTGTCAGGGCGAAGATCGCCGCCCCGAGGAACGTGAACCCGAGCGAGAAGAGGTAGGCCGTCGTCGAGTGCAGGTCGTAGCCCGCGAGGTACGCGACGGTCGAGCCGAGTGCGGCGATCTGCGCGAGGGAGAGGTCGACGAAGATCACGCCCCGTTCGACGACGTGCACGCCCAGATACGCGTGGATCCCCGTCAGGATCAGGCTCGCGACGAACGCCGGGAGGAGGATCTGGAAGATGGTCATTTCTTTCCCTTCATCGCCGCCACGAATGCGTCCACGTCCGTGTCGAACAGGTCGAAGTAGGTCTTGATGGACGGGAGCCCGCCGACGGAGGGATAGAAGGTGACGACGGCGGCGCCCGTTTTCTCGGCGATCGACTTCGGGGTCTTCGAGTCGAAATAGGGCTCGACCAGGATGGCCGGGATCTTCTGCGTCATGATCAGATTGATGATCTCGAGCGTGTGAGACGGCGAGGGCGGAATGCCCGGCTTCGGCTCGACGTGGCCCGCGACGACCAGCTTGAAACGCTTCGCGAAGTTCGGCCACGAATCGTGGAAGGTCACGATCCTCGTCCCCGCGTAGGGCTCCATCTTGGAGTCCCACTCCCGAGTCTTTTCGGTGAGCTTCACCTCGAACGCGGCGAGGTTCCGGTCGTAGGTCGCCTTCCCCGCCGGGTCGAGCTCGGACAAGCGCCGGGCGATCGCCCGGGCGATCAGGCGCCCGTTGTCCGGATCCGTCCAGTAGTGGGGGTTGCCGTAGGGATGGACGTCGCCCATCGCTCGCGTGACCTGCTGGGCGGGCCGCTGAAGGATTTCGCAGCCGGTCGAGGCGTCGAGGTATCCCGGGCTGCCGGGATGGATCTTTGCGTTGCGGCTCTGGTCGATCAGGGGAGGGAGGTATCCGATTTCGAGCTCGAGGCCCGCGGAGATCAGGAGGTCGGCGCGCGAAAGCCTCACGATGAACGACGGCTTCGCGTCGACGAAATGCGGATCCTGGTAGCCCTTGGCGAGCGCCAGGACCTCGACGCGGTCGCCGCCGATCGATTCCGTGATCGACGCGAAATCCTGGAGCGTCGAGACGACGTTGACCTTGCCGGAAGCCGGAGCGGAAGCGAGCAGCGCGAAACAGGCGAGGAGGAGGACGGCTTTTTTCATGGTCTTTCTCTCTTAAAAAGGATGCGCGCCATGGGAACCGATGGCGAACTGGAGCTGGAGGAGGGCCTCGGTGGCGTCGATGCCGCCGGCGTATCGCCGGCGTCGAAGCTCGCCGCGGAGCTGTGAAAACTCGCTCGGCCAGAAGGTCAGGTTCAGGGCCTCTCCGGTGTCCCGCCGGAAGGCCGCGTCGGCGCGATCGGAGGACTCGACGCGCGCTCCCGCGAACCAGCGTTTCGCAAGCTGATACTCGCCGGATACGAACCAGCCGCGCGCGGTCTGCGACCCGTCCGGCTGGTCGCGGACGCTGCGGAAGAGCTCGGCTCGCAGAGTGGCCGAGCGGTAGCTTCCCTGGCGAAGCGGCTTCCATCGAAACGTCGCGTCGATCCCCTCCAGCCGCGTGTGCCGCGTGATCTCGTCCGTGGACGCGGCGTTCGGCCCGTAACCGTACGAGAAGCCGAGCTCGAGGTTGCTCGACTCCGAGATGTCCCCGTAGGCGCGGTAATGGGCGTTGTACGCGAGGTCGCTCCGGTCGAGGGCGTGGAAGAGCCCCTCGCGCTCTCCGCGGAAGACCTGGACCGTCAGCTCGGAGAAGAGGTCGGCTGGAAGGGGCAGCAGCTTCGAGACGGAGACGCCGTCGCCGATCCAGCCTTCTTCTCCTCCGAGGAGATTCACGACGGGCAGCGGCTCGTCGGGCCACGGCAGCACGTGCAGGTGGAGAGTGTTGATCTTGCCGAACTGGACGCGCATCCGCCCGACCTTCGCGAGGAATTGCGCCGGCAGCGCCGTCAGGGTCAGGTACCCCTCTTCCACGTCGACGCTGCCGCCGTGGAACGAGAGGAAGAAGTCCGCACGGGCGTAGGGATCGACGACGGCCTGCAGGCCGATCTCGGACTCCCGGAGGTCCAGGTTGGGGAGGTTCTCGACCGGATTGCGGCCCGCGACGGCGAGGAAGTTTCCGATCACGGACATCGCGGGGTTGAAGTAGGTCGAGGTCTGGCCGGGCGAGCCTCCGGAGACCGGCGCGGGTGCCGGCGAGGGAGGCGTTGCCGGAGGCTCCTCCCCGGCGCCGGGCGTCGGGACGGGGGACGGAGTCGGAGAGGGAGTCGGCGGCGGGGTCGCCTCCTGGGCGGGCGCGGCGGCGGCGAGCCCGACGAGTAGAACGATGCAGAACAAGGGCGAAGTACGGCGAGTCTTCACGATCTCCTCCCGCCGGCCGAGCGCCGGCGCTTCGGCACCCGGCGGGAGGCCGGGTCCGAGGACGCTAGAGAAGCGTCGGGGGGGCCCGGCCGTCGTCGAGGCGCGGGTGGAAGAGGCGCAGTCGCCGCGCGGCCGGAACCGGGGGAGCTTCCAGAAGCGGGGAGCCCGTGGGAGAGACGACGGAGAGACCCGTCAACGAAATGGTCCGATGGGCGAGGCAGGCCGTGCACGCGTCGGCGCCGCCGTCGTCGGCGAGCGAAGCCGTCCACGACGTTCCGGCCGTCGGGACGGGCGGACCCGACTCCGGCTCCGGATGGAGACCGAAGGATCCCGCGGTCGCGGCGAATGCGGCGAGCAGCAGAAGAGTCCGCGTCCACCGGGCGGCGCGGAGTGCGCGCAGGGTCATCGGAAGCGGGCAACGGGGCACGGCGGCATTGTATTCCGGTCGTGTCCCTCGCCGGAGACGCCGGAACCCGGCCGGCGTGCGAGGAGGGCGGTGCCGGGAGGGTGCTTAGAATGCCCCATGTCCGACGCTCCGACCGTCCGGCCGGCGCCGGCACTTCCCGACGCCTCGGCCGCTCTCCAGAGGCGCATGTACTGGCTGCTCGGCATGACGTTCGTGCACGTCTTCGGGGAAGGCGGGCTGGCGCTCTTCGAGGCCGTCCGCGTCGGGAGCCTGGCGCTCCTCGCGTTCGGGCTCGAGAGCGTCATCGAGGGCGGAGCGGCTCTCCTGGCGGTACGGCATCTCCGCCGCCTCGCCGACGAAGAAGCCGACCACGCTCGAAACGAGAAGCTTCTCGCGCGGTGGATCGGTGTCTCGTTTCTCCTGCTCGCGCTCTACACGTCGGTCCGCGGCGCCGTCGAGCTCGCCGGAGGCGCTCATGCGGAGCGCAGCGTTCTCGGACTTTTTCTGACGATTTTCGCGTCCTTCGGCATGCCGTTCATCGGATATTGGAAGTGGAAGACGAGCCGCGCGCTCGGCAGCGAGGGCCTGGCGGCCGAGGCCAAGGAGTCGATCGCCTGCTCCGCGGATTCGATCTTGACGCTCATCGCGATGGTGGCGGGGCTCCTCGGCGCACCCGGCTGGGCCGACCCGCTCCTGTCCCTCCTGATGGTTCCGTGGTTCCTCCGCGAAGGCCTCGCCCACGTCCAGGGCCGCGTGCATGCCCACGTCCACTGAGACAGGGTGGCCATCGCCCGAGGATGGCTTTAGAATCCCCGGGCTCGCATTTCGCATATATCGTGCGTGGAGGAACAATTGATGGCGGATAACCCCAACGTGCAGCAGGTCTCGGACACGAGCTTCGACGGCGACATCCTCCAGAGCGATGTTCCCGTTCTCGTCGACTTCTGGGCTCCCTGGTGCGGCCCCTGCCGGTCCGTCGCCCCGATCGTCGACGACCTGGCGACGCAGTACAAAGACAAGATCAAAGTCGCCAAGATCAACGTGGACGAGTCCACGGAGGTCGCGATGAAGTACCAGGTCACGTCGATTCCCACGTTCATCCTGTTCAAGAACGGGGAAGTCGCCGACCGGGTCCTGGGCGCGCTGCCTCGCAGTGAATTCGTGAAGTTCATCGACCGCAATCTCTGAGACCGGGCGAAACCGGCGGGAAGAGGGGGGCGCGCCCCCCTCTTTTTTTTGACGCCTCGACATCCGTTCGTGAGTGCGGGACGTAAGATACGGATAGTGGAGCGTTTTCTCGTCCTCTTCGCGCGAGAGCCGGAACGGGAGGCCCGGGAAAAGGGCTTCGAGGGGTCCGCCGCCGAGCTCTTCTCGACCTTTGCCGCGGGCTGGCTCGTGGCGGCGGCCTCCGCCGGCGCGCGCCTGGTAATCGCCGCGCCCTCGGAGGATCTGGCCGCCTGGCGCCGCCGCCTTCCCGCCGACCGCGACATCCTCTGGATCGCGCAGAGCGGGCGAACCTTCGGAGAGCGTCTGCGCCGCGCGGCGGAATGCGCCACGGCCCGGGACGGAGCTGCCGTCCTGGTCGGCGGCGACGTCGCTCCCGACGCCCGCATGGCCCGTCAGGCGTTCGAGGCGCTCGACCGGGGGATCGCCGCCCTCTCGCCGGCTCCGGACGGAGGCGTATCTCTCATCGGCATCGATGCGCGCGACGTCGACCTGCTGGGCTCCCTCTCGGCGGGTCAGCGAGCCGCCTTCGACTCGCTCGCGCAGGCCCTGTCGTCCCGAGGCCGTGCGGTCGCCGTCCTCTCTTCCGCCTTCGACGTCGACGGCCGCTCCGCGCTTCGGCGGCTCATGCGGGCCCGCGTCTCGATCTCCCGCTCGCTTCTCCGCCGGGCGCTTCGGCGGCCGGCGATGCCTCTCGCGTTTTTCAGGCCCTTCCCGCGTCCCGGCCGGCTCCTCGCCCCCACCGGCCTGCGCGCCCCGCCCGCCTTCGCGTAACAACTCCCCCGAGTCGAAACGCGTCTCCGGCCCGGAGCCGGAATGGAATGGTGGTGCCTTGGAGAAACTCCCGGTCCGTCAGGGCGTCGTGGCGCCGGCAGGCGTCGCGTATCCGTTCGTGCCCTCAGTGTCTCTCGACACGCTGTGGTTCCAGGTCGCGGGGACGCTCTGCAACCTGAAGTGCACGCACTGCTTCATCTCCTGCTCCCCTACGAACCACAACCACGAGATGCTGACGCTCTCGGACGTGCGCGCGCGTCTGGCCGAAGCCGTTCCGCTCGGTGTTCGCGAGTACTACTTCACCGGCGGCGAGCCCTTCATGAATCCGGAGATCCTCGCGATGCTCGAGGAGACCCTCCGGCAGGGTCCGGCCTCCGTGCTCACCAACGGCCTGCTCCTGACGCCGGAGCGCTGCCGGAGATTAAAGGCACTGTCCGAGGCCAGCGAATACTCCCTCGACATCCGGATTTCGATCGACGGCTACACCCCCGAGACGAACGATCCGATCCGCGGCCCGGGAACCTACGCGAAGATCCTGGCCGGAATCCGAAATCTCGCCGAGGCGGGCCTGAATCCCGTTCTGACCGTGACGGAGGCATGCGGCGAGGCTGCGAGCGCCGAGGGACGGACGCGGTTCCTGGACTGGCTGCGGGAGATCGGCCTGCCGCGTCCCCGCCTGAAAATCCTGTCGCTCTTTCGGATCGGCGCCGAGGAGCAGAGGTTCCGCGCCTACGACTCCTGGGAGTCTCTGCGGGGGCGGGAGCTGTCCAACGACGAGGCGGAGGCGCTGCAGTGCGCGTCGTGCCGCATGGTGACTTCGAAGGGCGTTTACGTCTGCCCGATCCTGATCGACGAACCGGACGCGCGGATGGGTGAGAGCCTCGCGGAGACGCTCCGACCTTTCGAGCTGAGGCACCGCGCCTGTTTCACCTGTCACGAGTACGGAGTCACGTGCCGCACGTGAGCAGGCCGGCGGACGCGGACCCCCTCGGGGGAGCGCCGGATTGAGCACCGACGCGCCGGCGCTCGCCTTCTTCGGCGGCGTCTACAGCAACGCGAGGGCTCTCGAGGCCGCCATCGCGGACACGCGCAGGCGCGGGACCGACGGTGTCTACGCGCTCGGAGACTTCGGAGGGTTCGCCGCGCACCCCGACCGGGTGTTCCCCCTTCTCGTCGACGCCGGCATCCAGGCGATCCAGGGCAACTACGAGGAATCGCTGTCGTCCGGGGCGACGGACTGCCACTGCGGATATACCGATCCGCGGGACAACCACTTCGCGCAGATCTCCTACGACTACACCGCGGAGCACACTTCCGATTCGTGGAAGCGGTGGATGGGCGCGCTTCCGGGCACGCGCCGTCTCGACGTCGGCGGGCGCCGCGTTCTCCTCGTGCACGGCTCCCCGAGGAAGATCAACGAGTTTCTCTGGGAGTCGAACTCGCCGGTGCCCTTCCTCGAGAAGCTGATGACGGACCACGAAGCGGACGTCCTCGTCTGCACCCACAGCGGACTGCACTGGTCGCGCCGGCTGCCGTCCGGCCGCGTCGTCGTGAACGCCGGCGTGCTCGGCCGCCCGGCCAACGACGGCCGGACGAACGTCTGGTACGCGCGCCTGACCTTCGGAGAGGACGTCGGCGTCGAGTTCGTTCCTGTTCCCTACGACCACGAGGCGCTCGCGCTGGAGATGGAGGCAGAGCGCCTTCCCGAAGAGTTCGTGCAGACCATTCGCACGGGGTGGTGGACGACCTGCCTCGAGATCCTCCCGGCGAAGGAACGCGAGCGCGGCAAATTCTGATCGCTATCCGGAACCGCGAAGGATGTACCGAGATTTTGAACATGAACGACAAACGACAAACGACAAACGACAAACGACAAACGACGAACGACGAACGACGAACGACGAACGACGAACGATGAACGAGGAGCGCCGCTCTTGAAGTCTTCATGCGTGAGGATTCTCCCTTCCGGTGTCCTTCTTGCGGCGGCATTTGCCGCGGGCTCCCTCGGGCTCGCGGCGCGCGCGAGGGGTCAGACGCCGGCTTCGACCCCGACGCCCGCGCCCGGCGGGGAGAACCCGTCACCGGGATCGCCGGTCTCATCGGACGACGCGAAGATGCGCGCGGAGATCGATCGCCAGATCCAGGCGATGGAAGCGAAGCGGTGGTCCGCGGGCGTGAACCCGAACGGAGGCGGCGCCTTCATCCAGTCGCCCGACAAGAAGATCCTGTTCCGGCTGTACGGCTACGCGCAGCCCATCTTCACGTGGACCGACTCCAGCAACCTCCAGGCCTTCGGGACGACCGACTTCCGCATCCGCCGGGCTCGCCTCGACTTTGCCGCCGACTACGACGACGTGTGGAAGGTCTTCATCGAGATCGACGCCCAGGCGAGTGGGGGAGGGACCGCCCTCGTCGAAGGGTACGGGCAGGCGGCCTACATCCGCGGAAGGCACTACGTCCGCTTCGGGAAGTTCATCAGCCCGTTCTCGACGGAGAACCTGCGGTCGTCCCGGGCTCTCGACACGGTCGAGCGGTACATCGCGCTCAACACGATGTTCGGGCTGCCCGGGCTCGACGTGCAGTTCGGGCCGATGTTGTGGGGATACGCGGACGCCGGGAAGAAGCTGACGTACTACGTGGCCGTGCTGAACGGGAACGCGAGCGCCGCGTCCACGACCGTGAACGGATACGGCGGCAACGCGCGCGACAACAACAAGCAGAAGGAAGTTCAGACGAGGTTGAACTTCCAGCCGGTCAAGCAGCTCACGGTCGGCGCCGCATTCGACTACGACCAGGAGGCGGATCAGAACCTCCAGCTTTCGAGCTACTCGGGCGCGAAGCTCCTCGCGGTGACCGTACGCGGGAAGCGCCGGGGCTATGACGCCGATGTTCACTGGAAGAGCGGCAAGGCGTCTTTCGACGCGGAGTGGCTCCATTTCGAATTCCCGGACAATCCCGGCAATTCGCACCGGGAGGTGAAGCTCCACGGCGGGTACGCCCAGGGCGGGTACTGGATGGCGGGGATCGAGACCAGGGGTGTTCAGGGCATCCTCCGCGGGGAGTACGCGGAGCTCGAGGGCGCGGCCGTCGCCGGCGTCACCGGGCGGACGATCGCCGCCGTTACGGCGGGTGCGAACGTGTGGTTCAACGGCTGGACCCGGCTGCAGGTGAACGCGATCGAGGAACACGTCAACGGCAACGGGAACGGCGCGTACACCGGCGGGTCCCGGTGGCGGCCGACACTCCTGACCGAATTCCAGGTCAAGTTCTGAAAAGGAGCCGCGCCATGCGAACGCGAATCGGTCTCCTGCTTTCCGCGGTCCTCGCCGGCGCGGCGGCGCCCGCGACCGCCCAGGAGAAGCTCGTCGTGCAGTACGACTGCATTCCCAACTACGCGAACTGGGGCGGCGTGACCGCCCTCTACAAACAGAAGACGGGCGTCACGGTTCCCCCGGACCCGAAAGGATCGTCCGTCGCCCTCGCGGCGATCGAGAAGGAGAAGGACCACCCGGTCGCCGACACCGCCTACTACTCGGGCGCGATCGGATTCGCCGCGGCCGTGAAGGGGCTTCACCAGCCTTACAAGCCGAAGGGTTGGGAAAAGATCCCGTCCGACCTCAAGGATCCGGACGGTCTGTGGTGGACGGTCCATACGGGCACGATCGCCTTTCTCGTGAACACGTCGGCGCTCGGCGGAGCACCTGTGCCGCGCTCGTGGGCCGACCTCTTGAAGCCGGAGTACAAAGGGAAGATCGCTTACGACGATCCGACGTGGGGCGGCACCTCCTACACGATGGTCTACGGCGTCAACGCCCTCTTCGGCGGCGACGAGAAGAACTTCCGGCCGGGCCTCGACTACTTCCGCAAGCTCGACGCGAGCGTGCTGACCTACCCGAGGGAATCGATCTACAACTCGGTCCTCCGGGGTGAGGTGCCGATCTGGATCAACGCGGACGGCAACGGCTACAAGATGAAGTATTCAGACAACGGCCCGATCGAGGTGGTGCTTCCCTCGGAGGGCACGTTCTCGATGCCCCTCGTAATGGGAATGGTGCGAGGCGCGCCGCATGCCGAAGAGACGCGCCGTTACCTCGACTGGCTGCTGACGGCGGAGGCCCAGGCGGAGTTCGCGAAGGGCTTCTTCCGACCGATCCTCGAGGAGGCGATTCCCCGGGACCTTGCGTCGAAGTTTCTGGGGGCCGCCGAGTACCGCCGCGCCCGTAATCTCGACCTCTCGAAGATGGCGGCGGCGTCGGATGCCTTGAAGAGGGCGTGGCTCGAAGAGATCCGTCGTGGAAGGTAGCTTCCCGGGTTGACGTTTTGAGCGCTCGCCCGGCGCCGGCGCCCTCGGCGGCGTGGACCGCGCCGGCGGCGATCTTCCTGATCGCCGCCTTCGTCGTACCCGCCGGCGCCCTGCTTCGGGCGGCCTCCCTCGGCTCGGTCGGGGGATTCTTCGCGGAGCTCCTCGCCGTCTGGACGCAGCCGCACACGCGGCGCGCGCTCGGCAACGGCGTGCTCCTGTCGGCCGGCGTTTCCGCCGCGGCGATGGTCCTCTGTCTCGCGCCGGCTCGCCTCCTGGCCTCCCGGCGGTTTCGCGGGCGCGGCGCGGCGCGGCTCCTGCTCTCGCTTCCTCTCGCCTTCTCCGGAGTCATCGTGGGCTTCCTCGCGATCGTGATGTTCGGTCGCGTCGGATTCGTCCCAGCGCTCTCCCGCGCCCTCTTCGGGAGGCCGTTCGGCGCCGGCGTCGCCTACGCTTTGCCCGGCCTCATCCTCGCCTATCTCTTCTTCGAGATCCCTCGCGCCGTCCTGACGCTCGAAGCCGCCTTCGCCCGGCTCGACCCGGAGATCGACGCGGCGGCCCGCTCCCTCGGCGCCGGCCGGCTCGACCGCCTCCGCCGCGTGACGCTCCCGGCGCTGCGGCCGGCGCTGGCCGGGACGTTCGCGACGACCTTCGCGGTGTCGCTCGGGTCGTACGGCGCGGCACTCATCCTCTCGAGGCGCTTCTCCGTGCTCCCCGTCGAGATCTACCAGGAGTTCACGGCGTTCGGAAACGACGCCGGTGCCTGCGCGATGGCGATCTGGTTGACGGTCCTCTCGGCGCTCGTGTCCGGATGGGCGGCCCGGGAAGCGTCCCGTGCCTGACCGGCGGGCGAGCCTCGTTTCGGGGGCTCTCCTCGCGCTGCTCCTCGCGGTCGTCGCGGCGCCGCTCGCCGTCGTCGTCGCGGGATCCGTCGTCGACCCCCGCCTTCTCGGCCTGAGCAGCGAGACGTGGATCGGCGCCTCCCGGCCGGCGGGTTGGTTCTCCTACGTCCTCGAGCTCTACGGGCGTCAGCTCGGGCGCTCGGCGGTTCTCGCGTCGATCACCGTGGCCCTGTGCTTCGCCCTCGGCTTTCCCGCCGCATACGGCCTCGCGGCGCGCCGAGGGCGTCTCGCGGCGTCCCTGCGGATCGCGTTCGACGCCCCGCTCGCCGTCCCCGGCCTGGCGGTGGCGATCGGTCTCCTTCTCGCTTACCCCGGCGGGAGGGCGAGCGGAATCACCCTCGCGGCCGGCCACCTGCTCTACGCGCTCCCGTTCTTCGTGAGGGCGGCGGGAAATGCCCTCTCGAGCGGCGGGCTCCCCGAGCTCGAGGAGGCCGCCGCGGCTGCGGGAGCGAGCCGCTGGCAGCGCCTGCGCCGGATCGTCCTGCCCGTCGCCCGCCCGGGGATCCTCGCGGGCGGACTGATGGCGTTCACGATCTCATGGGGCGAGTTCAACGTCTCCTTTCTCCTGGCCACTCCGACGACGCAGACGTATCCGTCCGCTCTCTACCTGACGTACACGACGAACAGCTTCCCGGTCGCGGCGGCGGCGACCACGCTGTTTCTCGCCGCCGCGCTGCCGGCCCTCTGGCTTCTTCAGCACGTCGCGGCCGGCGAGGCCGCGCAGTTCGGCGAGGCGGCATGAGCGCTCGCGTCGAGATCCGCGGCCTCTCGAAATCGTTCGGCGGGCGCCGGGCGGTCTCGAACGTCAACCTGACCCTGGAGCCGGGGACGACCACCACTCTCGTCGGCGCGTCGGGGTCGGGGAAGACGACGCTCCTCCGATGTCTGGCGGGCCTTCTCGCTCCCGACTCCGGCGCGATCCTGTTCGACGGGCGGGACGTGACCGGGCTGCCGGCCGAGCGGCGCGGCGTCGGTCTCGTCTTCCAGTCCTACGCCCTGTTTCCTCACCTGAGCGTCGAGGAAAATCTTTCCTTCGGGCTCGACGTGCGTAAGACGGGTGGTGCGGAGCGGCGGAGGCGCGTCGACGAGCTCGCCGCGGCTCTCGGGCTGAAGGCCCTGCTCGCGCGCCGCCCGTCGGAAATCTCGGGAGGCGAGCGGCAGCGGGTCGCTCTCGGGCGCGCGCTCGCCTACCGTCCCGTTCTGCTCCTTCTGGACGAGCCGCTCGCGGCTCTGGACCCGAACCTGGCCGAGTCCGTGCGGGACGCGCTCTTCCGGGCGATCGCGCTCGAACAGACGACGGTCCTCTTCGTCACCCACGACCGGTCGGATGCCCTGCGCCTCGGCGACCGCGTCGCCCTCCTGAAGAACGGAGCGCTCGAGCAGTTCGGGACGCCCCGCGAGCTGTATCGCCATCCGAAAACCGCCTACGCGGCCAACTTCTTCGGCGCCGGCCTCGTCTGCGAGGCGGTGGCGGTGCGGGCCGGAGATCGCTGCCGGGCCGAGACCCCTCTCGGCCCGGTCGAGCTTCCTTCCGGGGAGCCCGGGCCCGTGCGGCTCGTGTTCCGGCCCGAAGCGCTGTCGCTCTCGGGCGCCGAAGGGGCGATCGTTGCGGTCCGGCGCGTGACCTACGAAGGGGACCGTTCGCGCGTGTACTTCGAGACTCCGGCGGGCGAGGCGGTGGTCGACTGCCCTCCCGGCCGCGAAATCCGCGCCGGCGAGCGGCTGCGGGTGGCCGTCGACCCCGGGCTCGTGATCATGCTGCCGGCCTCGGATCCCTCTTCCGGGGGATGAGAACGGGCCCGTCCCGTGTTGAAAGGTGAAACGGCCGGCCCATCCGCCGGACCGTTCCATCCGGAACCGGGCAAGGAGATTGCGTGTAACGACGCGCGCCGTCCCGGCGTCGTAAAGGGGCGAAGTCCGCCCGAAAGCCGGTGGAAAGTCGGAAAGTCGGGAGTGAGATGAAGAACAAGATCCTGTGGGTCGTGATCATCCTGGTCGCCGCGGTGGGGCTCTATTTCGCGATCGCGAGCCGCCGCAAGCCGGAAGCGAAATACGTCACCGCCGCGGTCGATCGCGGGAAGCTGACCCAGACCGTGAATGCGACGGGAGCCCTGTCCGCCGTGACGACGGTCCAGGTCGGCAGCCAGGTGTCGGGGATCATCGCGAAGCTCTACGCGGACTTCAACAGCCGCGTGAAGAAGGGCGATCTCCTCGCGGAGCTCGATCCCACGCCGTTCCAGGAGAAAATCGCCCAGACCAAGGCGGGGCTCGACAAGGCGGCCGTGGACATGCGCAACGCCCAGATCTCGCTGAAGCGCCAGACCGCCCTCAAGCAGCAGGGGCTCGCGCCCGAGGCCGACTTCGACCAGGCGCAGGCGAGCTACGACGGCTCGCGTGCGGCGGTCGCGCAGGCGCAGGCGACGATGAACCAGGCCGCGACCGATCTGCGCAATTCGAGGATCGTCGCGCCGATCGACGGCGTCGTGGTGTCGCGGCAATACGACGTCGGGCAGACGGTCGCCGCGTCCTTCCAGGCGCCGACTCTCTTCACCATCGCACAGGATCTCGCCAAGATGCAGGTGTCGGCCGACGTCTCCGAGTCCGACATCGGCCGGATCAAGATCGGCGAGTCCGTCCGTTTCACGGTCGACGCCTACCCGGAGCGGCAATTTCGCGGGAAGGTGGCGCAAATCCGTTTGAACGCCACCGTCAACCAGAACGTCGTGACCTATCCCGTCATCGTGGAGGTCCCGAACGAGGACCTGCTCCTGAAGCCGACGATGACGGCCAACGTGACCGTCGACGTCGCGACCGTCCAGGATGCGCTCCGGGTGCCGAACGCGGCTCTGCGCTTCCGTCTCGAAGAAAAGGCCGGGGCCGTCAAGGCGGCGGCTGCCGCCCGGCCGGCCGCCGCGCGACCCGAGGCGGCATCGGCCGGCGCCGCAGCGGCGACGGCGGCTGGCTCCGCTGCCGGCGGCCGCGGGGGACGCGGCGGCGCCGCGGGGGGACGGTCGGCCGCCGCGCGCCCGCAGACCGTCTACGTCTCCGTCGATCCGAAGGGCGACCCGAAGCCCGTCGAGGTCCGCACCGGGATCACGGACGGGCGATTCACCCAGGTGCTGTCGGGAGACCTCAAGGTCGGAGACCCGGTCATCGTCGGGCTCGCGACGACCAAGGCGGCGACGACGGGCCGTTCTCCGGTGGGAGCCCCGACGGGCGGCGGACGGAGAGGTTTTTGAGCGCTCGCGCCGAGGGCCGGACCGAGAGATCCGAAGCGGACGTCATCCGCATCGAGGACCTCGTTCGGGTCTACCAGATGGGGGAGGTCGAGGTGCGGGCGTTGGACGGCGTCTCGCTGTCGATCGCGCCCGGGGAGTTCGTGGCCGTCATGGGGCCATCCGGCTCCGGCAAGAGCACGTTCATGAACATCGTGGGGTGTCTCGACCGGCCGACCTCGGGCCACTATTTCCTGGACGGAACGGACGTTTCCGGGCTGAACCGTGATCAGCGCGCGGAGATCCGGAACGGGAAGATCGGCTTCGTCTTCCAGGCGTTCAACCTCCTCGCGCGGACTTCCGCGCTCGAAAACGTCGAGCTGCCGCTCATTTACGCGAGCCAGGGTTACCGCGCCTCCGACCGGGCGGCCAAGGCGAAGCGCTGCCTCGAGGTCGTCGGACTTGCGGGCCGCGAGGACCACATGCCGAGCCAGCTCTCCGGCGGGCAGCAACAGCGGGTGGCGATCGCGCGCGCTCTCATCAACGATCCCAAGCTGATGCTCGCCGACGAGCCGACGGGGAACCTGGACACCAGGACGTCCGAGGAGGTGATGGCCGTGTTCCAGGAGTTGAACGAGCGGGGAAAGACCGTCGTTGTCATCACGCACGAACAGGACATCTCCGAGTATGCGAAGCGCGTCGTCGTGTTCCGCGACGGCAAGCTCGTCGAGGACCGCCCCGTGTCCGGCCGGCGGACCGCGGTCGTCAAGAGGTAAACCCGTCATGCTGAAGTTCCTCACGATCCTGAAGGTGGGCATGAAGGCGATCGCGCGCAACAAGCTGCGCTCGACCCTGACGGCACTGGGAATCATCATCGGAGTGGGTTGCGTCATCGCGATGGTCGCCGTCGGCGGAGGAGCCCAGGCCGCCGTCCAGGAGCAGATCTCTTCGCTCGGAACGAACTTCCTGATGATCTTTCCCGGCGCAGCGACGCAGTCCGGCGCGAGGATTTTCACCGGTCAGTCGTCGATCACCGATGACGACGTCGCGGCCGTCCGGGCGGAGGCTCCGTCGGTGGCTTACGTCTCTCCCATGTCGCGCTCTTCCGCGCAGGTCGTCTACGGCAACCTGAACTGGGGTACTTCGATCCAGGGAGTCGGCGTCGACTGGCCCTTCATCCGCTCATGGAACGTCGACCGGGGCAGCTTCTTCGACGAAACGGAGGTGCGTTCCTCCGCCAAAGTCGTCGTTCTCGGCAACACTGTCGCGACGTCCCTCTTCGGAGACCAGAGCCCGGTCGGGCAGATGGTCCGGATCAAGAACTTCCCCTTCAAGGTGATCGGAGTTTTGGAGTCGAAGGGCGGGAGCACGATGGGCCAGGACCAGGACGACACGGTCATCGCGCCCTACACGACGGTCATGAAGCTTCTGAAGCGCAGCGCGAAGATCGACATGTTCATGGCGTCGGCGGTGTCCCGCGACGCGGTCGATCGAGCCCAGGCGGAGATCGACGCCTTGCTGCGGCAGCGCCACCGGCTCACCCCGGAGCAGGACGCCGATTTCATGATTCGCTCCCAGCAGGAGATCGCGCAGACGGCGGATCAGACCTCGAAGCAGATGTCGGCCCTGCTGGCGGCCATTGCGTCGATCTCTCTCCTCGTCGGAGGGATCGGCATCATGAACATCATGCTCGTCTCCGTGACCGAGCGCACCCGCGAGATCGGGATCCGGATGGCGATCGGCGCGAAGGGCCGCGACATCCTCACCCAGTTCTTGATCGAGGCGCTCACGCTCTCGATCGCGGGCGGGGCGATCGGCATCGCGCTCGGCATCGCCACGTCGCGGTTCCTCGCGTGGAAGCAGCAGTGGCCGATCGTCCTCGCTCCGGCCGCCGTGCTGCTCGCGTTCGGCTTCTCGGCGGCGATCGGAATCTTCTTCGGCTTCTATCCCGCCCGGAAGGCTTCGCGGCTCGACCCGATCGAAGCGCTCCGTTATGAGTGAACCGTCGCCGTTCTAGCCGAGCCGGTTCGATCGAGGCATCACACCGCCGGCACCCTCCCGGCCAGAGTCCGGCTTGATTCTGCCGAGCTCTTCCATCTGCTCGCAGCGTGAGGAGTCTCCCGACGAAGGAGGGAGGAGCCTCACGCTGCGGGAGCCGGAGCGGTCGCGCAGCGAGCGCGGAGGCGACGAGTTTTCCCGTACAATATCGGTACACAGATGCCAGCCGATCCGGCAGGAGCTTCGCTCGCGTGACCGCGCTCTCGCGGCTCCGAGGCGTTTTCTACCCCAAACGCAGTCTGGCGGCGCGGATCCTGTTCGGCTTCTTCCTCGCGTTCTTCATCCCCGGCGCGCTCATCGTCTTCGTCCTGGTCCGGCGGCTGAGCGAGCTCAAGAACAACTCCGTCGAGCAGCTTTCGGCGGTCCGCCGCGCGCAGAGCTCCATGCAGATCCGCCAGGACGTCGCGTTCCGGTCCGAGTGGATCGACCGCCGCGCGGCCGTCCCCGAGGAGGCCGCCTGGGTCATCGCGGCGGCGGCGTCCCGTGCGCTCGAGTCCGGTGAGAATGGCGCCGCGGACCTACCGGCTCCCGACGACGACGGCCATATCTGGAATCGATACCCGGCCGAAGACTCCGTCGGCTTCATCGCCCACGCCAATGAGCAGGACCCCAGGGCGAGGCGCGACTACGAGCGGAGTCTGTCTCTCGCGCCGCTCATGCGGAGCGTGCGCGAGCGCCGGACGACGATCCGCACCGTGAGCCTCTGGACGGCTTCGGGCGTCATGCGGATGAGCCCCTGGCTCGACGTCCACGAAGCCCTTCGCCAGTCGAACGGGGAGCTCGACCATTTCGCGTTCAACCAGAACGCGAAATTTCCGCTGAGCCGGCCTCCCGGAGGAGACGAGGCGGTCTGGTACTCGGGCCTGGGCGGCGCCCGGCTCACGCCGGACAACCGCGCCATCAGTCTCTTCGTTCCCGTCCGCGACGACTCCGGTACGCTTCTCGCCGCCGTCGCGATGGAAATCGACGCGCGGCGATACGTTCTGGAATCGCTCGAAGCGGGGGAGATGCCGGGGGACGTCTGGTTCGTGGTCGACGCCGCCGGGCGCCTCGTTTCGATGACCGGCCGCACCGCGGAGCTCTTGCGGTGGGGCCGCACCGCGGCGTCGCAGAGCCTGGTTGACTCCCCGGACCCGGAGCGGCAACGACTGGGACGGGCCGTCCTGGCCTCGCCGCTCACCGTGGGCAACTACCGTTTCGGCGGCTCGGTCAGCCGGCTCGCTTCCGCGCGCATTCGAACGACGGGCTGGGTATTCGTCGAAGGGATGTCCGGAGTCGCGAGGGCGAGGATGGAGGCGGCCGCCGGCGAAGAGATCCAGCCGAAGTCGTACTCCGACCTGCAGCGCTACGTCCTGCTCGTCTTCCTTTATCTGGTCGTGGCCGTCCTCGCGGTCGTGTTCCTGGTCTCGCGCCGGATCTCCGCACCCGTTCTCGCCCTCGTCCACGCCGCGGAGGAGATCGGGCGCGGACGCGCGGTCGAAGTGGCGGGAGGGCAGGCGCCGGACGAGCTCGGCCGGCTCGCCGCGGCGATCGGCCGGATGGGACGGCGGGTCGAGCGCCGGGTCGAGACACTGCGTCGTCTCCACTCGCTCTTCCGCGCTTCCTATCAATCGACCGACATGCGGGAGGTGCTCTCCCGCGCGAGCGAGGCGATCGCCGCCTTCACCCGCGCCGAGCGCGTCTGGCTCTACCTCTACGACGCCGACACCAACCGTCTCGAAGCCCAGTACCCGGGCTGGAACGTGCCGGAAGAGATCATCGAGCAGCTGAAGATCTCCGTGGAAGCTCCGTCGATCGTGAGCATGGTCTTCAAGAGCGGCGAGCCCTACGTGAGCAACGACCTGTCGCGGGACCCCTACGTCAACAAGAAGCTGCAGTTGACCGTCGCGGCGACGAACGCCGTCTTCTGCCCGCTCAAGGCGGAAGACCGGACGCTCGGAGTCGCCGTTGCCACGAACCGGCCCGGAGGGTTCGGTCACGAGGAAGTGGACGCCATGACGTCCTTCGCGGACGCGGCATCGCTCCTCATCAAGAACGTCCGCCTCTATTCGACGCTTTCGGGCACGGTCGAGGAGCTCCGGCGCGCGAGCCGCCTGAAGGACTACTTCCTCCAGAACGTCAA
>JBDTOO010000040.1:0-32680 GCA_039933215.1 Acidobacteriota bacterium
TCGAACGGTTCAACCTGCCGACGCCGGTTCCGATCCTCTTCGATTTCGCGCCCGGGTCTACTCTTCGGCTCCTTTCCAGCGTGGCTCGCGACGCGCCCGGGCCTCCTTTCGCTCGTGCGGGCGGGCGGTTCGACCGAGCGGCGCACCACGTCGCGGGCTCGAGCGCTCTTCGTCGGCGCGCAGGTCTCCTTCTCCGTTCTCCTGCTCGTCGTCGCGGGACTCTTCCAGCAGACGCTTCGCCACGCCGCCGCCGCGCCTCCGGGGTTCGACCGCGAGGGCCTCTCCGTCACGCAGGTCGACCTCTCGCTCCTGGGATACGACGCGCCCCGGGCGCGCGCCGCGTTCGACCGCCTGACGGAACGGCTGCGGTCCCTGCCGGGCGTCGAGGCCGCGGCCGTTTCCTCCTCCCTGCCTCTCGGCCTCGGCCACCGAACGGCGAACGTCGGCCTTCCCGGCTCCGCCGCCGCGGCGCGGATCTCGGCGGACACGGCCGAGGTGGACGACGGTTACTTCTCGACGATGCGCATTTCTCTCCTTCGCGGACGTGGGTTTGCGAGCCAGGACGTTCCCGGGGCTCCGGTCGTGGCCGTCGTCAATGAAGCTCTCGCGCGCCGCCTGTGGCCTGGCCGCGACCCGATCGGCCGGACGATCGCCGACGAGGACGGCGCGATCTCGATCGTCGGTCTCGCCCGGGACGGAAAATACCGGCAGCTCTGGGAATCCCCGCGCCCGTTCCTGTACCTCGCGAGCCGGCAGAGCCGGCGGCTCCGGCGGGAGCTCGTCGTCCGATCCGGGATGCCGCCGGCGGCTCTCGCGGCGGTCATCCGGCGCGAGTTGCGCACCCTGGATCCCGTCATTCCCTTCTCCGAGATCATGCCGATCGCGCGCTTCATCGGCTTCTCGACGCTCCCGCAGCGCGCGGCAGGCGCCATCTCCGGGGCGCTGGGCGGCCTCGGACTGCTCGTGACCGCCATCGGGCTCGCGGGACTGGTCGCCTACTCGGTCAGCCGGCGCACGCGCGAAATCGGCCTGCGGCTCGCGGTCGGCGCCCGGCCCCGCGACGTCTCGACGCTCGAGATCCGCCGCGCGGCGATCGTGGCCGCCATCGGGTTCGCGCCGGGAGCGGGCGCGGCGATCCTCGTGACGCCGCTTCTGCGGCGATTCCTCTTCGGCGTCGGCGCGGCGGATCCCGCCACGTTCGGCACGGTCGCATTGCTGCTCGGAACAACGACGTTTCTCGCGAGCTGGCTCCCCGCGCGCCGCGCCGCGCGGCTCGATCCTCTGGCCGCGCTGCGCACGGACGGTTGACGGCATGAACGGTCACGGACGGATGGGGAGAGCCGCGAGACCTGCGGGGGAGGAGCGAGAAAAATGACCGGAACCATTCAGGATCTGCGGCACGCTTTTCGCGCGCTCGCGAAATCTCCGGGATTCATTCTGATCGCCGTCGCCACACTCGCGCTCGGCATCGGGGCGAACACGGCGGGCGGAACGGCCGCGGTCGCCCTCGTGTGGCTGACCACGTCGGCGCTCGGCGCGGCCGCTCCCCCGGAGATCCCGCGGCTCGCCGGAGTCCGGCCCGACGCCGCCGTCCTCGCCTTCGCGATCGCCGCCACGGCGGCCGCCGCCCGGAAAGCGCCCCCCAACGATCCGCTCGAAGCATTGAGAAACGAGTGAGGTGAAGCCATGGGAAACCTGATCCGCGACGCCCGCTACGCGCTGAGAGCTCTCCGGAAATCCCCCGGGTTCGCCTCGGTCGCGATCGCGACCCTGGCGATCGGCATCGGAGCCAACACGGCGATCTTCTCCGTCGTCGACAGCGTCCTGCTGCGTCCGCTCCCCTACCCGTCGCCCGATCGGCTCGTCGCGGTGCATGAGGCGGACCTGGAGAGAGGATTCGAGGCGTGGACGGTGTCGCCCCCGAACTTCCTCGACTGGCGCGAGCGCAGCCGGTCGTTTGCCGCCCTCTCCGCCTACGAGGAGGACTCCTTCGCGTACGCGAAGCCCGGCCGGCCCGCCCGCCGCGTCGACGCCATCGTCTGCACACCCGGGATGCCCGCCGTGCTCGGAGGCGCACCCGTCCTCGGCCGGTTCTTCTCCGACGAGGAGGCCCGAAGAGAAGGGCCGCGGGCGGTCGTCCTCGGATACGCGATGTGGAAGCGGGAGCTCGGCGCCGATTCCCGCGTCGTCGGCCGGACGATCCGCTTGAACGGCCGGGACTATCCCGTCGTGGGCGTCATGCCAGCCTCTTTCGACCTTCCGGGGCGCAGAACGGAAGTCTGGGTGCCGGAGCGATTTCCGGCCAACGTCGCCACGCAGCGGGGCGCGCACTACCTGGACGTCCTGGGCCGGCTGAAGCCCGGCGTCGCCGTCGAGGCGGCCGACCGCGAGCTGTCCGGCATCATGCGGCAGATCCACCGGGAGAACCCGGGCATGAATCCCGGCTGGACGTCGCGTGTCGTATCGCTCCACGACGAGGTCTCCGGACGCGCCCGGTCTTCCCTCTGGATCCTTCTCGGCGCCGTCGGGTTCGTTCTCCTGATCGCGTGCGCGAACGTCGCCAATCTGCTGCTCGCCCGATCCACGGCGCGACAGGGCGAGATCGCCATCCGCCGCGCGCTCGGGGCGGGCCACACCCGGCTCGTCCGCCAGCTCTTCACGGAGAGCCTGGTGCTCTCGACCATCGGGACGGTTCTCGGCGTCGCCGTCGCTTCGTCCGGCGTCGGCCTCCTCGTCCGGTTCGGCCCGGCCGACATCCCGCGCCTCTCCGACGCGCGCATCGACCCCCCCGTCCTCGTCTTCGCGGCGATTCTGGCCCTCGCCACGGCGGTCGTCTTCGGGCTCCTTCCGGCGCTGCGAGCGGCCCGTGCGGACGTGCAGGAAGATCTCCGCTCGGGCGGCCGCGCGTCTTCCGGGAACCGCGACGGCTCCGCGCTGCGCAGCGGGCTCGTCGTCGGCGAGATCGCGGTCTCGCTCCTGCTGCTCGCCGGAGCCGGCCTCCTCCTGCGCAGCCTGCTCCGGCTCCAGGCGACGGATCCCGGTTTCCGCTCCGCCAGCGCGCTCACCTACGAGATCGCGCTGCCGCAGGCCGCCTACCCGACTCCGGAGAGCATGGGCGCCTTCTACGACACGCTGCTCGATCGCATGCGTGCGATCCCCGGCGTCCGGTCGGCCGCTGCCATCACCGGCCTTCCGCTGACGGGCGCGAGCTTCAGCAGCTCCTTCGTCATCGAGGGCGCGCCGCCTCCCTCCCCTTCCAACGAGCCCTCGGCGCAGGTGCGGCTGGCGAGCCGGGACTACTTCCGGGCGATCCGGCTTCCCGTGGTCGCGGGCCGGGGCTTCGAGGCGTCGGACCGGCGTGGCTCGACGCGGGTCATCGTCGCGAGCGCCGCCGCCGCCCGGCGGTTCTGGCCCGCGGGGGGAGCGATCGGAAAGCGCGTGCGATTCGGCGCCTCCGCGGGAGCGGAGAAGTACATGGGCGAGATCGTGGGGATCGTCGGCGACGTGCGGGATCGAAGCCTCGCCGCTCCGCCCCGTCCCGTTTTCTACGCTTCGCTCGAACAGACGCCCGTCGACGCCGTCGACGTCGTTCTGGATGCCGCTGTCCCTCCTGCCGGACTGATCGCGCCCGCGACGGGCGCGGTGGCGGCTCTCGATCCCGAGATACCCGTCGCCAACGCGCGCGCCGTCTCCACTCTCGTCTCCCGCTCCGTGGCGCGACAGCGCTTCGCCGCCGTTCTCCTCGGTCTTTTCGCGGCGACCGCTCTTCTCCTGGCGGCGATCGGGACCTACGGAGTTCTCTCGTACGGAGTGAGTCTGCGCCGGCGTGAGATCGGGCTGCGGGCCGCCCTGGGAGCCCGCCCGGCAGATCTGCTCGCGCTGGTCCTCCGCCACGGACTCCGTCTCGCCGGACTGGGCGCCGCCATCGGGATCGCCGCTGCGGCCGCCGCGACCCGCGTCCTGGCCGGCCTTCTCGTCGGCGTCCGGCCGACCGACGCCGTGTCCTTCGCGGCGGCGGTGGGGCTCCTCGCGGTCGTATCCGCCGCCGCCTGCGCGATTCCGGCCTGGAAGGCCGCCCGCGTCTCGCCGTCGGAAGCCCTGCGCTCGGAATGACGATCCAACCCCCTTCGACCCTCGGCGCGGCCGATCCCGGGCGGGCGCTCGGGCCGCGTGTCTTCCGCAACCCGACAACGGAGGAAACATGAACGGTCTGCTGCAGGATTTCCGACACGCCGCCCGCACCCTCGCCAGGGCGCCCGTGTTCGCGGCGGTCGCCATCGCGACGCTCGCCCTCGGTATCGGCGCCAACACGGCGATCTTTTCCCTCGTCGACGCGGTGCTGCTGCGGCCGTTGCCCTATCCGGAGGAGAGCCGCGTCGTTTACATCCGCGAGACGCAGCCCGAGCTTGACGACGCTCCGGCTCCGGCCGGGGACTTCGTCGAGTGGACCGCCGCGCGGTCTTTCTCAGCCGTCGCCGCGTCGAACTACCAGGTCTTCACGCTCACCGGCGGCTCGATCCCGGAGCGCGTTCTCGGGGCCCGCGTATCGGCGAGCGTTTTTTCCGTCCTCGGCATCCGCCCGCGGGCCGGCCGCGTCTTCCACGCAACGGAGGAGGTCCCCGGCGCCGACCGCTCGGTGATCGCGAGCGAGACGTTCTGGAAGACCCGCCTCGGCTCCCTCGCGGTGGGCTCGCGCGTGCGGCTGGACGGCCGGGAACACGTTCTCGTCGGTGTGATGCCGCCTCAGTTCGACTTCCCGAGGGCGGCGGACCTCTGGGTGCCGCTCGCCCTCACTCCGGAGGAGCGCGCGGACCATGGCTCGCACAGCTTCCGAGTCGCCGCGCGGCTCGCGCCGGGGGCGACGATCGCGAGCGCGCAGTCGGAGCTCGACGGGATCGAGGCGCGACTTCGCCGCGAGCACCCCGCCACCAACGCGGGCCACGGCGCCCGGATCGTTCCCATCCGCGAGGAGCTCGTGGGACCCCTCCGGCGGACCCTGCTCGTCCTCCTGGGAGCGGTCACGCTCGTTCTCCTCCTCGCCTGCGCCAACCTCGGAAATCTCATCCTCGCGAAGAACGCGGCCCGCACGCGCGAGATGGCGATCCGCAGCGCTCTCGGCGCGGGCCGGCCGCGGCTCGTGCGGCAGCTCCTGACCGAGGCGGCCCTGCTGTCCCTGCTGGGCGGCGCGGCGGGCATCGCGCTCGCCGCCTGGGGCATCGAGGCGCTGGCTTCTCTGAGACCCTGGACCGTGACCGCGTCGACCACCGCCCACGTCGACGGCCGGGTCCTCCTTTTCACGCTCGCGGCGTCGCTCGCGACGGCCGTTCTCTTCGGCCTCGCTCCCGCGATCGCGCTCTCTCCGCGAAGCTTGACCGCCGCGCTCCAGGCGAGCGGGCGGACCACCTCCGGCTCGGGCCGCGGCCGCGCGCGGGCGATCCTCGCGGTCGGCGAGGTCGGAATCGCGCTCGCGCTTCTCATCGGCGCGGGCCTGATGATCCGAAGCGCCAACCGGCTCTCGGGCGTCGATCCGGGCTTCACGGCCGGAAACGCGCTCACCGTGGAGCTCGTCTTCCCCGAAACCCGGTACGCGGAGGACGACAGGCGCCGCGCGTTCGTTCGGACCGCGATCGAGCGCATCGCTGCTGTGCCGGGGATCCAGGCCGCCGGCGCGGCGAACAGCGCGCCGCTCGGCGACAACAGCACCACGGGCGACTTCCGGATCGAGGGGCGCCCCGACTGGGCGCCGGGCCAGGGCCCGCTCGCTCAATACATCGTCGCGACCCCGGGTTTCTTCCGGGCTCTGGAGATTCCGGTGCGCGGCGGGCGGGCATTCACGGACGCGGATTCCGAGAGCGGCCGCCCCGTCGCTCTCGTCAACGAGACGATGGTGCGCCGATTCTGGCCGGGGGAAAACCCGATCGGCCGCCGGATCCAGGTCGAGTGGGGCGCCGACAAGGCGTGGAGGGAGATCGTCGGAGTCGTGGGCGACGTGCGGGGCGACCGCATCGACAAGGCGGCGCTCCCGCAGCTCTACATCCCGTTCGCCCAGCATCCGACGCCCTGGGCCGCGGTCGTTCTCAAGGCCTCTCTGCCGCCCGAGAGGCTCCTCGCGCCGGTGCGCGCGGCCATCTGGTCCCTCGACCGCGACATGCCCGTTCCCTCGCTCGTGCGCCTGTCGCAGACGATCTCGCGCTCCTTTGCCCGGCGGAAATTCTCGACCGTCCTTCTGACGATCTTCGGCTCGGTCGCGCTCCTCCTCGCGACGCTCGGCGTCTACGGCGTGCTCTCGCAGCTCGTGGCCGAACGCCGCCGGGAGATCGGCATCCGGCTGACTCTCGGCGCGCAGCGCTCGGACGTGTTCCGCCTCGTCGCCCGGCGCGGTCTCGGCCTGACGGCCGCCGGCATCCTGCTCGGCATCGCGGGCGCGGTCATCGTGACGCGAAGCCTCGGGGCGCTGCTCTATGAGATCAGCCCGACGGACCCGCTGACGTTCGCCGCGCTCGCCGTCGTCATGGCCGGGGTGTCTTTTCTTGCCACCGCGATTCCGGCACGCCGGGCGACCCGCGTCGACCCGATCCGGACTCTCCGGGCGGACTGAGGGCGGCCCGCGACGGTCGGATAAGCTGAACGCATGCCTGCGAGCTCCGCGAGGGTCCTGATCGCGGACGACCAGCCGGACGTTCTCGAAGCCCTTCGCCTCCTCTTGAAGGGTGAGGGCTTCGAGAGCGAGACCGCGTCGTCTCCCGCGGCGCTTCTCACGCTTCTCGATCACGGCGAGTTCGACGTCGTCCTGATGGACTTGAACTACGCGCGCGACACCACGTCGGGACAGGAAGGGCTCGACCTGCTGGCACGGATCCAGGAGATCGACCCGACACTCCCCGTCGTCGTCATGACCGCATGGGGAACGGTCGATCTCGCCGTCGGAGCGATGCGCCGGGGAGCGCGCGACTTCGTGCAAAAGCCCTGGGAGAACGCGCGGCTGGTCGCCACGCTGCGGACGCAGGTCGCGCTCGGGCGCGCGCTCCGGAACGGACAGCGCCTCGAGGCGGAGAACCGCATCCTCCGCCACGAGACGGCCCCGCCCTCGATGATCGCCGAGTCGGCCGCGATGCGGCCCCTGCTCGACCTGGTCGCCCGGGTCGCGCCGTCGGACGCCAACGTGCTCATCACGGGCGAGAACGGCACCGGGAAGGGCGTCGTGGCCCGCGCGCTGCACGCCGCCTCCCGGAGATCCGCGCGGCCCCTCGTCTCGTTGAACGCCGGAGGCATCTCGGAAGGCGTCTTCGAGAGCGAGCTCTTCGGGCACGTGAAGGGCGCGTTCACCGATGCGCGCGCCGATCGCGTGGGCCGCTTCGAGCTCGCCGACGGCGGGACGCTGTTTTTGGACGAGATCGCGAACGTTCCCCCGTCCCAGCAGGCGAAGCTGCTCCGGGTGCTCGAGACGGGGGAGTTCGAGCGCCTGGGCTCCTCCCGCACGCGAAGGGTCGACGTCCGGATCCTCACCGCCACCAACTCGAACCTGCACGCCGAAGTGTCCGCCGGACGGTTCCGGCAGGATCTGCTCTTCCGGTTGAACACGATCGAGATCCGCGTCCCCCCTCTGCGCGAGCGCCGCGAGGACATCCCTTCCCTCGCGCAGCATTTCCTTCGCCAGCACGGGCAGCGGTATCGCAAGGGGGAGCTCTCCTTCGAGCCCGGCGCGCTGCAGGCGCTCCTGGACCATCCCTGGCCCGGCAACGTCCGGGAGCTCGACCACGCGATCGAGCGGGCGGCGCTTCTGGCGCAGGGCGATCGGATCCGGGCCGGCGACCTCGGCCTCCGCCGCGAGACCGCGACGGAGATGCCGCTCGACGAGATGAGCCTCGAGGACGTGGAGGGGATTCTGATCCAGAAGGCGATGTCCCGCTACGAGGGCAACGTGAGTCATGCCGCGCGGGCTCTCGGCCTCTCGCGGAGCGCGCTCTACCGCCGCCTGGAGAAGCACGGCCACTGACGGCGGCGGCGGCCGGCGCCGCGCGGAGCGAATCCCGGAGGCGGCCGGGGCATGACGCCGCGGAAGCTTTCCCACGAGCGGCGCGTATTCCTGCTCGCGCTCCTCGCGGCTCTGCCGGCGGCCGCGCTCGCGGCGATCCTCCTGTGGACGGGAGACTACTCCCCGAAGGTCCGATGGACGCTTTCGGTCTTCGTGGTCGGAACCTGGCTCCTCTTCTCCCGGGCGCTGCGGGAGCGCGTGGTGCTGCCGCTGCAGACCGTTTCGAACCTCCTCGCCGCGATGCGGGAAGGCGACTTCTCCATCCGCGCCCGGGGCGCGCGGCCGGACGATGCGCTGGGGGAGGTCTTGATCGAGGTCAACGCGCTGACCGAGACTCTCCGGCAGCAGCGCCTCGGAGCGCTCGAGGCGACGGCGCTCCTCCGGAAGGTGATGGCCGAGATCGAGGTGGCCGTCTTTGCCTTCGACGGAAAGCGCCGCCTGAGGCTGACGAACCGTTTCGGCGAGCGCCTCCTGGGTCAGCCCGAGCCGAGGCTTCTCGGAGCGAGCGCGGAAGAGCTCGGGCTCGCCCGCTTCCTCGAGCCCGATGCGCCGAGGATCCTCGACGCCGAGTTTCCCGGAGCCTCCGGCCGGTGGGAGATCCGGCAGAGCACGTTCCGCCAGGGCGGGCTGCCGCACCACCTCCTCGTTCTCGCGGACGTCAGCCAGCCTCTGCGCGAGCAGGAGCGGCAGGCGTGGCAGCGGCTCATCCGGGTGCTCGGCCACGAGCTCAACAACTCGCTCGCGCCGATCCAGTCTCTGGCGGGAAGCCTCGAGAGCCTGCTCGTGCGCGACGCGCTGCCGGACGACTGGCGCGAGGACATGCGGCGCGGCCTGGGGATCATCTCCGGACGGGCCGAAGCGCTCTCGCGTTTCACGGGAGGCTACGCGCGGCTCGCCCGTCTGCCGCGTCCGCGCCTCGCGCCGCTCGACATGGGAGAGCTCGTCCGCCGCGTGGCCGCGCTCGAGACGCGTCTCTCCGTGACCGTTGCCCCCGGGCGACCCCTGACGGTCGCCGCCGACGCCGACCAGGTGGAGCAGCTCCTGATCAACCTCGTGCGCAACGCCGTCGACGCCGCGCTCGAGACCGGAGGTGGTGTCGAGGTGTCGTGGTCCCGCGTCGCCGGATCGCCGCCGGGCGTGGAGGTCCGCGTCGTCGACGGAGGTCCGGGACTCCCCAACAGCGCGAACCTCTTCGTCCCCTTCTTCACGACGAAGGCGCAGGGATCGGGAATCGGCCTCGTCCTCGCGCGCCAGATCGCGGAGGCGCACGGCGGCTCGCTCGCTCTCGAGAACCGGGACGCCGAGAAAGGCTGCATCGCGCGGCTGCGGCTCCCTCTCGTCTGAAGTACCGCGTCGCCCGCGAGGCCGCTCGCCACGACGAAGCACCGCAGCGTTTCGCCGAACAGCTCGCCGCCGCGTGGGAGGCTGGCTTACTTCTTGCTCCCGTTTCTTACGTACTCTGCGGGTCGATCCATTTTCAAAACGGGAGGTTCAGCCATGGGAATATTCGTGACGCGATCGAGCGGTGGGAGCCGGCTGGCGGCGCTGATCGGTGGAATCGGCCTCGGAGCGGCGGTCATGTACGCGCTCGATCCGCAGGGCGGACGCCGCCGGCGCGCCATCGCGCGGGACAAGGCGATGTCGTTCGCGAAGGGAACGGGAGAGGCCGTGGGATCCCGTTCGAGGGATCTGGGAAACCGCGCCCGGGGCGTGGCCGCGGAGGTGCGGTCGGTCTTCGCCGGAAAAGGAAGCGGCGAGGACGCGGAGGCGAGCCGCAAGACGGCCTCCCGCCCGCCCGCCGCGCGGGAGATCTCTCCGGAATTCGAGGAAGACGGCGGCATCTGAAGATCGCCCCAGCAACGTTCATCAACTTTTGAAGGAGGCACCGTGGAAAACGTCGTGGGCATTTTCCGGGACCGTGATCGGGCGCAGAAGGCGGCGGAGGATCTGCGCGGCGGAAAGATCCCCTCGGATCGCATCAATCTCCTGATGCCCGGAAGCGACCCGAGCGGCGTCGAAACGAGCGAGACGGAACAGTCCGGCATGGGCAAGGCGCTCGGCGGCGTCGTAGGGGGAGCTGCCGGCGCCTCGGCGGGGATGGGCCTCGGCGCCGCGGCGGCGAGCCTTCTCCTTCCCGGCGTCGGCCCGGTCGCCGCGATCGGCATCGCGGCGGCGGCGCTTCTCGGATTGGGCGGCGCCATCGGCGGGGCGGCGGCGGGCGGCGCTCTCGAGGACGCGATGTCGCACGGCCTTCCGAAAGACGAGCTCTACCTCTACGAGGACGCGCTGCGAAAGGGCCACTCCGTCGTCTTCGTTCTCGCCGACGGCGACGGCGAGGCCGAGTTCGCCCGCTCCGTACTCCGCCGCGACGGCGTCGAGAGCCTGGATGCCGCGAAGGACGAGTGGTGGGTCGGCATCCGTTCCGCGGAGTCCGCCGAATACGAGAAGGACGGCGGCCACTTCGCCGAAGCCGAGCCGCATTACCGGCGCGGATTCGAGGCCGCTCTGCATCCGGAGCGTCGGAACCGGACCTTCGAGGCTTCGCGCCAGGACCTCGTGAAATGCTTCGGCGCCGAGTGCGAGACGCCCGCGTTCCGGCGCGGCTACGAGCGCGGTCTGTCGCATGCCCGAGGCACGTCGCAGACGTCTCCCGGCAAGGGCGTGGAGGACGCGGTCCGCCGCTGACGCGTCGTTGACGTATCCTTCTCGCGCCCCAAGCGAGGAGGAGACATGAAAACGCTGCTCGCGCTCGGCCTCGTGGCCGCGAGCGTCCTTCCGGCTCTCGCCGCACCGGACTCCCCTGCCGCGCCGCCACCCCGCCGCGTCGCGGTCCGGGCCGCCAGGCTCCTCGACGTGCGGAGCGGCCGATACGTCGAGCGCCCCGTCGTCGTGGTCACGGGCGATCGGATCGAGAGCGTCGGACAGGCCGCGCCCGACGGCGTCGCGGTCGTCGACCTCGGGGATCGGACTCTCCTTCCCGGCCTCGTCGACGCCCACACGCACGTTCTCCTCCAGGGGGACGCGACGTCGGCGGAGTACAACTTTCAGATCCTTCAGGAATACCCCGCGCACCGCGTCGCGCGCGCGATTCGCGCGATGAAGATCGCGCTCGAGCACGGGTTCACGACGATCCGGGACCTCGAGACGGAGGGCGCGGGCTACGACGACGTGGCGCTGCGAGACGCCGTCAACGAGGGCGTCATCCCCGGGCCGCGGATGAAGGTCGTCGGTCCCGCCCTCTCGACGACGGGCAGCTATCCGATCACGAGGTTCCGGCCCGACTGGAAATTCCCCACGGGGGTCCAGATCTGCGACGGCGCAGACGGATGCCGCCGGGCGGTCCGCGAGCAGCTCTCCTACGGGACCGACTGGGTAAAGATCTACGCCAACACCGGCGGGCTGCGCCTGACGGACGACGGATGGGTCGATTCGCCGCCGAACTGGACGAAGGAAGAGATCGAGGCCGTGGTCTCCGAGGCCCACGCCCACCGGGTCAAGGTCGCCGCTCACGCGCGGTCGGACTCGGGAGTTCGGATCGCCGTCGCGGCCGGGGTCGATTCGATCGAGCACGGCGACTCCATTCGACCCGAAATCGCGGCGGAGATGGCCCGCAAGGGGATCTCGCTCTCGCCGACCCTGACCGTCGCCGCCTACGTCGCGGGCCCCCGCGCCGCCGAAGGTTGCGCGATCTGCGCCGAGCTCCCGAAGATCCACCGCCGTTCCTTCGACAACTGCCGGCGCGCGGGCGTCCGCATCGTCTTCGGAACCGACGCCGGCGGCTTCCCGTGGACGGAGATCCCGCAGGCGCGGGAATTCGAGCTCGAGGTCGGGGCCGGCATGTCGGCGATCGACGCGATCCGCAGCGCGACCACGTCCGCCGCGGATCTCCTCGGGATGGCCGGTCAGATCGGCATCGTCGAGAAGGGGGCGTTCGCGGACCTCGTGGCCGTGTCGGGGGATCCCCTGAAGGACGTCTCCGTGCTGTCCCGGGTCGAGTTCGTCATGAAGGGCGGGGACGTGGTCCGAGCTCTTCCCGCGCGATAGAGCCCGCGTGCTGCGCGTCGGACTGACGGGAGGCCTGGCATCGGGGAAGTCGACGGTCGCGTCCCTCCTTCGGGAACGGGGCGCGGCGGTGTTCGACGCCGACCGGATCGTTCGCGACCTCTACGGGAAGGACGCGCCGGGGGCGACGGCCGCGAGGGAGATCTTCGGCGACTCCGTTCTCGACGGGAACGGCGAGGTCGACCGGGCTCGGATCGCCGCGCGCGTCTTCGCCGACCCCGCGGCCCGCCACGCGCTCGAAGCGCGGATCCATCCCCTGGTCGGGCGGGAGATCGAACGTCGGTTCGCGGAGGCGGACGAGGCGGGGGTCCCGGTGGCCGTGGCCGAGGCGTCCCAGCTTCTCGAGGCGAAGACGGAGAGCCGGTACGACCGTATCCTCCTCGTCGTCGCGCCGGAAGCCGAGCGGATCCGGCGCTGGGAGGAGAAGGGCGGGGACCCGGAAGACGCCCGCCGGCGGATCTCCGCCCAGCTCGCGCCGTCCCAGGCCTTCGATCGCGCGGCGGACGTCCTCGTCAACGACGGAAGCCTTGAGGAGCTGGGCAGAAAGGTCGACGATCTCTGGGTGCGGTGGCTGGAATGGCAGGTGACAGGTGACGGCAGCACCACCCCGGGCCGCTGACACCCGTCACCCGTCACCGGTCACCTTCTTTCTCAACACCATACCGGGGCGCGCGCAGGTGGGCGCCTCCGCCTCGCGGACGATCCGCCCGTTGACGACGACGAGGTCGAAGCCCCGCGAGAAATGGTGCGGGTCGCCGAAGCGCGACATGTCCGAGACGAGCTCCGGGTCGAAGAGGACGAGATCGGCGCGAAATCCCTGAAGGATCCGCCCCCGGTCGGAGAACCCGAATCGCTGCGCCGGCAGGGCAGTCATTTTCCGGACCGCCTCCTCGAGCGAGACCAGGCCCCGCTCGCGGACGAACCGCGCCAGGACCCGGGCGGACGTCCCGTAGCTGCGCGGGTGCGGAGTCCCGCGGCCGGGCGTGGCGACGCCGCCGTCGCGGGCCACCATGGTCAGCGGGCTCGCGAAGATGCGCTCGACGTCCGACTCGTCCATCGTGTGGTAGATCATCTGCGTCCCGCAGATGCTCCCCCGCCGCGAGGCCGCGCCGTCGCGGCAGAGATCGAGGGCGGTCTCGATCTCGCCCTCCAGGGTGTCCGGTCCGCCGGCCGCCCGGTTCAACTCGCGGAGGTCACGGCCTTCGATCTCGGGGCGCCACGGGGCCGACGCGACCACCGCGTAGTCGAGATGATCCCGCCCGAGCTCCTCCCGGTAGCGGTGGGCCATCTCCCGCGCGATCGCGGCGCGCTCCCGGCGGTCGCCGAGCCGCCGGATGAGGTCGTGGCGCACGGAGCCCTCGGACTGGAGGACTCTGTCGGGAAGCAGGACGTCCAGGCCGCTCGAGGACGCCGCGTAGGGATACTCGTCCATCGTGACGTCGAGCCCCTCGCGTCGGGCAGCCTCGACGATCTCGAGCATGCGCGGGCTCGAGCCCCAGAGCTTTCGGGACGTCACCTTGTAATGGGAGATCTCGAGCGGGATCCCCGCCGCCCGGGCGACGGCGAGCGCTTCGTCGATGGCGGGGAAGAGGCCGTCGTTTTCCGAGCGCATGTGCGTCGCGTAGATGCCGCCGTGGCGGGCGGCCACACGCGCCAGCGCGGAGACCTCCGGCGCCTGCGCATAGAGCCCCGGCGTGTAGATCAGGCCGGTGGAGAAGCCGACGGCCCCGTCGTTCATCGCCGTTTCGACGAGCGACTCCATGCGGGAGAGCTCCGCTGCCGTGGGGGCGCGGTTCGCGAAACCCATCACGGCGCTGCGGATGGTGTTGTGCCCCACGAGGGTGGCCACGTTCACGGCCGTGCCACGAGCCTCGAGCTCGCCCAACCACGGCCCGATCGGGAGCGCGGACCCCCCGCAGTTGCCGGTCACGACGGTCGTGACTCCGTCGGCGATGAGGTTCTCGGCGTCCGGCGAGTCGGGAAGGTTCTCCTCCACGTGGGTGTGGACGTCGATGAAACCGGGGGCGAGGATCCGGTCGCCGGCCTCGACGAGGCGCAGCGACCCGGCGCCGTCGAGAGACCCGATCACCGCGATGCGGCCGTCGCGAATGCCGACGTCGCCGCGGTACCACGGCCCGCCGCCTCCATCCACGATCCGCGCGCCCCGGACGAGGATCTCGAAGGGCCGTTCCGGGCACCGCGCGTCGGGCGCCGCGAGGAGAGCTCCCGCGAACAGGAGCGCGATCGAGGAGGTCCTGGTCACCCCGGCGAGTCTAAGCGATCAAATCCTCGGGGCGGATCGGGAGCGTCCGCACGCGACGTCCGGTCGCGGCGAAGATCGCGTTGGCAATCGCGGGAGCCGTCGGCGGAACCGGCTGCTCCCCGGCGCCGGACGGACGATCTGCTCCCTCGACGAGATGGATCTCGATCTTCGGACAGTCCGGCAGACGGGGCACGGGGAAATCCCGGTAGTTGCCCTGCTCGACGCGCCCCTTGCGGAAGGTGATGCGGGTGAAGAGAGCGGCGGCGAGACCCCAGACGATCCCGCTCTCGATCTGGCCCTCGAGTCCCGCGCGGTTGATGATCCGCCCGCAGTCGAACGCGCACACGATCCGGTCGACCGAGACGTGCCCGTCGCGCCGCACGGTCACTTCGGCGACCTGGGCCGCCACCGTCCTGCCGTGGTAGACGTTGCAGGCGATGCCGCGGCCGCGGCGCTCCCCCGACGCCGCCGGAAGCGGGGTCCCCCACCCCGCCTTATCCGCGGCGAGATCCAGAACCCTCCGGATCCGTCCGAGGTCGATCACGCGCTTCCCGATCGTCGGATTCGGCCCGCCTAGCAGCTCGCGCCGCAGCCCGAGCGGATCGCGGCCGGAGGCCCGGGCGAGCTCGTCCACGAAAGACTCCCGGGCGAACACGGTCGGCGGGTAGTCGACGGCCCTCCACGCGCCGGTCGGCACGGGCGAGGGCTGCACGGCGTACTCGACCCGGAGCGCCGGTATCCCGTAGGGGTTGTCGAACCCGCCCCAGGGATTCTCCCCCCACGTGTCCGGGTCGTTCACGTCGAGCGGGCCGAAGAGGGTCAGGTGAAACGTGGACGAGCGATGCCACCACGCGGCGACGCGGCCGCGGGCGTCGAGGCCTCCCGAGAAGCGCGTGATCGACGCGGGCTGGTAGAAGTCGTGGCGCATGTCGTCCTGCCGCGACCAGACGACCTGGACGGGGCGTCCCACGACCCGAGCCACCTCCACCGCCTCGATCGCGTAGTCGTTCGCGATGCGGCGCCCGAATCCGCCTCCGAGGAGGGGGACGTGAACGCGCACGGCGGCGGGCGGAATCGAGAGGAGCTTCGCGACGCGCGCCTGCAGCCCGTTGGGCGACTGCGTCCCCGCCCAGATCTCCGCCTTTCCCGGCGCCAGGGATGCGGTCGCGTTCATCGTCTCGACGGTCGCGTGAGCCTGAAACGGGAATCGATACTCGGCGTCGATCCGGCGCACGCCCGCGGCGCCGAGCGCCGCCTTTGCGTCGCCCTCCGAACGCGTCGTCCGCGCGTCCTGGTCGAGCGCTTTCTCCAGGCGGGCCCAGTAGATGGCGGAGTCGTGAGAAGCGTTCTCCCCTTCGTCCCAGACTACGGCGAGCGCGTCCCGCCCCGCGAACGCCGACCACGTGTCGTCCGCGACCACCGCGACGCCGGAGGGGACCGACGCGACCTCGCGGACCCCCGAGATCCTCTTCGCGGCGGAAGCGTCGAAGGAGAGCGCGTGGCCGCCCGGAACGGGACAGCGGGCGATCGCCGCTCGGAGCATGCCGGGCACGCGGACGTCGAGCCCGTACACGGCGGCGCCGGACACGATCGCGGGGCCGTCCAGCCTCCGGACTCTCGACCCGATCAGACGGAATTCCGCGGCGCTCTTGAGCGGCGCGTCCGTCGGAATCGGCAGGCGCGCGGCCGCCCCGACGAGATCTCCGTACGGGGCGACGCGGCCCGACGCGTCGTGCCGGACCGTCCCCGCTTCCGCGCGGCAGTCGAACGCGGGAACCTTCCAGGTCCTGGCGGCCGCCTCGATCAGGAGCGCGCGGGCCGACGCGCCGGCCTGGCGTAGCGGGAGCCACGAGCTCTCGACGGCGTCGCTGCCGCTCGTCCCCATGTCGGGAAAATCCGGGCCCGGCTCGGCCTGAACGACCACGACGGACCGCCAGTCGGCTTCGAGCTCTTCGGCGAGGATCATCGGAAGCGACGTCCGCACCCCCTGGCCCATCTCCGACTTGTGGACCACGAGCGTCACCTGGCCGCTCGCGTCGATCGAAATCCATTGCCGGTGGCGGAAGCGCTCGGGATCGGGAGCCGGCTTCAGGTCGCGCTTCTTCCGGGGCGTCGCCGGCGAGAGCGCGTCGAAACGGATCGGCACGACGAGCGACGCCCCGGCGATCAGGCCCAGCCGGAGGACGTCGCGCCGCGTCGCGGTCATCGCCCGCTCCCGGTGAAGCGCGCGGCCGTGTGAACGGCGCGCCGGACTCTGGGATACGACCCGCACCGGCAGACGTGCTCGCCGAGGGCCCGGTCGATGTCGCCGTCGGACGGGAGCGGCTTTTTTCGCAGGAGCGCGGCGGTCTCCAGGATCATCCCGGGCTGGCAGAACCCGCACTGCGCGACGTCCTCCTCGATCCAGGCGCGCTGGCAGGGATGCGTTCCGTCGCGGGAAAGGCCTTCGATCGTCGTGAACCGCCCCCGCGCGGCCTCGAGCACGGAGATCTGGCACGACCGCACCGCGCGGCCGTCGCGGAGCACCGTACAGGCCCCGCAGACGCCCACGCCACAGCCGTACTTCGTGCCGGTCAGCCCCAGCCGGTCGCGCAGGGCCCAGAGGAGCGGCATCTCCGGCTCCGCCTCGAACGTCCTCCGCTCGCCGTTGACCCGGATCGTGAATCGCCTCATGCTTCCTCCCCCGCGTCCGCCGCGGTTGGAAGGTTGTACGGGATCAAGGCCGCCGCGGTCCCGAAAGGCTGCGGTAGGAATGCCGAGGTTTGTCCGAGGCCTCGCCGAATGGTCTTCCTCCCTCTCCCGGGGGGAGAGGAAGAGGCGCTCCGCCGATCTCGACCATCCGCTCGCACCGCGAGGAGTCTCCTGAGCGGAAGCGAAGGAGGAGCCTCGCGGTGCGGGAGCCGCAGCGGTCGCGCACCAGCGCGACCGCGAAGGCGACGGATGATACCCTCCGGCCCCCATGCGGCTGCTCTGCCCGACCCCGGCACCGTGGCTCGAGGCCGTTCTCGCCGATTTCGACGCGTTTCTGGTCGACCACGCCGCCTGCGAGCGCAAGGCATCTGGTACGGCGATGGCCTTCGTCGCGCACTACCCCGACCGGCCGCGACTCGTCCAGGCCTGCGCCGAGCTGGCCGTCGAGGAGCTCGGCCACTTCCGGGAGGTCGTCGGTTGGGTGCTCCGCCGGGGCCTTTCGCTTCGGCCGGACGGCCGGGACGCGTACGTGCGGTCCCTGACCTCCCACTTCCGCCGGGGCAGCGAAGCCTATTTCCTCGACCGTCTCCTCGTGGCGTCGGTCGTAGAGGCGCGGGGCTGCGAGCGCCTCGCTCTCGTCGCCTCGGCGCACCCCGACGAGGCCCTCCGGGATTTCTATCGCGGCCTCGCGCGGTCGGAGTCGAGACACCAGAACCTGTACCTCGATCTCGCGCGGCTCTACTTCGAAGCGGCGGAGGTCGAAGCCCGCCTCGCGGAGATCCTGGAAGCGGAGGCGGCGCTCGTCGGAGACCTTCCGCCGCGGGCGGCGCTCTTCCACGGGGACGGGGGATCGCGCTCCGCATGACGAAGCCCGTCGCCCAGTACCTCGCGCGCCACGCCGAGCCGGAAGCCCGGGCGGCCGCGCGCCTTTCCGGGACGTGGGGGCATGCCCTGGTCGTGCCCGCGTACGGCGAGACCGAGAGCCTCTTCCGGCTGCTCGGCTCGGTCCCCGCGGGACCGCGCGGCGGAGTGCTCATCGTCGTCGTGTTGAACGCGCGGGAAGACTCACCTCCGAGGATCCACGAGGGCAACGCGTTCGCGCGGGAGAGGCTGGCCCGGGAGCTGCCGGAGATCGAGACCATGGGGGACGGACCGCCGATGCGGGCTCACCGGCTCCTCGCGGGAACTCTCCTCGAGATCGATCGCGCCGCCGCGGGTCACTTCCTTCCGGAAAAGCAGGGCGTCGGCCTCGCGCGCAAGATCGGCAACGACGTCGTGCTCGCGCTGAGGTCCGAGGGACGCATCGTCTCTCCCTGGATCCACAACACGGACGCGGACGCCCTCCTCCCCCGCGACTATTTCGACCAGCTCGAACCGGTCGACCCGGACGGCGTCGGCGCGGCCGTGTACTACTTCGAGCACCGCTTCGAGAAGGACGAGGCGCTCGCCGAGGCCGCGCGCCTCTACGAGATCTCGCTGCGCTACTACGTGCTCGGGCTGGCGTGGGCCGGATCGCCCTACGCGTACCAGAGCATGGGCAGCTGCCTCGCGATCCCCTCGGACTCCTACGCCGCCGTGCGCGGATTTCCGAAGAAGAACGCCGCGGAGGACTTCTACGTGCTGGACAAGCTCGCCAAGGTCGGGGCGATCGTCCGCGGAGGCGCAACGCCGGTCCTCCTCGAGGGCCGTCTCTCGGACCGCGTGCCCTTCGGCACGGGGCGGGCCCTGCGCGACCTGACCGGGCGGCGCGGCGGCATCGAACGCTTCCGCCTCGATCACCCTCTCGTCTTCGGTCACCTGGCCGCGTGGCTTCGGGTCCTCTCCGCGATCGCGCGCACCCGCGGCGATCTCGCCGCCGCGTTCCGGCAGCTGCCGGCCGGCACGCCCTACTTCCGCGCCGACCTGATCGAAAGGGTTCTGGCCGACATGGGAGCGTTCGAAGCCGTGCGCCGCGCCGTCGCCGAGACGCCCGATCCATCCGCGCTGCGCCGCCGCCTCCACACCTGGTTCGATGCGTTCCGGACGCTGAAGTTCCTTCACGCGCTGCGCGACGGAGGTTTCCCCGCGGTGCCGTACCGGCAGGCGCTGACGGAAGCGCCCTTCACCAGCCTGCTCGCCTCGACGGATGAAGACTCCGAATCGATGCGCCGGGGACTCGCCGCCGAGGAGCGTCTCCTGGCGTCGACGCGCGCGGGCATCGCGTCCGTCGACCCGTCGGACGCCGACCTTCCGTCGGGCGGCGAACACGATTCCGACGCCGGGGCCTCCGACTCCGACCCGGAAGGCCTGGACCCCGATCCCTCTGACCTCGACTCGGGTCCGGACGCGTAGAGACCGGCCCGAACGTCGATCGGAGGGATCCGGAAGACCCGCAGGACAGGCGTTTCGTGGCTTACGCCATAATTACGCCTCATGGATACCCACGAGAAAATCCGCAGTCTCATGGAGCAGGCCCTCTCCGACCATGAGGGCAGCGGATCGCTGCGCGCGCTCGCCTCGGGGGAGCGCACGCGCGATGCGCTCGATCCGATCAACATCCGCACGCTCGGCAACCGCGGCTTCGGCGGCACCCGTCTTTTCCGCATCCTTCTCACGAATGCGTGCGCCTTCGAGTGCGACTACTGCCCCATGCGAGCCTCGCGGGAGCTGCCCCGGCACGCGCTCGAGCCCCGAGCGCTCGCGGAGATCTTCATGACGGCCTACCGCAACGGATGGGTGTCCGGCCTCTTCGTGACGACCGGGATCCCGAAGAGCCCGCGGTGGGCGATGGACCGGCTCCTGGAGCTCGTCGAGACGCTGCGCTTTCGCCACCGCTTCGCCGGGTACCTGCACGCGAAGGCGGTCGCCGGGGCGGAAGCCGCGCAGGTGGAGCGCCTCGCCCTACTCTGCGACCGCGTTTCCTACAACCTCGAATCCGCCTGCCAGGCGACGCTCGATCGCGTCGCTCCCGAAAAGTCCGTCGCGAGCGGCGTCGAGGTCCTGCGCCGCGTCCGCGACGTTTCCCGCGGCGCCGGCACCCGCCGCGTCGCGGGGGACCCCCGCCCGCCCGGGCGCGCCGTCGCCGCGGGCGCGACGACGCAGTTCGTCGTCGGGATCGGCCGGGAGACCGACCGCGAGATCCTCGCGTCGTCGCATGAGCTGTGGCGGGACGGGACGATCCACCATCCTCACTTCGCGGCGTTCCGTCCGATCGAGGACACCCCGCTCGAGAACGCGCCCGAGGTGCCGGCGGCGCGCGAGCACCGGCTCTACCAGGCGGACTATCTCCAGCGCCTCTACGGGTTCGCGCCGGAAGAGATCGTCTTCGCCGCGTCGGGGCAGCTGCCGCTCGGCCGCGATCCGAAGCTCCACTGGGCTCTCGCGCATCCCGAACGGTTTCCGGTCGAGATCTCGACGGCCGAGCGGGAGACGCTCCTGCGGGTGCCGGGTCTCGGGCCGCGCTCGGTCGAGCGGCTGCTCGCGATACGCCGCACCGCGGGGCGGATCGTGCTCGCGGACCTGGCGCGGCTCGGCGCCGCGGCGCGCCGGGCGGCAGGATTCCTGATGCACGGCGGGCGGCGCCTCGGAGAACGGGCGTTTCAGGACGAGCTCTTCCCCGAGGAGGAATTCCCGGGCCCCTCGCGCGTCTACGGCTTCTCCCCGGGCACTTTCCGCTAGAAGGGATACCCGATCATCACGACGAGGCGCCCCTTCTCCTTCACGGTTCCGGAGGCGAGCGGCGGGAAGATCGGACGGCCGGTGTCGTCGCGGCGGGTGACGTCGTATTGGATCGTTCTTGGCTTGAGAGGCAACCCGAACTCCACCCGGATCGGCCCGATCGGCGTCATGTAGTGAAGCCCGACGCCGAACGACTGCCGGAGGCCGGCGACGCCTTCGAGCGCGAGCCGTACGTCGGAGAACTCCTTCCAGACCTGGCCGAGGTCGTAGAACGCCGTGCCGCCGAGGTCGCCGAAGATTGGAAAACGGTACTCGAGGTTGAACGCGAGGAAGCCGTTGCCTCCCACGATGTGCGGCCCGGCGGAGCAGTCGTAGAGAGCCGCGTTCGAAAAGCCGGTGCAGGAGCCCGCGCCGCTCCCGGTATGGAGGGTCGCGCGCGTGTCGTAGTCGACGGTCTGGCCCGGAATCCCCAGGAGGTCCCGCTGGAAACCACGGCTCGTCGAGTCGCCGCCGGCGAAGAAGCGCTCCGCGATCGGGACCGGGATCGTCGAGGGCCCGTACGGGAAGATGGCTCCCGCGCGGACGGATCCCGCGACGACCGACCGCCCGAACGGATGGAAGTACGCGGCCTGGCCGGAGATCTTCGAGAACCGCGCCTTTGCGGAGAGGATCGGGAAGGCGTATTTCGTCCCGATGCTGAAGTAGTAGCCGCGGTGGGGATCGATGACGTCGTCGCGGCGGTCGTAGAACGCGCTCGGTCCGATCGTCGCCTCTTCGATCGGCTGGTCGAACCGCGGGAAGTCCGCCGCCTCGATCTCCGCCGACAGGTTCTCCGTGTTCACCGGGCGGATGCGCTGGTACTCGAGCCGGAGCGCCGCGCGCAGGTACTTGCCGAAGTAGTGCGACAGCTCGTTGACGAAACCCAGACGGTCGAGCTCGACGTCCTGGATGGGCTCGCGGGTCGCGAAGAAGAACGAGGTGAACGTGATGTCCCTGTTCAGGAAGTACGGATCGCGAAAGGAGAGCTGCGCCCGGTACCGGCCGGAGATGGAGATCTGGCCCTCGAATCCCGCCGACAGCATGCGCCCGAAGAGGTTGTTGTAGGAGACGCCCCCGACCAGGAACGGGTCGCTCCGGTTCTGCGACGCGCTCTCGGAATACTGGTAGCCGACGCCGTACAGGAGAGACAGCGGGCGGCCTTCCTGGAGCTCGACCTCGACATTGCGCGTGCGCGTCGCGGGGTCGGCCGGCTGCGGACGGAGCTCGACGCGGCGAAAGACGCCGGCGCGGGAGAGGTTGCGCTGCGTGTTGTTCAGGTCGGTCTCCGAGAAGGGGCGCCCTTCCTGCCAGGTGACGAGGCGGCGGACGCGATCGGTGTCGGTCCGGCTGTTGCCGCGGATGACCGTCTTGCCGAAAAAGGATCGCAAGCCCTCGTCGACGAGGTACACGATCTCGGCCGAGGCGCCGCCCGGCGCGAGCCGCGTCTCCCCGCGGACGATCGCTTCGCCCCAACCATGGTCTCGATACGCGTTCTGGAGGTTGGTGACGTCCACCCGGACGAGAGCCGGATTGAACGGCTCGCCCGTCTTGACGAGGAGCTCCCGGTCGAGCGGCGCGGGGTCCATGTGCTCCACGCCTTCGATCCGCCGGCTCGAGACGATCGCTTTCGGGCCTTCCTGCACGGGGATGGTGACGATGAGCCGGTTCGCCTTGCTTCCTTCGGTCACCCGGGGGCGATCGATCTTCGCGGCGATCCACCCGTGCGTCTGGTAGTAGCCGGCGATCGCCGCCACGTCCTCGTTCAGGTCGTCGTCGACGAGACGTCCCGGCCGGACGAGCGGCAGACCCCTCTTGCGGGTGACCATGAACTCCGAGAGCGTCCGGGTGGGTACGGAGTCGTTGCCGGTGAAGACGATCTTCTCGATCGCGAGGCGAGGCCCGCGGTCGATCGTCACGCGAACGGTGAGGACGTCCGGCGATTCGGCGAGCGTGTAATCGACGCGCGCCCGGTAATACCCGCTTCCCTGAAGATCGCGCCGCTTGTTCTCGACGTACTGGAGCACGAGGTCCTCGTCGAAGACCTGCCCTTCGAGGAGCGCGTGGACCTCGGAGGCGACTTTCTTCGGCGTCAGACCCGTGGCTTCGAAGGTGACGCGGGGGCCGACGAAGATCCGGTAGACCGGCATGATCGTCCCGTCTTCCTTCGGCTCCGCGGCGATCAGCTCGACCTGGCCTTTCAGCCGCAATTCCTTGTGGAGGAGCTCGGTCATGCGTGCCGCGTCCGCGCGGGCCTTCGACTCCCTGTACCGGTCGCCCGGGTCGAGCCGGGCCCGGGCCAGGAGCTGATCGTGCGTGAACGGTTTCGTCTCCCCGTCGAAGAACGCCGGCGCCACGCGGGCGGCGGGTCCGGGCTCGATCCGGTAGACGACTCGTGCGTCGAACCGGACCCTGTCCAGCGTCACGTCCGCAGTGACCTTCGACTTCAGGTAACCCTCGGCCTCGAGACGGCGGCGGATCGCCGCGGCGCCCTCTTCGACCTCGTCAGGAATGTAGACCGATCCCTCCGAGAAGGAGAGCACGCGGAGAAGATCCTCCCGCGCGATCGTCTTGTGAGAGAAGCGGAGCGGATGGACCCGATAGGCGCGCGCGATGTGCACGACGACGGCGACGCCGCCCTCGACCGGCTCAGCCGAGACCTGCACGTCCGCGAAGCGTCCCGTCGCGAAGAGGCTGCGAATCGTATTCCCGGTTGCCTTCTCCGTGAGCGGCTGTCCGACGCGCAGGTCGATCAGGCGCGCGACCTCCTCCTCGTCGACCGGCCCGTCCGCCGTGTACCCGACCGAGACGATATTCCGGCCGAGCTCCTCCGGAAGAACCGTCGTGTCCGCCCGGGCCCCCGAAGGCCCGGCGACGACGAAGAGAGTCAGGGCCAGAGCCGCCCGGCGGAGAGTCGAGGGCAACCTCAGTACCTCGTCCGGCGCCGGACGTCCAGGAGCAGCACGCCGTTCTCGTCGCGCCGTCCCCGAAGGATCACGGTATTGCTGACCTGCCACTCGAGCTGCACGATCGGAGACTTCGCGGTGTCGAAGGACTGGGAGTAGGTGACGAGGAGATTCGGAGTGATCTGCTTCCCGACCGTCGAGCGGATGTCGGCGAGCTGACCGCCCGTGAAGACGGGATCGATCTCGAACCGGTCGAGCTTGAACAGGCGCTGGGTCGGTCTCGTGATCGTCCCGACGGCCGCGCCCGCCGCGAGGGACGCCCCGGCGGACACGATCGACTCCCCCGTGGTCTCCGTCGTCGGCCTCTGCGTCGGCGCGCCGCCGGTCAGGAGCAGGTTGAAGATGGATTCGTCCGGCAGCGGGGGGTCCGAGGAGAAGCTCGTCTGGATGCGCGGCCAGGTGCCGACGAGGTTGACGAGGAGATCGTACCCGCGGACCTCGGCGCGCGCGTGGATGTCCAGGATCGGCGTGAAGCCCCGCGCGTTGGCGAACGTGATCGTCCCCGACTCGATGTCGTACCGGACGTCTCGAAACGTCACCCGGCCGCCCTCGTCGAGCGAGATCTGACCCGTGAACGTGGGATCGGCGATCGTCCCGCGGGCGAGAAGATCGACCGTCGCCGTCAGACGCGCGAGGTTGTTGCGCACCTCGAGCGCCGCCGAGGACACGACGCGCACCTCGAGCGAAGTGCGCTCCTTCCAGGGCTCGAGCGCGGCCACGACGCCCGCCGGACGACTCCGGGCGAGGAGGTCCGACAGGGTCACCTCGAAGTCCTTCGAGTACGTCCCGCGAAGGAGCGTCACCTCGCCCCGGAGGTCGTTGCGATCCCCGTTTCCGCTCGCGACGAGGTCGGCGTCGAGCAACAGCCGGAGATCCTGTGGATATCGCAGCGCGACGCGCCGCGCCTGGATCGACACGCGGAAGTCCTTCAGCGCGAGATTCTCGACCTTGAGGCTCCCGAGCGCGAACACTTCGCCGCCGCCGAATTTCGCGCGCCCCTCGATGTCGGCCCGCGAGCCCTGGAAGGTGATGCTTGCCTCGATGTCGTCCAGGATCTGGGAGAGGCTCGACACCCGGTAGCGGCCGTTTTCGATGCGCGCCGTGCCGGTGATCGCGGGGGCATCGAGCGTCCCGCTTCCCTTGAGATCGAGCTGGATCTTCCCGGACATGCCGACGTCGGGCAGCTCGAGCGCGATGAGCGACGCGTCAACGCTCCCGGAAAGGGCGAGGTCGAGCCGGCGCGGCGCCGACCCGATCTCGATCGAACCGCCCGCCTTGAGGTCCGTGCCTTCGCCGGACGCGTGGAATTCCTGGAACGTGAGCTTCCCGCGCGCGAGGTCGACGCGGACCTCGCCGGAGGTGGCGATCACTCCGGGGCGGTCCGGGAGATCGAGGCGCGCCCGCGTGACGGTGAAGCTCCCGCTCGGAAGGTCTCCGGCGTGTTCCGGAAGCGTCAGAGTCCCGTTGACGGCGAGCGACCCGCCGCGGCCGGAGGACAGCTCGAGTGGCGTCATGAGCAGAAACGCGTTCAGGTCCGACGCGTCGAGCGACACGTTGACGCGTGCCGGTTTCCCGAAGACGTCTCCGTCCGCCTTGAGCGTCCAGCGGTTCGGGACCGACACGCGGCCGTCGAGGACTCCGCGCGCCATCCGGATTTCCACCCGGGGCTCGCTGCCCTCCGGCACCGGATGGCCGAAAAACTTGGCCTTCGCGATCGTCCCCGTGACCTGCAGGTCCGGCCGCTCGAGGGAGCCTCCGCCGGAGATCTCAAATGACAGGTTCCCCGTGACGTTCTTCGAGGCGGATGACAACGCCTCGACGTCGCCCATCGGAATCGCGTCCCCGGCGAGCCGCGCCTCGAAGGTCTTGTCGGCCATCGAGATCGCGGCGCTCCCCCCGATCACCCCCGCGCCCAGGGACGCCCGGAGGTCCTGGACGGCGAAGCGTCCCGGCGTGAAGACGACGCGGCCCGTGATCTTCGCGAGCTTCTGGCCCCACAGAGTCGCGTCCGAGAGCTCTACGGGCCCTCCCCCGGTGAGAGCCTCCGGCGTGCCGGCGACGGGAAAGGATCCGGTGACCCGCGCTTCGACCGGATAGTGGAAATCGAGGTATTCGAGCAGTCGCGAGAGGGGGTAGCGATTCGCCGCCACGGAGAGGTCGAACCGGGGCTGCCCCGGCACGATCCGATAGCGGGCCATTCCTTCGAGCGCGAGCGTCGAATCCGCGTCGTAGACGCGAAGAGGCCGGAAGAAGAACGCGCCTTCCCGCATTTCCACCGTTCCCCGAACGCTTCCGAAAAGCACCCCGGCGTAGCGGGCTTCCTCGGCGGCGATCTGCGCGGTTGCCTCCGGCTCGGTCCACCGACCCCCCAGATGGCCGAAGACCTCGCCCGAGCCGCCGAGCCCGAGCGGCGCCGGCTTGCTGCCTCCCGCCGCGAGGAAATTCTGGAAGATCGAATCGACCTCCTTCAAATCGCGCGACCGCAGCCGGAAGTCGAAGTCCGGCTGCCAGCGGCCGATCTGGATTCCCCCGGTCAGCTCGATCGACGACTGCGGGAAGCGGAAGGTGACGCCCTCGAAGCCGATGCGCCCGCCGACGATCGCGATCGGGCCGCCGCCCGACGTCGGGATGCCCGCTCGGCCGCGAACCAGGGAGACGGCCGGTCCGGCCTCGACCCGCAGCGAGCCTCCGCCGCCGGCTTTCATGATCCCCTCGGCGCCCCATCGGAGAGCGAGGGTCGCGGCGGCGGAGCCGGACAGTCCCGTCCCCTTCAGCCCGATGTCTCCGAAGAACCGCTCGACCGAGATGCCCTGCGCCTCCAGGGCCAGCGACATCGGCTGCGGTTTCCCGGTCAGGTTGCCGATCCGGAAGGATCCCCGGGCCCGGCCGCCGGAGTAGCCCGCCCGCTCGATCTCCGCGAGAAGCGCGTCGGGCCCTGCGGAGATCGTCGCCACGATGTCCTCCAGCACGAAGGGGTCGGCGCGCACCTGCGGAGAGGTGAGCCGGCCGGACACGCGGAAGGGACCCGAGGGGGGGATGACGATCCGGGCCTGGACGGAGGCCCGCCCCGCGAAGCCGAGCGCGACGTGGAAGATCCGCTCGATCTCCTCGATCGAGACGTCGCCGCGTGCGGAGAAGACGGCGTTCGGACGGCTGAAGCCCTCGATCGCGCCCGTGGCGCGCATCCCGCCGAAGGGCCCTTCGAGACGCATGGCGTCGACGAAGATCCCCCGCCCCGGATCGAGACGAAACCGCGTCGAGAGCGACGCCACGAGCGGCTCGGCGCCGGGGAGCCGGATCGTGGCGCGGCGGGCATCGAGGGCTCCGCGATACCGATTGGCCGCGAGCGAAACGAGCTCGGCCGTGAAGTCCTCGAAGCGGCCGGAGATGGCGAGCTTCCGGCCGTCGAACTCGAAGACGCCCTCCTGGACGACAACCGATCCGACGCTCGCGCTGACCCCGCCTTTTCCCTTGGAGGGACGCGACAGTCCGGGCGGAAGGTTCCACGAGCCGTCCGGAAACTGGACGAGCCGGAAGTGCGGGCGCACCGCGCGGATCTTTCCCAAGCGCAGCTCCTGGCCGACGAAGGAGACGCCGCCCCCGATCGAGACCTCCTCCGCCGACAGAAGGGATCCGGGAAGCCGCGGATCGTTGCCGACCCGGACGTCGGCCAGCCGGATCGAAGGGGGAAACACGCGGAAGTCGACCGTGCGGAACGTCACCGGGCGGCCGAGCGCCGCGGAGAGGCGCGACTGGGACACGCCCTGGACCAGGCTCTGGAACCGCTCGGACTTCCAGACCGCGTAGCAGGCGGCCACGAGGAAGAGGAGGACGATGACGACGAGGCGCGTGGCCGAGAGGCGGTGCGCCTTCACGGTTTGGGTCTCGCGGGTCTCGCTCATCGGCGGCCGCCCGGCCGGCGTCCCGCCGACCCCGTGCGCACCCTTTCTCTCCGATTCCCCGAACGGCTTGTATGCAACCGGAAGTCCCTCTTGGCCCCGACTCGCGAATCGCCGAATCCGTCTCCTGCCGGCTTCTTCGAACCCTCAGACCCCCCAGTTCAGCTTCTCGACGAGCTTCTGGAAATGGTCCGTCTCGGGCGGCCGCAGGAGCGTCACCGGCGTCGCGCACTGCCGGACTTCGACCATCGCTCCGGGAGGGACGGGGAATCCTTCCTGACCGTCGAGCGTCAGGTGCACGCCATCCTCGCGTCCGCGCTCCACGACGGAGAGGCCGATCGGCGTCGAGTCCGGGACGACCAGGGGGCGCTGGGAGAGCGTGTGTGGACAGATGGGAGTCACGACCACGGCGTCCAAGGACGGGTCGAGAATCGGCCCCCCGGCGGACAGGTTGTAAGCCGTCGATCCCGTGGGCGTGGCGACGATGACCCCGTCTCCGCGAAACGCGGCGATCCGGCGGCCGCCGATCCAGATGGAGAACGACGAGATCCGCGCGATCGCCTCCTTGCTCAGGACGGCGTCGTTCAACGCGCGGTAGGTTCCGGCGTGAGGCCCGGACGGAAGCGTCACCTCGAGCCGCCGGCGGCGGTCCTCCCGGAACTCCCCCGCCAGGACCTCGTCGAGCCTCGGGAGCGCCTCTTCCCGGGAGAGTCCCGCGAGAAACCCCACGAAACCGACGTTGATGCCGAGGACGGAAGTCGTGGCCGGCGCCGAACGCGCCACGGAGAGGAGCGTCCCGTCGCCGCCCGCGATGAGAACGAGGTCGCAGCGCGCGGCGATGGCCTCCCGGCCGACGCCCGTCCCGCCCGGTGCGAGGGCCGCCGCCGTCTCTCCGTCGTAGAGGGTTTCGACGCCGCGCTCCCGGAGGGCGCGGTCCAGAGCCCGGACGAGCTCCAGCGCCTCCTCGGACGCCACCTTGGCGACGAGGCCCACCCGCTGGAACTTGAGCGGCGCGCCGGACTCCTTCATCCGGCACAGTTTACTTAGGTATTGGGCCTTCCGACGGAATTTGCGTCGAGGCCGGAACGCGGAAGGCGAGGAGGAACTCCTGGTTCCCGCGAGCGCCTTTGATCGGCGAGGCGATCGCGCCGAGCGACGCGAGACCGAGCCCGCGCCCGAACTCCTCGATCTCGGAGACGACGCGCTCGCGGACGAGTTCGGAGCGGACGATGCCGCCCTTTCCGACCTCGGCCCGCCCGGCCTCGAACTGCGGCTTCACGAGGACGACGAGGCGCGCCCCTGGAGCCATCCTCGAGAGCACCGCCGGAAGGACGAGCCGGGCGGAGATGAAGGAGAGGTCGAGCGCGGCCACCGACGCGCACTCGGGCACCTGATCGGCGGAGAGCATCCGGGCGTTGACCTTCTCCAGGACCACGACGCGGGGGTCGGCGCGCAGCGTCGAGTCGAGCTGGCCGTGCCCGACGTCGATCGCGTACACCCGGCGCGCGCCGCGCTGGAGGAGGCAGTCGGTGAATCCCCCGGTCGACGCCCCGACGTCCAGGGCAACGAGCCCGGAGGGGTCGATTCCGAAGGCGTCGAGCGCCGCCGCGAGCTTGACGCCGCCGCGCGACACGTAGGGATGCTCGGGGCCTGAGACGCGGACGTCCGCGCCCTCGCCGACGGGCGCTCCCGCCTTGTCCACCCGCCGGCCGTCCACCTCGACCAGCCCGGCGAGGATCATCCCCTGCGCCTTCTCCCGCGTCGGCGCGAGACCTCTCGCGACGAGCGACAGGTCGAGCCGCGACTTGCGCACTCAGTCTTCCTCGCCCGTGATCATCACCTTGAGAGACCCCTCGGGCTCTCGCGCGCGCGCGAAGGCTTCGACGGAGCGGGAGAGCGGGTAGCGGTGGGTCACGAGGTCTTCCACGGCGACCTGCCCGGACGCGATGAGCGACAGCGCGGCCGCCATGTCGCCCGGGCCGCACGAGTAGGACGGGACGACGGACACTTCGCCGAAGTAGAGGTCGTGCGGCGACAGCCGCAGCTGCTCTTCCGGCGACGCCATCGTGAAGAGCAGAAGCACGCCGCCGGGCGCGACGGCGCGGGCTGCCTCCTCGATCACGGCGGCCTTCCCCGGACCGACGAACACGAAGTCAAAACCCCGGCCCGAGGACGCGCGCCGGGCGCCATCCGCGAGTCCCTCCGCGCGCACGTCGATGGCCTCGTGCGCGCCGGAGTCGAGAGCGAGCGCGATCCGCGAAGAGACCCGGTCGGCCCCGACCACCCGCGACGCGCCCCGCGAGAGGGCGAGGCGCACCGCGAGCTGTCCCGCCGACCCGAGGCCCACCACGAGCGCGGACTGCCCCGTGGACCAGCGGCCGCGGTCGAAGGCCTTGACCACGGTCGCGAGCGGCTCGCTCCAGGCCGCCGCCTCGTCGGAGACACCGGGGGGGATCTTCCGCGTGTCCCGCGCCAGATTGCCGGCGGGGATGCGGACGAGCTCGGCCATCCCGCCCGGATCGAGCCTCGAGGCCCGCCACTCGGGGCAGTGGACGAACCGCCCGGACCGGCAGCTCTCGCAGGTCAGACAGGGTGCGTGATGGTGGGGGACGACGCGGTCGCCCGGGACGAACGCCGTGACGCCCCGCCCCACCTCGACGATCTCGCCGGCCACCTCGTGCCCGAGGATCGTCCCCTCTTTGCGCCGGACGTACCAGTCGAGAAGGTCGGATCCGCAGATGCCCGCGGCGCGCACGCGCAGGAGGGCCTCGCCCGGGCCCGCGACGGGAGCGGGGACGTCGACGACCTCGACGCCGCCGCCGGGCGCGAGACGCACCGCCTTCACGAGCGGGCCGCCGCCTCGGCTGGCCGCACCGCGTAGCGGACGCCCTCCCCCTGCGCCTGCCGTTCCAGATACCGCGGCAGATCGGAAAGCGTTCCCGTCTCCGCGACGAGGGGCATCGGGTCGACGGCTCCCGAGGCGAGGAGCCGCAGCGCCTCCGCGGCCTCCGCCGGCGCCGAGTGGAAGGCACCGATCAGGGAGATCTCGCCGTAGTGGAGCCGCGCGGCGTCGAACGTCGCCGACGCGCCGGGCGCGCACCCTCCGAAGAGCAGCACGCGGCCTCCCGGACGGACCAGACCCGGGAGCGCCGCCCACACGGCCGGATCTCCCGTGGCGTCGACGGCCGCCGCGAAATCCCCGAGGCCCTCTCTCGTGGATCCGGACGGATCGCCGAGATGGACGAACTCCGCGCCGTATGAGGAAGCGAGCGGCGCCCGCTCCGGCCGGCGTCCGGCGACGGTGCACGCGACGCCGCGCTCCCGCGCGGTCGCCGCCCAGAGAAACGCGAGCGCTCCGGCTCCGTAGACGAGAAGCCTGTCGCCCGGGGCCACCGGGCCGAGGCGGTTCCAGCCGTGCACGACCGAGGCGAGAGGATCGAGAAACGCCGCGGCCGAGTCCGAGAGACCCTCCGGGACGCGGTGCAGGTTGCGCGCGACGACGGACGCCGGGATGCGCGCGAGCTCCGCGAAGGCTCCCCAGGTGCGGTCCGCATGCCCTTGCGGGCAGAGGTTCTCCTCGCCCCGGCGGCAGGCGTCGCAGTCGCGGCACGGTCCCGATACGCCGGGCACGACGCGGGCGCCCATCCATTCCGTCTCGACGCCTTCCCCGACTTCGACGACCTCTCCGCAAAGCTCGTGACCCATCGTGACGGGAAGCTCGATGCGAGCGTGGCCGCGCGAGAGGAGCTTCAGATCGGTGCCGCAGGTGAGCGCGGTTCGGACGCGGACCACGACCTCTCCCGGCCCGGGGCGCGGAACGGGAAGCTCGCGGTCCTCGAAGGCCCCGACCGCGGTCTGGACAAACGCCCGCATCCCAGGTGTTTCCGTCATGGCTCGAGGCGATCGCGGGGCGCCGTGCCCCTGCGGGCTACTTCGCCCTCTCCTCCACGTAGCGGGCGAGCTCCGGAAGGCGCCCGCCCCGGTCCGGCAACAGACGCACGGCTTCGATCGCCTGCTCGACCTGCTCGCGCAGCTTGGCGCGCGAGCGATCGATCCCCCAGACGGCGGGAAACGTCGCCTTGCCGGCGGCGGCGTCCTTCCCGGCCGCCTTGCCGAGCGTGCCCGAATCGGCCTCGACGTCGAGCAGATCGTCCTTGATCTGGAACGCGAGGCCCACGGCGCGGCCGTAGGCGTCGAGGGAGCGGAGGACTTCGCGGGTCGCGCCGGAGAGAATCCCGCCGACGGCGAGGGCGGCTCGGATCAGGCGTCCCGTCTTGCTCTCGTGGATCGAGAGAACCAGGTCCTCCGACGCGTCCGTGCGCTGCTCGGCCTCGAGGTCTGCCGCCTGCCCGCCGATCATGCCGCGCGTCCCGATCGCGTCGACGACCGCCTCGAGCACGCGGATCTTCGCGGCCGCGAACTCGCCGCCCTCCGGGTAGCGGGCGAGGGTCCCCAGGCCGTGCGTCAGGAGCGAGTCTCCGGCGAGGATCGCGGTCGCTTCGCCGAACATGACGTGGCACGTCGGGACGCCTCTGCGGAGGTCGTCGTCGTCGAGCGCCGGCAGGTCGTCGTGGATCAGGGAGTACGTGTGGATCATCTCGAGCCCGCACGCCGGGGCCAGGAGACGCCCGGGCGGCGCTCCCGCGGTCTCTCCCGCCGCGAGGCACAGGATGGGGCGGAGGCGCTTGCCTCCCGCGAAGAGGGAATGGCGGATGGCGCGATGGAGGGTCTCGGGCCAGGCGGTGTCGGGCGGCACGAGCCGCGCGAGCTCGCGGTCCACCTCCTCGCGGCGCGCCGCGAGATAGCCGGTGACGTCAGTCGCTGCCGTCGTCATCCGCGCCCGCGGGCTCCCCGCCGTCCTCGTCCTCCGCGTCGTCCTCTTCGGTCGCGAACGGAGCCGTCTTCCATTCCGCGGCCGACTCCTTGAGCACGATTTCCACGGACTTCTGCACGTCGGTCAGCTTGCCGTCGCAGAAACGCGCGAGCGACATGCCTTCCTGGAAGAGCTCGAACTGGCGCTCGAGGCCGAGGCCGTCGGACTCGATCTCGGCCACGATGGCCTCGAGCCGGT
>JBDTOO010000041.1:0-32007 GCA_039933215.1 Acidobacteriota bacterium
CGTGAGGCTCCTCCCTCCCTTCGGTCGGGAGACTCCTCACGCGGCGAGCGGATGGTAGGGATCGGCGAAGGACTCTGAGACCGGTTTGCCGGACCGGCGGAAGTCGGAAGACTGCCGACAGCCGCATCGGGGCGTCGAAAGACTCCCGCGCCGGATCCCGGAAGCTCCCGGGGATCTCAGGAGTACGGCTCGCCCGACAGGGCGGTCAGGAGCTCGGCGAGGATTCGGCCTGTGGCGCCCCAGATGACGTGGGTGTCGTAGCGGTAGAAGTAGACGGGCTCGTCGCGGCCGGGGAGGAGGCGCTTCTCGAGGGCCTCGGGGTCGAGCAGTGCCGCGATCGGGACCTCGACCACCTCGGCGATTTCGGCGGCTTCGGGCGTGAAGACGTAGGGTTGAGGGATCGCGGCGACGAAGGGCTCGACGTAGAAGTTCGTCACGGTCACGATCGGCGAGAGCCGCCCGAGGGGCAGCGCGTCCTCGGGGCGGATGCCGAGCTCCTCCTGGCTCTCGCGCAGCGCCGTGTGAAAGAGCGTCGCGTCCTCCGCCTCCTCCGAGCCGCCCGGGAAGGAGTACTGGCCGCGATGGTGCTCGACCGAGTCCGTCCGCAGCGTGAACACGGTCCACAGTCCTCCGTCCCTGACGAAGAGAGGGACGAGGACCGCGGCCCTTCGGTCATCCGGGCCGGCCTCCGCCCGGGTCCGCGGCCACCGGGCGAGGCGGTCGCGGACGTCGGCCATCCAGCCCGAGAGGGGGAGATCCGGAGCGGCCGGGGAAACCATCGCCGGGCCCGGGCTAGGAAGCCGCCGACGTGCGCGACCCTTCGGCCATCGACTTCAAGTAGGCGTCGATGAACGGCGTGATGCCGCCGTCCAGAACTTTGTCCGTGTCCCCGGTCTCGTGGCCGGTCCGGTGGTCCTTCACCATGCGGTACGGGTGCAGAACGTACGAGCGGATCTGGCTTCCCCATTCGATCGCCTTCTTCTCGCCGACCTTCTTCTCCTCGTCGGCGCGCCGCTCGTCGAGCGCCTTCTGATAAAGCCGCGCTCGAAGGACCCGCATCGCCATCTCGCGGTTGCGCCCCTGGCTTCGCTCGTTCTGGCACGTGACGACGATACCCGTCGGGAGATGCGTCAGGCGGACCGCGGAGTCCGTGACGTTGACGTGCTGCCCGCCCGCGCCGCTCGAGCGGTAGGTGTCGATCCGGAGGTCCTTGTCCGCGATGTCGATCTCGATCGTCTCGTCGATCTCCGGCGAGACGTAGATGGAGGCGAACGAAGTGTGGCGCCGCTGGGCCGAGTCGTAGGGCGATATGCGGACCAGACGGTGAACGCCCATCTCCCCTTTCAGGTATCCGTATGCGTGGTCGCCGACGACATGGAGCGTCGCGCTCTTCAGCCCCGCTTCGTCGCCGTCCTGCCGGTCGATGAGCTCCGCCTTCCAGCCGCGCTGTTCCGCGAAGCGCATGTACATGCGCAGGAGCATCTCCGCCCAGTCCTGGGACTCCGTGCCGCCGGCGCCGGCGTGGATCATCACCCAGGAGTTCGCCTCGTCCTCCGGCGCCCCCATTTTCACGGAGAGCTCGAGCTCGTCGGCGAACTCGGTCGCGCGGCGGAGAGTCTCCCGGGCATCGGCGTCGGCCTCCTCGCCTTCGCGGAGGAGCTCCGCGAAGGTGTCGAGCTCGTCGCGCAGCTCGTCGAGCTTCCGCGCCGTCCCGATACGGCGCTCGTGGCCGCGGGTCTCGCGCAGGATCGTCTGCGCCTCTTCCGGACGCGTCCAGAAATCGGGCGCGGCGGCCTTTTCCCTCAGTGCGTCGAGCGCGCTCCGCGCAGCGTCGAGATCAAAGATAGCCCCGGAGCGACCGCAGTCGTTCCGAGGCGCTCGTGAGAGATGAGATGAGGTCGTCGCGCTGGGTCATGGGGCTCTCCGTCGGCGCGCCGGCTATCGACCCGCCCGGTCTCTCCGAGCGATCCGGCGGCGTGCCAGTCCAAAGATTAGCATGGCGACCGCCGCGCCGTCGGCGGCGAACGGGAGGTTGTGACCCCAGCGGGTCCAGGCCGTCCGCTCCGTCAGCAGCCGGACGCGCGCCCGGAGGGTGCCCGCTTCGTGCACGGGCAGCTCGGCGAAGACGCGTCCCCGCGAATCGGCGGCGCCCGAGATCCCGGTGATCGCGGATCTCACCAGATAGCGCCCGTTCTCGACGGATCGCAGGATGGCGCCGGCGAAGTGCTGCTCCTGCGCCCCGGCGCGGCCGTACCAGGAGTCGTTCGAGATCGTCGCGAGCAGGTTGGCGCCGTCGGCCGTCTGCCGGCGGGAAAGCGGCGGATAGATGATCTCGTAGCACACGCCGACCCCGAGGACGAAAGGCCCCGCGCGCAGGAGCACGGGCTCGGGCGCGGCGGTGAACTCGCCGATCTCCTGCGAGATCCTCCGGGCGAAGAAGAAGATCTTCGGCAGCGGGACGTATTCCCCGAACGGCACGAGGTGGACCTTTCGGTACGTCCCGGCCGCCAGTCCGCCGGGAGTGACGATGCGGGCCGCGTTCGAGACCGTGTTTCCCGCTTCGAAGGTGACGTCGTTGAAGAGCACCGGGCATCCGCACGCGCCCGCGATGGCGAGAAGGTCCGCGCGCAGCCGCGGACTCCTGTCCCAGTAGAGCGGGAACGCGGATTCGGGGAACACCACGAGGTCGGGGCGGCCCGCCGCGGCCGCCGCTCCCTGCGCCAGGAGCGCGCGGTACGACTCCGCGGCGACATCCGGGGACCCCCGGTCCTCCTCGGTCAGATTCGGCTGGATGAGCGCGACGACCCGGGCGTCGCCGGCGTCCTCGGGCCGCGCGAGCCGCGCGGCTCCGAAGACGCCGAGGACGACGACGAGGATCGCGGCCGCCGCGAGCGGCCGGGGACGGCGCGAGACCGCGAACGCGGCGACAAGCGCCGAAACGGCGGCGACGGCGAGGCCGACGCCGTACACCCCCCAGAACGACGCGGTCTGGGTCCAGATCGGGCGCCGGGCGAGGGCCCACCCGGTCAGGTTCCACGGGAATCCGCCGTATGCGATGGACCGCGCGTGCTCGGCGGCCGCCCAGAGCAGGGGAAACGCGGCGAAACGCCTCCAGGAGCCGGGCGGCCCCGCGACGGCGGTGCCCCACCCGACGACGGCGGTCCATTCTGCGAGGATCACGGCCAGCAGGACCACGCACGTCGCCCCCATGACCGGAGATTGGCCGCCGTAGTTGGTCACGACGTAGCTGACCCAGGGGACCGAGGCGCACCAGAAAGCCATCCCGAACAGCGCCCCCGAGAAGAGAGCGCGCAGGAGGCTCGACTCGCGCGCGAGCGCGACGATCCAGGGAACGAGGGCGAGAGGAACCAGAATCGCCGCGTTGTGCGGAGGAAACGCGAGCGCGAAGAGCAGACCCGACAGAACGCCGGCCGCGGCCGATTCCCAGCGTCGGACGTTCATGGTGCCCCGCGTTCGCTGCCCGCTACGTCGCGACGCGCGCGGGCGGAGCGGACGCGAGAAGCGCCTCCTCCGCGCGGTACGACGAGCGGACGAAGGGACCCGCGAAGACGTGCCGGAACCCGAGGCTCTCCCCGAAGAGGCGATGAGCCTCGAAGACTTCCGGCGCGACGTATTCCTCGACCGGGAGGTTCTCCCTCGACGGGCGGAGATACTGGCCGATGGTGACGATGTCGACGTCCGCCGCGCGCAGCTCCTCGAGAAGAGCCCGCACCTCGTCTCCGCGCTCCCCGAGGCCGAGCATCAGGCCGGACTTCGTCGTCAGCCGCGGGTCCAATATCTTCGCGGCGGCGAGCAGACCGGTCGAACGGTCGAGACGGGCGCCCCGCCGCACGCGCGGGTAGAGACGCGGCACCGTCTCGACGTTGTGGTTGAAGACGTCCGGCCGCGCTTCGACGATCGCGGCCAGGGAGGCGAAGCGGCCCTGGAAATCCGGCGTCAGGACTTCGACGCCGGGGCGGGGGTCGAGACGGGACAGCGCCCGGATCGTCTCGACGAAGTACGAGGCGCCTCCGTCGGGTAGATCGTCCCGGTCGACCGACGTCAGCACGACGAACTTGAGATTCATCTCGCGCGCCGCCGCGGCGACGCGGTGCGGCTCGAGGGGATCCGGAGGGGACGGCTTCCCCGTGGCGATGTCGCAGAACCCGCAGGCGCGCGTGCAGACCTGCCCGAGAAGCAGGAACGTCGCCGTGCCTCGCGAGAAGCACTCACCGCGATTGGGACAGCGAGCCTCCTCGCAGACGGTATTCAATCCGTTCTTCCGCATGACGCCCTTGACCGCGTGCAGCTCCGAGAGGCGGATCCGCTTCTCCCGAATCCACTCGGGAGCCCTCGCCGGCCGAGCCGTCATTTGCCGGGAGGAACGATCCACGGTTCGAGCTTTTCCCGGGTCTTGAGCAACGCGGCCGCGTGCTCGGCCTCCGGCCGGGTCCGGAAGGGCCCGACCCGGACGCGATACACCCGTCCGTGCGGCCCCGGTCCCGGGACGACCGCGGACGGGAAGCCGTGCGCGGCGAGCCGCTCCCGGCGGGAGAGCGCCTCGCTCTCGGAGCTCGCGGAGAGGGCCTGCACCCAGAAGGAACCCGCGGCGGGCTCGGTCGCGTGCGCCGGAGTGCGGGTGCGGGGCGCGCGCTCCGTCGGGACCGCCCGCGCCGCGCGGGGCGGTTCCGACGCCGGGGCGTCCTCGAAGAGCTGGAGCGAGGGCGTGGGGGAAGCGGCCGCAGCGGCGGCCGCCGGCGCCCCGAGCGTCGTGCGAGAGGCCGCGCGCGGGGGCGAAATGCCCCGGACGGCCTTCGGCACTTCGAGCGTCTCAGCGGTGGGAACGGAAGCCGGAGGCGGAGCGGCGGTCGGCGTCATAGCGATCGCCCCGACCTCCGTCGTGACGGGCGCCTCGCGCCCCGCGAGGCCGGTCATGAGCCCGAAGAAGTACGCCACGGCGAGCGCGCCGAGCAGGCCGACGAAGAGGAGAAGCGCCTGCCGCGCCGTGAAGGAAAGCTGGTAATGCGTGCGAGGCTCGTCCACGTCCCGAGTGTAGCAATCTTGGAAGGGCGGCGTTTCTCACGGCCGCGGCTTCGGCAGGAGCGCCGTGAGGATGTCGATCGGAAGAGGAAACACGATCGTCGTGTTCTTCTCGTTTCCGATCTCCGTCAGCGTCTGGAGATAGCGCAGCTGGAGCGTCGCGGGGTGCCGGCCGATGACCTCCGCGGCGTCGGAGAGCTTCGCCGCCGCCTGGAATTCCCCCTCCGCATGGATGATCTTGGCCCGCTTCTCCCGCTCGGCCTCGGCCTGCCGCGCCATGGCGCGCTGCATCTCGGGCGGCAGATCGACCTGCTTGACCTCCACGAGAGAGACCTTGATCCCCCAGGGCTGGGTGTGCTCATCGATGACGTGCTGGAGCGCCACGTTCAGCTTCTCGCGCTCCGAGAGAAGCTCGTCGAGCATCGCCTCGCCGAGCACGCTGCGCAGGGTCGTCTGTGCGAGCTGCGAGGTGGCGTACAGGTAGTTCTCCACCTGGACGACCGCCTTGTCGGGCTCGACCACGCGGAAGTACACGACGGCGTTGACCTTCACCGAGACGTTGTCGCGCGTGATGATGTCCTGCGCGGGCACGTCGTGAACGATCGTTCGCAGGGACATGCGCACCATCGTCTCGAAGGGCCAGAAGATCAGGACGAGCCCTGGCCCCTTCGGCTTTTCGCCGAGCCGCCCCAGCCAGAAGGTGACCGCCCGTTCGTACTCCTTGAGCACGTTGACCCACTTGAAGAAGAGAATCAGGGCCACGAACAGCCCGACCACGAGCCCGGCGGGAAACGTCGTCATCCATTCCTCCGTTCGACACGCAGCGTGAATCCATCCACGCGGGCGACCCGGACGACATCGCCCGGAGCCGCCCCGGGAGCGCCCGTGGCATCCCAGTATTCGCCGTGGACCATGACGGTTCCACGGCCGTCCTCCGCATCGATCCGCCGGACCACGCGCGCGCTCTCCCCCACGAGGCCCTCGCGGCCCGTCCGGACCGGTATGCGCCGGAGCCGCAGCGTTCGCCACGAGAGAAACGCGACCGCCGCGAGCGTGACGGCGAGGCCCGGAACCACGATCGACAGGTCGACGCGATATCCGGCGGCGTCTCCGCGCCCCGAGAACAGGAGAAGCGAGCCCGCCACCAGGGCGACCGTCCCGCCCAGCGCGAGGAGTCCGTGGCTCGTCACCTTCACCTCCGCCACGAAGAGAAGGATTCCGAAAAGGAGGAGGGCCACGCCCGCGAGGCTGACGGGAAGCACGGAGAAAGCGTACAGCGCCAGGAGCAGGGAGATGCCGCCGACGATTCCGGGCAGGATCGCTCCGGGGCTCGACAGCTCGAAGTAGAGCCCCACGAGGCCGGCGAGAAAGAGCACGTAGGCGACGTTCGGATGCGACACGACTCCGAGGAGCTTCTCGAGCGATCCCATCTCCCGCGACTCGATTCTCGCGTGCGCGAGGAGAAGCGGGGCGCCGGGCAGCCGCGTCCCGCCCGCGCCGGCCCGGGAGAGGATGCGGCCGTCGAGCTGCCGGACGAGGTCGGGGACGTCTTTTGCCACCAGTTCGACCAGACCACCCTCTTTCGCCTCCGACTCGGTGAACGAGGCGCTTGCGGAGACCGCGGATTCCGCCTTCTCCGCGTTGCGTCCCCTCTGCCGAGCCAGAGTCCGGATGAAGGCCCGCGCGTCCTGCTCCGCCTTTTCGCTCATCGTCTTCGACAGGTCCTGACCCTCGCTGCCGACGGGATGCGCGGCGCCCGTGTTCGTTCCGGGCGCCATCGCGGCGACGTCCCCGGCCAGAAGGAGAAAGAAGCCGGCCGACGCGGCGGAGGCTCCGGATGGAGCGACGTACGTGGCGACGGGAACGGGCGAGAGGAGGATCGCCGTCGCCATCTCGCGCGTCGACGAGAGAAGCCCCCCCGGCGTCGAGATCTCGAGTACGACCAGGGCCGCGTGGCTCTCCCCCGCCTCCCGGAGCAGTTTCCGCAGATACCCCGCCGCGGCGGGCTGGATCGGAGTATCGATCCGGCCCCGCACGACGAGTGGGACGGGGGCCGGCGGGACGCGGGCGGGAGAAGAAGCCGCGTCGCCGGCCGCGGAGCCCGCGAGGGCGAAGAGAAGCAGGATCGCGAGGCGCGATCGCATCCTCCGAGTCTATCCCGCCCCCGGACCGCCCTCCGGCGCCGGGGCCGATTCGCCTTTCGGGTATAAATCCGCGCGTGCGAGCGAGCCGGCCCTCCCCCGCCCCGCCGCTCCGGCCGCTCGAAGCCGTCAATTTCGGTGCGCTCTCGGTCGTCGCCGCGATGACCCTTTTCCTGCGCGCGCGGCTGGAGGACCCGGGAGGCATGCTCCTGCGATACGCCGTGATGGCCGTCGCGCTCGCCGTGATCTCGCTCCTCCTGCCTCGCGAGGGGCGCCTGCCCGTCTGGGCCCGCTTCCTCCTCGACTTCTACCCGGCCGCGTTCATACCCGTCCTATACGAGACCCTCGGCCCCCTGATCTCCGCCGCGCGAGGCGGACCGCGCGACGCCGTGCTCATCGCGGCCGATCGCGCGCTCTTCGGCGTCGACGTGACGGTCTGGCTGCAGCGGGCCGTCCGGCCCTGGCTGACCGATCTCTTCTACGTCTCCTACACGACCTACTACTTCGTCGCCCTCGTGCTGGGATTCGTCCTGTGGCGCCGCTCGATCCCGGACCTGCGCCGTTTCATCTTCGCTCTCACGCTCTGCTACTACGCGTCGTACGCGGGCTATTTCATCGTCCCGGCGCTCGGGCCGCGCATCGCGCTCGCCGCGCAGCACACGGTCGTCCTCGAGACGACCGCGACGTCCGCCGCGATCGAGCGGACTCTGAACCAGCTGGAGCACACCAAGCTCGACGTCTTCCCGTCCGGTCACACCATGATCGCCGTGATGGTCCTGCTCGTCGCCCATCGGCGGGCGCGCGACGTCTTCTGGGCGCTTCTGCCGGTGTCGGTGTGCCTCGTGATCTCGACCGTCTACTGCCGGTACCACTACGTCGTGGACGTCATCGCCGGCTTCGTCCTGGCGATGGCGATGGTCCCGCTCGGAGACCGCCTCTACGACTCCTGGACGGCATCGCGGCGGCGGGAAGCGATCCGCGCCGGCGCCGGAACACCGGCGGGCGCCTGATCGGGCGATCGGGGTCTATCCGTCGATCGGCCGGTCGTATATCCGGTACGTCTTGTAGAGGCGGCCTCCCCAGAGTCGGACCGACGTCAGGATCGCGTCGTTGTCCTCGAGGAGCCAGGAGATTTCGCAGCCCGTGTAGTGACGCTCGAGAGCGGCCCGCAGCCCCTTTTCGAACATCACCGACTGGAGACCCTTCAACCGCCACGGCTTCTTGATGCCGAGGGTCAGGACCCGGATCGCGCGGATCCGCCGGAGCCCGAGGAGGAACTTCAACCAGCCGAAGGGAAGAAGACGCCCCCGCATGGGCTTCATCGCGACGTTGTAATCGGGCAGGGTGAGCATGAAGGCGACGGGCTCGAGGGAGCCGTCCGGCCGGCGGGCCTCGGCGAGGAAAAGGAAGTCCTCGTCGACCAGCGGCTTCAACCGTTTCGCCATGAAGCTCATCTCCGAAGGGGTCATGGGGACGAAGCCCCAGTTCTTCTCCCAAGCGTCGTTGTAGACCTCGCGGATCTTCGGCAGGTCTCCCGCCAGGCTCTTCTTCGAGATCTTGCGGATGAGGACGTCGCTCTCGCGGCGGGAGATCCGCCTCGCCAACCGCGTCAGCCGTTCGAGGGGCTCCCCGCTGATCTCGAAGTAATAGGCGAGCAGGTCCTTCGCCTTGCGCAGTCCCGCCCCCTCGAACAGGCCGGGGTAGTAGCGCGGGTTGTAGGTCATCATCAAGACGGGATCCGACTCGAACCCGTCGACGAGGAGCCCCGCCTCGTCGTTCAACGTGGGGTTCGCGGGTCCTCGCAGCGTGTCCATCCCCCGCTCTCGCCCCCAGGCCGCGACGGCATCGAAGAGCGCGACGGCGACCTCCGGATCCTGGACGCTCTCGAAGAATCCGAAAAATACGACCCGCTCTCCATGGAACTCGTTGTGGTTGCGGTCGAGGATCGCGGCGACGCGGCCGGCGTCCGCCCCCGCCCGGCGGGCGAGGAAGAGCTGCATCTCCGCGTGCTCGAACAGGGGGTTCTCGTTCGAGAAGACCTTGGCGACGTCGTCGCGCAGGGGCGGAACCCAGTGGGGATCGCCGGCGTAGATCCGGTCGGCGACGTCGAAGAAGCGGCGGAGCTCCTTCCCGGAGCGCCCGATGGGAAGGATCGAGACGGACTCCGCAGCCCGCGAGCCCGCGCGGCCCGGGCCGGCGGTGGCTCCCGGCGTCACGCCGCCGGTCACACCTCGACGGCGCGCACGAGGCCGACCTCGCGGCCGACCCTCTCGATGGCGTCCAATGCGCGCGAGAGCTGCTCGCGGGTATGCGTCGCCATGAGGGATGTCCGGATGAGCGCGCGGCCCGGCGGGGTGGCCGGCGAGAGGACGCAGTTGACGAACACGCCCTCCTCGTGGAGTCGTTGAACCATCTTCAGCGCCGTGAAGTCCTCGCCGACCACGACGGGGACGACGGGCGTCTCCGATTCTCCGGTATCGAGGCCCAGGGACCGGAGGCCGTCCGCGAAGAACCTCGTGTTCTCCCAAAGACGCTCGCGCCGCTCCGGTTCCCGCTCCATGATCCCGACGGTGGCGAGAGCCGCGGCGACCGAGGAGGGCGGCGGCGCGGCGGAGAAGATGAGCGTCCTCGCCCGGTGCTTGATGAAGTCGACGACGGTGGCGTCTCCCGCGATGAAGCCGCCGACCGAAGCCATCGATTTCGAGAAGGTCCCCATGATGAGGTCGACCTCGTGTTCGAGGCCGAAGTGCTCCGCCGTCCCGCGACCGGTCGGGCCGAGCACCCCGATCCCGTGCGCGTCGTCCACCATGACGCCGGCGTCGAAGTCGCGCGCCGCGGCGACGAGCTCGGGCAGGGGGGCGATGTCCCCTTCCATCGAGAAGACGCCGTCGACGACGATGAGTCGTCCCCGGGCGGCGGAGTCGTTCTTCATCTGCCGCCTGAGATCCGCCGCGTCGTTGTGGCGGAACTTCCGGACGTCGCCGAAGGAGAGCCGCGCGCCGTCGATGATGCAGGCGTGGTCCTGCTTGTCCAGATAGACGACGTCCCCCTTGCCGACCAGGCAGGAGATGGCGCCCAGGTTCACCTGGAACCCGGTGGCGAAAACCACCGCCGCCTCCTGGCGCATGAATCCGGCGAGGCGCTCCTCGAGCTCGACGTGAAGGTCGAGCGTCCCGTTCAAGAACCGGCTGCCGGCGCAGCCCGAGCCGTACTTGCGGATCGCTTCGATCGCCGCTTCCTTGACGCGCGCGTCGTTCGTCAGGCCCAGGTAGTTGTTGGAGCCCAGCATGATCATGCGCCGCCCCCCGATGACGACCTCGGGGTCCTGCGCGGAATCGACCACCCGGAAGAATGAATAGACCCCCGCTCGCTTGATGCTGTTCGCATCGTCGAATCGGAAGCACTTCTCGAAGACGGACGAAATCCGCCCGACGGCCGGGACCGGCGCGACTTTGCTCATTCTGACTCCCACTCTGAACGTTCGTCCCGCAGGACGTCCGAAATCATCGGCCGGATCTTAGCAAATTTTACAAAAGCCAGCGTTCGCTGGCGTACCAGGCCCAGGTGTCGGCGAGGTCCTCCGACAGGGGGGGCGGGGAAGGCACGCCGAGGTCCCGGGAGAGGGGCGAACCGTCGCAAAGCCAGTCGCCGGCCAGCATTTCCCGGGCTTTATCCGCGTTGAACGGGCGGGACCGGCGAGTCAGGGTCTCCCGAACCGTCTCGAAGGCTCCGGCGAGGCGCACGGCGAAGGGGGGAACGGGCAGGAGGAAGGGACGGCGGGCCGGCAGGGCCGCGAGGTTCCGGGAGATCTCGGCGATCGAGCGGGGCTCGGGGTCGCAGAGGAAGGCGCTCCTCCCGGAGAGATCCCGGCGGAGGGCGGCGTCGGCGATCGCCGCGGCGGCGCGCTCCGCCCGGATGAGCTGCACCCGGGACCGCCCGGAGGCGACCGGCAGGATCCCCCGCGCCGCCGCCCGGAAGAGCACCAGCAACCCTCTGTCCCCGGGACCGAAGACGACCGACGGCCGGATCACGACGCGGGGGCCCTTCCACTCGCGGGCGAGCGCCTCTTCGCCTTCGCGCTTGGAGACTCCGTACCAGGAGACGGGCCGCGGCGGGTCTTCCTCCCGCACCGGCCGCCCGTCCCGCGCCGGACCGGCCGCGGCCTGGCTCGAAACGAGCAGAAAGAGCGCGTCGGGGGCCGCGGCGCGGGCGGTCCGCGCGAGGCGCTCGGTCCCCCGCGCATTGACCTCCCGGTATTCGTCGAGTGTCCGCGCCTTCGTCACCCCGGCAAGATGGACGATCGCGTCGACGCCCGCCGACGCCGGTCCGAGATCGGTCGAAGAAGACAGGTCGCCCTCGACGATCCGAATGCCCGCGGCGGCAAGATCCGGCGCCCGTTGCCCGCCGCCGCGCACGAGAGCCCGCACCGTCCAACCCCGCGAGAGAAGCGCCCGGGCGACGTGGCCGCCCAGAAACCCGGTCCCTCCCGTCAACAGGCAGGTCGGCATCGGAGCATTGTGGCCGATCCGGGGAGGATCAGGTGCTCAGGTGCCGGGGTGAGGGGTCCTTCGTTCCGAAGGCCAGCGGATCGCCCACCGCATTCCCAGATGGCCCGTTGACCCGATGGCCCGATGGCCCGATCGCGACAAATGGCCGGATCCCCAGATCTCCTACCTCGCCCACTCTCCGAGTCTCCTCATCCCCTCGGTGATCCGGTCGAGCGAGGTGGCAAACGAGAACCGGATGCAATCGTCGTCCCCGAACGCCTCGCCGGGCACCGCCGAGATCCGGGCTTCCTCGAGGAGGCGGCGGCAGAGCTCGACCGACCCCGCCACGCCCTTGCGGGCGTAGAGGGCGCGGACGCGGGGAAAGCAGTAGAACGCCCCTTCGGGTCCGGCGAGCTCGACGCCGGCGATGTCGGAGAGGCCCGAGCGCATCACGTCCCGCCGCCGGTTGTACTGGGCGAGCATGTCGGCGACGGACTCCTCCGACCGCTCGAGGTCGTGGAGGGCCGCGACGCCCGCCTCCTGGGAGATCGACGACGCGTTCGAAGTGGCGTGGCTCTGGTAGGACGCCATCGCCGACACGATCGGCTTCGGCGCCACCGCCCAGCCGAGCCGCCAGCCCGTCATCGCGTAGGTCTTGGACGCCGCGCCGGTCACGACGATCCGCTCCGAATGCTTCTCCCAGAACGCGGCGGCGGACACGTGGCGCAGGCCGCCGTACAGGAACCGGTCGTACGTCTCGTCGAAGATGAGCGCCGCATCGCGAACCGAGCACCAGTCCAGGATCCGCTCGAGCTCACGCCCGTCCAGGACCGCGCCGGTCGGGTTGTTCGGGGAGTTGACGATGACGCCCTTGACGCGCGATCCCGCCTGCGCCTCGAGCTGGGCCGCGGTCGGCCTCCAGCCCTCCTCGAAGCGGGTGCGGATGAAGACCGGTTTCGCGCCCGCGAGGCGGATCATCTCCGGAAACGAGACCCAGTAGGGCGAGTACACCGCGACCTCGTCGCCCGGGTCGAACAGGATCTGGCAGGCGTTGAAGACGGCCTGCTTCGCGCCCGCCGTGACCAGCACGTTCTCGCGCCAGCAGTCGGCGCCCTGCTCGCGGCGGTATTTCTCCGCGATCGCGTCCCGGAGCGCGGGGTCCCCGGCGACGTCCGTGTACTTCGTGCGTCCCGCTCGGATGGCGTCGATTCCCGCCTTCGCCACGAAATCGGGCGTCGGAAAATCCGGCTCCCCGAGGCCGAAGTCGACGACGTCCACGCCCGTAGCCGCGAGAGCCTTCGCGGCTTTTCCGGCGGCGACCGTCGAGGACGGCGCGAGCTCGATCGCGCGGCGCGAGAGGCGGAGCGGGCTCATGCGCGGCGCTTGTTCCAGGAGCGCGAGAACGCCCCGAAGGCAAGCAGCTTCTTGCGGCCCGTTGCGAGCATCACAACCTCCACGAGGATCCAGGCTCCGTACGCCCACACCATCACCTCGCGGGAGGAAGGGATGAGGAACTGGATGAGCCAGAGCGCGAAGAGGCCGATGGCTTCATACGCCTCGAACGTCATGGACGCGAGGAACAGCCAGCCCAGGAACGCCTGAACGATGGTCAACAGGATCTCGCGGCGTTGAAATGCGTCGAACGGAAGCGGCTCTGTCGAGCCGTGGCTCCAGCAGTAGATGACGGCCAGAAGGGCGGAGAGGATCCCCCACTGGTTGATATTCGACGAGACCATGTTCATGAGCGCGACCGGCGCCCGGGTGATTCGCTTCGCCCACGCGAACGCGGAGGTCTTTTCCGGAAACTCCGAGAGAAACGGCGCAACCCACTGTATGAAGACGAACTGGGACATTCCGAAGCTCGTGGCGAGCGCCATCATCGAAGCGAGGAACGGCTCCGCGACGAAATAGATGACGAGGCCGCCGCCGCCCAGGAGAGCGAGCACCGCCAGCCACCGCTTCCCGCCCGTGTAGGAGAGGGCCCACCGCGAGACGCGGGGAATCTCATCGTGGCTCTCCTCCGCCTCGTCCCGCGCGGGCAGTCGCAGCAGCACGGCGAGGTAGAGCACGTAGGTGAGCGTCAGGACCGCGGCGTCGACCAGGGACAGGCTCGACTTCGCCCACACGACCACGAAATAGGCGAGCGGCGGCAGCAGCCCGAGAACCTCCACGGCGTGGTCGTCGTGCAGGCGGATGTGACCGAGCGGCCGGCCCCTGCGGCGGCGGGAGAAGAACGTCGCGACGCCGTAGATCATGGGCCAGCCGAGGCCGGTCAGGAGCCGCAGGCTCCCCGTGAAGTTCGCGATCGCGAGATGGACCATGTCGGGGTTCTTCCCCGCCTTCCACGCGATGACGGCCTCCACGGCGAACTCGGGCATCGTCTGCACGAGGGCCAGCACGGCGAGGGCGAGCCCCTGCGACATGAGGAACTCGGCCGCTTCCGCGCCCCACGCGACCAGAAACGCGGAGCCGATCATCGCGGGAAATGTCCAGAGCGCCGAGAGGGGGGAACCCGGGGTGGCGCTCTCTAGCTCGACGGCGACGGCCAGCCGTTCGCGCCAGGATCTCATTGTCGCGGGTTATAGCATGCCGATGATGGCCGGCATCGAGTCGACGTCGAACCCGATCGTCCGGGAAATCGCGAAGGCGATCGAGGCCCGAACGCACTTCCTGCTCGAGGGCGAAAAGCAGATCCTGGAGGCGGTGTCGGCGGGCATCCCTCTCGACCACCTCCTGCATGACGGAACGGTCCGGCCCGGCCGGCTCGCCGCCCTCTCGGCGGCACGTCCGCGGCTCGTCTCCCGCGCGGTTCTGGAGCGGCTGGCGGACTCGTCGACGCCGCAGCACCTCCTCGCCGTCGCGCGCCGGCGGGATGTCGCCGCTTCGGAGATCCTGGGCCGCCCCGGACCCGTCGTGTTCCTCTTCGGCGTCCAGGATCCGGGCAACCTGGGAGCGATCGTGCGGGTCGCGGAGGCGGCGGGGGGCGCGGGCGTCGTCGCCGCACCGGGCTCCGCGGATTTCTACCACCCGCGGGCGGTTCGCGCGAGCGCGGGCAGCGTGCTGCGCATTCCCGTCTCCGGCCGGGTCTCCTTCGAGCCCTTCGCGGCCGACGCGAAAGCCGCCGGCCGCACGATCGCGGGCGCCGTCCCCTCGGGCGGGGAGAACCCCTTCGTGTCCGCGCTCTCTCCGGCGTCCGTGCTCGTGATCGGCGGCGAGGGCCCCGGCCTGCCCGCGGGCGCGTACCGGTACCTGGACCGCCGGCTGACGATCCCGATGCGCGAGCCCGTCGATTCGTTGAACGCCGCCGTCGCGGCCGCGCTGCTCCTCTACGCCGGGGCCGCGCGGCGGCAGCCCTGACCCGGCCGCTCGACGATCAGGGAGCGGGCGAAGGATCGTCCTCCGCGAAGATCTCCGCCTGGAACCGCCAGAGCCGCGCCTCCGGTTCGCTCCAGGCGCCGGCGGGGAGCCCCGCCTTGCGCGAAACTTCGTCCAGGAACCGGTCGCGGTCGAAGCCCCACTCCGTGGCGACCTGAGGCAGCAGGAGGCCGCTTCTTCCCTTCGCCTCCAGAATCAGGCCGTCGCGTCCGATTTCGATCTCGGCGGGATCGGAGACGCGCTCGGGAGGGGACAGAACCGAGATCTCGATGTCGCAGAGGGCGAGCTCCTCCGGCGAGAGGGGCGGGAAGCGCGGATCGTCGAACGCCGCGCGGCGCGCGAAGCGGGGCACGGTGCGGCCGAGGTCACCCTCGGGGGCGAGCGTCCCGATGCAGCCGCGCAGCTCGCCGCCCTGTCGGAGTGTGACGAAGAGCGCCCGAGGACTCCCGAAGGCTTCGGCGCGGTCGGAGGCGAGGCGCGGGAGGGGCTCGCGCCGGAACGATCCCTCGATCGAACGGCGCGCGAGATCGAGCAGCTCGCGGCGGGCCTCGGGCGAGAGCCGGTCCTCGCTCACGCGACCGCCGCCGCGGGAAGGTTGCGGAGAAACGCCGTGATCGCGTCTTCGAGCGCCGGCAGCCGTCCGGCGAAGAAATGATCGGCGCCGGGAATGACGACGACCTCCGCCGAGCCGGCGACGAACTCCCGCATCGGGCCGGGCGGCGCGACCGTGTCCCCCCCGCCCGAGATGAAGAGCGAGGGCACCGCCGGCGGAGACATTCCCGACTCGGCCGCCCTCGCCGCGGGAAAACCGACGCCGACGTAGGCCACGACGCGCTCGTCTCCGCGGATGGCCCGGAGCGCGGCCGCGGATCCGAACGAGAACCCGCCGGCGAGAAGCGGCCGCCCCGTCCGGCTCTCGACCACGTCGAGCGCGGCGCGGACGTCCTCCGTCTCGCCGCGTCCCTCGTCATGCGTCCCCTCCGAGAGGCCGACCCCCCGGAAATTGAAACGCAACGTCTCCCAGCCGCACGCGGAAAACGCGCGCGCGGCGCGGTAGACGACCTTGTTGTGGAGCGTGCCGCCGTAGAGGGGGTGGGGATGCGCGAAGACCGCGCCGCCCCGCCGAGGAGCGACCGCCTCCTTCCAGAGGCCCTCGAGCTGACCCGCGGGGCCGCGAAACATCACCGATTCGAGGCGGCCCGTCACGCGACCGCCCATCCCCGTTGGCGATTTCGCGCGTTCATCGTATTCTTCCGGCCTCGCGCGCCGGTCCAGGCGGGCAGAGGAGCAGGGATCAACATGAACAAGATCGTACACGTCGTCGGCACGGGAACGATCGGCGAGCCGCTCATCGGGCTCTTCGCCGACTTCAAAAAATACCTGGGCATCGACGAGATCACCTTCCACAAGCGCACTCCCATGACGACGGAGCGTGCGAAGGTCAACCATCTGCTCCAGCGGGGCGCCAGGCTCGCCGTGGACTCGGACAAGATCGCCGATTTCGAGGCGCTCGGGCACAAGGTCGACTACGAGGCCAGGGAAGCGCTCGAGCGCGCCACGGTCGTCATCGACTGCACTCCGGCGGGCAACGAAAACAAGAAGATGTACGAGACGCTCTCCGGGCCGCGGGGATTTCTCGCGCAGGGCAGCGAGTTCGGATTCGGGAAGCCCTACGCGATGGGCGTCAACGACGAGGCCCTCGTCGCCGGCGAAGACCGATTCCTGCAGGTCGTCTCCTGCAACACCCACAACATCGCCGCTCTCGTCAAGACGCTCTCGGAAGACGACGACCACGGCTCCGGCCTCGAGAAGGGCCGGTTCGTGTGCATGCGGCGGGCAAACGATGTCTCGCAGGACGCCGGATTCTCCCCCGCCCCTTCGGCCGGCAAGCACGACGACCCCCAGTACGGCACCCACCACGCCCGCGACGCCTCCCGGCTGCTCGCCACCCTGGGCTGGGACACGCGCCTCTTCTCGTCCGCGATGAAGCTGAACACCCAGTACATGCACTCCCTCTGGTTCGACCTCGAGTTCGCCCACCCCCTCACCCGCGAAAAGGCCCTCGAACGCCTCCGCAATAACCGCCGGATCGCGCTGACCGACAAGCGATCCTCCAACCAGATCTTCTCCTTCGGCCGGGACCACGGCTACTACGGCCGCATCCTGTCCCAGGCCGTCGTCGCCGTCCCCACGCTGACGATGAACGGCGACCGGGAGCTCGTCGGCTTCTGCTTCACGCCGCAGGACGGAAACTCGCTCGCCTCTTCGATCGCCGCGGCCCTGTGGCTCATGGAGCCCGACTTCGACCGCCAGGCCAGACTGGGAGTTCTGGACCGCTTTTTCTTCCGGGAGATCTAGCTTTCGGCCGCGGCGTTCGCTCCGCGAACAGGCGGCCGAGAGAGCGCTCCGCTTGGAACAATGCACGAACCCGATGGCGCCGCCGCCATGCTCCCGTTCGGCTGACTAGAACACCGCAACGGAGCAGTCCACCACCCGGTTCATCCGAACCCGCCTGACACAAGGGAACCCCGCACCGCCTGCTAGACTCGCTGTCATGGACTGGGTGACCTGTCCCAAGTGCGGATTCACGCAGATCCCGACGGAGTCCTGCCTGCGGTGCGCGATGCCCTTCGACCTCGCCGGCGCGCCCGCGACCCCGGCCGCCTCCTCCCCTTCCGCCGCGCCTCCTCCCCCCGCGGCCGAGCCCGTCCCGGTGTCTGAAGCCTCCGACGGCCCGTCGCCGGTCGCGGCGCCGGCGACCGCGCCCGAACTTCCGTCTCCCGCTCCGGACCCGACGGCGTCCGGCGAAGACCCGCCGACGACGAAGGGGCCGGCTCGGCGGCGCGTCCGGACGGGGCCGGCGGTCGCCGCGGCGGCGGTGCTTCTCGCGGTCGTGGCGCTCCTGATCGCCCGCTCCCGCTCCGGTTCCTCGCCCGCCGCGGAAGGGCCCGCCGTGCAGCCGACATCGCCATCGGGCGCCCTGGATCTCTCGGGCCGCTGGGAGACGGAGTTCTCGAAGACCCTCCCGGGGTCCTCCCCCCGGCCAGCACTGAAGCAGGTCTTCCTCGAGACCGACCACGAGGGATCGATCCTCGCCGCCGGTGTGCTCCTGACCGATCCGGGACGCGGAGGCGCCGGAGCCGGGTATCGCGTCGTCGCCGACGGCTCCACGCGGCTCGAACAGATATCCACGCTCGTGGCTGCGTCTCCTTCCGGCGCGGCGCTGCCGATTGATTTCATCCCGTTCCCCGCCTGGATGCCTGGCCGCGAGCGGCTCTGGCGGGTCCTCGAAGGCCAGAGCCGGCGCAGCACCGACGTGCGCTACCTGCTCCTCGAATCGGTCGAAGACGACTACCTCGTCCAGGCCGGCATCAACCGCACCGGCTTTCTCTCGTACGCGTTCTTCTCCAGGGAGTACGCGCACAACCGGGGCCTGGACGCCCTGTCGGCGATCATCCACCCCGAGGCTGGCAGCTCCCTGCGCGGCTTCCGGAATCTGGTGTGGGATCTCTCGGGGTCGGCGGACTTCCTGACTCTCGAGGTCTACGCGGCCCTCTCGGGTCCGGAGGGGACCCCCGACAAGCTCACGCTGAAGCGTGCCGAGGGCAGCGGGCAACCGTCGCCTACGCTCCGATAACCGTCGCCTCCGCGGCCGCGCTGGTGCGCGTCCGCTCCGGCTCCCGCCGCGAGAGGCTCCTCCCTCCCTTCGGTCGGGAGACTCCTCACGCGGCGAGCGGAGGGAAGAGTCCGGTGAAAAGCGGCTAGCAGACTGGACGGAAGAGTGTTGGAGGCCCTAGACGGTGACGACGTAGCCGCCGCTCTTCGCGTCCTTTTTCAGGGTCGCGATCTTCAGGCGCGAGGCGTCTTCGAGGAGTTCGGAGAAGGACTTGTAGCCATAGTACGACTCGTTGAAATACGGCTGCTTGCGCTGCATTGTCTGCTTGATCATCGAGCCCCAGATGACGTCGTAGTTTTCGCGCTGAAGAGCCTGGATCGAGTCGAGCATCAGCCGGAAGAGCTCGCGCTTCTTCTCGGGAAGGGCCTCGATCGACGGCAGCTCGCGCGTCTCGCGGACGAGGTCCTCGTAGAAGATGAACTCGTCGCAATTGGTGATCAGGAGCTCGGACGTCGAATTCTTGACGCCGACGCCGATCACGCTCTTGTCGTTCTCCTTCAGCTTGGAGACGAGGGGCGAGAAATCGGAGTCCCCGGAACAGATCACGAAGGTCGTGATGTGGGTCTTCGAGTTGGCGAGATCCATCGCGTCGACGACCATCCGGATGTCCGCCGAGTTCTTTCCGGTGTAGTTGCGCTGCGGGATGTCTATCAACTCGATCGCCGCTTCGTGGAACTCCCGCTTGTACTCCGAGTAGCGCGTCCAGTCGGCGTACGCCTTCTTGTAGACGATGCGGCCCTTCTCGATGAGCCGCTGCAGGACCAGGTGGATGTCGAACTTCTTGTATTTCGCGTCGCGGGCGCCGAGCGCGATGTTCTCGAAGTCGATGAAAATCGAAAGCCTCTGCTCGACGGACTGCCTCGCCGGCGGCGCCGGGTTGGAGACCGTCATCGGGGACGCCGCCGAAGCGGAGAACGCGGGAATCGAGGCGAGCGGAGACGGGCTCGGGGCGGACGCGGCGGGGCCCGCGGTCAGGGCGGCGGCGGCGTGGTCGCCGCCGTTGTCCGCCTCGTGCCGGGGCTTGTGCCGCCGGGTGCCGCCGCGGCGCCGGCGGGGCTTCTTTTCGCCCTCCTCGGCCGGGGCGAGCTCGGCGGCGGGAAACGGGATCGTGTCTTCGTTCATGGATGTCCTTCCGGTGCGTAGTCGAACGAGGAGGTGGTCAGCAGGAACGACGCGAGGGCCCGGGCGACTTCACGGCCCTGGGCGTCCACGATCTCGACGTCCCCGACGTTGATGCGCTGGCCCTTTTTGACGATGCGGGCGCGCGCCCAGACGTCTCCTCGTGCGCGGCGGAGAAAATGGATGGTCATGTCCGCCGTGGCGAACCCCATCTTCCCGTCGAAGTTGGTGGAGAGAGCGAAGGCGACCGCGGTGTCCGCCAGCGTCGCGAGGATCCCCCCGTGGACCGTCCCCGACCCGTTGCTGATCTCCTCCCGGTAGGGCAGCTTCAGGACGGCGAAGTCGTTCGAGATCTCCTCGAGACTCGGATGGAGCCAGCCGAGGGCGGGAGAGAGGGCGAGCCGGCGCCGGAGCCTTTCGAGGAGGTCGGGCGCGAGCTCTTCCCCGCCGGTCCGGCTGGGCTTGGTCGTCGTCGCACTCATAAACGATTCATTCTACAGGAGAGACCCCGCGGGAGACGGCCGGGATCCGCCCTCGATTTACTCGGGCTCTTCCGCCTCCACCGCGTAGTACGGGAGCTCTTCCGCGCGCTTCGTCGAGTTGTCGACCTCGCGCGGGACCTCTACGACGGTCCGGGTGACGTTCGGGTCGCAGATCTCGTTTTCGCATTCGTAGGTGTACGCGTTCTTCTCCGGCCCCTTCCGGAAACCGACGACGGTCTGGTAACTGTCGCAATTGCCGCACTTGACCGACATCATGAAGATGTCGATGACGTGGCGCTCGGGCGAATCTTCGGCCTGGCTCACGGGGCGATAATACGCCCCGATCGAAAGGAACCGAAAAGACACATGGCCTCCCGACAGTTCTTAGCTCCCCGGCTCCGGCCCCGGACGTGCGCCGCGCTCGTCCTCGCCGCCGCGGCGCTCCTCCCGCGGGCGGCCGCGGCTTCCGGCGCCGCCTTCGAAGGAACGATCCGCGTGCCCCGCACCGCGGAGGCTCCGCTGGGATGGACCGCCGCCGGATGCACCCTGCGCGCCGTTTCCCTGCGCAACTACCCCAGCGCGGAAGACATCTCCAGGGCGCGCCGCGAAAATCCCGAAGACAAGTCCTGGGTGTGGTGGGACTTCCACGTCGAGAACCGGAGCGCGAGCCCGTGCGAGATCAGGGTCTCGGTCGACGTCTACGACCGCGCGGGCCGGATCGTGAAGTCGAGCGACAGGACCGACACGGTCGACGAGCACCGGATGGACGACGACATCCGGGTCTCGACGCGCATGCGCACGCTCGACATCGTCGACTCGCCCAAGGCGCACTTGCGCGCCGAGATCGGTCGGAAGAATTAACGCCCCCGGCCCCATCCGTCCGCCCGGCGCGTCCGCCTATCGGATCCGGCCCGCGGCGATCCTGGACGTCGGAGGCGCGGACCGGTCCACATTTCTCCAGGGGCAGCTGACGCAGGACGTGCGGCTCGCCGTGGAAGGAGCGGCGGTGCCCGCGGCGGCCCTGACACCGAAGGGAAAGCTCCTCTTCTTCGGGCGACTCGTGGGTCTTCCGGACCGGCTCCGTCTTCTTCTCCCGCGGCCGCTCCGCGGGGAGGCTCTCGCGCACCTGAAGAAATACGCCGTGTTTCAGAAGGTCTCGATCGAGGACGCGAGCGACGCCGTCACGCGGATCGGGCTCACGGGCGTCGGCGCCGGGGGCAGTCCGGAGCTGCCCGCGGGCGCGCTCGGCATCGCCGGCGAGGGCGAGTTCTCGGCGGAGATCCTGTCGCCGGCCGGCTCGGCCGGCGAGGTCGTGCGCGCGCTCGAGGCCCGCGGCGCGGTGCGGCTCGACGACGTGGCCGCCGAGATCCTCCGCGTCGAGGCGGGCCGGCCCCGGTTCGGACAGGACGCCGACGGATCGCATCTGGCCGACGAGGTCGGACTGGGCGACGCCGTGTCGGCGACGAAGGGCTGCTACGTGGGACAGGAGATCGTCGCGAGGCTCCGAACCTACGGGCGCGTGAACCGGCGCCTCGTCGGGTTCCTTTTTCCGAGTGGCGCCCTCGCGCCGGGCACCCTTCTGCGGCGGCCCGGGGTTGCGGTGGCCGCCCGCGTCGAGACGGGGCGCGTGACGAGCTCCGCCGACTCTCCCCGGTTCGGACCCATCGGGCTGGGATGGGCATTTCGCGACGTCGCGGTGGGCGACCGCCTCGAAGCGGACGACGGCTCGGCCGGGCCGGCGATCGTGGCGCCCCTCCCCTTCGCGTGAGACGGGAGGGGGCGGAGAGCGTCCCGGCGGCCGGCCCCGAAGGCGAAACGTGGGCGGTGCACGCGGCGCTCCTGGGCGCCCAGACCGGCTTCGCGCTCTTCCCCATTCTCGGGAAGCTCGCCCTCACCGCCATTGCGCCGCTCGTCCTCGCCGCGATCCGCGCCACCGCGGCCGCGCTGATGCTCGAAGGCGTCCGCCGCGCCGCCCATGGCCGCGAGCTCGAGCGCCGGGACCGCCCGGCCGTCCTCCTCTACGCGCTGCTCGGCGTCTCCTTGAACCAGGTCCTGTTCATCCTGGGCCTCTCGATGACGACGGCGATCAACACGGCCATCCTGACGGCGACGATCCCCGTCTTCACGCTCGCCGCCGCCGTCCTGCTCGGCCGCGAGACCCTCCGGCCGCGCGCCGCGGCGGGAGTCGCCCTGGCTTCGGCGGGGATTCTCATTCTCCTCGACGTCGGCCGGTTCGACTTCGGAAGCCGCTACCTGCGCGGCAACCTGCTCATCCTCGCCAACTCGCTCTCCTACTCCTTCTACCTCCTGCTGTCCCGCCCGATCCTCGCCCGCTACGGCCCTTCGACCATCGTGTCGCGCATCTTCCTCTACGGCTCCGGGCCGATTCTTCTCTTCGCGGCGCCGTCGCTCTTTCGATTCACGCCGGCGGCGGTCTCGGCTCGGGCGTGGTGGGCGCTCGCCGGCATCGTCGTCGTGTGCAGCGTCCTCCCCTACATCTGGAACTCCTGGGCGCTCGCCCGGACGTCCGCGTCCCGCGTCGCTTTCTACGTGTTCCTGCAGCCGATCATCGCCTCCGCGCTCGCCGTCCTCGCGCTCGGGGAGCCTCTCGAGCGACGCACGGTCGTCTCGGCCGCCCTGATCTTCGCGGGGGTGGCCGTCTCCGCGGGGGGCTCTCTCCGCCGTCGGGCTCCAGCTTGAGGGTCTGCGTCGTCATCCCCGTCTTCAACGAGCGCGAATCGCTCCCGCTGGTCGTCGCGGCGATCCCGAAGGCGCTCGTTTCCGAGATCGTCGTCGTCGACAACGGCTCGACCGACGGGACGCCGGCGATCGCGGCCGGTCTGTCCGTGCGGCTCGTCCGGGAACCGAGGAAGGGGTACGGAAGCGCCTGCCTCGCGGGCGTCGCGGCCCTCGAAGCGAATCCCCCGGACGTGATCGTGTTTCTGGACGGCGACTACTCGGACCACCCCGATGAGTTGCCGCGGCTTCTCGCGGCGGTCGATCGGGGCGCCGACCTCGTCATCGGGTCGCGGGCGCTCGGCGAGCGGGAGCCGGGGGCGCTCCTGCCGCAGGCGCGGTTCGGGAACCTCCTCGCCTGCTTCCTGATCCGGCTGCTCTCCGGTTTCCGCTACACCGACCTGGGGCCCTTCCGCGCGATCCGCTGGCAGGCCTACCGCCGGCTCGGCATGCGCGACACGAACTTCGGCTGGACGTGCGAGATGCAGGTCAAGGCGGTGCGTGCCGGGATCTCGATCGCCGAGGTCCCCGTCTCCTACCGGCGTCGGGTCGGGGTATCGAAGATCACCGGCACGCTCTCGGGCACGGTGCGGGCCGGGTACAAGATCCTCTGGACGATCGCGCGCTACGGATTCGGCCGCCGGTAGACTCTCCGCGGCGGCCGCGGCATCAGATGCGGCAGGTCGCGAGCCCGCGCTTCTCGAGGTACTGCTGGTGGTAGTCCTCCGCGCGCCAGAACGTGGAGGCCGGGACGACCTGAGTCACGACGGGACGGCGGTAGCGTCCGCTCGCCTCGAGCTTCGCCTTCGACGCGAGGGCCGCCTCTTCCTGATCCGCGTCGTGAAAGAAGACGGCCGACCGGTACTGCTCTCCCACGTCGGGCCCCTGCCGGTTGAGCGTCGTCGGATCGTGATTCTCCCAGAACACGTTCAAGAGGGTGTCGTAGGAGACGCGCTCGGGGTCGTAGTCCACCTCGACGGCCTCCGCGTGCCCGGTTCTTCCCGAGCAGACGTCCTCGTAGGTCGGACGCTCGAGGCGTCCCCCCTCGTAACCGACCGCCGTCGCGAGGACACCCTCCACCTTGCGGAACTCCGCCTCGACCCCCCAGAAGCAACCCGCCGCAAACGTCGCTTTGCTCATCGTTCCCCCCGCGCAATTACGCGCCAATCCACTTCCCGGTTTCCCGGACGTCCATGGCTCAATTCCCGCATTCACCCCGTTCCGGCGGCGAAGAGGCGCAGCGGCCGGAGGACCTCGTCGGGCGCCCGCCGGGGCCGTCCGGAGGAGTCGGCAAAGACGTGCCTCGTCGCCCCGTCCGCGAGGCGCGTCCCCTCCGCGTCGACGATCTCGTAGGAGAACGCCATCCCGCGTCCCGAGATTTCCGTCACTTCCGCGCGCACTCGGATCGCGTCGTCGTACCGCGCCGAGCGGCGGTAGCGGCAATCGACCGTCGTAACCAGGATCAGGAGTCCCGCCTCCTCCATCGTGCGGTACGGCACTCCCGCCGCGCGGCAATATTCGGTGCGCCCGATCTCGAACCACACGATGTAGTTCGCGTGGTAGACGATCCCCATCCGGTCCGTCTCCGAGTACCGCACCCGGAGAGGGGTCTCGACCACGACGGCCTCGACGGCCGCGGGACGTCCGTTTCTCAGAATTTTCCGATGAGCCGGCGGCGCACCGGCTCGGGCACGAGGCCGCTGACGTCGGCGCCCAGGCGCGCGACCTCCTTCACGAGCCGGCTCGAGACGTAGGAGTACTCCTCCTTCGCCATGAGAAAGACGGTTTCGATCGAAGGCGCGAGCCGGCGGTTCATCAAGGCCATCTGGAGCTCGTACTCGTAGTCGGACACGGCACGCAGGCCCCGGACCAGCAGCGTGGCGCCCGTCTCCCGCGCGAAATCGACGAGGAGCCCCTTGAAGGAGTGCACGGGTGTGGAGGGATCGTCACCGACGATCTCGCGGATCATCTCGATCCGCTCGGCGACCGAGAAGAAAGGCGTCTTGACGTCGTTTTCGAGGATCGCGACCACGACCCGGTCCGCGAGGCGGCGCGCCCGCGAGAGGATGTCCAGGTGCCCGTTCGTCAACGGGTCGAACGAGCCGGGATAGAGGGCGATGCGCTCAGTCATCGGTTCAGGCTTCTCTCCGTGCTCGCTCGGCGCAGCCCTTCGGCGAGCAAATTATAGGCCGTGACCGTGAGGAAGAGGGCGAGACCGGGAAAAACGGCGATCCACCACGCTTCGTCGACGTAGGAGGGTGCGACGGACAGGATGCCGCCCCACGAGATCATCGGCGGCGGCAGGCCCACCCCGAGAAACGACAGAGCGGCTTCCGCGAGGATCGCCCACCCGACCCCGAACGCCGCCGAAACGAGAAGCGGCGCCGAGGCGACGGGAAGGAGGTGGCGCAGCAGGATCCGCGGCGTCGAGGCTCCGGCGGCCCGCGCCGCCCGCGTGTAGTCGAGGTCGCGCGCCTTCAGGATCTCCGCGCGCGCGAAGCGCGCGTCTCCCGGCCAGGTGGTCAGGCCGATCGCCAGAATCACGGTCGCCGGGGAGGGCGGAAGAAACGCGGCGAGCGCGAGCAAGAGAAAGAGCACGGGGAAACAGAGGATCACCTCGATGAAGCGCGAAAGGAGCAGATCCGTCAGGCCCCCGAACCACCCCGCAGCCGCGCCCACCGTGAACCCGATCAGAAAGGAGACGGCGGCCGCCACCGTGCCGATCGCGAGGGAAAGGGGCGTCGCGACGACGACTCGCGCGAAGAGGTCTCTTCCGAGGTCGTCCGTCCCGAACGGATGCACGGACGTCGGAGGGCGAAGCCTCTCCGAGAGGTGGATCTCGGCGGCGCGGCCCCGCGCCAGAGGCGACAGCGCCGCGACCAACCAGAGCGCGGCGACGATGGCCAGAGCGACGCGCGCGGAGGCAGGCAGACTGGATCTCCGGCGGGCCGCCGGGACGATCCCCGCCGCGAGGATGGGCGGGACGGCGGCGCTCACGAAACCGTCCCGTCGCGCACGCGCGGATCGACGATCGCGGAAGCGACGTCGGCGGCGAGCGTGAGCACCAGCGTCGCGAGAGCCCCGAGGAGGGAGAGCGCGAGCACGACCGGGTAGTCGCGCGAGAGGATCGAATCGAAATAGAGGCGTCCGAGCCCCGGCCAGTTGAAGATCCGCTCGATGATGACGCTCCCCGACAGGAGTCCGGGAAGGATCAGGCCGAGGAGCGTCACGAGCGGCAGCAGAGCGTTCCGAAAGGCGTGCCTCCAGAGCGCCCGGCGCCGGGAGAGCCCGCGGGCCCGCGCGGCCAGCACGTAGTCGGCGTTTCGCGTCTCGGCGACGCTCGCGCGGATCAGGCGCGCGAAGAAGGCCAGGGAACCGTATGTCAGGCACACGACCGGCAGCACGGCGTGCAGCGCGAGGTCCGCGAAACGCCCGCCGGACGCCCCCTCGGAGTCGGACGACACGCCGTAGAGAGGAAGCCATCGCAGCCGCACGGCGAAGAGTGTCTGCAGCAATAGCGCCGCCCAGAAGGCGGGCAGCGAATAGAGGGCGAAGAGGACGGCGCCGGAGACACGGTCGAGCGGGCCGTCGGGTCTTCCCCCCGACGCGACCCCGAGCGGCACCGCGATCGCGAGGGTCAGGAGAAGCGCGGCCCCGTTCAAGGCCAGGGTGAAAGGCAGCCCCTCGCGGATGCGCTCCAGGACGGGCCGCCGATCGACGAAGGACTCCCCGAAGTCGAGCCGGGCGACGCGGCCGACCCAGCGCCCGAACCGCTCGGGTAGCGGCCGATCGAGACCGTACACGCGGCGCATCTCCTCGGCGGCACGCACCGAGACGCGGCGACCCGTGTCCGCGCCGAGAGCGGACATCGGGCTGCCCGGGGCGAGATGGAGGAGAAAGAAGACGAGCACGACAATGCCCGCGAGCGTCGGCAGAGCGAGAAGAAGCCGGCGGGCGACGTAGCGGATCACCGGCCGGCTCCCGGCATGGGCGCGGCCGGCGAGCCCGCATCCCACCAGCCGAGCGGTCCGGGCCAGATCGCGGAGAATCCGAGGGGAGACGCGACCAGCCCGCGGATGCGCCGCGAGAACCCGAACTTCTGCGACGCCGTGACCACGAAGATGACGGGCGCGTCGTCCCGGAAGATCCGATGGAGCCGGTGGTAGATACCGTTGCGGCGGGCCTCGTCCGGCTCCCGGCGGGCCGTTTCCATCAAACGGTCCGCCTCGGCGTTCCGGTAGAAGCCGCTGTTCAAGCCGCGCGGCGGCCACTGGGAAGAATGCCAGTAGGGATACGGATCGGGGTTCGGATCCGACGCCGCCCAGGCGAGCGACGCCGCGTCGAAGTCGCCCGCGTCGATGCGCTCGGTAAAGGCTGCCCATTCCATGGGCCGAATCTGCGCGCGAACGCCGGCCCGGGTGAGCTCGGCGGCCAGGGTCTCGTCGATCTGGCGCCCCGCCGTGGTCCCGGCGGAGACGAGCAGCTCGAAGGCGAACTCGCGTCCCGCTCGATCGCGCGTTCCGTCGCCGTTCGTGTCGCGCCATCCCGCGGCGTCGAGAAGCGCGCGAGCGGCCTCGGGGTCAAACGGCAGCGGGGCCACGGAGGCGTCGTAGGCGGAGGAATCCGGAGCCCAGGGCCCCGAGATGATGCGGGCGGAACCCCGGTACAGCCCGCGCACGATGGACGCCCTGTCGAGGAGCATCGTCATCGCGCGGCGGACCCGCGCGTCCTCGAAGAGCGGAGAACGGTTGTTCAACGCGACGTAGTTGAATCCGAGGTCGTAATACTCGACGGCGCGGCAGCACGCCGCGAAGGAGGCGTCGGCGGCGGCGCGATCGCGCAGAGAGGTGTCGAGCCGCGTCTCGTCGAGGTCACCGGTCACGAGGCCCCGGTACGCGACCGGATCCTCGGGAACCACGCGAAAGACCACGCGGGCGAAGTGGGCCGGCGCCCCCCAGTTGCGCGGATTCCTCTCGAGGACGAGCTCCTGCTGCGGCCTCCAGGAGACGAACCGGTACGGACCGTTCGAGAGCGGCGCGCGGTTGTCGGGCGCCCGGAGAAAGTCCTTCCCCGCAAAGCGCCTCTCGGGAAGGATCGGGAGGACGAACGCCATGGCATGGTAAGCGTAGGGCTCGCGAAACCGCGCGACGAAGGTCCGGTCCGAGGTCGCTTCGACCGACGCCAGACCTTCGAACACGGACTTGAAGACCGGCGACGGCACGGCGGGGTCGACGATCCGCCGGATCGTGAAGACCGCGTCACCCGCCGTGACGGCGTTTCCGTCTTCCCAGACGGCGTCGGCGCGCAGCCGAAGGGTGTAGTCGCGGCCGTCCGAGGAGACGGACCACGACTCGGCGAGGCCGGGAACGAGCCGCATGCGCGAGTCGAAGTCGAGCAGATTGCGCGAGACGTACTGCAGCACCTCCTGCTCGGGCGCTCCCGACTGCAGGACCGCGTTCAGGGTGGCCGGATCGCCCGGAAGGCGGCGCCGCAGCGTCCCGCCCTCCCGCGCCGGACCCTGCGAAGACTCGTCGATGTAGCCGAGGGGCGCGGGCGCCGCCACGGCCCGGGAGGTCGGAAGGACGGCCGGCGCGGAGGGGGACGGCGCCGCCCGGCGGCACCCGGAGACGGCGCAGAGGCCCGCGAGCCCGAGGACGGCGAGCCGCGGCGCGATACGCATCACCGCTCCATTATGAGGGCGGCAGGGGCGCCGGCCGCGGGACGGCGCCTAGCGCGACGAGGCGTCGCGGGTAAGAGGGAAGCTCGCCGATCCGACGTTGTGCGCGAGGTCGGTCGCGCGGATGAGGAGAAATCCCGCGCCCGGCATCCCGGCGAGAGGGATGGCGTAGCTCTCGGTCAGCGAATCCGAGAGGCCGTCCTTGGGCTCGATCCGGACCCATTCCTTCGCGTCGACGCTGTACTCGGCCTCCAGGATCGGAGACGCGGCATCGGCGGCCTCGAACTCGAACGTCCCGGCGCCGCCTCCCGTCCTCCGGATCGCAGGCGGGGTGTTGTCGATCCGAACCGGCGACGATTCGCGGACGCCGGTCTTCTTCTCCTCCGCGTTGGCCTCCGCGTCGGACGCCGTCAGGCGAAACAGGTACTCCCCATCGGGCAGCGACGTCGTGTCGAAGGAGTAGAACGTCTCCTTGAGGTTCCGGCGCAGCGGAAGCCAGGACGTCGATCCGGCCGGGCGGAACTCGATGTCGTACGCGAGAGAGTCCTGGTCGGCGTCCGTCGCCTTCCAGGTCAGGGTCCGATAGCCCTTTCGGAGGAGACGCCGCGGCGCGCCCTCGGGCTTCGACTCCTCGAGGCTCGTGAAGATCCCCTTCTCATCCGGCGCGGTCGTCTCGAAGACGTTCGCCCCCCCCGAAGCCGAGCGCGCGAAGACCTCGTTCGGCCCGAGGGCGATCAGGGAGTCGACGACGGGCGCGGCGTTCCGATTGCGGTACGCGGCCTCGATGCGCCGGAGCGTGGGCACCTTCACCCCGTCCGCGCCGAGGCGCACCTTGAACTGCAGAAACCGGGCTGGCGGAGCGGGAACCGTGTCGGCCCGCTTCAACTCGGCGTAGGGCGTCCAAGCGCTCCATGTTCCGTCCGGCGCCGAGGACTCGCCCGAGCGGAACGAGAACTCCGCCTTCGTCCCGGACGGGAGGTCCCCCTCCCATCGGAACGCGCCGAAGCGGCTCGTACGGCCCGTGTCCTTGACGCCCGACACGTACTCGCCCTGGCGCGGGCCTCCCGAGAGGCGATACAGACCCGTCGCGGAGTTCGTGCCAACGAAATCGACGCCGAGCGCGGTGATCTGCTTCTCGTCGAAGGTCCGCTCGAGCGACGCGCGGCCGACGCCGACCCTGTAGAGCTTCCCGTTCGGGCCGGTCGCCGCCAGGACGTTGCCGGGTTCGTCCGCCTCCAGCGCGAAGACGAGCTCCTGCGTGCTCGACCAGACCGACCGCGGCGGCTCGCTTTCGTCGAAGAGGATGACCTCGGTCGAATAACCGCCGCGGCCGCTGCCGGACGCGGGAGTCGCGAGCCGGGGCGTCGAGACGGAGACGGTCACTTCGGCTTTCCCCTCCCCGCCGCCCTCCGCCGGCTTGACGGCCGCCTTGGCGGTCGGCGCCTCGTGAATGGTCGAGATCGGCTCGGCGCCGCTCGGGGCCACGTCGGCGGACCCGGCGGCCGCCCACACGCGGCCGTCCCGCGCCGCCACGATCGCGGTGATCTCCGCCTTCGCGGAGTCGTAGATCGTCGAGACCGCTCCCGACGGGTCGACGCGCAGCACGAGACCGGAACCGGCCGTCCCGGCCCAGATCCTTCCCCGGGTGTCGGTGCAGAGCGTGCGGACGTGCGCGTCGGTGGTCGCGTGGATGCGCTCGCCCTGGTTCGCGCCGGTGACCTTGTGGATCTCGCCCGGCAGGCCCGTCCCGACGTAGAGGCTCGGGCCGGCAAACGCCAGCGCCCAGACGTACCTCGCCTTCGTGGCGTAGTGCAGGACGGGACTCCCCTTCTCGATGCGATAGACGTTGCCACCCGGGGAGCCGCCCGCGTAGAGCACGTTGTCCGGCCCGACCGCGAGCGCCGTGACTTCTTTTTCCGCCAGAGTGGCGTAGGTCTCCGGCTTGCGTCCGGGAGCGATGCGCAGGATCTTGCCCGAGTCGCCGGTCGCGACGTAGGCCGTGCCGCCGCGGTCGACCGCGACCGCGAAGAGCGCCGCTTCCGTCACCCCGTCGACGCGGCGGGCGTCGCGCGCGAGCAGCAGGGTTCCGTCCATTCCCACGGCGACCCCCCGGGCCTCTCCGGCCGAAAAATCGGAGGCGGAGTCGGAGAGCCAGATCTTCGTCGTTGCCCCGCGGGCCGGCGCCACCGCACACGCGAGAGCGCACACCGCGAGCATCCCGAGGCGAAAGCGCTTCATCGTTGACCTCACCAGATCTTCGGAAGGACCTCGACGTGGAGTCGAACCGATCCCGTGACGGGGACCGGCTGCTCGAGGGAATCCGCCTGCAGGCGGACGTAAGCGAGCTCGGGGGTCGACGCCTCGCCGGGACCGCGGTCTCGAAGGATCGCGACCAGGCTCGGCGGGAGAGACGGGAGCGGCTCGCCGGCGACGATCGCGCCGGCCGCCTTGCGGTAGGCGAGGAGATTCAGGCTGTTCGGAGGCCGCACGCGCGCCAGGAAATCGAGGACCTGGTCGAGCGACTGCGGATCGGGCGGCACGGCGCCGAGGTCATACGCCGTCGCGGACGAGCCATCGCCGACGAAGACGTTCAACGGACCCGGAGGCGTATCCGCGGGAACTTTCAGCGTCATGACGACACGGCGGCTGCTCCCCCGGAAATCGACGAGATCGATCCAGACGGGGATCTCGTCACCGGCGCGCACCCGCTCCTTCTGGGCCTCGACGTGCACGATGCGCGCGCTCTGGAGCCGGTCCGAGTGCGTGATCTCGACGTCGACGGCCTCGATCGTCAGGTCGCGGAATTCGTTCGCCATGAGGTAGTTCGTGAGCAGGGCGAGCGATGAAACCGCTTCTTCGCGGGCCGAGAGTCCGGAGAAGACCGAGTCCCAGCGAACGGTACGCTCCGGCGTGCGGATCGAGGACTTCCACACGAGCGTGCGCTCGCCCGTCCGCTTCTCGACGGTCGTCAACACGTTGTCTATCGCGAGCGCCGAGAGGATCGGCGTGAGCATCGAGTTGTGGACGGCCTGGAAGTGGTAGGTCTGGGGCGCGACCTCGTCGGAGGAGATGCGCAGGGTGATGGGAACCATCGGGGCCCTGGAACCGAAGGTCCCGAGGATGCCGGTCGAGCGGTCCTGCGTGATCGAGCCCAGGACGGGGCCGGTCGCGGCGAACTTGAACGAGCGGAAGAGGGACGGAAACACCGTCAGCACCTCGGCGCGGGTCATCGGCATCGAGACGGGGCCCATCGACAGGAACGGATGGCCGAACG
>JBDTOO010000042.1:0-31689 GCA_039933215.1 Acidobacteriota bacterium
CAAGGCGGCCGTCGAAGAGGGGATCGTCCCCGGCGGCGGCGTGGCGCTTCTCCGCGCGATCGACTCGATCCAGAAGGTGGTCAAGGATCTCCACGGCGACCAGCAGATCGGCGCCCGGATCCTCGTCCGCGCGCTCGAGGAGCCGACCCGGCAGATCGTCGCGAACGCGGGCCTCGAGGGCTCGGTGATCATCAACGAGCTCAGGGCCAAGGGCGGCAACTTCGGCTTCAACGCCAACGCGGAGAAGGTCGAGGACATGCTCAGGGCCGGAATCATCGATCCGACCAAGGTCACGAAGAACGCGCTCCAGAACGCCGCGTCGATCGCCGGTCTCATGCTGACGACGGAAGCCCTCATCTCCGAGATCAAGGAGAAGGATAAGGCTCCTCAGGGCATGCCGGGCGGCGGCGGAATGGGTGGAATGTACTGAGTCTTCGATTCGAAGGCTTCCATACTGGGCCGCGGCGAAAGCCGCGGCCCTTTTTTTTCTGCGAACGCGATCCTGTTCGCCGCGCTTCCTCCTCCTCGCCTTGTTCCTCTTCCTCTCCCTCCTCGCCCCGCCCTCCTATACTCGCGGAAACCCCATGAAGCCTCTCCTCTTCTCGGTGCTGCCGCGCCCGACGCACGCGACGCGGGACGGGCTCGCCATCCGCAACTTCCACCTGATCCGGGCGCTTTCGGAGGTCTTCCGCGTCCGCGCGTTCGTGCTCCGCCCGCCGCACCTTCTCGCCGGCGCCTCCGAATATCCCGCGGGCGTCGAGATCGAAGAGTTCGCCCAGGGATCGCGCGGCCCGCGGCGCGCGGCCGCGGCCGCGGCGAGCCTTCTCGCGGGAGGCGCGTACTCTCCGAGGCTTTACCGCTCGCGCGCGATGTCCCTCCGTCTCGCGGACGCCGCCGCGCGGGACCGCCCCTCCTGGATCGTCGCGCACTCGTACCATGTCGGGCCTCTCGCGCTCGGCTCCGGCCGCCCGGGGTGGATCGACTTCCACAACCTGGACTCGCAGATCTGGGAGCGGGTGTCGGAGACGGCGTCGTCCGGGTCCGTTCGCGCGTTTGCCCGCATGCAGGCGCCCCGCGTCGGCGCGTTCGAGCGGGACCTCGTGACGCTGGCCGCGGGCGCCTCGTGCGTCTCCGTGCTCGACGCCGGCGAGCTCCTGCGCGTGAGCCCCGCGTCGTCGCCTCTCGTCGTGCCGAACGGAGTCGACCTCTCCCGCTACGAGTTCCGGCCGGACCGTCCGGGGGACGGCGTCCTGCTGTTCGTGGGCGATCTCTCGTGGCCGCCCAACGCGGACGGGCTGCGGTGGTTCGGGTCCGAGGTCTGGCCGTTGATCCGCGCCGCGCTGCCCCGCGCGCGGGTCCGGGTGCTCGGCCGGTCGGCTCCGCGCGACCTCGTGCGCCTCGGCTCCGACTGGGAGTTTCTCGGGGAGGGCGACGACACGCGGCCGGTCTGGGCTTCCGCGGACGCTGCGATCGTTCCCCTGCGCGCCGCGGGCGGAACCCGCTTGAAGATCCTCGAGGCGGCCGCCTGCGGGGTGCCCGTGGTGTCGACGACCGTCGGAGCCGAAGGCCTCGAGCTGGAGCCGGACCGGGAGATCCTCCTTCGAGACGACCCGCCCGCGTTCGCGGACGCCGCGGTGAGGCTTCTCCAGGATCCTCCGGCGCGAGGAAGCCTCGCCGCGGCCGCGCGGGCCCGCGTGGAGCGGCGTTACGACTGGCGGCGGATCGGAGAATCGTTCGCCGGCGAGCTCCTTCGCCGGAGCCTCCCGTGACGACCGCGGCGTTCGCGCTTCTCGCCGTTTCGCTCCTTCTCGCCGCGTGGTCGTACTTCGTCTACCCGCCTCTCGTGCGCCGGCTCGCCGCTCGGATGCCGGGACTCCCGCGCTCCTCGACTCCGGACGGCGCGCCGCCGTCGGTCGAGGTCCTGGTGTCCGCCGCGGAGGAGGAGGGTGTGATCGCGGACCGGGTCCGCGACCTCCTCGCCCAGGACGCCCCCGGTCCCTATCGGATCTCGATCGGCTGCGACGGATCTCGCGACGCGACGGCCTCCCGCGCGCGGGAAGCGGGGGGCGACCGGGTCGAGGTCGTCCGCTTCCAAGGTCGGCGAGGCAAGGCCGCCGTCTTGAACGACCTCGTGGCGGCGTCGCGCGCGGACATCCTCGTCTTCACGGATGCCAACACGCGTTTCGAGGCGGGCGTCGTGACCGAGCTCTGCCGCGCACTGGCGGATCCGCTCGCCGGCGCCGCCTGCGGCCGCCTGGTGCTCGAGCGCGGCGACGGGGCCCAGGAGACTCCGGAGAGCGAGTTCTGGGACCGCGAGACGGCGACCAAGGAAGCGGAGGGGAGGCTCGGTGTCTGCCTCGGCGCGAACGGGGCGATCTATGCCGCCCGGCGGGTCCTGGTGCCGCGCCTCCCGCCGGATACGACGTCCATGGACGATTTTCTGATCCCGGTCGGCGTCGCGCACCGGGGCGCGGCGGTCGTCTTCGCTCCCGCGGCGGTCGCGCGCGAGGCGGCGGCGCGAGACCTGCGGGCGGAGGCGTCGCGGCGATTCCGGATCGGGGTCGGCGCCGGACAGGTTCTGCGTCGCGAGCGCTGGCTCTGGAACGCGCGGCGCCGGCCGCGTCTCGCTCTGGCCTTTTTCTCGCGCAAGGCCGCGCGCTGGCTCGCTCCCGTCACCTTCCTTCTCGCCGCCCTGGCGGGCCTGGCGAGCGCGCCCCTTCGGCCCGCCTCGGCGGGCGTTCTGGCCCTGGCGGCGATCGCGGCGGCGTCCCTCCGGCTGCGTCTTCCCCTCCGCGGCATCGCGGGCCGGCTCTATTATTTCGCCGTGATCAACCTCGTCCTCGCCGCGGGAGTGGCCGCCGGGCTCTGCGGCTACCGCCGTCCGGCGTGGAAATCCGTGGCGCGCGCGTGACACGGGCGTCTCACTCGAAGTTTCGCGTCACGGCGCTCGTCGGCGACATCGCGATCGCCGTGGCGTCGCTCGATCTGGCGTTCTGGATCCGCACCCGGGTCTGGGTCCCCGGAACGCAGACGCTGCTGCCCCTGTCGAACGTCCAGTTCACCCCGCGGACCGTGTTCCTGGTCGCCGCCGCGCAGGCCGTCTCGCTCTCCCTCTTCGGGCTCTACGGCGCGCGGGAGAGGTTTCGGGATCCCCTCGGCCGGCTCCTGATCCCCGCGCTGTTCCTGCAGCTTCTCGCGCTGTCCGCCGTCTTCTTCCTCGCGTTCGCGCAGGCCTATGCGTTCCCGCGGTCGGTCCTCATCCTCTATTTCCTGGTAAACGGCGTTCTCCTGGCCCTCTGGCGCACGCTGCTCGAGCGCCTCTTTCCCCAGCCTCGACGCAGGGCGCTCATCGTCGGCGCGGGGCCGGCGGCCGTCCTCATCACCGAGGCGATCCGCAGGCACCCCTGGTCCGGCGTCGAGGTCGTCGGCCTCGTGGCGGACGCGGCGAGCCCGCTCGGGGATCTCCCGCTCCTCGGCGGGCTGAACGATCTGGCCGCCGTCGTCGCGCGGGCCGGCGTGGACGAGATCATCCTGACTCCCGAGGCGACGAGCTGGAGAGACCGGATCGGCGACGCGCTGCCGCCGGAGGGAGTCGCGGACCTCCTCGTCTGGCCCTCTCCGTTCGAGACGATGATCGGCCGGCTGCGATTCCGCATCGTGGGCGATCTGCCGTTGCTCGAAGCGAAGCTGCGCCCTCTCGAGGGCGTTCAGGCCGTCACGAAGCGGGTCTTCGACCTCGCGGTCTCGGCTGTGATGCTCGCGGTCTTCCTTCCACTGCTCGGCGCGGCGGCGCTGGTTGTCCTCGCGACGTCGCGCGGGGGCGCTTTCTATCGCCAGGCGCGTGTCGGCAAGGACGGCCGCGACTTTCCGCTCTGGAAGCTCCGGACGATGCGCGAAGGCGCCGAGATCGAGACAGGCGCCGTTCTGGCTTCGCCCGGCGACCCGCGCGTGACCGCCGTGGGGCGTTTCCTGCGAGCGCTCCGCATCGACGAGATCCCGCAGCTCTGGAACGTATTGCGCGGCGACATGAGCCTCGTCGGCCCCCGCCCGGAGAGACCCGAGTTCACGCAACGCTTCTCCCGGACGGTCGCAGGCTACCCGCTGCGCCACGCGGTACGGCCCGGGATGACGGGCCTCGCTCAGGTGTCGGGCGACTACGGCACGGAGCCCGAGATCAAGCTGCGCTACGATCTGGCGTACTTGAACAACTGGTCGTTTGGTCTCGATCTCTCGATTCTCCTCCGGACGCTGCCCGTCGTTCTGACCAGGCGCGGAGTGTGATGCGGTCATGGACCATCCGGTGAGCGCGGATCGATCCCGGCCGAGCCCCCGGCCGAAGGTGGCGGTCGTGATGCCCGCCTACAACGCCGAGAAGACTCTCGAGCGCACGTACGCCGACATCCCGATGGGGTCGGTCGACGACGTCATCCTCGTCGACGACGGCTCCCGCGACCGGACCGTCGAGGAGGCGCGCCGCCTGGGCCTCCACGTCGTCGTCCATCCGAAGAACCGCGGCTACGGCGGCAACCAGAAGACGTGCTATCGGACCGCCCTGGAGCGCGGCGCCGACATCGTCGTCATGGTTCACCCGGACCACCAGTACGACCCGACCGTGATCCCCCACCTGGTCGAGCCCCTTCTCGCCGGCGAGTGCGACGCCGTGTTCGGCAGCCGAATGCTCGGCGGGCGGCCGATCCAGGGCGGGATGCCCAAGTGGAAGTACATGGGCAACATCTTCCTGACGGCGGTCGAGAACGCGACCTTCCTGATCTACCTGACGGAGTACCACAGCGGGTTTCGCGCCTACAGCCGGAAATATCTCGAGACCGTCGATCTCGACGCGAACTCGGACGGCTTCGTGTTCGACACCCAGATCATCGCGCAGGGCATCGCCAGGGGGCTTCGCATCCGCGAGATCCCGATCGAGACCCGCTACTTCGACGAGGCGTCGCAGATCGCCTTCGGCCCCTCGGTACGGTACGGGTTCGCGATCCTGAAGACGATGCTCCAGTACAAGCTGCACGTCTGGGGCATCGCGTCCTCGAAGATCTTCCGCTAGACGTTCCGCGGCTCCGTCCGTGGTCGGCCAGCGATTCGTCCGGCGCTAGTCGGGGAGCGGGGGCGGCGCGCGCAGCGCTCCGCGGGCGAGCTCCGCCTCGAGGCGCGCGATCTCGGGCGTCAACCGGATCGCGACGTCCGGCAGCATGACCGGGAGGAGCGCCGGGCTCACCCACGCCGCGCGGAGGTAGGCGGCGCGCGCGGCCGGCTCCCGCCCGAGACGCTCACACGCGCGGGCGAGGTTCAGGTCGGTCTCGGCGCGCTCGCCGAGCGCCAGTGCCCGCCGGTATGCGGCGAGCGCCCGCTCGCCGTCGCCGGCGACGAGCCGCGCCGATCCCTCCAGAATGACCGGGCGCGGGTCGCCGGGCAACGCGGTCTCCGTCGCGGCGGCCACCTGCGCGATCCGGTCGAGGGCGCCCGGCGCGTCGGGCAGATCGCCCGGATGGGTGAGCACGTAGCGGAGTGCGTCCGTCGCCGCGGAGAGCTCCCGCTCCGCATGGATGCGGCCGCGCTCGGGCCAGACCAGGAGGGCGAGGAGGACCGCGAGCCCCGCCGCCCGCGCGATCCTCATCCCCCGGCCTCCGGCGCCGGCGCGGCCTCGGCGTCCCGCGACAGGCGCCACGCCCGGCCGAGGGCGAGGAGGAGCGCCACGGCGGTGATCGGGCGCTGGAGCGGAAACCAGGTCAGCGCCGCGGTCGCTCCGGCGGCGAGGAGCGCGAAGAGGAGGACCGCCTCCGACCGGAGGGGACCGGCCCGGCTCCTGGCAGCCCGGGCGACGCCGGCCGCGACGAGGATGGCCGCTCCGATCGCGGCCAGGGCCGCCGGCGCGCCTTCCTCGGCGAATGGCTGGAGATAGTCGTTGTGGGTTTCCGCGTACGAGCTCGTCAACAGGGGGTTCACGAACCGGCGCCTCGCCGGGATCTCCGCCGCGAGCCGGTGGGTGACGTATTCCGACTCGAACGTTCCCGGGCCGTACCCCACGAGGGGGCGCTCGCGGGCCATGCGCGCCGCAGCGGCCCAGGCGCCCGTGCGGTAGGAGAGGAGGCCGTCCCAGTCCCCGGACCTCGCCGCCCGGACCGCTTCGGCCGCCCGATTCCGCATGGGCGGGTAGGCCGCGACGGCGGCGGCGAGCAGGGCCATGCCGGCGATCGCGGGGAACAGCGCCCTCCGGCCGTAGCGAGCCGCGAGGAGGGCGCCTCCTCCGGCGACGAGCGCGGTCAGCGAGGTCAGGTTCTGGTTGATCACGAGCGCCACGGCGAAGAGCGCGGTCAGCGCGCCCGCGGCGATCCGCAGAGGTGTTTCCGCCGGGGACGTCGCGATCGCGAGCGCCGCGACGGCCGCGAGCGCCGTCGCGAGAGCGAGGTAGCCGACGTTGCCCGCGTAAGCGCCGGTCGCCTGGCGGCCTCCGAGAGTCACGAGGGAGAAGGGGTGATACAGGGCGCGGGCCTGCAGGATGGACACCCCCGCGTTGATCGCGGAGGAGGCGAGGAACACCCCGGCGAGGACGCGTCCACCCCGCGCGACGACGCGCGATGCCCCGAGAGGAAGGAGGAGCGCGATCAGGAGCGTGGCGCGCAGGGAGTCCAGCGCGAGCGCCGGACGGGGGGAGAGCACGGCGGAGATCGCCGTCAGGGCGAGGGCGGCGGCGGCGAGCGCCACGGGGATCCGCGGGTCGCGCCAGCCCCTCGCGCCCTGGGAGCGAAACGGGTTTTCCCACCGGGAGAGGCCGAACGCCGCGAGAGCGGCGGCCGCGGCTCCGACCAGGGCGACGAGCCGCTTCGGCGCGTCGAAGGAGGAGAGAGCGCCGGAATCGTACCGGAGGGCCGTCCCGGCGAGGACGATCGCCAGAAGGACGACGGCGGCGATGGCGGGGGCGTCCAGCCGTTCGGGCCCCGGTTCGGAAGCGGCCGCGGTGCGCCCTCGACGGGGAGGCGGCGGCGCGTCGGCGCTGCGCCCGGAGTCGGCGCGCGGACGCGCCGGGCGGCCGCGATTGCGTCCTTTTCTCGCCACGCGCGGCATTAGAACAGGTCGTGCGGGCGCGAATCCAGGCGGCGCCGCCCGCGTCGCGGCGGCGCGAGGCGTGTGCCGTATGCTCGGCGGCGCCCATGCGGAAGATCTGGACTTCTCCCGGTCCGAAGCGCGTGTCGCTGCACCTCTGGGTGTATCGCCACCGCGTGGCGATCCTCGCCGCCGCGGGCGGCCTCGTCTTGATCGGGCTCGCCGTGATCGGATACTTCACCTCCGTCGTCGTGTCGCGCTTCGAAGGGCGCCGCTGGACGCTTCCGTCGCGCATCTATTCCGACGTCCTCGCCGTGCGCGTCGGCGACGGAGGCTCGCCGGACAAGCTCGCCGCAAAGCTCGACCGCCTTCTCTACCAGCGCGACGACGCCGCCCCGTCGCGGCCGGGGCATTACCGCCGGGACGGCGTCTCGCTCGAGGTCTACACGCGGAGCTTTCGCTACCCCGGGCACGATTTCGCCGGCTTCCCGGCAACGGTCGAGTACGCCGGGGGGCAGGTCTCCGCGCTGCGCGACGCCGTCGGAGACCGGATTCTGGCGGTGGTCGTCGAGCCGGAGCTCCTCGGGTCGGTGTACGGCGAGGACGTCGAAGACCGGACGCTCGTGCGCCTGGCGGACCTTCCGAAGTCGCTCACCGACGCGATCCTCGTCACGGAGGACCGGGACTTTTACCGCCACGCGGGCGTCTCCATCCGCCGCACGTTCGGCGCGGTTTTTGCCAACCTGAAGGGGAGCGCGACCCAGGGCGGATCGACGCTCACGCAGCAGCTCGTCAAGAACCTGTACCTCTCTCCCGAGCGGACGCTGAAGCGCAAGGGCATCGAGGCGATCCTGGCGCTCATCCTGGACGCCCGGTACTCCAAGGACGAGGTCTTCGAGGCCTACATGAACGAGATCTATCTGGGCCGGGAGGGCTCGATCGCCATCACCGGCATCGGCGAGGCCGCCCGGCACTACTTCGGCAAGGAGGCCGGCGATCTCGACCTCGCCGAGTCGGCGACGCTCGCGGCGATCATCAAGGCGCCGAACGTCTACTCGCCTCTGCGCAACCCGGGGCGTGCGCTCCAGCGCCGCGACCTGGCGCTGCGCCTCATGCGCGAGGAGAAGAAGATCGATGACGCCGCGCTGAAACAGGCGCTCGCCGAGCCGCTGCGCCCGGTCTCGCGCAGCGCGTCGCGAACGACGGCGCCTCATTTCGTCGATTTCGTGAAGGGAGAGCTCGCGGAGCGGTACGGCGAGAAGCTGAAGACCGAGGGGCTTCAGATCTACACGACTCTCGACGTCGACCTCCAGCAGGCGGGCCAGCGCGCCGTCGCCGAGGGTCTGGCGGGGCTCGAAAAGAAGTACCGCCGGCTGGCCCAGGCCGCGCGCCAGGCGCCGCTCCAGGGCGCGCTCATCATGCTCGAGCCCCAGACGGGCGGCGTGCGCGTGCTCGTCGGCGGCCGCGACTACGCCCGCTCCCAGTTCAACCGGGTCACCCAGGCCCACCGCCAGCCGGGCTCCCTCTTCAAGCCCTTCGTCTACGCCGCCGCGTTCGCCCGCCGCGACATGCCTCGCCCGGTCACGCCGGCGACCATCCTCCGCGACGATCCGATCACGGTCATCTGGGATCGGAAGGAGTCCGAGCAGCAGTGGACCCCGCGAAACTACGACAACGCCTTCCGCGGGCCGATGACCGCCCGGCAGGCGCTCGAGCTCTCGATCAACATTCCGACGGTGCGCGTCGCCCTCGCCGCGGGGCTACCGACCGTGCTCGCGACGGCGCGCGCCGCGGGGATCCACTCGACGCTGCGCCCGTACCCCTCGATCGCTCTCGGCGCATTCGAGATCTCGCCGATGGAGATCGCCTCGGCGTATTGCGTCTTTGCCAACAGCGGCGTGCGGATCGAGGCGAACGCGATCGTCGGAGTCATGACCTCGGAGGGCACGGTCCTCGACCGGAAGGAGACACCGTTGAAGCCCGCCCTCCCGGCGGATGCCGTGTTTCTCGTGGACTCCCTCCTGCGTGGGGCCGTGGACCGCGGCACGGGAAACGGCGCCCGCGCGGGGGTTCCGAAGGGCGTGCTGGCGGGGAAGACGGGGACGACGAACGACGGGCGGGACGCCTGGTTCGTCGGCTTCTCGCCGCGGTTCCTCGCCGCGGTGTGGGTCGGCTACGACGACAACCGCGCCGTGCACCTTTCCGGCTCCCAGGGCGCGATCCCGCTGTTCGCGGACTTCGCCCGCTCCGTCCCGCCGCAGTACTTCCTCGACAACTTTCCCGTGCCCTCGGACATCGTGACGGCCGAGATCGATCCGGACAGCGGATTCCTCGCCGGCTCCGAGTGCCCGCGCCGGATGACGGAGGTCTTCATCGCCGGCACGGCGCCGACGGCGGAGTGCCCGCTCCACTCTCCTCAGCCGGTTCCTTCGGACGGCCTGCCCGGGTTCTAGGGCGCGTGTGTCGCGCGAGCGGGAATCCGGCATCGGTCTTTGGAGTTACACCCGGTCCGCGCCGCCGTTTTTCGGCGACGGCGTTCGATATACTGATCCGTTCTGAAAGACGATCCGAAACGCCCGCCCCTTCGTTCCAGCTCGGGGAGCCGTCGCCGCATGCGTCCACCGCCCTCTTCCTCCTCCTCCTCGCCGATCCGAATCCGCGGTGCGCGTACCCACAACTTGAAGGACGTGTCCGTCACGATCCCGACGGGCCGCCTGACGGTCGTGACGGGGGTCTCGGGCTCCGGGAAGTCTTCTCTCGCCTTCGACACGCTGTACGCCGAGGGGCAGCGCCGGTATGCGGAGTCCCTCTCGACCTACGCGCGCCAGTTTCTCGAGCGCCTCGACCGCCCGGACGTCGATTCGATCGAGCCGGTTCCACCGGCCATCGCCCTGGAGCAGAAGAACGGGGTGCGCAACGCGCGGTCGACCGTCGGCACTCAGACGGAGATTCACGATTCTTTACGGCTCCTCTTCGCCCACGGCGGGACGACGTTCTGCCCGGCGTGCGAGGTCGCGGCGGTGCCGGGCGGCGTGGATCGCGCCGTGGACGAGCTGGCGCTGGCCGAGGGGGGAGCCCGGGTCGTCCTGGTCGCGCCCGTGGCCTGGGACTCGCGGGCCGCGGGGGGAAAGAAGAAGCGGCAGCGGGAAGCGCGCCTCCGCGTCGAGGAGCTGAAACGCGCGGGCTTCTTCCGAGCCATCTCCCCCCAGGGTGAAACGGTCGAGATCGGCGAGGACGTCGACGAGCTGCTCGACCCGGAGGGACGGCTGCAGGTCGTCGTGGGCCGATTCGTCGTACGGCCCGAATCCCGGGTCGAGATCGCGGCGGCGGCCGAGACCGCGTTCGCGATGTCGGGCTGTCTCGTGGCTCAGTTCGAGGGCCGCTCGAGGACGTTTCGGCGGGGCCTGCACTGCCCGCGCTGCGGCGTCGACTTCCGCGACCCGACGCCGCCGCTGTTCGCCTTCAATTCCCCGCTCGGCGCCTGCACGGCCTGCCAGGGCTTCGGGCGCGTCATCGGCGTCGACCTCGCGAAGGTGATTCCCGACCCCGGCCAGACGCTCTCCGACCGCCCGATCGCGCCCTGGAACACGCCGGCGTACGAATCGACCTATGACGACCTTTTCCGCGCTTGCCGACGCTATTCGGTCCGCACCGACGTCCCGGTCGAACGGCTGTCCTCGCACGAGCGCGAGGTGCTCTTCCGGGGGCGCGGCGATTTCTACGGGATCCACGGCTTCTTCGAATGGCTGGAGACGAAGCGGTACAAGATCCACGTCCGAGTCCTGCTCGCGCGCTATCGGGCTTACACGCTCTGCCCCGACTGCCGCGCCGCGCGCCTCTCGCCGGCCTCGCTCGCCGTCCGGTTCCGCGGGCACACGATCGCCAGCCTGGCGGAGATGCCGCTCTCGGACCTGCAGCGCTGGTTCGCCGCCGTCGAGCTCTCGCCGGAGGAGGAGGCCCGCCTCTCGTCCGTCGTCGCGGAGCTGACGGCGCGCATCCGGTACATGAACGACGTGGGTCTCGACTACCTGACCCTCTCTCGGTCCGCCAGGACCCTTTCGGGGGGCGAGGCGCAGCGCATCGGTCTCGCCTCCGCGCTCGGAGGCTCGCTCACGGGCACCCTCTACGTTCTGGACGAGCCGACGATCGGGCTCCACGCCGCGGACACGCGCCGGCTGATCGGGATCCTGAGGCGGCTCGCGGACCGGGGCAACACGGTCGTCCTGGTGGAGCACGATCCGGAGGTCATCGAATCGTCGGATCACGTCATCGACCTGGGTCCGGGCTCGGGGAGCCTCGGCGGACGCCTCCTCTTCGAGGGAACGCCCCGGTCGCTCGCCCGCGTCCGCGGCTCGGCGACGGGGTCGGAGCTCGCCCGGCGGGAGAAGAAGAGCGTGCCGGAGGCGGCCGGCGGGGAGCCGGCGCGGCGCGGGGGCCGCCTCGTCGCGTTTCGCCGCGCCGAGGGCGCCCTGACGGTCGTCGGCGCGCGGGAGCACAACCTCGCGAATCTGACGGTGCGCTTTCCGCTCGGCCGGCTGGTGTCGGTCTCCGGCGTTTCGGGGTCTGGCAAGTCGACGCTGGTCCGCGACATCCTTTACAACTCGTACGCGCGTCGCGTCAAAGGCGCCGTGTCGCTCGACGTCGGGGAGCACGACCGCGTCGAGGGGCTCGACGGCGTGGCGGACATCCTCTTCGTCGACCAGAGTCCGCTCGGCCGCTCCGCGCGGTCGAACCCCGTCACGTACGTGAAGGCATGGGACGATATCCGCCAGCTCTTCGCGAAGAGCGGGCGGGCCGTGTCGCGGGGGATCACGGCGCGCGATTTCTCCTTCAATTCCGCGGGCGGCCGATGCGAGACCTGCAAGGGCACGGGCTGGCAGACGATCGACATGCAGTTCCTCGCCGACGTGACCGTCCGCTGCGAGGCTTGCGACGGGCGCCGGTTCCAGAGCCGGGTTCTCGCCGTCCGCTATCGTGGAAAGACGATCGGCGACGTGCTCGACATGACCGTCGCGGACGCGGGCCGGTTCTTTCTCGAAGAGCCGCGGATCGGCAAGCGCCTCGCGCCTCTGGTGGAAGTCGGCCTCGGATACGTGAAGCTCGGGCAGCCCACGGCGACGCTCTCGGGCGGAGAGGCGCAGAGGCTCAAGCTGGCCTCGTTCCTGGAGATTCGGCCCGCCACGTCGCGAGGAACCCTCTTTCTCTTCGACGAGCCGACGACCGGCCTCCATGCCCTCGACGTCGAGAGGCTCCTCGGAACCCTTCGGAGGCTCATCTCGCTCGGGCACTCGGTGATCGCCGTCGAGCACCATCTCCAGTTCCTCGCGTCGTCGGACTGGATCGTGGACCTCGGCCCCGGCGGAGGCCGGGACGGCGGCCGGCTCGTCGCGGAGGGAACGCCCGAAGAGCTGCGCCGGTCCTCGTCGAGCGTCACGGGAAGGTTTCTCGCGGAGCTCGCACCGGCACCCGAGCCGGAGGCACCCGCGGCGCGAACGTCGGCGCCGCGGCGGCGCGACTAGCCGCGCGGCGGAACGCGTGGCCAACTTCGCGATACGGGAAGAGATCTTCCCGGACAGCCCGGAAACCGTGCGCGTCCGCGTCGAGCGGGCGCTCTCCCGGCTCGGCTGGGCGCCCCGCCGTCCGGCGGGAGACGCGCTTCACGCGGTGTGGACCTCGCCGGTGTTCCGCTTCCGGGACGACGTCGTGGTCGCGTTCTCTGCCGAGGGGTCCGGCACCCGCGTTCGGGTCCGATCGTCCTCGAGAGTGGGGCGTTACGACTTCGGACAGAACGCCCGGCACATCCGCGCGTTGTTCCGGGAGGTCGCCCGACAGCCCTCCGGCTGAGCGCCCGCCTTCGGTGTCAGCGCGAGCGGGCCTTTCGGAGCGCGTCGTCTAAGAACGCGTCGAACTCCCGACGGCCCGCGTACCCCTCCATCCGGGCGATCTCTTTGCCGGAAGCGTCGACGACCAGGACGGTGGGGAAGACGGAGATTCCGTAGCGGCGGTGCAGCTCCGCGATGGCGGGCGGGTTCGATCCGTCCTCCCGCTGGCGGTCGACGACGCGCGCGGGGATGAACGCCGCGCTGACGCGCGACGCGATCCCGTCGTCGGCCCACGCCTCCGCGTCGAGGCGATGGCAGGGAGGGCACCACGCAGCCGTGAAGTCGTAGAGGACGGGCTTCTTCGAGTCCGAGGCCAGCGATCCCGTGGAAGCGAGGGGCTGCCACCGGACGAGTCCGGCTCCGTCCGCGGTGGGACGGGATCGATCGGACACGGCGACGGCGATCCGGAGCACCACCGCCGCGGCGGCGATCCAGAGGAGCGTCCGGGGGATCCGGCGCTGCGGTCCTGAGGGCGCGGCCGGCCCGGCGGGCGGAGCGGGCGGAGCGGGCGGAGCGGACGGAGCGGGGGGCGCGGAATCAGTCCTGTCCATAAGAAAGCTCCCGGCGATTGAAGAGGAGGGTGGCGAGCAGCAGGTAACCCGCGAGGGCGAGCACCCACTGACCGGTGGCGAGCTGCAGGACCTTTCCTCCGTGGAAGATGTCCCGCCACGCGCCGTCCGGCGCCAGGTTCTGGAGCATCGCGTTCGTCAGGCTGGCGAGATCGGGCCGATGGAGCAAGCCGGCGAAGATTCCCGGGAGAGCGCTGAAGACGAGCCCGAAGAGCAGGAACGCGAGGACGTCGCCGATCCCGCGGAGAAACGTCGAGAAAAAAAGGAGGATCGCGAGGTTCATCACGGCGTGCGGCACTTCCTCGCCCGTGATCCGGAGAGCCGGACCCCAGGGGACCGAATCGGCGGTCCACCCGGCGAGCGCCGCCGCGCGGTCGAGGAGGAAGGTCAGAACGAGGGTCGACGCGAGGAACAGGAGGATCGCCGCGACGCCGCCGAAAAATCTTCCGAGGAGGTACTCCGCGCGAAGGATCGGACGCGCGAGGATCATCTGGAGCGCGCCGCTCGCCGCGTCCCGCGAAACGATCCCGCTGGCCAGGACGAAGACCGCCAGGGTCACGACGAACCCGAGCGGCGTCCCGGCACGCAGCGGCATCGAGCCGAGCAGCGCGAGGGCGACGAGCGCCAGCCAGGTGCCGAGCGAGCCGCGCTTCTGCGCGAGAAACCGGCGGGCCGTCTCGATCACGACGGGCTCTTGAAGAAGTGTTCGAGGTCGGCGGAAGCGCGCGCCTCGAAGACGGGGAAGTCGCGGAGCGCCAGAATCCGAACGGCCCGCGCGACGTCCTCCTCCCGCACCGCTTCGAGCCGGATCAGCCCCTCGCCGTCCGCCGTCGCCGGAAGGCCCTGTTCGGCGAGCGCGGCGACGGCCTGGGCGCCGCGGGCGGGATCGGTCCGCAGCAGGGCGCGGCGAGGCGCGGCGCCGTCCCCGCGCAGGCTCTGGGCGCGCGCGAGCCGTCCCCCTTCGAGGAACGCCACACGATCGCAGACGCGCTCCACTTCGGCGAGCTGGTGCGAGTTCAGGACAATCGTCGCGCCGCGGGCCTTCGCCTCGAGGATGCGGTCCCGGACGACCGCGACGCCGAGGGGATCCGTGCCGGACGCCGGTTCGTCCAGGAAGAGGATCTCCGGCTCGCCGAACGTCGCCTGGGCGACTCCGATGCGCTGGAGCATGCCGCGCGAATACGTCCGCAGCTTGCGGCCGAGGAAGGCCGTATCGAGGCCAACCCTCTCAGCCGCGGCGGCGACCGCGTGCGCGGTGGCGGACCGGTCGCCTCCCGACAGCCGCCAGTGGTGGGAGAGAAACTCGCGCCCGGAGAGCTCGCGGTCGAACCCGAGGCGCTCGGGCATGTATCCGGTCCGCGCGCGGATTCCGAGGTCGTCCGGGGCCTTTCCGTCGATAAGGATCGAGCCGCCGTCGGGGCGGAGGAATCCCAGGAGACACGAGAGGAGCGTGGTCTTCCCCGCGCCGTTCGGGCCGATCAATCCGAGCGTCTCGCCGCGGGCGATCTCGAGCGAGACGTCGGCGAGCGCCCGATGGGAACCCCCGCGGCGGCCGTATGTCTTCGAGACGTTCTGCACCACGATCACGAACGGGAGTCTAAGTCAGCGGCGAGCGCCGCCGGGCCGATCCGCCGCGCGGCGGCGGGAATCCGCGGGCGACCCGACGTGTTAGATTACGCCGCCGCCGATGATCGAAGTCCAGAACCTCACCAAGCGGTATCCCACGCAAGTGGCGGTCTCCGACGTTTCCTTCTCGGTCCGCGAAGGGGAGATCCTCGGATTCCTCGGGCCGAACGGCGCCGGCAAGACGACCACGATGCGCGTCCTGACCGGATTTCTCCCTCCGACCTCCGGGACGGCGCGGATCGCCGGGCATGACATCGTGCGACAGTCGCGCGAAGCCCGGGCGTCTCTCGGATACCTGCCAGAATCCGCGGCGCTCTATCCGGAAATGCGGGTGCGGGAGTACCTCGCCTTTCGGGCGCGCCTCGAGGGCGTCTCGGGACCGGAGCTCACGCGGAGGGTCGGTGACGCGATCGCGCGCTGCCTCCTCGAAGACGTGGCCGATCGGAAGGTCGAGAACCTGTCGAAGGGTTATCGCCAGCGCACGGCGCTCGCCGGCGCGCTCGTGCACGAGCCTCCGGTTCTCATTCTGGACGAGCCGACGGTGGGCCTCGACCCGGCGCAGATCATCCGGATCCGGGAGACGATCCGCGCACTCGGGCGTGAGCGGGCCGTGCTTCTCTCGACGCACATCCTCCCCGAGGTCGACGCCGTCTGTGACCGCGTCCTCATCATCGACCGGGGGCGGATCGTCGCCGAGGGGACGCCGCAGGAGCTGCGGCGCAAGCTCGCGGGAACGCCGGCCGTGCGAGTCTCGATACGCGGCGCGGTCGAGGCGGGCGCCGCGATCCGGGCAATCCCCGGCGTCACGGCGGTCGACGAATCGGCCGGGGAAGGGGAAACGCTGCTTCGCGTGCACACCGGCGAGGACGCGGACGTCGCGGAGGACATCTTCCGGCTCGCCGTAGCCCGGGGTTGGACGCTGCGCGAGCTCGCGCGCGAGTCGGTCTCGCTCGAGGACGTGTTCGTCCGTCTCACCCATCACGACGACGCGGCCGGAGCCGCCGGCGAATCGGAGAATGTTCCCGAGGAGCCGGCCGCCTCCGAGGCGCCCCAGTGAGGAAGATCCTCGCGATCGTCGGCCGCGAGTGGCGCGCGTACTTTTTCTCGCCGCTGGCGTACGTCATCCTCGCCGCGTTCCTGCTGGTCAACGGCTTCATTTTCTACGCGATCCTGAACTACCTCTCGACGCCTTCCGCTCCCAAGGGCCAGGCGCTCATCCTTCTGTTCACCAACACGTACTTCTGGATCTTCAACCTGTTCGTAGTCCCGATCATCGCGATGCGCCTCTTCCCCGAGGAGCGGCGCAGCGGGACGATCGAGACCCTGCTGACCGCCCCCGTCTCCGAGGCGGAGGTCGTCCTCGGGAAGTTCCTCGGGGCTCTCGGGTTCTTTCTCACGCTCTGGGCGCCCACCCTGCTCTATGTCGTGATCCTGCGAGCCCAGACGCGGATCGACGTGGGGCCGGTCGCGTCGGGTTATCTCGGCGTCGCCCTCCTCGGCGCTTACTTTCTCGCCGTCGGAACGTTCGCTTCGACGCTGACGAAGAACCAGATCATTGCCGCGATCCTCACGTTCGGGATGCTGATCCCGATCTTCTCGGTCGGCCTCCTCGAGTCGATGTTCGCCGGCGCCAACAGGGACTGGCTGACGTATCTGAATCTCTGGGATCACATGGACGAATTTGCCCGCGGCGTCGTGGACAGCCGGCGCATCGTCTATTACCTCTCCGCGACGGCCCTCTTCCTCTTCCTCGCCACGGTGTCGCTGTCGGCGAAGAAGGAGAACCCGTGAGCGCCGCGTCGAGCCGCCGCAACGTCTCGGCAGTCGCGGTCGCGCTCGGCCTCGCCCTGGCACTCGGTATCAACTGGCTCGGCGCCCGGCACTGGTGGCGCGGCGACTGGACCTCGAACGGCATTTACTCCGTCTCGGAGACCACGCGGAAGACGGTGGGCGCGCTGAAGTCGCCGGTTCGCGTGACCGTCTTCATGACGCGCGGCTCGCGGCTCTATCAGCCGGTCTCGGAGCTCCTGAACCGGTATCGGGCGCTCTCGCCGAAGATCGAGGTGGAATATCTGGACCCCGAGCGCAACCCCGCCCGCGCGGAGGCGCTGGTCAAGGAGTTCGGCATCCGGCAGAACACGATCGTGTTCCGGTCGGGCGACCACAAGAAATACGTCGAAGAGGACAAGCTCGCGGACGTCGACTTCGCGGGCGGCGCACCGGGAGGCCCCCAGGAGATCAAGGCGTTCCGCGGCGAGGAGGCCTTCACGTCCGCGATCCTGGAGGTCACCGACGGCAGGGTGCCGAAGATCTACTTCACCGCCGGCCACGGCGAGCCCGGGATCGACTCGGGCGAGCGCGGCCGGGGTCTCGCGGACGTCAAGCAGGCGCTCGAGCAGCAGAATCGGAAGGTGGCGGCGTGGGAGTCGCTCGGCAAGGGCGACCTGCCGGCGGATGCCAACGTGGTCGTGGTCGCCGGGCCGCGGACGCCCTTCCTCGAGCCCGAGTCGGCGGCGCTCGCGAAGTACCTCGCGGGAGGCGGGCGGGTCGTGGTGCTCGCGGACCCGGCCCTGCCGTCGCCCGGCGCCCCTTCGTTCGACATGGGTCTCGGAGGCGTTCTCGCCGCGTTCGGCCTCAAGTTGAACAACGACATCGTGATCGACCCGGCGAACGCGATTCCCCAGGTCGGGCCGGAGACCCTGATCGCCAATCGTTTCGGCTCCCATCCGATCGTTCGTTCTCTCGCCGCGGCGGGGCTTCCGGTCGTGTTCCCGCTGGCTCGCTCCGTGGCGAAGACCGCTTCGCCGCCCGCGGGGATCGCGCAGACGATGCTGGTCGAGACGACGGCGGAAGGCTGGGGAGAGACGTCTCTGACGAAGCTCGACGAGGTCCGGAAGGACGCGGCCGACAACGCGGGCCCCGTCGCCATCGGAATGGTCGCCGCGCCGTCCGACGAGAAGAAGCCCGGCGGCCGGCTCGTGGTCTTCGGAAACTCGCGCTTCGTCGCCAACGGCGCGCTGGGAAACGCCGGGAACGCCAACCTCTTCTTGAACGCCGTCAGCTGGCTCGCCGGCCAGGAGCGGCTGGTGGGGATCGCCCCGAAGACGCCGGAGCAGGCCTCGCTGTCGATGACCCGCTCGCAGGTCAACCGCCTCGGTCTGCTCGCGGTATTCGGGATGCCTCTCTGCGCGATCCTCCTGGGCGTCCTCGTGTGGTACCGACGGCGCCACTGAGCCCGCGATGTCCCACCGCAAGATTCTCTTCCTGACGGCGCTCGTCCTTCTCCTCTTCGCCTTCATCTTCCTGTTCGAGCGCAAGATGCCGACGACCTCCGAGGCCGAGCAGAAGAAGGAGCTCGTCTGGGACCTCCCGGAGGACGACGTGGAGACCATACGGCTCGAAAAGCCGGGGTCACTCGTCGAGCTGAAGCGAAGCGGCCCAGCCTCCTGGCGGCTCGTCCGGCCCGAAGCGTACCCGGCCGATTCGGGCGCCGCGGGAGATCTCGCGGCCCAGCTCGCCAAGCTGCGGCGCTCCGGAGAGTCCGCCGAGGCGCGCCCGGAGGACTACGGATTCGCCGCCGGGGACGGGAAGTCCGCGCCGCCGTCCGCTCTGAAGGCCACGCTCGTGTCGAAGGATCCCGCGAATCCCTCGCAGCGGCATACGCGAACGGTCGAGTTCGGCATCGAGATCCCGGGCAAGGACGAGATCGCCGCTCGAGTCGGCGGTAATCCGCGCATTTTCTTTCTTCCGCTGGCCGTGGCGACGGCGGCGCGCCGCGGAGCCGACGAATTTCGCAGCAAGGACGTCTTCGGAGGCGGTCCGGGGGAAGTCGCGAAGGTCGAGATCGAGCGGGGACGGGGGCGCGTCGTGCTCTCGAAAAAGTCCGGTCTGTGGTGGCTCAGCCAGCCGGTCGCCGATCTCGCGGACGCCGATTTCGCGCAGCGCTTCGTCGACGAATTGACCGGGCTCAAGGCGCTCGAGTTCGTGGGCGCCGCCGACAGGCAGAACCTTTCCACGCTCGGGCTCGCACCGGCGCTGTATCGGGTGACGCTCTCCGACGGCAAGCCGACGACCGTTGTCGATTTCGGCGCCACGCGTTCCGACGGGAACTCCGTCTACGCGCGGCGGGATTCTCAGGTGTTGACCGTCTCGAGCACGGTGGTCGAGGATCTCTCCAAGGAAGCGGTCGTTTTCCGCGAGCCGAGGCTCGTGCGATTCGATCGGGCGGCGGTCGCGTCGATCGAAGGAGCATTCGGAGCCGAGCGCGTGGCGTTCGCGCGGAAGGAATCCGGATGGGTGTCCGACGGACGCCCGATGCCCGCGGCGTCGGCGGACGATTTGATGACCGCGGTGCTCGATCTCAAGAGCCGGGCCTTCCTGGATGACGCCGCCGCCGCCGGGCTCAAGGACAGGGCTCCGTCCGCGACGTGGACGGTCCGGCTCGCGTCCGGGGAGTCCTGGACGATCCAGCTCTTTCCCATTCGCGGGGAGAGCGAGGCGACGGTCTCCGGACGACCCGGGGCGTTCCAGCTGGATTCGGACGCGCTTTCGCGGACCGAGGCGGCGTTCCGAAAGGCGGCGGGAAAGAAGGGCTGAGGCTTACCGCTTCCCGGTCAGGTGGGGGGGGCGCTTGTCCGCTTCGGTCTCGAGGGCCGCGATCCGCTTGGCGCGTGCCTTCTCCTTTTCGTCGAGCGACTTGGTCTTCTTCACCTTCGCCTTGGAAAAGGTCGTCGAAAGCGACAGCAGGATTCCCTTACCCGACGGCGCCTTGACTCTCCGGGCCGTGACGCCCCAGAGCTTCGCGTTCTTGAAGATCGCTTCGGAGAAGTCGGCGTTGCCGAGGTCGGCGCCGGAGAGCGTGGCGCCGGTGAAGTCTGCGCCGATCGCCCGCGCAAACCGGAAGTCGGCCTCTTCGAGCACGGCGTTCTGAAAGTTTGCCCCGATCAGCATCGATCCGGACAGGTTGACGTCGAACCCGCGCACGCCCGAAAGGTTGGCGCGCTTCAGGTTCGCGAGCCGGAAGTTTGCCAGGGACATGTCCGCGCGAGCGAAGTTGACGCCCTCCGCCTGAACCTCCGAGCAGTCCGCGTTCGCGAACCGGGCACCCGTGAACGTGTAGGGCTTCAGGTTCGCGCGCGACAGCACCGCCTTCGAGAGATCCGCGTTCTGGAAATTGGCGCTTTCGAACTTCGCGGAGCGCAGATCGACTTCCGCGAGCTTGGCGTCGGCAAAGGAGACATCCTTGCCCGTGGCGTCGAGAAAGGTCGCCTTCCGAAGCTCCATTTTCCGCAGCTTGGCACGATCGAAATTTGCTCCCGAAAAATTCGCTTCGACGGCCGAGGTCATTTCGAGATCGGCGTCGGTGAAGTCGGCCCCCTCGCAATCCGCGGAGTTGAGCGACGCCTGCCGGAGATTCGCCTTGGGGAAGCGCGCGCGCCGGAGATCCGCGCCCGCGAGGTCGGCGCTCTTCATGTTCGCGCCTTCGAAATTCGCGTTGGGAAAGGACCCGCGGACGGCGGCCACGCCTTCGAAGTAACAGCGCGAGAGATCGGCGCCGTCGAAGTGAGCGCCGGCCGTCCGCACGCCCCGGAAGTTGACGTCCGTGAGGCGGGCCCCCGCGAGGTTGGCGCCGGTGGCGTCGGAGCCTTCGAGCTTCGTCAGCGAGAGATCCGCTCCCGCGAGATCCGCCTCGACCAGGGAGCACCCCTGCATGGACGCGGAGCGAAATCGCGCTCCGGCGAGGAACAGCTTGGAGAAATCGAGGCCGTCGAGCCGGCAGCTCTCGAGGATCACGCCCGGCCCGGAAGCACCCCGCCATTTCGTCCCGTCGAGCGTCGCCCGCGTGAAGTCCGCAGAATCGAGCTTCGTCTCGGAGAGGTCCGCCCGCGTCAGATCCGCCCGTTTGAGGTCCTTTCCGGAGAGGTCCTTGCCCGAGAGCTTCGCCTCGGTCAGATCGGGAGTGACGTTCGTGTTGCGGGCTCTCCAGGTGTTCCACTCGGGTGAGAGGAGCAGGATGACGTGCTCGGGATTCGGCATGCGCGCGATGATTGTAGACGACGGCGCGCCATCGCCGGCCGAAGGACGGCCCCCGCCCGGCCGGGTGTCGGGGCCTCGCTGCGGCTCCGTGCCGGTTACAATGGTCACTCCATGAGCACAATGACGGCTCCTTCACCCGTCCAGGCGCCCTCGAACAAGGCGATGGACAAGATCCGGCGTGCTCTCGTCGGCGGGCATCCCTTGATCTACGTGCAGAGCTGGGAGGAGCCCCGCGTCGAACGGCTGGTCCAGCACCTCGCGAAGACGTTTTTCGGCCAGCCCGTGCCCTTCGCGGTGTGGTCCGTCGTCGACGGTCTGATCGTGGATGGGATGCCGATCCCCGACACACGGGATCAGCTGAAGGTGCTCGACGCGATCCTGCAGGCCTCGGGCAAGGGGTTCTATCTCCTGAAGGACTTCTCGGCGGCCTCGGAGATGAAGCCCGAGATCGTCCGGCGTCTGCGCGATCTCTACCGGGGCCTGAAGGATCGCGGCCGCCACGTCCTGATCCTGTCGCCCCGGCTGACTCTCCCTGAAGACCTGAAGAAGGAAATCTACGTTGTCGAATACGAGCTTCCCGACGAGGCCGAGATCACGCGCATCATCGAGGCCGGAGTCCGGCGGCGGCTCGGAGCCGAGGCGATCGACGACACCGCGATGAAGCGGCTCGCGCTCGCGATGCGCGGACTGACGGCCGACGAAATCGGACATCTGCTCGGCAAGGTTTTCGCGACGCGGCGAACCTTCGACGAGAGCGGGTTCATGGAGGTCCTCGCCGAGAAGGAGCAGATGTCGAAGAAGGAGGGCGTGCTCGAGTTCGTCCCTCCGCGCTTCTCGCTCGAGGACATCGGCGGGTACGAGACCCTCAAGAACTGGCTGAGGAAGCGGCAGCATCTCTTCTCGAAGGAAGCGCTCGACGCGGGGATCCCGATCCCCCGGGGGCTGCTCCTCATGGGGATCTCGGGATGCGGCAAGAGCCTCTGCGTCAAGACGATCTCGACTCTCTGGAACCTCCCCCTGTTCCGTCTCGACATGAACGCGGTGTTCGGAACGGAGAACCCCGAGAGCACGTTCCTGAAGGCCCTGCGGAGCGTCGAGGCGGTGTCACCGGCCGTCCTCTGGATCGACGAGATCGAAATGGGAGTCGGGGGATACCGCGAGGGCGGGGACGCCGCGATGTCGCGAATCTTCTCGGGGTTCCTCACGTGGATGCAGGAGAAAAGCGCTCTGGTCTTCGTCGCGGCCACCGCGAACCGGATCCAGCTGCTTCCCGCCGAGATCATCCGCAAGGGTCGCTTCGACCAGGTGTTCTTCGTCGATCTGCCGACGGAAGAGGAGCGCAAACAGATCTTCTCGATCCATCTGAAGAAGAACCGGTGCGATCCCGCCAAGTTCGACCTGGTGTTTCTTTCCAAGGCGACCAAGGGCTGGAATGGGGCCGAGATCGAGCAGGCCGTGATCTCCGCGGTCGTCGATTCCTACTCCGAGGCCCGGTCCGTCACGGAGGAAGACCTCCACCGTATGATCACCGCCACGGTCCCGCTCGCCGTCACGATGGAAGAGCAGATCAAGGCGATCAAGAGCTGGGCGCACGACCGCGCCTTGAACGCGAGCACCGCGCAGAAGATGTAGCGCCGGTTCGGCGTTGGCGGCGCGATTCCTCGAACGACCTCCTCCTACGTTCGTTCCGCTGGGTCCGAGCGAGACGCCCGGCGCCGGCTGGCGCCCCCCGCGGAGGCACGCGGCGGCCTTGCCGCGAAAGAGAACAGCGGGCCGCCGCTCGGGTTCGGTCGCAGGCGCGGAGAGGTGGAGGTTTCGGGTCGGTGTGCTCCCTCACCCATGGCCTCCGCGGGGGGCTTCGCCGGCGCCGGGCTCCAGCGAGGCTTCAGGCGGACCTGCGGGGGCAGCGGGGATTCTGAGCGGTCTCGACATCGGCGTTTCCTGCGCGGGTCATTGTCTTTCTGACCGCGGCGAGCTTTGGTGAGGCGCTGAGCGCGCGATGCGACTTTTTTGGCGGGAATTGGTTCCGGTTCGGCGCTGCGAAGCGGACGGCTCGTGGGAGAGGGTCGCGAACTTACCCCGGTCCATCCGATGCTCCCGTCGGCCTGTTCGCGAAACGACGGGCGTGGCGGAAAAGGCTCGACAGGCGGCTGAGGAGGGGGCGGAGGAGGCGGCGGGGGAGGGACGGCGTCACCTCATCGGGGTTGACCCAGCGGGATGTCTCGGACATGCGGCCGTAGATGCTGCAGGTCGAGCAGGGGATGTCCGGCCGGGCCGGGGCGCGGCCCTGGAGCATCTCTCGGGCGTAGCGCATCTTTTCGCCGTTCACGGCGGGCAGGAGGCCGGACTCGAAGACGTTGCCGAAGTCGCCCCAGTGGTTGACGCAGCAGCCGAGCAGCCGGCCGTCGAAGTTGACCTGCGGCTGGATCCAGAGCTGGTGGCAGATCTCGGCGACGTAGGAGGTCCCGTGGCGGCGTTCGAACTCGGCCCGGTCGGCGGCGGATGTGCCGGACTCGCGAGCGACGAGGTCCCGGTCCTGGACGGGGGAGAAGTCTTCGCCGTAGAGATCGCCCCAGGAGAGCTTGACCCGGAAGCCCATGCCAAGCCGGGCGGCGAGTCGGCGCGCCTCAGGGATCTCGTGCTCGTTGTGGCCGAACGCCACGAACTGCCAGTCCAGACGGGGATAGGGGGAGCGGTGTGCCGCCTTGTGCCGGTTGATCGTCTCGATGTTTCGCAGCACGCGGTCGAGGTGGCCCCGGCGGCGGTAGATCGCGTAGGTCTCCGGCGTCGCACCGTCGATCGAGCACGTGACCTGCCGGATTCCGAAACGCACGAGGCCTTCGAGGACCTCGTCCCGGACATCGTTCAAGTTCGCGCCATTCGAAATGGTGAGCCGGACGCCCCGGGAGTGTGCGTGTTCGAAGATCTTCAGGAGGTCGGGATTCAGGAAGACTTCCCCCCAGTTCGAGAGCTCGATCTCCCTCAGGAAGGGGTTGGCGTCGACCAGCTCTCGAAACCGGTCGATCGTGAGCCAGCCCGCGCCGATCGCGTTGCGGATGACGCCCTCGGCCGTCGGGCACGACGGACAACGCAGCTGGCAGACCGTCGCGGCTTCCAGCCTCAGGCGGGTGGGCTGGAGAGGGGGGCGAGCGGGATCAAACCGGCGCTCGAACGGCTTGCCCCGGGGAGGTCTCAATTGCGCGTCACGTCGAGCTCGGGCGGCCGGAAAGGCCGGAGGAACGCCAGGCGCTTTTCCCACTCCGCCATCCGGGCGACGAGAAAGCCGAAACGGGTGGGAACGGCGTCGAGCTCGAGGAACCCCTGGAGCTCCTGCGGTGCGTAGCGGAGCCGGATGGCGATCTCCGACGCCAACCGCTCCGCCGACATCTGTTCCTCCGGCAGCGGCGACAGCGCGATCTCGGGCGCGATGGCTCCGAAGAGGCCGGACGCGATGCCACAGATCCGCTCCTCCTCGCGCGGATCGAGGAAAGGCGAGGACGGCACCTCCTCGACCTCCGCGATCCGGAAGGGGGTCCCCGGCGTCTCCGAAACGACGCGATAGCGGAATCGACCCTCGAGCAGGATGTTGTACCGGCCGTCGTCGAGCCGCTCCGAGTCGACGATCTCCCCGGCGCCACCGATCGCGTGGATGGGGGAGCGGCCTCCGTCGATCTCGAGGTCTGCCTTCAAGAGGGCCATTCCGATCGTCCGATCGCCGGCGAGCGCGTGCGCCACCATTTCGCGGTAGCGCGGCTCGAAGATGTGGAGCGGCAGCAGCGTGCCGGGCAGCAGCACCACTCCGGGCAGCGGGAAGAGGGGAATTTGCCTCGTCACGGCGCCTTTCGCCGGGACAGCTCGAGCACGTAGGCCGCGGTCTCGCGGATCTCCTCGTCCGTCAGCTTTCCCTCGAACTTCGGCATGGGATCCCGGCCCTTCCGGATCTGCCGCTCGATCGCCGCCGCGCTGCCGCTCGACCGCCAGCGGCCGTCGATCAGGTTCGCGTACGGGAACCGGCTCGCCGTCACGGTCTGGCCGTTGCCCGACAGGGCGTGGCACGACGCGCATTTGCGCTCGTAGATCGTGCGTCCGGCGGCGATCTGGCGGTTGCGGGCGTCTCCCTCCGGGAGCCGGTCGTCGCGGCAGGAGGAGAGAAACAACATGACCAGTCCGACAGGCAGGAGCGCGGGGCGGCCTGACACGGCGCGAAGTGTAGCGTCTTTTTCGGGGCGCATGCGCCGCCTGATGAGATCCTCATGTTTCACCCGGAAGCCGGGAGGACTCTGTTAGTTTTCGGGGATGGCCGATCCGCGCGACCGCGTTTCCGAGAGCGTCCCCGGGCGGTTCTACGTGGACACGCAATGTATCGATTGCGACGTCTGCCGCGTCACCGCGCCCGGCAATTTTCAGCGCGAGGAAGAGAAGGGGTACTCGTACGTCTCCCGCCAGCCCGCGTCCCCCGAGGAGCAGGCGCAGTGCGAAGAGGCGATGGACTCCTGCCCGGTCGAAGCCATCGGCAGCGACGGCTAACCGTCGCCTCCGCGCTCGCTTCGCGACCGCTCCGGCTCCCGCAGCGTGAGGCTCCTCCCTCCCTTCGGTCGGGAGACTCCTCACGCTGCGAGCGGATGGTTGAGGGCAGCCGGAAATGGCGCGCCCTCGCCTGGCGGAAAGGGTAAGGATGCCGACCGCCCTATTCTTTGCGGCCGGCTTCTCCCAGCGATCGGAAGTATTCGATCGTTCTTTCCAGGCCGGGCTCGAGCTTCACCTTCGGCTCCCATCCAAGCTTCGTGCGGGCCTTGGTGATGTCGGGCTGCCGTACCTTGGGGTCGTCGACCGGCAGGGGGCGGTGGACGATCTCGCTCCCGGTCCCGGTGAGCTTCCGGATGGTCTTCGCGAAATCGAGCACGGACAGCTCCGCGGGATTGCCCACGTTGACCGGCTCGCGCTCCTGAGAGAGAAGCAGTCGGTAGATCCCCTCGACCAGGTCCGAGACGTAGCAGAACGATCGGGTCTGGGATCCGTCCCCGAAGACGGTCATCGGCTCGCCGGCGAGCGCCTGACAGATGAGCGCGGGGACGACGCGTCCGTCTCGCGGCCGCATCCGCTCGCCGTAGGTGTTGAAGATCCGGACGATGCGGGTGTCGACGCCGTGGGCGCGCTGGTAGGCCATCGTCATCGCCTCGGCGAAGCGCTTCGCCTCGTCGTAGACGCCGCGAGGCCCGATCGGATTCACGTTTCCCCAGTACGTCTCGGGCTGCGGGTGGACGAGCGGGTCGCCGTAGCACTCCGAGGTGGACGCCAGGAGGAACCGGGCACCCTTCGCCATCGCGAGGCCGAGCGCGTTGTGTGTGCCGAGGGACCCGACCTTCAGAGTCTGAATCGGCAGCTCCAGGTAGTCGATGGGAGAAGCGGGCGAAGCGAAATGCATGACCGCGTCCACGGGGCCGTCGATGAAGATGAAGTGCGTCACGTCGTGCAGCACGAACCGGAACCGCCTCTCGTCGGCGAGATGGGCGATGTTGCGGCGATTCCCCGTGAGAAGGTTGTCCACGGCGACGACCTCGTGTCCCTCGGCGAGCAACCGGTCGCAGAGGTGACTGCCGAGAAAGCCCGCTCCTCCGGTGACGACGACTCGCATCAGGAAACCCCCATTTCGATTGTTCAGCTCCGACCGACGCCGGTGTAGCTCCAGCCCGCCTCTTTCATCGCCTTCGGCTCGTAGACGTTGCGCAGGTCGATCATCGTCCGGCTCTTCATCACCCGCGCGAGCCGCCCGAGGTCGAGCGCCCGGAACTCGTTCCACTCGGTGGCGAGGACCAGAAAGTCCGCTCCGGCGGCACAGTCATACGCGTCGCGCGCGTAGGACACTTCCGGATGGAGCGCCCGGGCGTTGTCGACGGCGGCCGGGTCGAACGCGCGGACGCGGGCACCCGCGTTCTTCAAGTCCTGCAGCACGGCCATCGCCGGCGACTCCCGGATGTCGTCCGTCTCGGGCTTGAAGGAGAGCCCGAGGAGGGCGGCCGTCTTCCCTTCGAGGGGCCCCGCCGCCGCGGCGATCTTTTCGATCATCCGCGCCTTCGTCTCCCGGTTCACCTCCATCGTCGCCTCGATGATCCGGAACGTGTAGCCGTGCTGGCGGGCGAGATCCGCGGCGGCCGCTGTGTCCTTCGGGAAGCAGGAGCCTCCGAAGCCCGGTCCCGGATGCAGGAACTTCGACCCGATCCGGCGGTCGAGCCCCATGCCCCGCGCCACGTCGTGGACGTCCGCGCCCATCAGCTCGCACAGCCGAGCGATCTCGTTGATGAACGAGATCTTCACCGCGAGAAAGCCGTTCGAGGCGTACTTGATGAGCTCGGCGGACGCGACGTCGGTGATCACGAACGGCGTCTCGATCAGGTACAGGGGGCTGTAGATCTCCTGCATCACCTCGACGGCGCGGCGGTCGGACGCGCCGATGACGATGCGGTCCGGCCTCAGGAAGTCGGAGACCGCAGAGCCTTCCCGCAGGAACTCCGGGTTGGACACGATCGAAAAATCGTGCTTGCCGCCGTTGTCCCGCATGATCTCTTCGATCATCTTTCCCGTTCCCGTCGGGACGGTCGACTTGGTGACGACGACCTTGTAGCCGTTCATGTGCATCGCGACGGCCTCGGCGACCTGTCGCACGAACGTGAGATCGGGAGATCCGTCCGCGCGAGGGGGAGTTCCGACGGCGATGAAGATGGCGAGCGAGCCCTCGATCGCGGATTTCAGGTCGGTCGTGAATCGAAGCCTTCCCGCCCGCTCGTTTTTCGCCACGATCTCTACGAGGCCGGGCTCGTAGATCGGGATCTCGCCGCTCTGGAGCGCCGCGATCTTCGCGTCGTCCTTGTCCACGCAGACGACGTCCATCCCGAAGTCCGCGAGACAGGCCCCCGTGACGAGGCCCACGTAGCCGGTTCCGACCATGCAGATGTTCATCGGGCCGCCGCTCCCGCCAGCGCGCTGCCCCGGTGCCAGGCGACGCTTCGGCGGATCCCCTCGGCGAGGGGCACCTTCGCCTCGAAGCCGAGCCGCTCGCGCGCTCTCCGGACGTCCGCGAACGTCACGGGGACGTCCCCCGGCTGATCGGGCCGGCGGTCGATCCGGGCCGTGCGGCCCGTCGCCCGCTCGATCTCGGCTATGAGCGCCGCGAGGGTCACGGGACGCGACCCTCCCAGATTGATGATGTCGAAACCTCGCGTTTCCTTCAACGCCGCCTCCACCCCGTCCACGATGTCGTCGACGTACGTGTAATCGCGCCGCGACGAACCGTCGCCGAAGACCGGGATCGCGTCGCCGCGTTCGATCGCGCCGATGAAGCGCGCGATGGCCATCTCCGGGCGCTGCCGCGGCCCGTACACCGTGAAGAAGCGCAGGCAGAGAGCGTCCAGGCCGTGGAGATGGTGTGCGGTGAAGACGTGGAGCTCGCCCGCCCGTTTGGTCGCCGCGTAGGGGGAGATCGGTCGATCCGCCGGATCGTCCTCCGCGAAGGGGATCCTCGCGCCGAGCCCGTAGACGGAGGACGATGAGCCGAAGACGAAACGCGGCTTTCCATGAGCGGCCGCCGCTTCGAGGAGATGGAGCGTTCCCAGCCCGTTCACCTCCTCGTAAAGCGCCGGGTTCGCGAGGGACGGCCGCACGCCCGCCCGCGCGGCCAGGTGGACGACGGCGTCGAAGCGTTCCTCTTCGAAGAGACGCAGGACGAGCGCGCGGTCCCGGATGTCGCCCTCGACGAGCCGGTAGCGCGAGTCGCCCGCATGGGGCGCGACGTTGCGTCGCTTCACCGCGGGATCGTAGAAGTCGTCGAAGTCGTCCAGCACGACCGCCCGGTCGCCGCGTGCGAGCAGGCGGTCCGCGACGTGAGAGCCGATGAATCCGGCTCCTCCCGTGACGAGGACGTTCACCGCGGCGCCCGCGCCGTCGGCGCCGGTGTCTCGACCGGCGACGGGGTCGGCGTGGGAATCGAAGCCGGCGTCTCGGCGGGAGACGCGCTCCCGCCGTCTTCGGGTGAGCGTGGGCCGTGCGCCTCGGCGTAGCGCTTCCGGATGCCCGACTTCTGGCGGTTGCGGACGAGCCAGCGCAGGAGCTTCGATTCGTTCACGCCGATCACCAGGCTGTTCGCGGCGTCGAAGATCGCCGGATCGTTGATGAGCTTGCCCGCGGTGCCTTCACCCTCGTCGAGCTTGCGCGAGATCGAATCGAGCCGGCGGGCGAAGTTGCGAAGGTTGTTCGTGAACTCCTTGCCGAAATGGTCGTCTCGCAGAAGCAGCGGCAGAACGCCGTTGCCCTTTTCGAGCTGAGACGCGACTCCGGCCAGAGAAACGGCCGCCGTCGACAGGTTGTCGAGAAGCGCGTAGATCTTCTTCTTCCCGTCGGGATCGGCGAGCAGGGCGGGAATCGCTCCCGTGTTCGTCCGCATGCCCTCGTCGATCTTTCCGAAGACGTTCTGGACCGACCGGATCGCGCCGCGGAGGGAATCGCCGGTCTCCTTGCCATACTTGTCGTCGATCAAGAGTTTGCCGACGAGCCCGTGCCCCTCCTGGACCTTCTTCAGGATGGAGTTCAGGGAGCCCAATGTCCCGTGGAGGTCGTTACCGAGCCGGGCGCTCTCCGGGCTGTCGCTCGTCAGCGCTCCGAGGAACCCCTGGCCCTGCTCGGTGCGGGTGAGGATGTTCTTCAGGGATCGGGCGATGCCCGAGAGATCGGTCAGGAGGTCGCCGCTGCCTTCGAGGAGCTTCTCGATCCCCGCTCCGGGCGCGGCAGGAATCGCGCCGCCGATCTGCACCTCCGGCTCCTCCGCGGTTCCCCCTTCGAGATCGACGTACTTGTCGCCGAGGAGGCCGATGGTTTTGATCGAGGCGCGCGTCCCTTTCCGCAGCCGGGGAGCCGCGCGGCGGTCCACGTCGTAGACGACGCGGACGGTGCGGTCGGCCGGATCCGGAGACAGCACGACCTCGATCACGTTTCCGACTGTGACGCCGTTCAGCCGGACGGGATTTCCCGTGACGAGTCCCGCAGCCGACTCGAAGCGCGTTTCGTAGGGAAATTTCTTTCTGAAGAGGTTTGCCCTCCGGCCGATTATGAAGATTCCCGACATGATCGCCACGAGGGCGATGAGGACGACGACGCCGACCCGGAAGCGCCGGCCGACCTGATGCTCGGTGACCACGTTTCAGCTCCCTTCGCCGACGGCGGGGAAGGCCCCCGTCCCGCACGGGAATCCCATCGCCCGAAAGTATTCCTGCAGCACGGGGTGGCCGGACCGCGCCGCCTCGTCGAACGTGCCGATGAACTGGAAGTGTCCCTGGTGGAGAAAGGCGAGCCGGTCGGCGACCGTGCGCGCCGCCACGATGTCATGCGTCACGACGACCGACGTGGTCTGAAGGCGCACGTTCAGGTCGACGATGAGCTGGGCGATCTTTTCCGACGTGACGGGGTCGAGGCCCGTCGTCGGCTCGTCGTAGAGGATGATCTCGGGCTCGAGAGCGATCGATCGGGCGAGAGCGACCCGCTTCTTCATCCCCCCGGAGAGCTCCGACGGCATCTTCAGCTGCGTTCCCGGAAGACCCACCATCCGCAGCTTGTCGGCGACCAGCTCGGTGATTTCCTTCGGGCTCTTGTCCGTGTGCTCCCGGATCGGAAACGCGATGTTCTGCTCGACGTTCATGGAGTCGAAGAGCGCCCCGCCCTGGAAGAGCATCGCGAGCCGCCGCCGGAGCGGCGAGAGTTGCTCCTCCGACAGGGCCACGATCGATTCCCCGAAGACCCGCACGTCGCCGGAGTCGGGTTTCGTCAGCCCGTTGATATGGCGCAGCGTGACGCTCTTCCCGGTGCCGGACGGACCGAGGATGCAGAGCACTTCCCCGCGAAAGATGCTCAGGTTCACGCCCGCGAGGATCTCGCGGGTGCCGTATCGCTTCCATACGTCGGAGAACTCGATGACCGTGTTGCCCCGGGACTCCGGCGCCGGGGAGGGGGGAGTGTCCGTCCGGACCGTCGTGCTCATAGGGCCAGGAACAGCTTCGTCAAAAAGAAGTCCGAGATGAGCACGCAGATCGACGCGAACACGACCGTTCGTGTCGTCGCAACACCGACCGCCGCGGCGCCGCCCTCGGTCCGCAGGCCGTTCCAGCACCCGATGAGCGCGATCTCGAACCCGAAGAAAAACGTCTTCGCGAGGCCGCTCATGATGTCCGAGATCTGAAGCTGGTTCCAGATGCTCCCGAGGTAGTCCTGCGCTCCCATCTTCAATTCGACGACGGCGATGACGAGGCCCCCCAGGATCCCGAGGAAGTCCGCGAGCACGGTGAGGACCGGCATCATGAGGACCGTGGCGATGACGCGGGGCGCGACGAGGCGGCGGATGGGGGAGATGGCCATCGTCCGGAGAGCGTCCACCTGCTCGGTGACCGTCATCGAGCCGAGCTCGGCCGTAATCCCGGATCCGACGCGGCCGCCGACCATCAGGGCGGTCAGGACCGGGCCGAGCTCGCGGACGAGCG
>JBDTOO010000043.1:0-31075 GCA_039933215.1 Acidobacteriota bacterium
CGCGGATGGATCCGATCGACGCTCTTCGGTACGAATAGCCGAAGCGCGGGCGGGGGGACTCTTCGCGCCATGGGCCGTGGGCTATCGAGACGCCCGGCGCCGGCTGCGCTCCCCGCGGAGGCACGCGTCGGCCCTGCCGCAACTGAGAGCACCGGGCCTCCGCTCGGCGTTCGGTCGCAGCCGCAGGGTGGCTGGAGTTTCGGATGCGTGTGCTCCCTCTCTCATGGCCTCCGCGGGGGGCTCCGCCGGCGCCGGGCTTCGGTGAGGCTCGAGTCGCGCGGGGTGTTGGGGCCTGGCGGCGTTGATTTTCTTTGGGTGCGACGGCCTCTTCCGGGTTTCGATCCATCCGTCCTCGCGGGGTCGGCGCCGGGAGCGTGGGCGGAGAGGCGGTGGCTGGTCGGACCCTTCCGCGACGGTCGGGGCGAAACGGGAAGCCGGTAAGATCCCGTCATGGCCAACGCTTCTCCGAAGAATGTCCTGTTCGTGGGGAGTGAACTGGCGATCGTCTGGGAGGATGGGAGCGAGGACTACATTCCGCTCGAGGCTTTGAGACGCGCTTGTCCCTGCGCGATGTGCAAGGGGGAGCGCGACATCATGGGGAACCTCTACAAGGGGCCCGATCGGCCTTACACCCCGCAGTCGTTTCAGGCGCTGGCGCACCGGCGCGTCGGGGGGTATGCGCTCCAGATCGACTGGGCCGACCGTCACAACGACGGCATCTACAGCTGGGACGGCCTGCGGGAGATCGCGGCCGGAGCGAGGAAGTGATGCTAGGTGTAACCTCCGCGCGCTCAGAAAGTAGCAGCAGGAGGAGGTGGCGGTCAGGCCGTGGAGACCCCAGGACTAGCTGGCGGAGAGGAGGGGATTCGAACCCCTGGTACCTTTTGGGCACACACGCTTTCCAAGCGTGCTCCTTAAGCCACTCGGACACCTCTCCGGGGCCGCAGAGGATACTTCACGATGCGAGGCGAGTCGAGGCGGCGGGGTTCGAGCCGGCCACCGAAGGCAGACCCCCGGCAGGAGGCGGCGTCGCGTACTCGCGGCGCCCATCCCCTCCTCTCCGCCACAGTGCCCCGACCCGAGATCGATGACTTGATGGCCCGATGAACGATGGTTCGATGACCTGACTGCCCGACGAAAGCGGTCCCGCGCTCTACGCGCCGGCTTCGTCGGTAGAATCTTCAAGGACGGTGGGGGCGTAATTGAGTAGTGAGCGAGAGATCAGCGACCTCGACCTCGTTCGAGGGATCAAAGAGGGCGACGACCTGGCCTTCGAGCGGATGGTCGCGCGGTACCACGCCCGGGTCTATTCGCTTGCCTATGGCGTCCTGCGCAACTCGGAGGATGCCGAAGAGGCGACCCAGGACGCCTTCCTCACGCTCTATCGGAAGATCGGGACTTTCGACGAGTCGAAGAAGTTCTTTTCCTGGTTTTACCGGGTGGCGCTCAACACGGCGTACAGCCGGGCCCGGCGGCGGCCGGCGCTCCCGACGGTCGCGATCGACGATTACCTCCCCCGGTTCCTGTCGGACGGCCATCTCGTCGCGGGGGACGTTCCCGATGGCGCGATACCGGTCGACGATGACGCCGCGCTCCGCGAGCTCGCCGCAAAGGCGGAAGGGTTCATCTCCGAGCTTCCCGAGCCCTACCGGGACGTGATCTGGATGAACGACGTGGAGCAGATGACCGCGAACGAGATCGCCGATATCCTTGAGATCTCGATCCCCGCCTTCAAGTCGCGGCTTCACCGTGCTCGCCTCTATGTGCGCCAGCGTCTCGCGGAGATCTCGAGGCCCCCCGCTCAGGTCGCGGCGGCGGAGGCGCGATGAAGAAGGAAGACGCCGGTCCGCACGACGAGATCACCTGCAAGAAGGCGATCCTCGACTGTCTCCTCGACTACGAGACAGGAGCGATGGCGGAGGATCTCCGGGTCGAGCTCGACCGGCACTTCGGCGACTGCCCTCCCTGCGGCGAGTTCCTGACGAGCTATCGCGCGACGGGCCGCACGCTCCAGATGCTGAAGCCCTCCGAAGTGCCTCCCGCTCTCGCGCGCGCCGTCATCGATTTCGTCAAGGGACGCTGCGGCGGGAAGTGAGCCCGCGGCGGGGATTTGTCCGCGCGAGCCTCGCGGCGCTCGCCGCTCTCGGGTTGTTCTCCCTCGTCTTCAGCCTTCTCGCCGAGAGGGGAAAATGGCCGGAGCTGCCGCCTGGCGCTCTGCACGACACGGATCTTGCCGCCGGTTTCGTGTCCGCGGTCGCACTGGCGGCGATCTTCGCGATGGGAAAATCCCGCCGGAATGCCGGTCGGCCTCCGAGCGCCGGGAAGGAAAACACCGGCTCCCCGGATCCGGAATCCCCCCGCGAGACGGTGGGTTAAGATGCCTCGTCCGGCGGCCGAAGATGGGTTCGGGCCCTGTGCGACGGAAGTCTCCGAACCTCGTCAGGTCCGGAAGGAAGCAGCGATCAGGAGACGCCACCGGGCGCCGCAGGTCAACCTGAATCCATCTTCGGCCGCCGGCCACTTATGACGGACCAACTCTCGCTTCCCCGGAAATACCGCCCGAAGCTCTTCCGCGACCTCATCGGCCAGGAAGCGGTCGTGCGGACGCTCTCGAACGCCATCGCAGAAGGCCGGGTCGCGCCGGCCTACCTGCTGACGGGCCCCCGCGGCGTCGGGAAGACGTCGACGGCGCGCCTTCTCGCCCGGGCTTTGAACTGCGAGCAGGGTCCGACCATCACCCCTTGCGGCGTCTGCGCCTCCTGCCGCGAAATCCTCTCCCGCGGAGAGTCGCTCGACGTGCACGAGATGGACGGCGCCTCCAACCGCAAGATCGAGAACGCGCGCGAGCTGATCGAAACCGTCCGGTACGCCCCGCAGCGCGACCGGTTCCGAATCGCCATCATCGACGAAGTCCACATGCTGACGACGGAAGCCTTCAACGCGTTGCTCAAGACCCTCGAGGAGCCGCCGCCGCATGCGCGGTTCATCCTGGCGTCGACCGAGCTCCACAAGATCCCGGCGACCATCGTGTCCCGCTGCCAGCGGTTCGGGTTCCGTGCGCTCACGACCGCCGAGATCGGCGCTCAGCTCTCGCGCGTCGCGGCCGAGGAGAAGATCCAGGTCACGCCCGGAGCGGTCTCGCTCCTCGCGGGCGCGGCGGAAGGCAGCCTCCGCGACGGCCTGTCTCTCCTCGATCAGGCGGCGGCGCTCGCCGGCGGGGAAGCCACCATCGACGAGGCTGCCTGTGCGTCGATCCTCGCCCTCGTCGACCGCGAGCTTCTGGAGAGCATCTACTCCGCGGTCGCCAGCGGCGACCGCTCCGCCGCGGTCGCGACGCTCGCCCGCCTCGCCGAGAGCGGAGAGGATCCCCGGCACGTCTTCAAGGAGCTGATGGGCCTCCTGCGGTCGCTGCTCCTGCTCGCGGCGGGCGCGAACGCGGACGTGCCGCAGGCGGACCGCGATCGCCTCCAGGCGCTCTCCCGGGCCATGCCGTACGAGAACCTGCTGCGCTCGGTCTCGCTCGCGATCGAGGCGGAGGCGATGGCCCGCCGCTGCGACGACGCCGGGCTCCTCCTCCAGATGCTGGTCCTCCGCCTGGCGGAGCTTCCCCGGCTGAAGGCGATCGAGGATCTCATCGTCAGCGGTGCTCCGGCGGCCGCTCCGTCGCCGGCCGCGGCGCCGCCTCCCCGCGCGGCGGCGGGAACCGGAGCCCGGATCCTCTCGATCGTCCCCGTCGAGGCGGAGCGCGACCCGGCGCCGTCCGGCCCGGCCGACGAGTCGTCCGCCCTCGCGCGCTTCCACGAGATCCTCGACTCGAAGCGCCGGATCACATCGGCGCAGGCGAGCCTCGCGGAGTCGATCCACGTGTCGGGCGACGATCTCGTCCTGCGCTTTGGCATCGACAAGGCGGCCGCCAAGGAGGCGCTCGAGGAGCCCGCCACGCGCCGGATCCTCGGAGAAGTCGCGAAGGAAGCGTTCGGCCGCCCGCTGCGGGTGGTGTTGAAGACCGGTCCGCCCGCGGACGGCGACCTGGGCCAGGCGGCGCGCGAGGTCCCGCGCGAAGCGCTTTCCCGCGAACGCGCGACCAACCGAGCGGAGACCGATCCCGTCGTGCGCTCCGCGATGGAGCTCTTCCACGCCGAGCTCACCGAAGTGAAGGACGAGGAGTAGCCGATGAACATCCAGAAAATGATGCAGCAGGCGCAGGCCATGCAGACCAAGATGCAGGCCGAGCTCGATTCGATGAAGGTCGAGGCGGCCGCCGGCGGCGGAATGGTCAAGGTGACGATGTCCGGCACCAAGGAGCTCCTCGGAATCGTCATCGATCCCGCCTGCGTGGATCCGGCGGACGTCGAGACGCTCCAGGACCTCGTCCACGCCGCGTTCCGCGAGGCGTCGCGGCAGGTGGACGAAGCGGTCCAGAAGAAGACCTCCTCGATGCTCGGCGGCATGATGGGGGGGCGTTAGCTGTCCGGCGTCCCGCGCGCCTTCGAGCGCCTCGCCTCCGAGCTCCAGCGGCTTCCCGGCATCGGGAGCAAGAGCGCCGCGCGGCTCGCCTACTACCTCCTCCGATCCCCGCGCGAGGAAGCGGAACGCCTCGCGAGAACGGTCTCCGAGACCCGCGAGGCCGTGCGCCGGTGCTCCGTCTGCCGCACGCTGACGGAGGACGACCCCTGCGGCGTCTGCTCGGACCCCGAGCGCGACGCCTCGATCCTGTGCGTCGTCGAGGAGCCCGGCAACGTCGCGGCGATCGAGAAGACCCGCGAGTACCGCGGCCGCTACCACGTCCTCTGGGGCGCGCTCTCGCCGCTGAAAGGGATCGGACCGGACGAGATCGACGTGTCGGGGCTCCTCGCCCGCGTGGGTCCCGACGTCCGCGAGGTCATCCTCGCGACGAATCCGAACGTCGAGGGCGAGGCTACGGCTCTCTACATCGCCCGGCGTCTGAAGCCTCTCGGGCTGCGCGTCACCCGGATCGCCTTCGGGCTGCCGGTCGGAGGCGACATCGAGTATGCGGACGAGGTCACGATGGCGCGCTCGCTCGAGAACCGCCGGGAGCTCGAGTAGCGCCGGACGGCCCCGCCGCGGGCCCCGGCGGCCCCTCCGGAGGAGATAGTTCGGGAGCGCGCCCCGCCGATTGTTGTAGAATTAGACATTAAATGCTCGCAGGAGAATGAGTTAAATCCATGAGTACGCCGGACCTCGTCCTGTATGACGAGGAATTCCAGAAGATCAAAGAGGCTCTCTCACGGCTCCGCCAGGACGCCAACGCCAACGTGGTCTTTCTCGTGGACAAGAACGGGCAGCAGATCGCCGCCGTCGGGGACGTGGCGAGCCTCGATACGACCTCTCTCGCCTCGCTGACGGCCGGCAACGTCGCCGCCACGGACGGCCTGGCCCGGCTCATCGGGGAGAAGGAATTCTCGATCCTCTTCCACGAGGGGGAAAAGGACAACATCCACATCTCGATCGTCGCGCTGCGGGTGATCCTCGTGGTGATCTTCGACGAACGCTCCTCCCTCGGTCTCGTCCGCCTGAGGGTCCGCCGGGCCACGGCGGAGCTCGACCGGATCTTCGAAGAGATCACGGCCAAGGTGGATCGCGAAAAACAGAACCAGGTCGAATTCGAATCGCCGTTCTCCGAGATCACGGACGACGACATCGACCGCCTGTTCTCGGAGTGACGGCCCACCGATCGCCGGACGGCCGATTCCAGCCATGACTTTCATCAACTACGCCGCCCGGGAAATCAATTGCAAGATCGTCTATTACGGTCCCGGCCTGTGCGGGAAGACGACGAATCTCCAGTACATCTACGACCGCACCAACCCGTCCGCGAAGGGGAAGTTGATCTCCCTGGCGACGGAGACCGACCGGACGCTCTTCTTCGACTTCCTTCCCCTCGACCTCGGCACGGTCAAGGGGTTCAAGACCCGCTTTCACCTCTACACGGTTCCCGGGCAGGTGTTCTACGACGCCTCCCGGAAGCTGATCCTGAAGGGCGTCGACGGCGTCGTCTTCGTGGCCGACTCGCAGGAGGCGCGGATGGAGGCGAACGCCGAGTCGATCCGCAACCTGGACAAGAACCTGAAGGAGCAGGGCTACGACATCGCCGTCGTGCCCTACGTCCTCCAGTTCAACAAGCGCGATCTGCCGACGTCCCTCCCGAGCGACGAGATGTACCGCGCCCTGAACATCAAGGGGGAGCCCACGTTCGAGGCCACGGCGACGACCGGCGTCGGCGTGTTCGACACCCTCAAGGCGGTCGCCCGGCAGGTCCTGATGGAGCTGAAGAAGAAGTAGCCCGGGGCTTCTCTCTCTTCCCTCTCACCTCCGTTGGGGCCCTCATTCCAGATTCTCTCGGCCGCCGTTCGCGCAGCGAATGCCCCCGGCCGATAGCCCCGTTCAGGAGTCCTCGTGCACCTTTCCGATCGAGGGCTCGAAGCAGATTCGCTCTTCGGTGCAGTCCTCCGGCAACACGAGTCCGCCGTCGGGGCCGTCGGAGCGCATCGTCTTCAGGCACCAGTACTGCGCGGCCGGGGTGGGCCGGCCCGCGTCCCGCTCCGCGAGCGTCTCCGGGACATAGAGGGTCTTCGTGCGCAGCTGCCGGCAGAGGAAGACGTCGGGCTGCAGGGCGCCGTTGCGAACCGGCTTCGCGAACCGGCGCATCGGCGCCAGGGGGTCGTCGGAGCGTTCTCTCTTCATGCCACCTTGCTCGGGGCGCGCGCCCGGCGCCGCGGATCCCGCCGGCTCACGTCCATCCGGAGCGGCGGATCGAAACGACGGGATCATATGCCCGGGGCGTCCCCCGGCTGGCCCTTCGGCTCTTCCTTCTCCCGGACGGCGAGCACGAGCCGTGCCGCCTCGTAGTCCTCCGGCGTGTCGGCGTTCGCGACGACGCCCGGGTCGTCGACGTCGAGCTCCCGGACGTCGTCGATCCGGAGCCGCCAGAGCTCGCGCAGGCCGAGGGTGTCCGGGATGACGGCCGCGTCCGCCGCGAGGTCGCCGCCCACCAGGGCGGGGTGGCCTCGCCGCATCCGGTAACGGGGAATCCAGGCGAGCCTCCGGTCCGCGAGGGCGGCGAGGCGCCGCACCGTCCCGGAAGCGACCGCGGGATGGTCGGCCGGGAACACGAAGAAGGCGTCGAGAGGATGGGGGAGAGCGGCGAGGCCGAGGCGGATCGAAGTCATCATTTCGCCGGCCGGATCCGGGTTGACGGCGACCCGCGCGCCGGCACGCTCGGCGATCTCCCGCGCGGAGGCGAGATCGGGCCGCAGGACGACGGCGATCGCGGCGGAAGCCACGCCGGCTTCGACCAGAGTCCCGATGACGGTCTCGAGGATGGTGGTGCCGCCGAAAGGGAGGAGGATCTTCTCGCGGCCCATCCGGCGCGAGAGACCCGCCGCCGGCACGATCGCGCCGAGACGCGCGGCAGACGGAGCGACGGGAGGCGCCGCCCTCGCCGTCATTTTTTCTTGACCTGCGAACCCGACGCCGGAGCGCCGGCCGAACCGGGCTCCGCGGCGAGGGCCCGCACCCACCGGCGGGTCGCCTCGAGCCGCTCGATCGCGCCGAGACGCGCCTCGCGGAGATAGCCCGCCTCCGGTGCGCCGTCCCGCAGCCGCCGGATCTCGTCGGCCACGGTCCGCTCATACCGGGCGAGAATCGGCCCGCGCTCGGCGGGCGGAAGGGCGTCGAGAAACGCGATGCGCGTCAGCCCCTCGTCCTTGGAACCGGGCGGCGCCGCCGGCTCCGCCAGCCAGCGCTTGAGCTCCCGCCGCCCCGAGGCGGTGATGCGGTAGAGGTTCCGGCGGGGTCCGCGGCGGGGCCCGAGGACCCTCAGGAGCACGAAGCCGGCCCGCCGGAGGCGGGCGAGCGCGGGGTAGATCTGGGAGATCTCCGCCTTCCAGAGAGGCGAGAGGTCGGACGCGAGCGAGCGCGAGAGGTCGTACCCCGTGCTCGGCCGGTCGAAGAGAAGCCCCAGGAGGACGTGGGGAAGCGACACGCGAAAACTATATCAACTCAGATATAGAGGCGTCGTCCGGGGGACGACGCGGAAGGGCAGGCCGGTATCCAGAGGGGACACAAAAAGACAAAAAAATTGGGGGCCGATTGGCCCCCTAAAATTCAGAACGGTCGAATCGTAAGTAGTTGAGTTACTTACTTCTTTTTCTTCGAGCCGCCCTTCTTGGCAGAGCTCTTCTTGGAAGCCGCCTTCTTCTTCGTTGCCATGGTGTCACCTCCCTCCCGACAGCCGATTGACAGCGTTCGGGCGAGATGCTAATTTTGCCGCCCCCGTGGAGGGGCGTATCGCCTTCAGTCTGTCGCTGCCGAACGATTGATTGCTCATACGTTCCTAAATCGCCGGTTGGGCTGCAACCCGACCGGCGATTTCATTTTAGGGGTTTCCCATTGAGATACAACAAAAATTTCTTGCAAAAGTTCTTGGCATCATTCTCACGATCCCTCGCCGCGAAGTCAAGAAGGAAGACGACGTCCGCCGACGCGCGCCGTCTCCGCTCGGCGGCCGCCGGAGATCGCCCGACGAAGTCCGCGCCGCCGCGCGCCGGTGGCGAGTCGCCGCCGCGGCGGAATCGCGGCGCGGGGTTCTGGAGCTGCGCCGCGCGCGGCGTCCGAGCCGCTCTCCGCATCCTCCGCGCCGCGGCGATGTCCGCCGGCGGTCATCGCCCGCTGCCTGCGCGGGCTAGAATCGCCGCGTGAAAGAGTCCGAGCGGATCACCGTCGCGCACAGCCCCGACTCCGACGACGCGTTCATGTTCTACGCGCTCGCCGAGGGCCGCGTCGAGACGGAAGGCATCGCCTTCCAGCACGAGCTCGCCGATATCGAGTCGCTCAATCGGCGCGCTCTCTCGGGCGAGCTGGCCGTGACGGCGGTCTCCTTCCATGCCTACGCCTACCTGGCGGAACGATATCTCCTCCTGCCCCACGGCGCGTCCTTCGGAGACGGTTACGGCCCGGTGGTCGTGGCGCGCCGGGCCATCGCGCGCGAAGAGATCGCCTCGGGCTCGGTCACCGTGGCGTCCCCCGGCGCGCGCACCACGGCCGCGCTCGCCCTCTCGCTCTGGGCGCCGGGGGCGAAGACGGTCCTGCGCCGGTTCGACGAGATCCTGGAAGCCGTCCGCGACGGCGAGCTCGAGGCCGGGCTCATCATCCACGAGGGCCAGCTCACCTTCGGCGACGAGGGCCTGACGGAGGTCGTCGACCTCGGCCGCTGGTGGAAGGACCAGACGGGACTCCCGCTGCCGCTCGGCGGCAACGTCGTGCGACGGGACCTCGGCGATGAGCTCGTGGGACGCGTTTCCCGGTCCCTCTCCCGCTCGATCGAGTACGGGCTCGCGCACCGCGACGACGCCCTCGCGCACGCCATGCAGTACGCGCGCGGCCTCGACCCGTCGAAGGCGGATCGCTTCGTCGGCATGTACGTCAACGACTGGACGCGCGGCTACGGCCCCGAAGGGCGGCGGGCCGTGCAGCTTCTCCTGGACCGCGGCCACGAGGCCGGCCTCATCCCAAAGGTCACGGCGGAGTACGCCGCCGGCCCGGATCGTCTCTAACAGCGTGTCCGAGTAGTGTCTGCGGCGTTGCCTTTGACGCGGCGTCCTTTCCGCGCTACGCGCGGGGCGCGGCATGTCCGAGTCATGTCTGGGGCGCTGTCTTTGAGCGTATTCGGACTCGCGTGGGGTGCGCGCGCCCGAATACGACGCGGCGTCCTTTCCGCGCTGCGCGCGGGGCGCGGCTAGGCCCGGCATGGACGCCTCCGCCCGGGTTCGCTCCGGCCCGCGATCCGGATCCTGGATCGTGCTCGCCCTGCATCTCTTCGCGATCGCGCTCGCGATCGGACCTCCGATCTTCTTCGCCGCCGCCGTGGCGCCGGCCGTGTTTCGGGTCCTCCCGACGCGCGACATGGCCGGGGCCCTCCAGAGCCCGATCCTGACCCACGCGTGCTGGATCGCCGAGGGCAGCTTCGCCGTCCTCTTCTTCACGTCGTGGCTCCTCGGGCGGTGGTGGGAGGCTCCCCGTCTCTCGCGCTCCCTGATGACCCGCGCGCCGATCCTCGGGATGATCTGCGCCGTCGTGATCGAGAAGCTGCTGATCCCGCCCATCGACAAGATCCGCGCCGACGCGCCGGGGTTGATCGACAGCCTGCCCGCCGCGGATCCCGCGCGCGCTCTCCTCGCCCGGTATCACCGGCTCTCGACGTCCTTCTTCGGGGCGGAGGTGGCCGTCGCCGCCGTCGTCCTGATCGTGACGGCCCGGCTCCTCGCATCACGCCGCGCGGCGCCGGCGCCGGCCGTGAAGCGCCCGCTCCCGAAGCTGCTCGACCTGAGCGACGTCTAGCCCGGCGTTCAGGCTTTCGGCCGAGGCATTCGCTGAGCGAACGGCGGCCGAGAGATTCTGATGTGAGGGCCCGGGGCACTGAAGCCGGTTGTCACCTCATCGCTTTGCGTTCGTCTCCTCGCCCGGGACGTCTCCGGCCGGCGGCTCGGCCGATGGCGCGCTGACACGTCACCCGTGACGGACCCCCGGGCTGCCGTCACCCGTCACCTGTCACCTGTCACCTGACTGCGGCTCGTCATCCGCAATCGCCGCGTCCCCCTCCCAACGGTAGAAGCCGCGGCCGGACTTCCTGCCCGTCCGGCCTTCGGCGACGAGGCGCCGCAGGATGCCGGGGGGCGCGAATCGCTCGGGGTCGAGGGCCTCGGCGAGCGCCTCGGCGATCGAGAGCCTCACGTCCAACCCGACGAGGTCGCTCGTCTTGAGGGGCCCCATCCGGTGCCCGTAGCCGAGCTCCATGGCGCGGTCGATGTCCGCGGCGGTCGCGACACCCTCCTCGACCATCCGCATCGCCTCGAGCCCGAGGGCGACGCCGAGCCGGGACGTCGCGAAGCCCGGGACGTCCCGGACGCGGACGGTCTTCTTTCCGAGAGACGCCGCGAACGCTTCGGCGGCCGCGACGGTCGCCTCGGACGTCTCGGGAGCGTGGACGATCTCGACCAGGGGCATGGCCGCCACCGGATTGAAAAAGTGGATCCCGACGACGCGGGCCGGACGGGCGGTCGCCCGGGCGATCGCGCCGATCGAAAGCGAGGAGGTGTTCGAGCCCAGGATGCGGGCGTTCGCGCACGCGCGATCGAGCTCCCGGAACACACCGATCTTGAGCGGGAGCGACTCGGGCACGGCCTCGATCGCGATCGAGGCGCCTGCCGCGTCGTCGAGCCCGGCGACGATCGCGAGGCGCCCGAGCGCGGCCTCCACGGTCGCGGCATCCAGCTTGCCTCCGGCGACGGCTCGCTTCCAGGACGCCTCGATCGCCGGCCGGACGCGCGGGCGCGCGTCGGGATCCGCCTCGTAGATCGCCGTCTCGAAGCCCGCGATCGCGCAGACGCCCGCGATCCCGCGCCCCATGGTCCCGCCGCCGACGACGAGGATCGATTCCGCCATGGCGGGCGATTATAGAGAGAGCCCGGGGTCCGGGCCGTTAGCCGGCTTCTGAGAATGGACGCGGCGTCGTGTCTGGCTTCTTGCAAATCGCGATGAAGAGACGCCGCGATTTAAGGAAGCCGCTTCGGCTGTCAAGCGGATGAGGCAAGAGGCCATCCACCGCAGGCGGTTGCGGCGGCGCGGGGCCGTCTGCGGCGTCTCCGCTCCCCCCCGATGCGCAGAGGCATCGCTTCGTCGCGGATCCTGGCAGCCGACCCCACAGCGCTCGCCTCCCGACCACCGAAGGCAGACCCCCGGTAGTAGGGTACGCCGGCTCCTGCCGGCGTTTACCCGCCTCACACCATTCTTCAGCAGCCTGCTAGGGAAGAAGACGCGCGGCGTTGTCCCAGAGGATCGCGCGCTTCGCGTCCTCGGAGATCGGCAGCGCGAGGAACTCCTCGACGTTCTTCTTCATGGAGAGCACGCCGGGGCTCGGCCAGTCCGTTCCCCAGAGGCACTTGGCCGAGATCTCGTCTAAGCGCGGGAGGTACTCGAGGAGCTTCTTCGGGGGGATGCCTGAGAGATCCAGGTGGACGTTCGGGTGCCGCCGCGCGAGAAAGAGGGCCGTCGGCATGTAGAGGGGACGCCCGGCGTGCGCGAGGATGATCGGCAGCTTCGGAAAATCGACGGCGACATCGTCGGCGGGCATCGGGTCGGCGAAGACGTTGCGCGCCCCGGGGAACACGGACGTTCCCGTGTGGATCATCACCGGCCGGCCGTACCGCTCGGCGGTCGCATAGACGCGGCCGAGCGCATCGTCTCCGTGGCGATGGGCGTTGGCGGCGAGGAGCTGGTGCGGCGGATGGACCTTGAGCATGCGGATGCCGAGCCGGTCGAAGAGCTCCTCGGTGCGGGCGCCGCTGTCGGGGTGCTCCCGCGGATCGACCGATCCGACCGCGACGAGGCGGTCTTCGTGGCCCCGGACGTACGCGGAGACCCACTCGTTGACGGAGCCGGTGAAGCCGATGACGTCCGGCGCCGCGTAGTTGACGAGCGCCGCGCGCTCGACCCCCTGCTCGTCCAGGATCCGGAGGAGCTCGTCGGGATCGTCGAGGGCCCGGTTGACGCGGTCGACATCCGGGCGCCCGCGGGTCATGAGCGCGCGCGGCCCGGGGCTCATCTGCCTCCAGGGTTGGACGTGGATGTGGACGTCGAAGACGCGCAAGCAGCGGGATCCTACCGGAGGGACCGGGATTCCGATTGAACATCGCCGACCAAAGCCGCAGAATGAGCGCGGATTCTCCACGAAAGACCGAGGGCCGCCGAAGATCCCATGACACGCAATGCCACCATGTCCGCGCGCCGGACGGCGGGCCGCGCCGCCGCGGCCGCCGCGGCCGCCGCGCTCGTTCTGGCCTCCGGGACTCCGGCATCCTCCGCGACTCCCGTCCCCCGGCGCCCGCCGGCGGCGACGCCGACGCCCGTTCCGACGCCCGTGCCGCCGCCGCGCATCGAGCCCATGCGCAAGGGCGTTTTGCCCCGCGACCGCGTCACGCGTTTCCCGAGCCGGGACATCTCCTTCTCGCGCCTCCTGCGCGTCGAGGAGGTCGATCTCGACCGGGACGGCGTCTCCGAGATGCTGATCGACGCCATCGGCAGCGTCCAGAGACTCCCCGAAGGCGTGCCCGCGGTGGGATTCGTGTCCCGCTACCGTCTCCCGTTCGAGAGCCCCCTTCTCGCCGTCATGAAGAAGAATGGCAACGAGTGGAGCCCGCTCTTCGTCGCGCACGTCCCCCTGCGATGCGGCCAGAGCGACGACCTCTCGACGTGCGATCAGCTCCTGCGCTTTCACAGCATCCGGTTCCGCTTCGACGACCGGCCGCAGATCATCTTCCAGATGCTGCATGCCGGCGACTCGGGCTTGAACGAGACCTACTCCTACCGCCTCGCCAAAGGAAAGCTCGAGACCACGTTCTCCGTGGCGCTGCCCCGCGCGTCGGTCAACGTCTCCATCGATCCGAACGGGATCGAGCGCAGGCTGGCGGTCGATACCTTCGTCAATCGCGATCTCCCGACGCGTTACCGAAGCTTCACCCTCCGCACCGGCTTCGTGTTCGGGGAGAACCGCTTCCGCATCGCCTCGGACACGCCCGAGGAGCCCTGGAGCGCGGACCGCTCCGAGACCGAGCTCGCCTACTGGGGGCTCGTCCACCAGACGACCTTCGGAGCGGACGTCGAGAAGCTCCGCGAGCGGCAGAAGAGCATCGACGCCTGGCTGCTCGATCCCGTCGAGGTCATCCGCCACCGTTATCCCGACGCGACGCGGGTTCGGCTCGGCGCGCGGATGTCGGGCGTCTGCGTCGTCTTCTTCGAGCGACCCAACAACTGCCACGCCCACGCCCTGCTGTACCAGCCGGCGCGCGAGTGGGAGGGAGACAAGACCTTCTGGGAGATCGGCGCGATGCGCGGACAGAAGGACCCCTACGAGTGCCTCGAGGAGTCGCCTCTCGAGGTCAACCGCTAGGAGAGGCCGGGCTCGGCCGCGGCGTTCGCCGCGCGCGGGGGCGGATTTTCAGTAGACGTGCGTGATGCCGATGCGGAGCTTCAGCCGCGTCCGGTCCGTGCGTCCGGTGAGCTCCGAGCCCGCGCCGAGGAAGACGAGCGTCTGCGGGCCGATCTTGCGCCGCGCTCCGGCCTCGATCTCGAGGATGGTCTTTTCCTGCAGGACCGTGTTCGACCGCACGGACACGTCGGCGAGAAGGACCGTGTCCGTCAGGCGCCGGCTCGGAAGGAAGTCGAAGCCGAGGACGCCCTCATAGCGCTCCTGGCGCTCGCCGACGACGGTCGCGCCGAGGCGCGCGTAGCGGACGTTCCCGTGCAGACGGAAGCCGTCGAACGACCGGGTCGCGAGCGCCGCGAGCTGGAGGTCCGTCCCCTTCGAGGCGAGTCCGGTCGGAAACTGGAGTCCGACGCGGACGGCGAGCTCCGGCCTCGATGCCGTTTCGTCGGCGAGCCGGTAGAGGGCGTGCAGCGCGATGTCGCCGGACGCGATCCCGCGGTCGGCATTGCGCTCCGGCCGGGTCACCCACCGGATCGCGGCGCCGGCCTCGAGATTCCGCGCCGCCCCGTAGGCGAGGGAGAAGCCGGGCCCGTAGTCGTTCAAGTCGCCCTTGCGGACCGAATACGTCCAGTCGGCGGACCCGGAGAACGCGTGGAAGGAGACCGGACGCGCGTCCTCCATCGCGAGCGGCCTCTCGGGCTCGAGGTCCGACAGGAACTGCGCGTCCGCGCGGCGCGAGCCCGCGAGGAGCAGGGCGGCGGCGATCCAGGCCGCGGCGGCCGCGCGCCTATTGCTCACGGATGCCCTTCGTGGGAATCCCGTAGCGGCGGGCGACCGCGCAGACCCGGTCGTGTCTCTGGCGCCTCGCGTCCTCCGTCTCGCCGCCGGGGACGAGCGCCGCGAAGATCTCCCCCCGGAATCGGGCGATCCGGTCGAGGTGCTCGCCGACGCCGGGATACTTCCCGGTGACCGTCCGCGCTCCCGCCCAGTACGTCGAATCGGGAGGAGGCTTCTCGGAGGCGTAGGAGCGGTCGAACTCGGCGACGGTGTCGCGCACTCTCCATCTCTGCTGCCCGAAGTCCGCCGCGGCGAGATCCTCCGCCGCGGCGGCGAAGAGGCGGGTTCCCGACGACAGGATTCGGGCGGACACGGGGGCGGCGGCGACCGCCGCCTGGTTCGAGCGGGCGTCGGGGGGAGCGGTGAGCGCCCAGGGCTCCCGGCGATACAGGTCGAGCGCTCGCTCGAGCCGCGCCGCCGACACGGAGGGCTCGGCGTCGGGAGAGGCGAGCACGTCGACGACCTCCTGCTCGAAGACCTGGCCCCACCGCAGCGCCCGGAAGAGGGGAGCGGCCTCGCGCGCGAACCGCGGCGCCACGCGCTCCGCTTCGGGAGAAAAGCGCGGCGGGTCCGCGAGGAGGCCTCGCAGGTAGGCCGAGAAGTCGCGGTCGAGCGTCCGGTTGATCCCCGACATCCACGCCGTCTCGAGGGCGCGCCAGCGGCCGTACCGCACGGCGTTCAGCCGGCCGTCGAGATCCGGGAAGTAGCGGTGGACGGAGTTGTTGTACCGACCCTTGGGCGGGAATCGATCCTCCGGGAGCCCGATCTGCGCGGCTGCCGCCGCGGCGAGAAGGGACACGGCGAGGCAGGCCGCGAGCCGCTTCATCCGGGAAACGATATCGCAGCCGCCCGACGTGCTCACCGGACCCTGGCAGCGACGTGCTCACCGGACCCTGGCAGCGACGTGCTCACCGCACGTCCGCGCCGATGGGCATGGTCATCCGGATGAGGATCAGGGTGGCGGCGATTCCGGCTCCTCCGACGTAGAGCGACGCGGCGGGTCCGAAGTGTTCCGCGATGATCCCCGCCTGCAGGTTCCCCAGAGGCACGAAACCCGACCAGGCGAGGGCATAGAGCGAGATGATCCGGCCGCGCAGCTTGTCCGGCGCGCGCGTCTGCATCAGCGTGTTGATGATCGACGAGGAGGACATCATCGCGCCTCCGAAGACCGCGAGCGAGACGAGGGCCGTCGCGAAGGACGGAGCCAGCGCGAGGCCGACGAGCGAGAGCGCGAACGCGGACGAGGCGGCGAGGAGAAACAGCCCCTTGCGGGCGAAGTCGCCCATCCACGCCATCGCGAGCGCCGTCGCGACGGCGCCGATGCCCACCGCGCAGAGCATCCCGCCGAGGCCCCGAGGTCCCACCCCGAGGAGCTTGCGGGCGTAGAGCGGCGCGAGCGTGACGGCCGGCGTGGCAAACAGCGCGAGAGAAGCGGAGAGCAGAACGAGCGGCGGAAGCAGGGAGTCCCGCCAGGCGAACCGGAGGCCGATGCGCAGGTCGATCCACGCCCCGCGGGTCCGGCGGACGGGGCGGTGCAGGGGCGGCAGGCCCGCGATCGCGATCAGGAAGGCTACGAACGAAACCGCGTTGAGCAGAAAGCAGGCGGTCTCTCCGAACGCGGCGATCGTGAATCCGGCGATCACCGGACCGATGACACGCGAGAGGTTGAACTGCATCGAGTTCAAGGCGATCGCGTTCATCAGGTCGCTTCTCCCGACGAGGTCGATGAAGAGGGACTGATGCGAGGGGGTCGTATAGGCGTTCGCGATGCCGTTGACGACCGCGAACACGGCGACGAGCGTCACGCTCGCGAACTTCCAGTAGACGGCCGCGGCGAGGGAGAGCGCGGCCGCCATCTGGACCGTCTGGGTGATCATGAGGAGTCTGCGGCGGTCGAAGCGGTCCGCCGCGATGCCCGCGAACGGAGCGAGCAGAAGCGTCGGGATGGACCCGGCAAACGTCACCAGCCCGAGGACGAGCGCCGAGTCCGAGATCCGGAGAACGAGCCAGCCCTGGGCGACCGTCTGCATCCAGCTCCCGATGTTCGAGAGGAAGAGCCCGACGAGGTAGTTGCGGAAGGGACGATGGCGGACCGAGGAGAACATCCCGCGCCGGGGGCCGACGGTGCCGCGCGGGGGCGCGAGGCCGAGGTTCGGCCCCGCCGGCTTGAGGAGATCGGGATGCGAGGCGCCGGGGCGTTCGGTCACGCGGCGCTCGCGGGGGTCGGGCGCGGGCGCGGCGCCGCGGCGGAGGCCAGGCGGGAGATCACGAGCACGGCGAGGTTCACGGCGGTCCCGACGAGGACGGGGTCCCGGGCGCCGGTCAGCGCCGGATGAAACCGGCCGGCGGCCGCGACCGCGCCGCCGGCGAGCATCGCCACGATCGCTCCCGCGGGCGGCGGCGCCCAGCGCGGCGGCAGGAACGCCGCGAGCACGGGGAGGATCAGGCCGGCCGCGAACACGGAATAGCCGAGCCGCAGCGTTTCGATGACGTTGCGGCCCATCGCGAGTGCCACCGCGAGCCCGAGCCCTCCGTAGAGCGGGGAAAGGAGCCGCGCGGTCGAGAGCGCGGTCGGACGGCCGGTGAGCGGCGGGAGGAGATCGCGGGCCGTGACGGCGGCGGCGGAGAGGAGCACGACGTCCGCGGAGGTCTGCAGCGTCGCCACGAGCGAGACCAGGACCAAAGAGGCGAGCGGGCCGGGGACGAAAGCGAGCACCGCGCGGGGGAGCGCCAGCCCCGGAGAACCCGGAGGCAGCGTCTGGCGCGCGGCGAGGGCGAGCGCCGCGACCGCCAGGCCGAAAAGCACCTTGGAGCCCGCGGCGAGAAGCGCCGAGCGGCGGGCCGTGGCCTCGTCGCGGCAGGAGAGGATCTTCGCGTACACGTCGCTCCCGACGAGATGGGGGAGGCCGATCAGCACGAGCAGGGCGGCGACGTCGCCGGTGGAGACGGTCGGCGAGAGCGGGAACTGCCGGAGCGCCTCGGGCAGGGCGGCGAAGTCGTGGAAGCGGCGCAGGGCGCAGACCAGGGCGATTCCCGGGATCCCGACCACCATGAGTCCGTACTGGAGGAGGTCCGTCCGCACGACGGCGAACTGCCCGCCGAGCGAGGTGTAGACGACGAAGACCGCCGTCGAGACGACGATGGCGAGCGTCGGCTCGAGAGAGAACGCCGCGGTCAGGACGACCTGCGTGCCTTCCACGAGCAGGGCGAACCAGACGATCTCCGAGACGAGCACGAGGAGCGCGGCCGCCCATCGCGCGCGCGGCCCGTAGTAGCGGCCGACGATCTCCGGCAGGGTCACCGCGCCCTCGCGCCGGACCCGCCGGGCGAGGAAGAGGCCGAGCGCCAGGAGCCCGAGCGCGCCGGCGAGGTCGAGCCAGAGGCCCGAGAGCCCGTGGATGTAGACGAACGCGGCCAGGGCGATCGTGGTGGAGCCGCCGGTCGTCAGGGACGACAGGCCGATGAAGCCCCAGAAGGTGTCGAGGCTGCGGTCGGCCACGAAGTAGGAGGCCTCGTCCCGGCCGGCGCGCCGGCGCCAGAAGAACCCGATCGCGAGGACGCCGCCGAGATAGGCGGCGAGGAACACGAGCGTCAGGGTCGGCATGCCGGCCCGCCAGGGGATCTCAACGCCGGACGGCGCCCCGAACAGGGCGGAGGGGTGCTGAATCGGCGCTGGCGCGCGGGGAATCGCGAATCGGTTTCCGCGGGACCGGTCAAATCCGCTTCCCCGCTGCGAGGGCCACGGCTTCGAAAAGCTCGAGGCCGATCGCGAGCGCGCGCTCGTCGAAGTCGAAACGCGGGGAGTGGTGGGGACGATGCTCCCCCTCCGGAGACGAGCCGACGAAGAAGAAGCATCCGGGCACGCGGTCGAGGAAGACCGACATGTCTTCGCCGCCGAGCGTGCGCGTCTCGACGTCGACGTTCTCCGCGCCGAGAAGCCGGGTCGCCTCCGCGATGACGATCTCCGCCATCTCCGGATCGTTGACCGTTGCGCGGTTCACGCGGCGGTACCTCAGGGCGGCCCGGACGCCCGCGGCCTCGGCCGTGCCCCGCACGACACGCTCCATCTTCTCGGGAAGCGCCCGGCCCGCTTCCTCCGTGAAGGAGCGCGCCGTTCCGGTCATCCGCACGAGAGACGGGATCACGTTGAAGGCGGAGCCTCCGTGGATCGAGCCGATCGTAATGACGACCGAGTCGAGCGGAGAGATCTCCCGCGACACGACGCTCTGAAGCGCCTCGACGATGCGCGCCGCCCCGACGATCGGATCGGCGGTCTCGTGAGGTGCGGCGCCGTGGCCTCCCGGACCCTCGACGTCGATCGAGAACTCGTCCACGGCCGCCATCAGCGCGCCCCGGTTCACCCCGACCTTCCCGACGGGCAGCTGGTTCCACAGGTGGAGGCCGAAGGCCGCCGAGACGCCGTCGAGCACGCCCTCCTCCTCGCAGGCGGCGGCGCCGCCCGCGCCCTCCTCGGCCGGCTGAAAGAGCAGGCGGAAGGGGCCGGGCTCCGGACGCCGCGCGAGCCGCGCCGCGAGCGCGAGGGCGATCGAGACGTGTCCGTCGTGGCCGCAGGCATGCATCCGCCCGGGCTCTTCCGAAGCCCAGGGCGCCGAGCTCTCCTCCTGGAGAGGCAGGGCGTCCATGTCGGCGCGCAGGAGAATGCGGGAGCCCGCGGCCGAAAGATCCGCGACGACTCCGGTGCGGCCGACGCCGCGGCGGGGGGCGAGCCCGAGGCCCTCGAGCCGCCGGGCGACCACGTCGGCGGTGCGGGTCTCCGCGAACCCGAGCTCGGGATGGCGGTGGAGATCGCGCCGCGTGGCCACCATCTCCTCGATCTCCCCGGCGGGGACGCGGCGCAGGACGTCATCGACCCCGGTCGGCATGCGGGCGGGATTATAGGAGCGAGCCCCCGGCTCCGTCTGAGGTACGGTTCGATGGCGGGCACTCGGCGGGCAGGATTCTCGCAGGGGTTCGAGGCAAGCGTGCCAGTGCACAAGGGAGAGCGGATCGCCATGGTCGACGAGGGGGACCGGACAGAGGTCGTGGAGCGCTTCCGAGAGGCGGCGGCTTCCGAGGACATCAGCCTGTTCGCCGGCGCGCTCCTCATTTCGCAGCTGATCGATCCGGCCGAAGACGTCCGCCGGGCCGTCGAGGACGTCGAACGGCTCGCCCGGCAGGCGGCCGCCAACCGCGGGAAGAACGAGACGCCCGAGCGGGCGCTGCGCCGCGTCCTCTTCGAGGAGGAGCGCTTCTCCGGCGACGCCGAGGCCTACGACGACCCGGAAAACTCGTCCGTCGCGCGGGTCCTCGCGCGGCGCCGCGGCATGCCCATCACCCTTTCGATCGTCGTCCTCGAGGTCGGGCGGAGAGCGGGCCTGAACCTCACGGGCGTCGGCCTTCCCGGCCATTTCGTCGTCGGGGGCCCCGACCTTCCCGCCGGCCGGTTCCTCGATCCGTTCCACGGAGGAAAGCTCTGCGACACCGACGAGCTCACAGAGAGGGTGGGCGCGATCTTCGGAGCGCCCGTCGAGCTTCCCCCCGAAGTCTTCGCGCCCGACTCGACGCGCGCGATCCTCACCCGCGTCCTGTTCAACCTGCGCCGGTCCTGGGAGCGGCGGGATCAGGTGGACGAAGCCCTCGCGGCCCTGGCGTGCGCGGAGGCGCTGGAGCCCGCGGAGCCCTCGCACCTGCGCGAGCGCGGCCTGCTTCTTCTGAAGGGAGGCCGCTCCGACGAGGCGCTCGCCGCCCTCGAAGCCTACGTCGCGGAGGCCAGAGGCGAGGACGTCGAAGCCGTCACGAAGCTGATCGCGATCATCCGGGAGCAGGCTCTCCCGGCCGACGGCGCGGAGCTCGTCACGGCGACGCCCGAGGACCCACACATCTTCAGCTTCGAGGAAGCGCGGTCGCTGCTGCCGAAGGTGAAGGAGCTCACGTCCGACGCGGTGTTCCGCTATGCGCGCCTGGGCGACGGCGCCGGCGAGATCGAGGAGGAGCGCCAGCTCATCGTCCGCGACTGGGCCCGCGAGATCCTCTCCCTCGGCGTCGTCATCAAGGGACTGTGGCTCGTCGACTTCGACTCGGGCGCCGGCTACTACTGCTGGAAGTACCCGGAGCCGTCGCTCGAGTTCTTCCACGGGTACGAGGAGGGATTCTCGGGGAGACTGCCGCTGCTGTAGTCTCGGAGGCTTGAGATAGGCAGCGATCGGACTCGTGCCGTCCAACTCTGGGAGTCCTGTGCACTCTCCCGCTTCTTCAGCCTTCGCCAGCTCAGCCGCTCTCATCGCCCGGAGGTTGACTCTTCGAACCGGGCTTTGCTTCGTTCTTCTCGCGGCCGCGTCCGTGGATCGATCGGAGGCACAGAACTGGGTCGGGGTCGGTCCTTACGGCTCGGGCGGTATGGTGGCGGCGGTCGCGACCGACCCAGGCTCGGAAACGGTCTACGTCGCCGGTTATCAAGGCGTCTCGAAGAGCGTCGACGGAGGCGCCCATTGGAAAGGCGCGAGCGCCGGCCTGACGGTTCCCTTCGTTCGGGCGCTCGCGGTCGATCGGCGCACCCCTTCCGTTCTCTACGCGGGGACCTCTGGAGGAGGCGTTTTCAAGAGCGTGGACGCTGGGACGAGCTGGGTCCATCTGTCCTCGAGTGTCTGGGACGTGCGAGCCCTCGTCATCGATCCCGTCGTCTCCTCGACGGTCTATGCGGGGACTTTCGGAAATGGGGTCTGGAAGACCGTCGACTCCGGCGCCACGTGGTTTTCGGTCAACCGTGGACTGACCGTCACTCTCGTAGTCGCGCTCGCCCTCGACCCCCACGCTCCCAGAACTCTCTATGTGGCGGGCCAGGCCGATTACGGCGCCACCGGGCTCGCGAAGACGACGGATGGAGGAGCCACGTGGACGACGCTTCGGACGGGCCCTGCCATTGGATACCCGCTCTCCGTCGCGGTCGATGCCAGCGGTACCGTGTACCTCGCGCAGGAAAATGTCGCGGCGCTGGTGAAATCGACGAACGGCGGAGTCTCATGGGATTCCATCTCCCAGGCGCTGCCCCCATCGGCAAATCCCCGATTGCTCGTTCTCGATCGGGATGTTCCCGGGGTCGTCTACGCCGGCAGCGGCGGGACCGAAGGCAATCTCTTCAAGAGCTCGGACGGAGGACTCACGTGGGGCACTCTCCCCAGGCCGGACTTTCCTCCGGGCGGCACCTATTTCTCTGTGACGGCGCTCGTCGTGGACAAGCCGAACGTGGTCTGGGTGGGTACCGACACGAACGGACTTCACAAGAGCTCCGACGGCGGAGGGAGCTGGGCGAGACAGAATCGCCTTCTCGCGCAGTTGAACGTGACGGCCGTGGCGACGGACGCTTCCACCCCCTCGACGATCTACGCCGGCGTGAGTCCGGACATCGACGGCGCACGACTGTTTCGGTCGACGGACGACGGCGAGACCTGGATCCCACTCGATACCGGAGCGCTCGACGGCGCTCCCATCGAGGAAATCCGGATCGACCCTTCGCGGCCCTCCCGCGTCTTCGTCGCAACGAATGGATCGGGAATCCTGCGGACCCTCGACGCCGGCGTGACCTGGTCGAAAGCGAGCGCGGGAGTGCCTGATCTCGACGCCGCGTTTTCGGTGGCGATCGATCGGCAAACCGTCTACGCGTCGAGCGACTCCGGCGTCTTTAAGAGCGTGGACGACGGGCCGTGGTCGAAGACAGGGGACGTACCCGCCTTGGGTGGAAAGCTCGCCGTGGCCCCGACAGCTCCTCCAACCCTGTACACGGGAAATCGGGGGCTAGGGCTCTATCGCAGCCGAGACGGCGGGGCGACGTGGTCCGAGATGAGGAGCGGGCTCGAGGGAGTCCTTACGTCCATAAGGGTCGATCCGTCGTCTCCTACGACGGTGTACGTCACCTCCCGCGCGCCATATTGTCCGATCGTTCCAACCTGCCAGTCCCGCAATGGAATCGCGAAGACGTCCGACGGCGGAGAAACTTGGCGGCTCCTAACGGGTGGGTTCGGCGACGGCCAGCTTCTCAGCATCAACGACCTCGCCATCGATCCGCAGATGCCGGACCATCTGTTCGCCGCCATGGCCGACGGCGTGTACGGCCCGGGTACAGTGGGCGGTGTGTTCATCTCGAGAGACGCCGGCGAGAGCTGGAGGCCGGAGAACGAGGGTTTAACCGGCGAGACGATCTCGACGCTGGCGGTCGCGGGAGGCTCTCGGAGCGTCTTCGCGGGATCTTCGGCAAGCGTGTTCAAGACAATCGCGGGTGTCGGCGGCGGTCCGTGCACGCCCGACCGAACGACTCTTTGCCTGAACAGCGGCCGCTTCGAGGTCACGAGCATCTGGACGTACGCGTTATCGGGGCCGGGTCAGGTCTTTCCTCTGACCCGTGACACGGGATCCTTCTGGTTCTTCACTCAGAACAACCTCGAGCTCGTGGTGAAGGTCGTCGATGGCCGGGCCTCTAACGGCCACTTCTGGGTTTTTATCGGGGCGCTGACGGATGTCGGTTACACCGTCCGAGTCACCGACATGCAGACGGGCCGGACCAATGTCTATCGAGGACGGCAGGGAGTCCTCGCGAGCGTCGCGGATCTCCTGACTTTCTAGAAACGCGGTGCGCGACCGGGCGTCAGCCCGGCCAGCTCTCTCCCGGCGCAAGCTCGATCACTTCGGTCCTCTGCACGCGCTTCGAGATCTCCTCCCGGAGCGCCTGCGGGGTTCCCGTGAGCACCGGGAACGTGCCCCAGTGCATCGGGATCACCCGCGGGACCCGCAGCAGCTCGCAGGCCTTCGCCGCCTCGCGCGGCCCCATCGTGAAGAGGTCGCCGATCGGAAGGAGCGCCAGGTCCGGCCGGTAGAGCTCGCCAATCAACGCCATGTCGGAGAACACGTTGGTGTCGCCCGCGTGGTAGATGCGCAAGCCGTCCGGCATCGTCAGGACGTAGCCGCATGGATCGCCGGGAGGGTTCTGGTCGCCGCCCGCTCCGGACGTCCCGGACGAGTGATCCGCGTGCACCATGCGGATCTCGACGCCCGCGATCGTCTGGGCGCCGCCCTTGTTCATGCCCGAGACATTCTCGACGCCCTTCGAGCCGCAGAAGAGCGCGAGCTCGAAAATGCAGACGATCGTCGCGCCGCTCTTCTTCGCGAGGCTCATGCCGTCCTCGCCGAAGTGGTCGTGGTGGCCGTGGGTGGCGGCGACGACGTCGAGCTTGCCGTAGTCGAAGCCATTCGGGAACTTCGGGTTGTTGTCGATGAACGGGTCGATCGCGATGCGGGCGCCGGCCCCCTCGATCAGGAACGCGGCGTGGCCGAGCCACGTGACCTTCGAGCTGGTGCCGCTTCTTCCGTCCGCCATGTCAGCGTCCTCCGACCAGGGTCTCCCAGGCGATTCTCGGCATGAGGGAGCGCACGAAGCGTTCCAACCCGGCCCGATCCTCCGCGTCGAAGCGCGCCGTCTCGGGGGAGTCGACGTCGAGGACTCCCACGAGCCGGCCGCCGGCGACGAGCGGCACGACGATTTCCGATCGCGAGGCCTCGTCGCACGCAATGTGACCCGGGAAGGCCTGGACGTCATCCACGAGCACGGTTTCGCGCCGCTCGGCGGATGTGCCGCAGACGCCCGAGCCCAGGCGGATCCGTATGCACGCGGGTTTTCCCTGAAACGGGCCGAGCACGAGCTCGTCGCCGCGGAGGAGATAGAACCCGCACCAGTTGACGCGCTCGAGCGCCTGCCCGAGCAGGCCCGACGCGTTGGCGAGGTTCGCGAGCGCGTCGGTCTCCCCTTCGAGGAGCGCTTCGAGCGATGCGGAAAGATCGGCGTAGAAACCGGGCTTGGACGCGGATCGATCGATGGTCGCGTGGAACATCCGCCGATTCTATGACTCGTCCTCGTTCGGCCGGCCCGCCCTCACCTGATAGCTTGTTTCGATGTCCCGGCTTCGCAGAAAGGAACTCGCCGAGTTCCTCCTCCCCGGGCATGGTCCGGTCGTTCGCCCGGAGTCGTGGTGAGTCCCTCCCTTTCGCTGCGGGGCCGCTCGCTCGCCGTCTACGTGTTCTGTTGCGTCGTATGGGGGTCGACATGGCTCATCATCCGGGTCGGGGTTCGGGATGTCCCTCCGCTGCGCCTCGCGGCGCTGAGGATGGCGCTCGCATGCCTGGTCCTGGTTCCCCTCGCCTTGCGGGCGCAGGCGCGCGTGCGTCCCACGGCCGCCGAGTGGGCCGGCGTCGCCTGGGCGGGATTCCTTCAGATCGGCGTCGCGTACGCCGCGATCTTCTTCGCGGCGACGCGGATCGAGTCGGGCCTGTCGGCCGTGCTCTTCGGGGCGTTCCCGATCTGGGTGGCGCTGCTCGCGCACGTCCTGCTGCCGGACGAGCCGCTCACGCTCCGCACGGGCGCCGCCGCGCTCGTGGGCCTCGCCGGCGTCGCGATCATCGAGGGGCCGGCAGCTCTTCAGGGGATCACCGGCCGATCGGAGTCCGTCTGGGTCGGCGGCCTCCTCGTCTTCGCGAGCTCTCTCGTATCGGCCTACTCGAACATCTACGTCAAGAAGCGGCTCGGCCGCGTGTCGCCCGTCGTCAACGTGTGGGGGCAGACGTTCGTCGGCTCGATCGCCCTCTTCGCGGCCACGTTCCTCTTCGAGAGGGGCCAGCCCGCGCATTGGACGCCCTCGGCCATCGGCTCGCTGCTCTATCTCGCGATCCCGGGCACCGTCCTGACGTTCATCGCCCTCTACTGGCTCGTGCCGCGCGTTCCGATGTCGGTCATAGGAACCATTCCCCTCGTCGACACGGTGATCGCGGTGATCCTGGGAGCGATCATTCTCGGCGAGTCGCTCCCGCTCCGGGTCTTCGCCGGCGGTGCGTTGATTCTCGTGGGAGTCGTGCTCGCCACGATCGCCCCGCAGTCTCCGAATCGTGGCGCGACGCCCGCGAAGCGCTAGGAGACCGTCTTTCCGGCCGCTTTCCTCGCCCTCCACACACCGCCACGGCTCGAATCTTGTAAGTTATCCTGCGTAAAACATTGTTTCAGTTCGAAGACCGATATCTGTCGAAAGGAATGCTCATGAAGATCTCCACCATGGCCGTTGCATCGTTGTTCCTGCTCCCGGCCGCCTCCGTCTCCGCGCAGAGTGTCAGTGACGCGCAGATCGCGTCGATCGTGGTCACCGCGAATCAGGTCGATATCGACGCGGGCAAGCTCGCTTCGACCAAGGCGACGAGCCCCGAGGTCAAGTCCTTCGGCCAGCTCATGGTCACCGACCACACATCCGTGAACAAGTCGGCCGTCGACCTCGCCACCAGGCTCCACGTGACTCCGGAGGACAACCCGACCAGCCAGAGTCTGAAGGCCGATGGCGCGAAGAACATCGCGAATCTGAAGACGTTGAAGGGCGCCGCCTTCGACAAGGCGTACGTCGATCGCGAAGTCACGTATCACCAGCAGGTGCTCGACGCGGTCGACACGGTCCTGATCCCGAACGCGAAGAACGAGGAGCTGAAGGCTCTCATCGTCAAGGTGCGGCCGGCCTTCGTCTCGCACCTGGAGCACGCCAAACAGCTCCAGTCGGCGATGGCCAGGTAAGCCTGCAATCTATCTATCCCTTCATCGATGCGCTTCGCTCTCCTCGTCGCGGTCGTCAGCCTGATCTTCGCCACCGGGATCGGGCCGGCCGTTGACCAGGCGAAACCGAAGACTCATACCGTGACGATGGAGGGCATGCGCTTCCACCCCGACGAACTCACCGTCGCGCCGGGCGACACGATCGTCTGGGTCAACGAGGATCTGGTTCCCCACACCGCGACCTCCCAGGCTGCCGGCTTCGACTCCAGGCAGATCGAAGCCGGCAAGTCATGGAGCTTCAAGGCCTCGAAGAAGGGCGACTTCCCGTACGTTTGCACGCTCCACCGCAAGATGAAGGCGACGCTACACGTCGCCTCCGCCGCGCCGTAGCGTCTGTTCTCCTTCGTGGGGGCTTCGAGCGGAGTACGTCGATCCACTGGACGCGCGGCGCCGTGGTGGCGATCGCGTATCTCGTCGTTTCGGGACGGTATCCGGCACTCGAGTCAGATGCTCGAGGATGGTCGAAAGATCTTTCGCTTCGACACCTTCGGCTCTGAGGATTTCTGGGGCGGCAAGTTGAGGCTGCATGAGGCCATCGCCGGCGAGAAGAACGGCGGCGTTGGGGGAGGGGTGAGCCCGAAGACCGCGCTTTCGCTCGGCCTCAAGGTGGACTCGGATGCGCTGCCCGACGCGCTCAAGAAACAAGCTCAAAGCCGGCAAAGTCGATCTCGACGACCCCGCAACGACCCTCGCGCTGCTCAAGCTGAACTCCGTCGTTGGGGTGACCGGCTTCTTCGACGAAAAAGGAAAGATCCGCTCGATGGGCATCCAGTGCGCAATTTGTCACTCGACGGTCGATGATTCATTTGTTCCCGGGATCGGGAAGCGGCTCGATGGTTGGGGCAACCGCGATCTCAACGTCGGCGCGATTGTCGCCAGCGCGCCCAACCTTCAGCCATTCAGCGAGTTGCTGGGAGTCGATGTGGCTACCGTCAAGAAGGTGCTCAACAGTTGGGGACCCGGCCGCTATGACGCGGAGTTGAACATGGATGGCAAGGCCGCACGGCCGGACGGCAAGACCGCCGCGACCCTCATGCCGTCCGCCTTCGGCCTGGCTGGGGTCAACAATCACACATGGACCGGTGGATGGGGGACGGTCACCTACTGGAACGCCTACGTCGCCAACACGCAGATGTACGGTCAAGGCACATTCATCGATTCGCGGCTCGAAAACGCCGAACAGTATCCCGTCGCGGCGAAAGCTGGATGGGGACACAAGCGCTCCAAGGTGGATCTCGTCACCGGCAAATTGCCCGCCCTGCACTTCTATCAACTCGCGATGCCGACGCCCAAAGCGCCCGATGGCAGCTTCAACGTGGAGGCCGCGGGACGCGGGCGAGGTCTGTTCAACGGCGCCGCCAGGTGCGCCACCTGTCACGTTCCACCAATCTTCACGGAGCCCGGCTACAACCTGCACAAGGCAGAGGACATCGGCATTGACGATTTCCAGGCCAACCGCGGGCCGGGGTGCAGTTACGTCACCACTCCCTTGCGCGCGCTTTTCGACACCAACAAAATCCACAAGCACGGCTACTACCACGACGGCCGCTTCGCCTCACTCCAGGGAGTCGTCAATCACTATGACGCGTTCTTGAAATTGGGGTTGAGCGACAATGACAAAGCCGATTTGATCGAATATTTGAAGTCGCTGTAGCTCGGGCGCAGCGACGTAAGGATGAGTCATTGATGCGATACGAGGTTTTACGAAATGAGGAGGGGCGGGTCCTGACCGGTCGGCACGTCGCACTCTACCGGGACGGCCAGGGCCAGCTCCACGCGATCACCAGCATCTGTACGCATCGGGTTGCGACGTCGGTTGGAATGACCAGGACAAGGTCTGGGACTGCCCCTGTCGGTTCGAGATTCACGGCGACGGGGGAGGTCATCAGGGGTCCGGCCACCAGGCCACTCGTGGTCGTGGACATCCCCAACTAGTCTGGTAGAAATGCTTCTGCGAGGAGTCCGCCGGCGGTCTCGGCGGGCTTTCCAAGGCGTCAGAGATAAGAACGACCGGGTCGCCTTCGAAGAGGAGGCGAGAGACGGACGTGCGTCATTCGCCGGCCACAAGGCGCCATCCTCAGACCTTTCGCACCGGCTCCATCGTGCCGAGGACGCTCGCCTTCATGAACTCGCGGTTCAAACGGGCGATGAAATCGATGCTGATTCCTTTCGGGCAGACGGCCTCGCACTCGCCGTGATTCGAGCAGCTTCCGAAATCGAGCTTCTCCATCTCGTGGACCATCCGGAGCGCCCGCTGGGTTCTCTCCGGCTTGCCCTGAGCGAGAAGGCTCAGGTGCGAAACCCTCGCCGCGGTGAACAGCATCGCGGAACCGTTGGGGCACGCCGCCACGCACGCCGCGCACCCGATGCAGGCCGCCGCGTCCATGGCACGGTCCGAAACTTCCTTGGAGATCGGGATGGAGTTGGCCTCCGGCACGCTACCCGTCCGCGCCGAGATGAAGCCTCCCGCCTGCTGGATCTCGTCAAAGGCCCCGCGATCCACAGCGAGGTCCTTGATGAGGGGCAGGGCGTGCGAGCGGAAGGGCTCCACCACCAGCATAGCGCCGTCTTCGAAATGCCGCAGGAAGAGCTGACAGACCGTCGTGAGCCTCTCGGGCCCGTGGGCCACGCCGTCGATCAGAAAACCGCACATGCCGCAGATGCCCTCGCGGCAATCGCTGTCGTAAGCGACCGGTCGCTCCCCGCGCTCGAGAAGCCGCCCGTTCAAGACATCGAGCATTTCCAGAAACGACATGTCGGGGCTTGCGTCCTCGATGGGATACGTCACCAGGCGCCCCGGCGTCCAGGGTCCTTCCTGCCGCCAGATCTTGAGCGTGAGCCTCACTTGTAACTCCGCTGGGAGGGGTGCACGGACTCGAACTCGAGCGCTTCCTTGTGCAGGACCGGCGTGGTCCCGACCCCCGCGAACTCCCAGGCCGCCACGTAGCCGAACCGAGCGTCGTCCCGGAGCGCTTCTCCGTCGGGCGTCTCGTGCTCTTCTCGGAAATGCGCGCCGCACGACTCGTCGCGCTCGATCGCGTCGTAGACGAGCAGCTCGGCAAACTCCAGGAAGTCCGCGACGCGGCCGGCCCTTTCGAGGGACTGGTTGAACGCCTCGCCTTCGTTCGACACCCGGACATCTCTCCAGTACTCCTCGCGGAGACTCGGAATCCGTTCGAGCGCCGCCATAAGGCCCTTCCGGTTTCTCGACATTCCGCAGGAATTCCAGAGGAGCTCGCCCAATTCGCGATGGAAGGACTCGACAGAACGGCTGCCTCGCGCCGACAGAAGCCTCGAGATCCGTTCCTGCGCCTCCTTCCGGACGTCCTGGAACGCCGGATGGTCCGCCGGAAACCGGTCCTTCGGCGAGACGCGGGCGAGGTCGTCCCCGATGACGGCGGGGAGGATGAAGTACCCGTCCGCCAGCCCCTGCATGAGCGCGCTCGCGCCGAGCCGATTCGCACCGTGGTCGGAAAAATTCGCCTCGCCGAGAACGTGCAGACCCGGCACGTTGCTCATGAGGTTGTAGTCGACCCACAGGCCGCCCATCGTGTAGTGGGGCGCGGGATAGATCCGCATCGGCCGCCTGTATGGATCCTCGCCCGTGATCTGGTCATACATCTCGAAGAGGTTCCCGTAGCGGTCGCGGATGACCTGCTCGCCGAGCCGGCCGATGGATTCCGCGAAGTCGAGGTACACGCCGCGGCCGCCCGGGCCGACTCCCCGCCCCTGGTCGCAGACGGCCTTTGCGGCCCGCGAGGCGACGTCGCGGGGAACCAGGTTTCCAAAGGCCGGATACCGCCGCTCGAGAAAGTAGTCGCGCTCGGCCTCGGGAATCTCGCCCGGGTGACGCGGGTCGTTCGACCCGGCCGGCACCCAGATCCGGCCGTCGTTGCGCAGGGACTCGCTCATCAGCGTGAGCTTCGACTGGTGGTCGCCGGAGACGGGAATGCAGGTCGGGTGGATCTGGGTGAAACACGGGTTCGCGAAGAACGCCCCGCGCCGGTGCGCGCGCCAGATCGCCGTGACGTTGCATCCGATCGCATTGGTCGAAAGGTTGTAGACGTTCGAGTACCCGCCGGTGGCGAGCACGACGGCGTCCGCGGCGTGGCACGTCATTTCGCCGCCGACCAGGTCGCGGACGACGATCCCGCGGGCGCGGCCTTCCGCGACGATCAGGTCGAGCATCTCCGTCCGCGGAAACATTCGGACCTGACCGACGGCGACCTGCCGGCACAGCGACCCGTAAGCGCCCAGGAGCAACTGCTGTCCCGTCTGGCCGCGGGCATAGAAGGTGCGGGAAACCTGCGCGCCGCCGAAGGATCGATTGGCGAGGTATCCGCTGTATTCGCGCGCGAAGGGAACGCCGAGAGCGACGCACTGGTCGATGATTGCGTTCGATATCTCGGCGAGCCGGTACACGTTGGATTCGCGCGAACGGAAGTCGCCGCCCTTGATCGTGTCGTAGAAGAGCCGGTAAACGCTGTCTCCGTCATTCTGATAGTTCTTCGCGGCGTTGATGCCGCCCTGCGCCGCAATCGAGTGCGCCCGGCGCGCGCTGTCCTGGAAGCAGAAGCAGAGCACCTCATATCCGAGCTGCCCGA
>JBDTOO010000044.1:0-31067 GCA_039933215.1 Acidobacteriota bacterium
GCGAGGAGGACCCCGCGATGCCCTATCCCCCGATGATGGTCCAGCCGATGCGCGAAGAGTTGAGCCGCCTCGGATTTCGCGAGCTGACGACGCCGGAGGACGTGGACCGCGAGATCGCCGAGAGCGGCGAACCGATGCTTCTCGTCGTCAACTCGATTTGCGGATGCGCCGCCGGGGTCGCCCGGCCCGGCGTGGCCCTCTCGCTCTCGCACCCGGCCGCTCCGGCGCGCCGCGCCACGGTCTTCGCGGGACAGGACGTCGAGGCCACGGCACGGGCCCGCAGCTATTTCGCGGGATACCCCCCCTCCTCGCCCCAGATCGCCATTCTCGCCAACGGCCGCCTCGTCCACCTCGTGCAGCGGCACGAGATCGAAGGCCGCTCCGCGCAGCAGGTCGCGTCCGCCTTGACCGCCGCCTACGAGAAGCTCGCGGCGGCGGCCCCGACCTCCTAGACCCGCTTCAGAGTCCGCCCGGACGCGGCGCGGGTCCCTTGACGACCCGGCCCTCCTTCATCACGAACGTCACGCGCTCCAACCGCGTGATGTCCGCGAGGGGGTCTCCCTCCACCGCGATCAAGTCCGCCGACTTGCCCGGGTCGATCGAGCCGAATTCTCCGGGCTTGCCGATCAGGTCGGCGGCGACGATGGTCGCCGATCGGATCGCCTCCATGGGGGTCTGGCCGAACTTCACCTGGTAGGCGAACTGCTTCGCGTTGTCGCCGTGCGGATAGACCCCGGCGTCCGTCCCGTAGGCGATCCGCACCCCCGCGCGCACGGCCCGGCGAAAGTTCTCGCGCTGGATGCGCCCCGCGTCGCTCTCCTTCTCGAGGAAATCCTTCGGGATGCCCTTCTTGCGGGCCTCCTCGGAGACGATGTAGTCGTCGTCGTAGATGTCGGCGACGAGATACGTACCGCGCTCCTTCATGAGGCGTATCCCCTCCTCGTCGATGAAGGTGCCGTGCTCGATCGACGCGACCCCGGCCCGCACCGCGTTCTTGATCCCCTCGGCGCCGTGGGCGTGCGCGGCGACCCGCAGGCCGCGCTTCTTCGCCTCTCCGACGGCCGCCGACAGCTCCTCGAACGTCAGCTCCTCCGCGCCCGGGTCGCTCTTGTGGGTCAGGAAAGCGCCGGTCGCGAGCACCTTGATCAGATCGGCGCCGTAGCCCGCGATCTCCCGCACGCGCTGGCGGACCTGGTCCGGACCGTCGGCGACACCGAACCGCAGATCGAGCGGCAGCCGGACGTCCGGGGCGAGGCCGTTCAACGCGCCGCCGCCGCCCGTGATCGTGACGTAGGCGCCTGCTCCGAAGACACGCGGCCCGACGACGTCTCCTCGCGCGATCGCGTCGCGCAGCGCGAGATCGACGAAGGCCCGAAAGGTCCCGACGTCGCGCACCGTCGTGAACCCCGCCTCGAGGGTGCGTCGCGCGTTCGGAAGCGCCTCGTAGGCCACCTGCGCCGCGGTCTTGCGCACGTCGGCGAGAGGGTCGAGGTCGCTCGCGTCGCCGACGAGATGCGTGTGGCAATCAATGAGCCCGGGCAGGACGGTCGCGCTCGAGAGGTCGATGACGCGGGCGTCGGGCGGGATCGCGAGGCCCGCGCCGACCGCTTCGATCTTCGCGCCGCGGACGAGCACGATGGCATGCTCGACGACTCGCGAATTGCGCACGTCGATGAGGCGGCCGGCCCGGATGGCGACCGGGCCATCGGCTGCGGCGGCGGATCCGGCGCCGACCAGGACCAGCAGGGCGAGCCCGGCGTGCAGGAGAAGGGCTTTCATGAGGCTCCTTTCGCCGGGGTTCGGGAGTCGGCGGTCAGGCGCGCGAGCTCGCGGCGTGCCCGGGCCGAAACGGCGGGATCGGTCGAGGTGGCGAGCTCCGCGTAGATGCGGCGCGCGGGCTCCCATCGGCCGATTGCTTTCTCGACCATCGCGAGGTTGAAGCGCGTCGGCGGATGTCCCGGGACCATGACGAGAATGCGTTCGAGGATCGCCTCGGCCGCGGCGTAGTCTTTCTTCTCGAAGGCGACCGCCGCGAGGCCCGAGACGGCATCGACGGACTTCGGATCGAGCGCCGCGGCCCGCAGGAATGCGTTCTCGGCGGCGCCCCACTCCGCCAGCGCGAGCCTTCCGTTTCCAAGGTCGATCCACGAGTTCGTGTCCGAGGGGTCCATCGCGACCGCCTTCTCGAAGCTCTCGCAGGCCTTCGTTTCGTTCTGCTTGAGGTGCCAGGCGACGCCGAGCCCGAAGAAATCGTCCGGCTCGGCCCGGGAGGTGTTCAAGATCTTCTCGTAGAGCGCGATCGACCGGTCGAGGCGGCCCGTCCAGCGGCAGGCTTCCGCGTAGTCGCGGAGGATCACCGGATTGATGGTGGGGTAGCCGGCGAGAAGGCGCTCGAAAATCACGACGGCGCCTTCGAAGTTGCGCTTCTGTCTCGCGATCAGGCCGGACTCGATCAGGGACCACACCTGGATGTGGTCCTTGGCGTCGATCCGTGAGTCGTCGATCCGGTCGTAGTTGACCGCGGTCGCGCCTCCCGAGATGTATCCGAGCGATGCCAGACGCCGGGCGACCTCCGGGTCAGAGGCGGAGGACGTCGCCTGGGCGAACGGCTTTCTCGCGACGATGGCCGCGAGCGAACGGGCGAGATCGCGCACGGAGTCCTCCCCCGTGTACCGATTCGCGGTCTCGCCGGGGTCGCTCCCGACGTCGTAGAGCTCGCGGCGCGGCGCTTCGATGAATTTTCGGCCCTGGAACCTCAGGGAGCGCATCGGCGACCAGCCGAGGACGAAGGCCGGATAGTCGGACTCGGAGAAGGCGGGCCGATCGGGCGCGTGCGGGTCTTCGAAGAGCGGAGAGAGATCGCGGCCATCCGACTCGGAGGGATCGGCGCCGGCGAGCCGGCGCAGCGTCGGGGCGACGTCCGCCAGGCCGACCTGCGTCGTCACGCGGCGCCCGGAAAAACGCGCGCCCGGCAGCCGCACGATGAGCGGAACCCGGAGCGTGGCGTCGTAAAGGAAGACGCCGTGCGTCGCCTCGCCATGCTCGCCCAGCGACTCACCGTGGTCTCCGGCGACGACGACGACGGTGCGCGCGGGGTCCACGGCGGCGAGGAGCCGGGCGAGGCATGAATCGGCGTAGGCGATCTCCCCCTCGTAGGGATGCCCGGAGAATCGCGCGGCCCAGGGAGCCGGCGGCTCGTAGGGCGTATGCGGGTCGTAGAGGTGGACCCACGCGAAGAAAGGCTTTGAGCCCTTTTCCTCCCGATGCGCGCGGATCCAGTCGGCCGCCCGCGACACGGTTTCGTCCGCGCGGCGCTCGGGGACGGCGTCCCGCGGATCGCGCCCGCGGTTCGCCTCGAACTCGTCGTCGTAGACGTCGAAGCCGCGGGCGATTCCCGAGTCGCGACGGAGCACGAGCGAGGAGACGAACGCCGCGGTCGCGAACCCGTGACCGGCGAGATCCGCGGCGAGAAGCGGGACGCCGTCGGGCACGTGGTCGGTTCCATTGACGCGGACGCCATTGCGAAACGGAAAGAGTCCGGAGAAGAGGGCGGTATGGGCGGGGAGCGTCAGGGGCGCGGGCGAGATGGCATTCTCGAAGACGACCGCGCCGCGCGCGAACTCGTCGAGCGCGGGTGTCGCGCCGGCTTTCGATCCGTAGGCGCCGACGCGATCGGCGCGCAGGGTGTCGATCGTGACGACGAGGATGTCCCGCGCGGTGACGGGAGGCGGGGGAGCGGAGTGCCGCCGGCAGGCGGGCGCGCCGGTCGCGAGGACGACGGCGAGTGTGAGGCAGAGCCTCCGCGCCGCCGGAGGGGGCGGCGCGGAGATCCTCGCGCTAAAATGCGATGCGGGCGGCGAGCTGGATCTCGCGCTGAGAATAGTTGTCGGGGAACGTGGGGGCCTGGGGCGTTCCAAAGTTCGGGTTGGGATCGACGCACTGGCCGGACGATGTGACGTCGCCGCTCGAGCAGCGGTTGTTCACGTAACCGCCTCCGAAGCCAGGTTCCGCCGGCTCGAAGTTCTTGCGGTTCAACAAGTTGAAGGCTTCGGCGATCAGTGTCAGTCCGACGGGCCCGAAGTTGAAGGTCTTGGACAGCCGCAGGTCCACGCGCGAGTACGTGTTGGAGAGCTGGTTGTTGCGTGAGTCGCCGGGAAGGCGGTCGTGGCGCGCGCCGTCGCCGTTCGTGTCGCCGCCCGTGATCTGCGCGTCCCACGGCTGGCCGGAGCCCAACTTCCAGATCCCGCCGACCTGGAAGCCGAGCGGCAGGTTGTACGTGGCGTTCAGCACGAGACGGTGGCGCTGGTCCGAGACGGCCGGGCCGCGCTGGAACGAGATCGGTTTGTCGGAATCCGGAATCGGCAGATAGAAGCCGTCGGTCTCGTTGACCGCCTTGGAGTACGTGTACGCCAGCTGCATCAGGAAATTCTGCGCGAAGCGGCGCTGGACGGTGAGCTCCAGGGCCTTGTAGTCGGAGGAGGCGTCGGAGTTGATCTCCCGGATGCGTCCGACCTCGGGGTGGAGCACCGGGAAATACTGGTTCGGTGTGACGTTCAGGTCCCGCTCGTAGAGCTCATGGAGCCCGCGGATCCAGAGCAGGTCGACCCCGACGGACCAGGTCTGGCCGAGCTGCTGCTGATAACCGAGCGAATACTGGATCGTGTACGGGACCTTGATGTTGGAAGCGAGCGTGCGGATCAGCGGAGGCGACACCTCGCCCTGCGTCGGATCCGGGAGATGGGCCGGGTCGCACAATGACGCGTCCACCGTGCAGTCGAACCCCGCAATCCGGTAGGTCGTTCCGTTGAAGATGTCCTGGTCGAGCGCGAGGTTGTTGTAGAGCTGGTAGTAGAAGATGCCCGCGCCCCCTCGCACGACGGACCTGCCGGTGCCGCCCGGGTCCCACGCGAACCCGAATCGCGGCGAGAACTGCGTCCGGTCTTCCTTCGCGGAGATGATGAAGGGGAAGGCGCTGTGGAAGTCCGAGTTCGCCTGCCCCGGCTGATAGTCGTAGCGGATCCCGAGGTTCAGCGTCAGCGTCTTCAGCTTCCACTGGTCCTGGAGGAACGCGGCGTAGAACTTGACGGTCGGGTTGGCGGTCGGATCTCCGAAGCCCTTCAGGTACAGGCTCGGCTGGCTGTCGTCGTCCGTGTCGTAGAAGATCGTCCCGCCGGAAGTGAGCGCGAAACGGGCTTCCTCGTGCCAGTGTGCGTAGGAGAGACCCGCCTTCACCTGGTGCTCTCCCATCCAGTCGAGGTAGCTCGTGAAGTTGTCCAGGAGCTGGTACTTCTTGTCGGTGCCGCCCTGGGGCATGAAGTAGTTCTGACCGACGTAGAAGTCGGGGTGGTGGGCGCTGACCACGTTCGAGTTCGCGACGTAGTCGGTCTTGTTGTAGAGGTAGCCGGCGCGGAACTCGTTGTACGCCTTGTTCGAGAAAACGCTGTTGAACGACGCGTTCGCGCCCCAGGAGTCCTTCTTCCGCGCGTAGCCGTAGGACAGCGCGTAGAGGCCTCCGACGCCGAGGTTCTCCTGTCGCGTGTTGTCCAGGTGGTAGCCGACCGAAAGATGGTTCGCCTCCGAAAACTGATGGTCGACCTTCACGGACGCGAGCGTCTGTTTGTTCGGCAGCGGAAAGGTCCCGTCGAGATCCGTCCGCACGCCGCCCGTGTCGACCGAGACCGCCTGGAGCCTCTTGTTGTAGTCGCCGGACACGAAGAAGAACGTCGAGTTCTTGACGATCGGTCCGCCGAGCGTCGCGCCGTAGTTGTCCTTCGACAGGGGAGGCTGCTCGGCGGCGAAGAAGTCTTTCGCGTCGAGCGAATCGCGCCGGTAGTAGTAGTAGGCGGAGCCGTGCGGGGTGTTCGTGCCCGACTTCGTGATGACGTTGATGACGCCGCCCGAGGCCTTGCCGTACTCCGCGGTGAACTGGGAGGACAGGACCTGGAACTCCTGCACGGTGTCCTGGTTGATGTCCGTCTGCTGGCCGCCCACGGACTCGTCGTTGTTATCGACGCCGTCCACCTGCACGTTGATCGCGCGGCCCTCCTGCGCGCCGAAGGCGAGCGGGGAGTTGCCGTCGCGGGCGAACGAGACGCCGGGCGCGAGGAGCGCGAGCTCCAGGTAGTTGCGCGTCGCGAGGGGAAGCGCCTGGATCTGCTTCGGCGTGATGTTGATCCCGACCTGCGCCGTCGTCGTGTCGACCAGCGGCGCCTCGGCCGTAGCGGACACCGACTCGGTGACGCCCGAGAGCTTCAACTGGAAGTCCACGCGTCCCGTGCTGCCGACGAGGAGCCGCACCTCGCTCTTCGTCTCCTTCTGGAAGCCCGAGATCTCGCAGGTCACCGTGTACGTGTCGGGCCGGAGGAGCGGGATCCGGTACTCGCCGCGCGCATCGCTGACGGCCGTCGACGTCGTCCCTTGCGCCACGTTGGTCGCCGTGACGCCGGCGCCGGGCAGGACTCCGCCCGACTCGTCCCTGACGGTTCCTGAGAGGGTGGCTGTGGCGGCGTCAGCGAGGATCGTCGTGCGGGCCGCGAGGAACGAAGCCCCGAGAAGAGCGGTAAGACGGAGGAAGCGCATTCCACCTCCCATGTTTGGATGACCGTTGATGGCGACGCTATGCCCCGCGAGGACACTCTGTCAAGGAAAGAGCGGGACGATGCACCGCGGCCCGCGACCCTTCCGCGAAACCGCGCGCGCTACCGGCGGCGAGGCGCGCGCTTGAGATCCCGCGCGATCTCGCGCGAGGCGTTCGCGCCCGACGCACCGGGGATCCCGCCTCCGGGGTGTGTGCCGGATCCGCACAGGTAGAGGCCGGCGATCGGAGTGCGGTAGCGCGCCCATCCGAGGAGGGGGCGCATCGTGAAGAGCTGGTCGAGGGAATGCTCGCCGTGGAAGATGTGGCCCCCGGCGAGTCCGTAGGTCTCTTCGAGATCGCGCGGAGTGAGGACGCGCGTCGCGAGGATCGAGCCGGCGAACTTCGGAGCGTGCTCGGAAATGACCTGCACGACCGCGCGCGCGAATTCGTCGCGGCGATCCGTCCAGGTTCCCTTCTTGAGCGTGTACGGCGCGTACTGCGCGCGAACGGACATGACGTGCGAACCGGAGGGTGCGAGCGTCGGATCCGTCAGAGACGGGATCGTCGCCTCGCAATACGGGCGGGGAGAGAAGTCGCCGTACTTGGCCGCGTCGAACGCGCGCTCGAGCTCGTCGATTTCGGTACCGATGTGGATGCGTCCCGACAGCGCGGCCCGGGCGTCCTCGCCGGCCAGGGCGCGGAACTCCGGCAGGCCCGACAGGGCGAAATGGACCATGGCCACCGTCCCCGTCGAGCGATAGTTCGTCATGTTCGCCAGAAAATCCGGGTCCTGCTCGCCCGGGTCGACCAGGCGCAGGAACGTGCTTTTCGGGTCGGCGCTCGAAACGACGGCTCCCGCTTCGATCTCCTCGCCGCCCGCGAGGACGACCCCCGCGGCGGCGCCGTTCTGGACGCGGATCGACGCGACCTCGGCGCCCGTGCGCACCTCCGCTCCGGCCGCGCGCGCGGCCGCGGCGAGCGACTCGCTGAACCGTCCCATGCCGCCGCGCACGAACCCGTCGGGCCCGCCGGAATGCGGATCCGCGGCGGCGGCCAGCAGGAGATGCGCCGTCGTGCCGGCCGACCAGGGGCCGGCGAAGGCGCCGGCGATTCCTCGCCCGGCGATCACCGCGCGAAGAGGCTCGGACTCGAACCACTCCGCGGCGAAGTCCGCGACGGCCATCGGACCCCAGCGCAGGAGACGCCAGGCGTCCCGTTTCGGGAGCCCGCGGAAGGCCTTTCCGAGCTTCAGGAAGCGGAGAACGTCGCCGGCGCCCGGCCGATCGATATCGGGCGGCGTGGTCGAGAGCAGGGGTGCCAGCAGCGCTCCGATCTTCGACATGCTCGCGTGAAACTGCGGGAACTTCTCCGCGTCCTTCCGGGAGAACGCGGCGAGCCCCGACGCGGTGTGCGCCGGGTCGTCGTGAAGCAGGACGGCCCGGCCGTCCGCGGCCGGCGCAAACATGCGCACGGCGGGAACGATGGTCTCGAAGCCGTGACGGCGGAGATCGAGCGCGCGGACGATCGCGGGCGGCATCGAGCCGGCGGACTGCGCGATCATCGAGCACCGGAAGCCTGGATGGATCTCCTCGGTGACCGCGGTGCCGCCGACGATCCCGCGGCGTTCGAGGACGAGGGGCCGGAAGCCCGCCTTCGCGAGGAGCCCGGCCGCGACGAGGCCGTTCGGTCCCGCGCCGATGATGACGACGTCGCGGCGCCCGGCGCTCACGCGCGGCGCCTCTTCATGTCCGACAGGAGAACGCCCGCGGCGTTCTTGCCCGGAGCGCCCATGATCCCGCCGCCCGGATGCGTCGCCGAGCCGCACATGTAGAGGCCGCGGATCGGAGTGCGGTACTGAGCCCAGCCCGGCGCCGGACGCAGGAAGAAGAGCTGCTCGAGCGTCAGTTCGCCCTGGAAGATGTTGCCCTCGGTGAGGCCGAAGATGCGCTCGATGTCGAGCGGCGTCAGCACCTGCCGGTGGAGGATCCGCTCCCGGATGTTCGGGGCGTGCACGGCGAGCGCGTCGATCACGGCGTCACCGAAGGCCTCCCGCTGGTCGTCCCAGTTCCCCTCTTTCAGGTGGTACGGGGCGTACTGGACGAAGCAGGACATGACGTGCTTGCCGGGCGGCGCTACGGACGGGTCAGTCAGGCTGGGGATCACGACGTCCATGTACGGCCGCCGGGAGAATCGGCCGTACTTGGCGTCGTCGTACGCCCGTTCCATGTATTCGACGGAGGGGGAGATCGAGATGGCGCCGCGCAGGTGCGCTCCCGAGCCCGGGAGGGCCGTGAACTCCGGGAGTCCGTCGAGCGCGAGGTTCACCTTCCCCGACGAGCCCCGGTACTTGTACCGCTCGAGGTCCTCGACGAACTCGTCGGGCAGCTCCTTGCGCCCGACCATCTTCAGGAAGGTCAGGCGCGGGTCGAGGCTCGACGACACGACGGCGGCTTCGATCTCTTCGCCGCTCTCGAGCACCACGCCGGTCGCGCGCCCTCCGCGGACGCGGATCTGGGCGATCGGCGCCTCGGTGCGGATCTCGACGCCGGCCTCGCGCGCCGCCGCGGCGATCGCCTCGGAGATCGCCCCCGTTCCGCCGCGGGCGAAGCCCCACGAGCGGAACGCGCCGTCGATCTCCCCCATGTAGTGGTGGAGGAGGACGTACGCCGTGCCGGGAGAGCGCACGCCGAGGAACGTCCCGATGATTCCGGACGCGGACATCGTGGCCTTCAGCACGTCGGTCTCGAACCAGCGGTCGAGAAAATCGACCGCGCTCATCGTCATGAGCTGGACCTGGTTCTGCTTGTCGTCGGGACGCAGCTTCTGAAATCGCCGTCCGATACGCAGGAGCTCGAATAGGCCGCTCGGGTCGAGCGAGGTCGGGTCGGGCGGCGTCATCGAAAGGATGGGCTTGACGAAGCGGCCCATCTCGACCATGGCCTTTCCGTACTCCTCGTACGCCTCCGCGTCGACCTTCGAATGGCGGGCGATCTCGCGCCGCGTTCGGCCGTGGTCGTTGACGCGCCAGAGGTAGTCGCCGTTCTCCATGGGCGTGAACGTGCCGTCGAGCGGCAGAATCTCCAGGCCGTGGCGGGGAAGGTCGAGGTCCCGGATGATCTCGGGGCGCAGAAGCGAGACGACGTAGGACGCGACGGAGAACTTGAACCCCGGAAACACCTCTTCGGTGACGGCCGCGCCGCCCAGAATGTGGCGCCGCTCGAGAACGAGGACCTTGCGTCCCGCGCGGGCGAGATAGGCGGCGTGGACGAGACCGTTGTGCCCGCCCCCGATGACGACGACGTCGTAGCGTTTGGTCATGTTCTGCTGTGGCGCCGCAGTCTATATAATTCGCGCGCCAAATCGAGGTGTGATCTGCCGATCGGAACCGCGGTCCACGAAAAGACCTTCGCGCTCTGCGAGAGCCTGAGCTACCGCGAGTGGTCGGGCTACTACGCCGTCTCGTCGTACGAGATCCATCACGAGCACGAGTACAACGCCATCCGAAACGCGGCGGCGCTCATCGACGTGTCTCCGCTCTACAAGTACCGGCTGACGGGGAAGGACGCGACCCGGCTCGTCGACCGCATCGTCACGCGGGACCTGCGCAAGGTCTCCGTCGGCCAGGTCATCTACACGCCCTGGTGCGACGAGCGCGGCAAGACGATCGACGACGGCACCGTCTCGCGTCTCTCCGAGAACGTCTACCGGTGGACGGCGGCCGACCCTTCGCTGCGCTGGTTTCGCCAGAACGCGGTCGGGATGGACGTGGATATCGAGGACATCTCCGAGAAGACGGCGTCGCTCGCCCTGCAGGGTCCGACGTCGGGACGGCTCCTTCGCAGCGTCGCGGAAGCGGACATCGAGAAGCTCAAGTACTTCCGCGTGACCGCCGGAAAGATCGCCGGCATTCCCGTCGAGATTTCGCGGACCGGATACACCGGCGACCTCGGCTACGAGATCTGGATCCCCTGGGAAGAGGCGGGCAAGGTTTGGGATGCCCTGATGAAGGGCGGGCGGCCGTTCGACATCCGCCCGGCGGGGATGCTCGCCCTGGACGTGGCGCGGATCGAGGCCGGGCTGCTCCTGATCGACGTCGATTTCTCGAGCAGCAAGAAGGCGCTGATCGAGTCGCAGAAGTATTCGCCCTTCGAGATGGGGCTCGGGCGACTGGTCCACCTCGACAAGCCCCGCTTCGTCGGCCAGACTGCCCTGGCGCGAGAGAAGGAGCGGGGGCCGGAGCGGACGGTCGTCGGGATCGAGATCGACTGGTCTTCCGTCGAGGCGATCTACGACCGGGTCGGCCTCGCTCCGCAGGTGCCCGCGGCGGCGTCGCGCGTTCCGGTCCCGGTCTATGGCGGAGGCGGTCAGGTGGGGAAGGCGACGTCGACCACGTGGTCGCCGACGCTCAAGAAATTCATCGGACTCGCGACGATCGAGACCGAGAGCGCCGCGATCGGGACCGTGCTCGACTTCGAGCTCACCGTCGAAGCCGTTCGCCACCGCGTGCCCGCGAAGGTCGTCGAGACGCCGTTCTTCAACCCGCCGCGCAAGACGGCGACCCCTGTGGCCTGATGGAAACCTCCCTCGAACAGGTCGTCGCCTCTTACGACGCCGGGCAGCCGCTGCCAGAAGCCTGGACGATTCCGGCGAGCTGGTATGTCGACCCTCGCGTCGCGAAGCTCGAGAGAGAGACCGTCTTCTCGCACGGTTGGCAGATGGTCGCCCGCTCGGACCAGGTCGCCGAGCCCGGACAGTTCGTCACCGCCGAGCTCGCCGGCGAGCCCATCGTGATCGTGCGCGGGACGGACGGGGTGCTGCGTGCCTTCTTCAACGTCTGCCGGCATCATGCGGCAGCCGTCGAGACGCGGCCGGAGGGTAAGACCCATCTCCTGCGCTGCCCGTACCACGGTTGGACGTACTCGCTCCAGGGAGAGCTGAAGGGCACGCCCGACCTCCAGGGCGTCTGCGAGTTCGATCGCGCGAAGAACGGGCTCGTTCCGGTGGCGGCCTCCGAATGGGAGGGCTTCGTCTTCGTCCGGCTCTCCCCGGACGGCGTTCCGCTGACGGAGTTCCTCGGGTCCCTCGTCGAGCAGTTCCGACCGATGAACCTGGCGGGTCTTCATTTCGTCGAGAGGCGCCACTACGCGTTCGACTGCAATTGGAAGGTGTTCGTCGACAACTATCTGGACGGCGGATACCACGTGCCCCATCTCCACCGCGGCCTCGACAGCGTGCTCGACTACGCGAAGTACCAGATCGAGAACGGGGAGAAGTATTGCCTGCAGTGGAGTCCCGTCGTGAAGAATGGCGCGGAGGAGCAGACGGGCGCCGTCCGCACCGGCGATCGCGCCCTGTACTACTGGATCTACCCGAACTTCATGGTGAACTGGTACGAGGGTCTGATGGACACGAACCTCGTCCTCCCGCTCGGCGTCGATCGGACCGAGGTCATCTTCGACTTCTACTTCGCCGACGTGTCGCCGGAGAACCGCGACAAGAATCTCGCCTCGATCGCGGTCGGGCAGCGCATCCAGGACGAAGACACGGCGATCTGCCACTCGGTCCAGAAGGGACTGGGCTCCCGCGCCTACCAGGCCGGGCGGCTCTCGGTGCGTCGCGAAGGCGGAGAGCACCTCTTCCATCGCCTGCTCGCCGCGGACTTGAAGTCCGGTCTGACGCGGGTTTCGAGCTCCTAGCCCAGACCCTCGCGGCGGTCCGCGGCGCGGCGGTCCATGTCCGCGGAAACGGCGGGGATTCGGACCCGGCGGTGCGCGCGGCGACTGGCGCGGCGCCGCTCCATCTCCCGGCGATCTTCTTCCCTCTGACCGGCTTCGACTTCCGATGCGATCGGCGGATTTTTCGTCTTCGTCTCCGTCACGTCTCGATCCTGAACCTTTGGCCCCGAAAAAAACAGGCTTGAAAAAAAAGAAAGTGCCGGGGCGCGTGCCCCGGCACATTCCGCGAAACGGTGCAGCGAGCCGGGTTCAGGCGAGCCGGCGGCGGCCGGTCGCCATCCGATAGATCGCGAGGACGACGACCGCGCCGACGAGCGCGCCGATGAAGCCGGCCGGCTCGTTCTGCTGGTAGAGCCCGAGCGCGCGGCCCAGGAACCCGCCCAGCATCGCGCCGACGATTCCGAGAATGATCGTCACGAAAATGCCGCCGCCGTCCCGGCCCGGCATCACGAACTTCGCCAAGGCTCCGATGACCAGACCGAAAAGCAGCCATCCGAGGATACCCATGTGGTGTGCCCTCCTTCTCTGGGTGCGGAGTAGCAAGGTGCGCGCCAAGGACGTCGCCTCCGCGCTCGCGCTGGTGCGCGATCGCTCCGGCTCCCGCAGCGGGAGGCTCCTCCGTCCGTCGCCTCCGCGTTCGCGCTGGTGCGCGATCGCTCCGGCTCCCGCAGCGGGAGGCTCCTCCTTCCCTTCGGTCAGGAGACTCCTCCCGCTGCGAGCGGATGGGTGAGCTTGCCGGGCATCACTCCCTCTCCGGGTAGGAGAGGGAGGCGATGTGCCGGAAGGGGCGTCGGGAGTCAGCTTCGAGGTGGTCAGCTGGATTTTCGGAGCATTCCTTCCAGGGTCGTGATGTGGCGTCCTTGCGCCGGGATCAAGGTTTCTGCGACGAGGCGTTTGGATTCGCCTTCCAGGGACGCGAGGGCGTCTCGGTAGTCCTTCAGGCCATGCTCTTCGCCTTCCTTCAACGCTTTCAGCGCGGAGGCATCCCCGAAAAGCGTTGCCACCCCTTCGATGGTCTTTGCGTAGGCGCCCCAGGCTCCCGAGGTGTCCTCCGCTTCTCCGCCTGCCCGGCGGATCTCATCGCGGAGCTGCTGCGCGGCCTGCCCGTGCTCCTGCGAGATCGCGCGGAGCGCGCCCGCGTCTTCCTGGCGATCGCTGCCGATCTTCGCGATCGCCATCGCATACGTCTCGGCCGCGGAGATTTCACCGCGGAGAAGTGAATTCAACGGTCCGATCGCCTTCACGTTCGTCTGGGTGTGTGGCATGGCTTCCTCCGAATCGACTCTCTGCAACCCCCGTTCCCGGGGCGGCCAGCCAGCCCTCCGAACCCATTTTCGGCAAACTCGAGCATCCGCTCGCCGCGTGAGGAGTCTCCCGAGCGTCGCGAAGGGAGGAGCCTCACGCGGCGGGAGCCGAAGCGAAGCGTAGGCGACGGCCCTAGTAGACCCCGCCCGTCAGGTAGACGATCGCGGTCCAGACGCCTCGGACGAACCGGAAGGTTGCGATCGGGACGAGCACGGCGGCGGAGATCCAGACGATCAGGCTCGTCCTCAGGCTCCAGAGCGGGCCGAATCCGGCTCCGATCATGAGCAGGAACGCGCAGAGAAAGGTGTTGATGTCGAGCGATCCGACCCATTGCCCGTGCTCCCGGGCGAAGGCGACGCCGCAGGCCGAGCACCGCTCCTGCATGGCGAAGTAACTCTTGAAAAGTTTGCCCTTCCCGCAGACGGGGCATCGGAGCCGAAGACCCCGCCACAGGACCGTCCTCAGGAATCCGCGGGGCCATCCGGCGCGCCGGTGCGTCGTCGACCGCCAGGGGAGGACCGGTGGAGGGGAGGGCCTCGGATCGGGGTTTTCGGGCGCGGTCGAGTCGTCGCGCATCGCCGGGATGCTACATCCGTGAGCCCGGCGACGGCATGGAATCTGCTCTAATCGATCCGTTGGCCGGCACCGCCGGCAGCTTCCAGAAGGAGTACCCGATGGCTCGAAGCCGAATGTCCGCAAAGACGATGAGAAACCTGGCCCCGGTCCTGATTCCGCTCGTGACGCGGGTGGCGATCCCGATGGCCGTACGAAGCTTCAAGGGGAAGAACGGGGCCCGCGAGGCCTTCGAAGACACCCGCGACCAGCTCGGGAAGAACCTCAAGCGCACGCGCTCGGAGTTCGACGACATCCGCGACGAGGCGATCGACCGGGGGCAGCAGCTCTACGGCGAGGCCCTCAAGCACGGCACCGAGCTCCTCGACATGCTCGCCGCGAAGGGCGTGAACGTCGCGGAGGACTGGTCGAAGGCCTTGAAGCCGCGCCGCCGCGGATTCCCGTTCGGCAAGATGCTCGCCGTCGTCGCCGTCGTCGGCCTCGGCGTGGCGCTCTACAACAACCGGTAATCCGACCCGGGCGAAAATCGAGAGAGGCGGGACGCTCCCGCCTCTTTTCATTTTTCGCCGAGGGCGATTCGCGCTCCGTCGCGGGCCACGCCGAAACCCGCGCGCTCCAGAGTTCGCCGCGCGGACGCGTCCCAGAGAAGCCGGTTCGTGTGATTGAGGTGCACGAAGAAAATCCGCCCCCGGGGCGGGTGGTCGCCGAACCGGGCGACGGTCTCTCCGACGAGCGGATGCGGGATCTCGGCGATCGAGCGGCCGGGGATCTCGTCCGCCGAGAAGAACGTGCCGTCGACGAAGGCCGTCAGGTCCCTATCGGTCACGAGCTCCTCAATCCGGCGGTCCCAGCGGTCCCACTTGTCGATGTCGGGCAGCCACAGGATCTTCCGGGCCGGTCCGCGGATGAGCCATGCGACGGTGTCCGAGTCTTCGTCCCGATGAGGCACGCGGATCGCGGTGGCGTGGAGCGAGGGCGTGAGCTCCTGCTCGACGCCCGGCTCGACCTCGTGGAGGACGATGTTCCGCATCGCGACGAGCCGGCTCCATGGGCCGTTGCCGCGCAGGAACTTCGCCATCGAGGGTGTGCACCAGACCGGTACCTCCCTCGCGCCGAGGACCTCGCGGCCGAGCTGCGCGAGGCCGAGGTAGTGCCCGACGTGGGCGTGCGTCAGGAGGATCCCGTCGGGGAGCCCTCCGAGCGATTCCATCTGGAGCGCGAAGTCGGGCGTGGCGTCGATCAGGAAGCGCTTTCCGGCGTTCGGATCCCGGAGCCCGAGCGACGCGATGCGCTCCCTCTTAGAGAGGTCCGTGCGCGCCCGGACGCAGAGAGCCTGCCGGCATCCGGCGTGGGGCACGCCCCCGTCCTGGGCGATCCCGAGCACGACGGCCTCGACGGGCTGCGCGAGGACGGAAGAGCCGGTTCCCTCGACGACGAGCGCGAAGAGTGCGGCGAGAGCGGCGGCCTTCATCGGGCGACGCCTCCAGTTCGGCTCAGCTCAGCGTGAGCTTTTTGTACTTGATCCGGTGCGGCTGGTCGGCTTCGATGCCGAGGCGGCGTTTCCGGTCCGCCTCGTAGTCCTGGTAGTTGCCCTCGAACCAGACCGTGCGGCTGTCACCTTCGAAGGCGAGGATGTGCGTCGCGATCCGGTCGAGGAACCAGCGGTCGTGGCTGATGACCACCGCGCAGCCGCCGAAGTCGAGCAGCGCCTGCTCGAGGGCGCGGAGAGAATCGATGTCGAGGTCGTTCGTCGGCTCGTCGAGGAGCAGGACGTTGCCGCCTTTCTTCAAAGTCCGCGCGAGATGGAGGCGGTTGAACTCTCCGCCGGAGAGGTCCCCGATCCGCTTCTGCTGGTCGGATCCCTTGAAGTTGAACATCGAGACGTACGCGCGGGACGGAATCTCGCGCTTGCCGACCACGATCTTGTCGAGTCCGCCCGAGATCTCCTCGTGGACGGTCTTCTTGGGGTCGGGGCGGTCCCGATCCTGGTCGACGTACGAGGCGACGACGGTCTCGCCGACGACGAGCTTGCCGCCGTCCGGCTTCTCCTGACCCATGATCATCTTGAAGAGGGTGGTCTTGCCCGCGCCGTTCGGCCCGATGATGCCGACGATGCCGCCGCGCGGAAGATCGAACGACAGATCTTCCATCAGCAGGCGATCGCCGTAGGACTTGCGGACGCCCTCGGCGCGCACGACGACGTCCCCCAGGCGCGGGCCGGGCGGGATGAAGAGATCCTGCGTCTCGCCTCGTGCCTCCGGCCCTTTCGCCGCGAGCAGCTCCTCGTAATGTTCGAGGCGCGCCTTGCTCTTCGCCTGGCGGGCGCGCGGCGACATGCGGACCCACTCCAGCTCGCGCTGCAGCGTCCGGCGCTTCGCGGACTCCTGCTTCTCCTCGATCGCCAGCCGCTGCTCCTTTTGCTCGAGCCAGCTCGAGTAGTTGCCTTCCCAGGGGATCCCCGCGCCGCGGTCGAGCTCCAGGATCCAGCCGGCCACGTTGTCGAGGAAGTACCGGTCGTGCGTCACGGCGACGACGGTTCCGGAGTACTCGGCGAGATGCCGTTCGAGCCACGCGACCGACTCCGCGTCGAGGTGGTTCGTCGGCTCGTCTAAGAGGAGAAGGTCCGGCCTCTCGAGCAGGATCTTGCACAGGGCCACGCGCCGGCGCTCTCCGCCGGATATCTTCGTCACGTCGGCGTCGCCGGGCGGGAGGCGCAGCGCGTCCATCGCGATCTCGAGCTGGCGGTCGAGCTCCCAGGCGTTGGACGCTTCGATCGCGTCCTGGACGCGCTGGTATTCGGCCATGAGCTTCTCGCTCTCCGCGTCGGAGAGGTCCCCGGCCATCTTCTCGTTCAGCTCATCGAAGCGGTGGAGGAGGCTGCGGGTCTTCGTGACCGCGAGCTCGACGTTGCCGAGCACGTCCTTGGAGGCGTCGAGGCGCGGGTCCTGGGGGAGAAACCCGATGCGGGTTCCCTCGGCCGGCGCGGCGTCGCCCGCGAAGTCCGTGTCGACGCCCGCCATGATCTTCAAGAGCGTCGACTTTCCGGCCCCGTTCAGGCCGAGCACGCCGATCTTTGCCCCCGGGTAGAAGGAGAGGTAGATCCCCTTGAGGATCTCGCGCTGCGGAGGGACGACCTTCCGCAGGTTCTGCATGGTGAAGATGTACTGGTGCGCCATTTGAGCGGGGGAGTCTATATGACCGGATAGGCGACTCGGGATGGTGACGGGTGACAGGTGACCGGTGACAGCAGCACCGAACGAATCTCAGCGATCGTCGTTCCCGGATTTCATCCGTGACCGGACGGGGCGGCCGCTGTCACCTGACACCTGTCTTCCGGGCTGCTGTCACCCGTCACCTGTCACCTGTCACCTGTCACCTGTCTTCGGGCTGCTGTCACCCGTCACCCGTCACCTGTCACCCGTCTTCGGGCTGCTGTCACCCGTCACCCGTCACCTGTCACCCATCTTCGGGCTGCTGTCACCTGTCACCCGTCACCTCTCTCCTAGGTTGATCCCCATCGTGCCGAGGAGCTTTTCTTCGAAGCGGGAGTTCTGGAAGCCGGCTTTTTCCATCAGAGCCCGGACTCCGACCTGGCCGGGGTAGCGGGCCAGGGATTCGGGGATGTAGAGGTAGGTTTCCGGGTCGCGGTGGAAGAGCCATCCCACCGTCGGCATCATCGTGCGCAGGAAGGCCTTGTAGAGGACGCTGGCGACCCGGTTTTGGGGCTTGCCGAAGTCCAGGATCACGCAGCGGCCTCCGGGGGCGAGCACGCGCCTCATCTCGACGAGGGCCGCCTCCGGTTCGGCGATGTTGCGGAGCCCGTAGCCCACCGTGATCACGTCGAAGGCGCCGTCGGGGAAGGGGAGGCGGAGCGCATCGCCTTGCGCAAATGCCGTCTTCCGGGCGTCGCGGGTCTTGCGCCGGGCAGCCACCGCGAGCATCGGCAGGGTGAAATCGAGGCCGAAGACGCGGAGCCCCGGGTCGTACCGGCCCGCCATTTGCTCCGCGAGGAACGCCATGTCGCCCGTGCCGCAGCAGAGGTCGAGCCACCGGCGGGCGCCCGCGAGCCCCTCGAAGCCGAGGCGGACGGTCCGCCGCTTCCAGGCGCGGTGCATCCCGAAGCTCATGACGTCGTTGACCAGGTCGTACCGCCAGGCCAGGCGCGAGAACATCTCCCGGACGCGCGGCGCCCGTTTCTCGTCGTACGACAGGTACTTGTTCGTCACCCGGCGGACTCTAGCGGATGCGCCGCCCTGGCAGCGTGACCTCCGCTTTCGTCGGGCGGATCCCGCCGGGCAGCGGAATGACCCCGGTTGTTGTAAGGTTTTCAACTCTCCATGAGCGATCCCAAGAAACACCGCGCTCCGACCGAAGCCGAGGCCCGCCAGGTGGCGGAGGACGCCCGGGAATCCGAGTGGACGGCGCCCTCCTTCCTGAAAGAGATCTTCCTCGGCAATTTCCGGCTCGACCTCGTCCATCCGTTTCCCGCCGCGCCGCCGGAGCGGCCGGAGTTCCGCGCTTTCATGGACCGGCTTCAGGCGTTCCTGATCGCGGAGGTGGATTCCGACGCCATCGATCGCGACGGCCAGATCCCGCCGCGCGTCGTGCACGGCCTCGCCGAGCTCGGCGCGTTCGGGATGAAGATCCCGACCGAATACGGCGGACTCGGATTCACTCAGCGCGAGTACAGCGAGGCGATCAAGCTCATCACCTCGCAGGACGGCAACCTGATCGCGCTGCTTTCCGCGCACCAGTCGATCGGCGTCCCGCAGCCGCTCAAGCTGTTCGGCACTCCGGAGCAGAAGAAGAAGTACCTGCCGCGCCTGGCGAAGGGCGCGATCTCGGCGTTCGCGCTGACGGAGCCGCAGGCGGGCTCCGACCCGGCCGCGCTCGCTACGACGGCGGTCCGCACGCCCGAAGGCGACTACGTCGTCAACGGGGAGAAGCTCTGGTGCACCAACGGCACGCTTGCGGAGCTCTTCGTCGTCATGGCGAGGCACCCGGACACCGGCAAGATCTCGGCGTTCATCGTCGAGAAGGACTGGCCCGGCGTCGAGGTCGTCCAGCGCCTCCATTTCATGGGACTGCGGGCGATCGAGAACGGAGTCATCCGCTTCACGAACGTCCGGGTGCCGAAGGAAAACCTCCTGCTCGGCGAAGGCCGCGGCCTGAAGCTCGCGCTCGTCACCCTGAACACCGGACGGCTGACGCTGCCGGCGTCGTGCGCCGCGGTCGCGAAGCGGTGTCTCGAGATCAGCCGCATCTGGGCCGGCGAGCGCGTGCAGTGGGGCCAGCCGATCGGACGGCATGACGCCATCGCGCAGCTGCTCGCCGAGATGGCCGCGACGACGTTTGCCATGGAAGCGGTCACCGATCTCGCGTCCGGCATGGCGGACCTCGGGGACCGGGACATCCGCCTCGAGGCCGCCGTCGCCAAGATGTGGAACTCGGAAGAGGGATGGAAGATCGTCGACCGCACGCTCCAGATCCGCGGCGGTCGCGGCTACGAGACCGCCGCCTCCCTGCGCTCCCGGGGCGAGGCGGGGGTGCCGGTCGAGCGCATCATGCGCGACTATCGGATCAACCTGATCTTCGAGGGCTCCTCCGAGATCATGCGGCTCTTCATCGCCCGGGAAGCGCTCGACCGGCACCTGGCCGTGGCGGGCGATCTCGTCAACCCGAAGGCCCCGCGCGCGAAGAAGATCAGGGCGCTCCCGAAGATCGGCGCCTTCTACGGGGCCTGGTATCCGACACGCTGGCTCGGCTGGGGCCGGTGGCCACGGTTCTCCGACTTCGGCCCGCTCGCGATCCATCTCCGGTACATGGAACGCACCAGCCGGCGCCTCTCCCGGACGATCTTCCATCTGATGGCCCTGAAGGGGCCGAAGCTCGAGAAGCGCCAGGCCCTGCTCTTCCGGGCCGTCGACGCGGGCGCGGACCTCTTCGCGATGTCCGCGGCGGCCTCCCGCGCGCGGCAGATGCGTCAGACGGGCTCCCCCGACGCCGCTCGCGCCGAGGAGCTCGCGGACGTTTTCTGCCGGATGATGCGGCGGCGCATCGCGGGGCACTTCCGCGGGATGCGGACGAACGACGACGTTCGCAAGTACCGTACGGCCCGGCGGATCTTAGACGGCGAGCACGTGTGGCTCGAGGCCGGGCTCGTCCCGGCGGAGGAGCTCGAAAAGATGCAAGCTCCCGTCGCGCCCGGCCGGGCCTCCGAGAAGAAGGAAGCGGCGCTCGCCGCGAGTGTCTAGAAGCGAAGTCGAGAGCGCCGGACGGGCCTGAGCGCACCGTCCGGCGACTCCCGTCTCTCCGCCACCTGGCTCAGGCACTCGGGATCTCGTCGCTCCCTTCGTTGATGCCCTCGAAGAGGATCGTCGAGAGATAGCGCTCGCCCGTGTCCGGGAGCATCGCCAGGATGACCGAGCCCTTCGGCGCCTTCTCCGCGACCTTCTTCGCGGCGGCGAACGTGGCGCCCGACGAGATGCCGCAGAAAATGCCTTCCTTCGTCGCGAGCTCGCGCGCGGTGTCGCGGCTCTCGATGTCGCCGACGAGGACGATCTCGTCGTAGACGTCGCGGTCGAGCACGGCGGGGATGAAGTTCGGAGTCCAGCCCTGGATCTTGTGGGGCTTCCACTCCTGGCCGGAGAGTAGCGCGGCTCCTTCTGGCTCGGTGACGACGATCCGGATGTCGGGCCGCGCCTTCTTCAGCATCTCCCCGGCGCCGGTCAGAGTCCCGCCGGTCCCGTAGCCCGTCACCCAGTAATCGAGCCGCTTTCCGGCGAAGTCCCGCAGGATCTCCGGCCCCGTCGTGTTGCGGTGGTACTCGGGGTTGGCGGGGTTTTCGAACTGCCGCGCGAGGAACCACCCCTTCTCCCTGGCGAGGTCGGCCGCTTTCTGCACCATTCCGGTCGCGCGCTCCGCGGCCGGGATGAGCACGACCGTCGCTCCCAGGGCGCGCATGAGCTTCCGGCGCTCGATCGAGAAGCTGTCGGACATCAGCGCGACGAATGGATAACCCTTCACCGCGCACACCATCGCGAGCGCGATGCCGGTGTTGCCGGAGGTCGCCTCGATGACCGTCTGGCCCGGCTTCAGGGTCCCTCGCCGCTCCGCGTCCTCGATGATCCCGACGGCGAGGCGGTCCTTGACGGAGGAGAGCGGGTTGAAAGCCTCGCACTTCACGTACATCGTCACGCCCTTCGGCGCGAGGCGGTTGATGCGCACGACCGGCGTGTTGCCGACCGTTCCGAGAATGTCGTCGTGGATCATGGTGTCGTCCTCATGCAAAGGTTGCTGTGGAACCGGCGGCGGCGCGCCGGAAGTTTCGGACGGAAGGAGGCGGTGTGGAGACATCGGCCCTGCGCTCCGAAAGAGCGGGACGCGATCTGGGTTCGTCGTTGGCGGCGGAGCACGGCGTTTTCTGAAAGAAGGGCGTAGGATAAGCGATTCCAGATGCGCCTGCGCACCCTCTTCCTGACCTCCGTGCTGTCCGCCGCGTCGGTGCTGCCGGCGGCCGCCGCCCCCCGGACGATGCGGGTCGATTACTTCCACACCGGCAACGTGGCCGAGGAGCGGTTCGGGCTGGATGCGGTGGTCCTGGAGCCCCTCGAGTGGGCGGGCAATCCGGCGCGTCCGGTCGACGATACGAACTTCGGCAAGTACTACTTCCAGGTGATCGATCGGCCGACCAACCGCGTGCTCTTCTCCCGGGGGTTCGCGTCCATTTTTGGCGAATGGGAGGGGACGGACGAGGCGAAGGAACGATTCCGCACGTTCCACGAGTCGCTGCGGTTCCCGGCGCCCGCGGGGCCGGTCCAGGTCGTCGTGAAGAAGCGCGATCCCCGCAACGCCTTCCGGGAGATCTGGTCGACGCTCGTCGACCCTCGCGATCCCTTCATCGACTCGTCGAAGCCCGCTTCGCCCGGACCGCTCATGGAGATCCAGAAGAACGGCCCTCCGGCGGAGAAGGTGGACTTCCTGATCCTCGGAGACGGATACACGGCGGCCGAGCGAGGCAAGTTCGAAAAGGACGCGCGGCGGCTCGCGGAGATCCTCTTCTCCGTCTCCCCGTTCAAGGAACGCCGGTCAGACTTCAACGTCTGGGCGCTGTGCCCTCCGGCGGACGAGTCGGGGATCTCGCGGCCCTCGACGGGAATCCATCGCCGCTCGCGGGTCGGCGCCACCTACGACGCCTTCGGCTCGGAGCGTTACGTGCTCACGTTCGACAACCGGTCGTTCCGCGATGTGGCGTCCTTCGCCCCCTACGACCACGTCGAGATCCTGACGAACACGAAGACGTATGGCGGGGGAGGGATCTTCAACCTCTACTCGACCGTCGCGGCGGACAGCCTCTGGTCTCCGTACGTGTTCGTCCACGAGTTCGGACATCACTTCGCGGGACTCGCCGACGAGTACTACACGTCGGACGTCGCGTACGCGCCCGCGGCCGATCGGGTGGAGCCCTGGGAGCCGAACGTCACGGCGCTCAAGAATCCCGCCGACCTGAAGTGGAAGGATCTCGTCACGCCGGGAACTCCGCTTCCGACTCCCTGGTCGAAGGAGACGTTCGAGAAGGACTCCCGGGAGATCCAGAAAAGGCGCCGGCAGATCCGCGCGGAACGGCGCCCGGAAGAGGAGATGGACCGCCTCTTTCTCGAGGAGAAGGCCGCCGAGACGAAGCTCCTCACCTCCGACGCGAACGCATCGCGCGTCGGGGCGTTCGAAGGAGCGATGTACGAGGCGGCCGGCTACTACCGGCCGCAGATCGACTGCATCATGTTCACGCGCAATGACGTTCCTTTCTGCGCGGCGTGCCGGCGGGCCATCTCGCGGATCATCGATCTCTATGCCGGCCGGTAACTCCGTCTCCGGGCCGCGATGAGCTATTTCCGCGGGCTCGCGCTCGCCGGTTTCGCGCGCCGGCATCTGGGCCGCATGGGACGTGGTCGGCGCGAGGTGATGGCCCACCTCGCGGCGCCGAGCGCCGGAAATCTTCCGATGCCGACGTTCGTGCAGCTGCGCGTCACGAACCTCTGCAACCTGCGATGCAAGATGTGCGGCCAGTGGGGCGACACGGGGATCTACCGTTCCGACGGATTTCCCGCGTCGGCCACGGACGGCCAGTCGGAAGGCGCTCGCATCCGGGAGCTCATCGGATTGAACCGGCAGATGGCGCTCTCGGACTACGTGCGTCTGCTCGACGAGATCGCTCCTTCGCGGCCGATCATCAGCCTCTTCGGCGGGGAGCCGCTTCTCTATCCCGACATCCTTCCGCTCGTCCGCGAGGTGAAGAAGCGCGGCCTGACCTGTACCGTGATCACCAACGGCGGCCGCCTCGAGGCGTACGCGCGGGAGCTCGTCGAGGCCGGCATCGACTCGATCGCGATCTCGATCGACGGGCCCGAAGAGGTGCACAACCGCATTCGCGGAAAGTCGGACGCGTACCAGAAGGCCACCGACGGCGTGCGGGCGATCGCGCGATGGCGCAAGGAGCTCGGCCGGGCGATGCCGATGCAGATCGCCATTCTTCCGGTCACGGAGCTCAACATCGAAGACATCCCCGCCGCGATCGCCGCGTTGCGCGAGCTGCCGATCGACACGATCAACGTCGGCTTGCGCTGGTTCGTCCCGAAAGAAGTGGGAGCGGAGTACGAGAGCGTGATGAAGGAGACCTTCGGTGTCACGGGCGACTCCTGGAAGGGTTTCGTGTTCGATCCCGCGACGATGAACGGATCCCGCACGCGGCAGATGACCGACCTCGTCAAGCTGCTGAAGGGCCTGAAACGCCGGCGCTTCCTCGATTCGGCGCAGGGGCGGCCGTGGACGTCCTTCGTTCCCGACGTGCCGGCGGCGAAGGTCCCCGAGTACTTCTCCGACTTCTCGCAGACCTTCGGGCACAACCTCTGCCCGGTCGCCTGGTACTTCGCGCAGGTCGAGCCGGACGGCGACGTGACCTTCTGCGGAGACTTTCCCGACTACGTCATCGGGAACGTCCGGCGGGAGAGCTTCCGCGACGTCTGGACGGGCGAGAAGGCCGCGCGGTTCCGCGAGAAGCTCGCGAAGGAGCCGCTGCCCATCTGCAACCGTTGCTGCGGCAACTTCGTCTACGGAAAATGGGAGCGCCCGCTACCGGCGACCGTCTCCGGGGCGGGGTAAGAGCTCCGATCGGCTGCGCCTAACCGCCAACCGCTAACCGCGAATCGCCGGGCTTCGACCCTCCCCGCCCCAGAACTCGTAGAAATTGAACCACTGGGACGGGTGCGCGACGACGACGCGCTCCAGGTCCTGGGCGACGCGCGTCATGAGCCGCACGGCGTCCTCCTCCGGCGAGAGCCGCGGGTCGGCGGTGAGCGGCGAGCCCCACACGTTGAAGTAGGAACCGTCGGGCGCCCGCATGAAGAAGCCCGGGAGGATGGGGCAGCCGCAGAAGCGGGCCAGCAGGGCGGGGGAGCGCAGGAAGGGAGTCAAACGGCCGAAGAACGGAACGACGACCTGGTCCTCCGGGTAGGCGCGGTCGACGAGCAGCGCGACCGCGCGTCCGCGGTCGACGGCCGCGCGAACCTTGAACGCGGTCCCCATCGACGACCCGATGTCGATCGACTCGACGCCCAGGCGCTGGCGAAGGTGCAGCCGCATCTCCTGGACATTGGGGTCGAGCTCCGGCTGTCCGACGACCGACGCCGTGATGCGATGCCCCCGCAGGGTGACGGCGCCCATCTCCCAGTTTCCGACATGTCCGGTCACGAGCAGGAACCCGCGGCCGCCGCGGCGCGTTTCCGCGAGGACGCCCGCGTCCTCGGAGAACGTCGTGATCCGCGGCACGAACGACTCGCTGCGCAGGCGCCAGACGTCGATGGTGTGCCGGCCGTACTCGAAGAAGAGCCGCCGCGTCAGGCGCGCCGCTTCCCGAGGCGAAGCGTCGAGGGCGATCCGGAAGTTCTCGCGGATTCCCCGCTGCGTCTGGCGCAGGAAGGCGAGCGCGAGCGAGTTGCCGACGAGGTTGATCCCGTTCAAGACCGCCATCGGCAGCCACCGCGCGCCGTAATGTAATCCGCCGTACACGACGGCGTTCGACAGGCCGTGGCTCACCCATTTTTTTCGCGCCCGCGGCGTCGTCGCGGGCGAAGCTTCGGCGGGCGCGCCCGCCCCCCTGTTCCGCATCGTGCAACGACTATACAATTCTGCAGCTCCATGAACGTGCTCCTCCTTCGACCCGATCCGGGAAACGAGCGCTTCGGCCTCGGTCCGTTCTTTCGGGTCGAACCCCTCGGGCTCGAATACGTCGCGGCCGCGCTCGAAGCGCGAGGGCACGAGGCGTCGATCGCCGACCTGCGTTTCGACCGACTCCGCCTCTCTTCGATCGTGCGGCGCGCGCGCCCCCGCGTCGTCGGGATCTCCGCGATGCACGCGCTGGAATTCGACCGCGTCCTCGAGACCGCGCGGGCGATCCGGCGGATCTCGCCGGAATCCTTCATCCTCGTCGGAGGGCACGCGGCGGCGGCCTATTCGACGCCTCTCGAGACTGGCGAGATCGACGCCATCTGCGTCGACGACGGGGAAGAAGTGGTTCCCGCCCTGGTCGATGCCCTCGCTGCCGGCCGGGACCCGAGCACCGTGCCCGCTCTGCGCCTTCGGCACGCCGCGGAATGGGTCTCGACGCCTTCCCTCGCCGAACGGACGAGCCTCGATCGCATCTCGCGGCCGTCGCGGCATCTCGTCGAGCGATATCGGAGTGGTTACCACTGCCTTCTGTTCAAGCCCGTCTGGCTCGTCGAGACCGCGCGCGGCTGCCCCTTTCGATGCAACTTCTGCTCGGTCTGGCAGCTCTACGGCCGGTCTTTTCGCGAGCGCTCGATCGGCGCCGTCGTCGACGACCTCGCTTCGGTGGGCGATTCCGTCTTCATCGCGGACGACCTCTTCTGGAACCATCCCGCGCGCAGCCTGGAGCTCGCGGCGGCGTTGAAGCGCCGGGGCGTCTTCAAGCGCTGGCTGCTCGTTCAGACCCGGACGGATCTCGTATGCCGCCATCCGGAGCTCCTCGAAGCCTGGCGGCCGCTCGCGAAGGACTTCGACATCTTCTTCGGCCTCGAAGCGGCGTCCGACGCGGGCCTCGCGCACGTGGTGAAGGACAACCAGATCTCCTCGAGCGTCGACGCGGCGCGGGTCGCGCGCTCGATGGGATACGGCGTCACGGGAAACTTCCTCGTCGATCCGGACTGGAGCGAGGAACAGTTCGAGGAGCTCTGGAGCTTCGTCGCGCGACACGGCTTCCAGCGCGCGGGCTACACCATCCTGACGCCGCTGCCCGGCACGGAGCTCTTCCAGAAGTTCGCGCCGGTCCTGAGAGGTCAGCCGTGGTTCAAGTACGACATGCACCACGTGCTGTGGGAACCTCGCCTCGGCGCGAAACGCTTTTTCGAGCTCTACGCCGAGACGTGGCGGCGCTCGATTCTGAACACGAGCGGCGAGAAGAGCTGGATCGAGTGGATGCGCCAGGTCCGCCCCGCGCAGATCCCTTACCTCACGCGCGTTCTGTTTCGGACGCAGCGGATGATGCGCGCCGAGGCCTACCTGCGGGAGCACGAGGCGTCCCACGTGGCGGCGGTGGAGATCCCGAACGAAGCCCAGCACGCATCCTGACCCCGCGCCCGCCACACGGCTCGATGAGGTCCTTCCCGTGTTCGACGTCGCGAAAACGTACCGAGTGCCTGTCGCCGCGCCCGCAGCGGTGGTCTACGACTCCATTGAGGGCTACGACTTTCGCGCGTCCCGCATGGTCCGGCTCCTCATGGCGCTGCGCGGGTACCGCCGCCTCCCGGGGCCTGCGAAACCCGCCGGCCTGATCCCCTCTCTGACGGCGCGCGGCTTCGTCCCGCTCGGGGGACGTCCCGGACGCGAGCTCGTGTTCGGGCTCGCCGGGAAATTCTGGACGCCGTCGGGGGGTCTCCGGCCGCTGTCCGCGGCGGAATTCGAGGCGTTCGACGAAGAGGGCTGCGCGAAGGCCGCGTGGAACGTCACCGTCGAGGCCGTCGGCGGAGAGGCGTCGATGCTCTCGACCGAGACCCGGGTGCGGTGTTACGGGGCCGGGGCCCGGCGGCGTTTTCGGATCTACTGGTCCACGATCGAGATCTTCAGCGGGATCATCCGGATGGCCATGCTGCGCGGTATCCGCGACCGCGCACTTTCGAGGAGGAGCCCATGATCGCTTTCACGCGCCGCATCCCCGTGCTGCTCGGCTGCCTCGTGGCGGCCGGAATGGCCGCCGCTTCTCCCGCGCCGGGGGGGTTCTCCGCGCGGGAGCGCGACGTCGCCGCCGTCGTCGATGACTGGCATGCGGCGGCGGCCGCGGCGGACGAATCCCGATACTTCGGCCATTTCGCGCCGGACGGGGTCTTTCTCGGAACCGACGGTGGCGAACGGTGGCCGGTCGCGGAGTTCCGCCGCTTCGCGCACCCCTATTTCGCAAAAGGAAAGGCGTGGTCCTTCCGCGCTCATTCGCGCCACGTCGCTTTTTCACCCGACGGGAGCGTCGCGTGGTTCGACGAGGCGCTGACGACGCCGAACCTCGGACCGGCGCGCGGATCGGGCGTTCTGGTCCGATCGGGCGGAGTCTGGAAGATCGCCCAGTACAACCTCTCGATCCCGATCCCCAACGACCTGACCTCCGACTTCAAGGCGCGGATCGAGGAGTTCTCGCGGAAGAGGCCCTCGGGGATCCCGCGCTGAGCATTCGCCCGCCGGCGCCTCGGCCATGGCGCGACATCCCACGATCCCCGACCACTCCTCGAGCGCGCTCTCAGCCCGGAAAATACGGCCCGCGCGGATGCCCCTCGGCGGCCGCCTTCAGGCGGTGCATGAGGTCGCCCCACACCGTGTTGCATTGAGGAAGGTCCCCATCGGCGGAGGGCCATCCGCTGTGCGCGAAGCTCAGCACGGTCCGGTCTTCGGGCCCGGTCGAGAGATCGAAGGTCACGCGGGTGCCGATCCACTCGGGGGGCGTCCTGGGATCCGACAGGCAGGTCCAGGCGACGCGCCGGGGCGTCAGCTCATCCACGCGAAACGGGAACTCGACGGACCCTCCCAGGAAGCGGAAGCGATGGACCGTCCCGGCCCGGGGTTCGGCTTCACAGTCGGAAGTCCACCACTCCCGAAAACCATTCGCCGTCGTGATCTTCGGGAGGACCTCTTCGGGCCCGGCGTCGATCGAGATGCGGTGCAGGATATCCATGGCGTCTCTCCTTTCGGTCCGAACAGCCCGCTCGTGATTACTACCGCGATTCTTCCAACGCATCCGACGAAGTCTCGAGGAAGGCGTCGAGACCGGTCAGGCATCCGGCCCATCCCTGTTCGTGCTGTTCTCGCGGGCCCGGACCGGGGAATCCCTCGTGCGTCAGGACGAGCTCCGTGCCGTTGCCGCGCTCATGCAGATCGATCGTCACCTGTGTTTCCCCGACATCTCCGTGATCGGGCTCGATCTCCCAGCGCCAGGTGAAAACGAGGCGGTCGGGAAACCGAATCTCGCGGAATGTGCCGGTGACCCGATAGATCCTTCCGTCGAGCTCCATCTCGATCGAATAGCTGCCACCCACGCGCACCTCGAGTTGTGGCACGCGGGTGACGTGTTTCGCGGTCGGCGCGAACCAGCGGGTCAGCGCTTCCGGCCGGGTCCACGCGCGGAAGACTTTCTCCCGCGGCGCGTCGAGCGTTCGAGTGATCCGGAGCGTCTCCGGAGGGACGTCTGCGGCCATGCTTCCTCCTCCTGTCCAGCCGTCTCTTTCAGGTAAGCCTCGAGAGCGTTCAGCCGCTCTTCCCAGAAGCCGCGCTGGCGCTCGATCCAGCTCTCCGCCTGGGTGAGCGGCCCCGCGACGAGCCGGAGCCGGTGCACTCGGCCCTCGCGCCGGCGGGCCACGAGTCCCGCGCCCTCCAGGACCCGCAGGTGTTTCGACACGGCGGGCAGGGACATCGCGAACGGACGCGCGAGCTCTCCGACGGAGCTCTCCGAACCCGCGAGCCGCGCGAGGATGGCCCGACGGGTCGGATCCGAGAGGGCCGCGAACGTCGCGTCGAGAGCCAAACTGTTAACCATGTGGTTAACTATTGTCGAGCGCCGTTCTTCTGTCAAGTTCGGTTCGACGGCGCTGGGGCCGTCGGGCTCCGCGCGGAAGATCGCCCAAACCAGACTCTCTACCGACTCCGAACGACCTCGCTTCCGAATCAAGTCTCCGGGAAGAAGCCCGTGCCACTGAGTCCGTACGTACCCGCCGGTCGGGAGCCGCTTACTTCCGGCGCGTGAACTCGAAGAGAGCTTTCTGCTCCTTCCCCTTGTCGGACTCGGTCCACTCCTGGGTGAAGTGGTCGGCGTCCGAGAGCGTCGTGACGAGACCCGTCATGCGCTTGGCGTCCGGTGAAGAGAGATTCGTGGCGTCGACGTAAGTGAACTCGATCCGCTTCGGGTTCGACCCGACGGATTTCAACCGGGGCTGGTTGTTCTCCGAGCAGAAGTGCGTCATGCCGATCCGGGCCCCGTCCACGTGATACATCGTGACCATGTCGGTGTGGTCGGGCGAGACGAGCGTCTCCATGAGCGCCGTCCCGTTGGAAACCAGGCGGTAAATCGCCGAGACCTTCATCTTCCCGGCGTAGAGCCCGTCCCATTCGCCCTGGAGCGTCTTCATCGATTCCCACGCGGCGTTGCTTCCACTCCTGGCCGGCGTGTCCGCCCCCGAGAGAGCCAGCGCCAGCGCAAATCCCGCCACCGCAACCGCGACGATGCGTGACGCCCGATGTCTCATGGATGGCCTTCCTTTCGAGATTTCCCGTCGTCCGATGTACCGAACGTCGCCTGTTCCCCGGCTCATCTCGGTTTCCGAGAGGAGTCTACGGCGTCTTCTCTCGGTAAGCAAGGGGAACGCCGGGCGAATGGCGATTTCGGCCGAAACGAACCCGCGTGCCGTTCCCCGGATCGTGGTCGTGCCGTTCCCCGGATCGTGAAGAGACCTGCGGCGACACTCCGATATTGTGCGGGAAATGAGAGGGACGGGGTCGATCGAGCTCGCCGGGCTGGCCCGGCGCTACGGGGAGCACGAGGCCGTGCGGGGGCTCACGCTGTCCGTCGCTCCGGGCGAGGTCTTCGGGCTTCTCGGTCCGAACGGGGCCGGCAAGTCGACGACGCTGAGGATGCTCGCGACGTTGTTGAAGCCGACGGGCGGCCGCGCGTCCGTGGGAGGCTTCGACCTCGTCTCGCAGCCGAACGAGGTCCGGCGGATCCTGGGGTACGTGCCGGAAGGCGCGGAGCTGTACGACGTCCTGACCGGGACGGAGTTCCTGGAGCTCGTCGGAGACCTGCACCGGTTGAAGGGCGCCGAGGACGAGCGGCGGCGCGCGGCAATCGCGGAGCGCCTCGAGCTGGCACAGGACCTCGCCCGTCCGATCGGCGAGTACTCGAAGGGGATGAAGCAGAAGCTGCTTCTCGTCGCCGCGCTGCAGCACGAGCCGGCCGTGCTCCTCCTGGACGAGCCCCTCGACGGCCTGGACGTCTCCGCGCAGGTCGTGCTGAAGGCGATGCTCCGTGAGCGGGCGATGGAAGGCGGCGCCGTCGTCTACTCGTCCCACATCCTCGAGGTCGTCGAGAAGGTCTGCGATCGCGTCGCGATCCTGAATCGAGGAGAGCTCGCGGCGCTCGGAACTCCCCTGGAGCTGTCCGAGGGCCACCCGCTCTCCGAGATTTTCCTGCGCATCACGGGCGGGCCGGCTTCCGTCCCGCCGGCGGCGGCCGCCGGCTCGTGACCGCGGTGTCACCGGCCGCCGGCGCGATCCTTCGTCATCCTCGGCGCGCTTCCCCATGACGACCGGTCGATTCTCCTCGCGAGGCTCTG
>JBDTOO010000045.1:0-30219 GCA_039933215.1 Acidobacteriota bacterium
GGGCGAGCGGATGTTTGAGATGGGCGGAAACTTCGCCGCGCCGCTCTCCGCTCCCTGCTCGCACGTGCCGCCAGACTCGCCTCGCCTCGGCGGGATTTTCTAGGAGACGGCGGAAACAGAACGCGAAACTTGGGCGCGTAATCGCCCGATCAGGAAGCTCTCCTCTTTCCGCTCTCCTCTCTCCTCTCTCCTCTTTCCCCTCTCCTTCTCCACGTTTCTCTCTGCCCCACGGTAGAATCGCGCGTTCATTCCACGCAGGTCCGTCCGGCGATCGCCGGGCAGTCGAAGGAGCGCTCGCACCGTGATCGGTCGCAGCCTGTCCCAGTACCGGATCACCGCGGCAATTGGCGCCGGCGGGATGGGCGAGGTCTATCGCGCGACCGACACCCGGCTGGGACGTGACGTGGCGATCAAGGTGCTGCCCGCCGCCATGGCCGCCGACGCCGACCGCCGCCAGAGGTTCGAGCTGGAAGCGCGGGCCGCCTCGGCCCTGAACCACCCCAACATCCTGACCGTCTATGACATAGGGGAAGCCGATGGGACCACCTACATCGCTATGGAGCTCGTCGAGGGGAAGACCCTTCGCGAGCTCCTGGCCGCGGGGGACCCGGTCCCGACGAAGAGGCTCCTCGACATCGCCGTGCAGACTTCCGAGGGGCTCGCGAAGGCGCACTCCGCCGGGATCGTGCATCGGGACCTGAAGCCCGAGAACCTGATGCTTTCGAAGGACGGGTACGTCAAGATCCTCGACTTCGGCCTCGCGAAATTGACAGAGACGGTCACGCAGGACGCGACCGGAATGCCGACCGTGGTCGCGACCGCGACGCAACCCGGCACCGTCATGGGAACGGCCGGTTACATGTCGCCGGAGCAGGCGAGCGGGCATGCCGTCGACTTCCGGTCGGACCAGTTCACGCTCGGCACCATCCTTTACGAGATGGCGACGGGAAAGCGCGCCTTCCAGCGAAAGACGGGAGCGGAGACGCTGGTCGCGGTCATCCGGGAGGAGCCCGAGCCGCTCGGACAGCTCGCGCCGCAGGCGCCGGCCCCCGCCCGATGGATCATCGACCGCCTGCTCGCCAAGGACCCCGAGGAGCGCTATGCCTCCACCAAGGACCTCGCGCGAGACCTGAAGAGCGTTCGCGATCACCTCTCGGAAACTTCGGCGTCGGGCGGGCTCCAGGCGGCCGAGCCGGCGAAGCGGGGCCGCCGTGGATGGGCCCTGCCGGCGGCCGCGGCCCTCGCCATCGGCATCGCGGGGGGCTTTCTTCTGCACACGGTCACGAGCCGGAAAGCCGGGCAGCCCGTCGAGATCAATCGACTCACGTACAATCGCGGCTCCATCCAGTCCGCGCGGTTCGCTCCCGATGCGCAGACGATCGTCTACGCGGCCTCGTGGGAGGGCCTTCCCCTCGACATCTTCACGACCCGCGCGGACAGCGCGGAGTCGCGGTCACTCGGGCTCCCGAAGGCGGGTCTTCTCGCGATCTCCTCCTCCGGCGAGCTGGCGGTCTCACTCAATCGCCAGTTCCGATTCGGCTTCGAGGCGACCGGGACCCTGGCGCGAGTCCCCCTGGCCGGCGGCGCGCCGCGCGAGGTTCTCGAAGGCGTCCAGGACGCCGACTGGTCTCCGGACGGAAAGAGCCTCGCGGTCGCACGCCAGGTGGGAAACCGCAACCGGCTCGACTACCCGATCGGAAAAGTGCTGTACAACGCGCCCGGCTGGTTGAGCGATGTCCGCGTCTCGCCCGACGGACGTTTGGTCGCTTTCATCGACCACCCGCAGCGCGGAGACAACCTCGGGACCGTGAAAGTCGTCGACACGGACGGCAAGGTACGGGTAAACGGCGCGTTCGCCATCACCGGGCTCGCCTGGACGCCGCGGGGCGACGAAGTCTGGTCGGGCGAGCGCGACGGCATCACGGCGACTTCGATGTCCGGAAAGACGCGGGTCGTCTGGAGCGCTCCCGGAGGATTCATTCAGGACATCGCTCGCGACGGCCGCGTGCTCTGCGCGGTCAACAGCTCTCGCCGGGAGATCATCGGTGTCTCCGCCGCCGAGGGGGTCGAGCGCAACCTCACCTGGCTCAACTGGTCGTTTCCCAAAGGTATTGCCTCCGACGGCAGGACGGTGCTTTTCGAAGAACAGAACATCCAGCCGCAGGGGATCTACCTGCGCAAGCTCGACGGCACCCCAGCGGTCCGGATCGGGGAGGGGGGCGCGTGGGGCTTTTCGCCGGATGGACGCTGGGTCCTCTCCCTCCGGCGGGGCGGTGGGTCGTCCCAGATCGCGCTGCTGCCGACCGGCGCCGGCGAGCCGAAGGTGCTTCCCAAGACCGACATCGTCGTCGGGGCGGCGACCTGGTTTCCCGACGGGCGCCGAATCCTCTTCTCGGGGAACGAGCCGGGACACGGCTCACGTCTCTTCGTGCAGGACATCCCCGACGGAAAACCTCGCCCCATCACCCCGGACGGTGTCACGGTTCGCTTCGACGTCGTGTCGCCGGACGGGAAGTCGGTCGTCGCGACCGGCACCGACCAGAAGATCGACATCTACCCGATCGAGCCCGGCGAGCCCCACCCCGTGCCCGGCCTCGAACCCGCCGACGTCACGCTGCGGTGGACTCCGGACGGCAATTCGATCTTCGTCTACCGTCCCTCCACGCCGCCGCTGCGCGTCGAGAAGGTCGACGTCAAGACGGGACAGCGCACGCTGTGGAAGGAAATCCGTCCTCCGGACCCCTCAGGCGTCGAGCAGGTCGGCCCGATCCAGATCGCGCCGGACGAAAAGACCTACGTCTATTCCTACCGCCGAACGCTCGACGAGCTCTACCTGGCGACCGGGATGAAGTAAACCGTCGCCTCCGCGCTCGCTGCGCGACCGCTCCGGCTCCCGCATCGGGAGGCTCCTCCTTCCCTTCGGTCAGGAGACTCCTCCCGATGCGAGCGGATGGTCGAGTTTGCCGGTTAATGAGACGGAGGGGCCTTTTCACGTGGCGGGTCAGGCACACATCTCGTCATTGTTTGGAGCCTTCTCCGTTCGCATTACTCTTGTCTCTTTCCGGAGGACCAGAATGCGCTTCTTCATCCGCTCCGCGGCGGCAGCCCTCGTTCTCGCGACCGCGAGCGGGGCCGTTCCGGCGGGAGCCGCCGACGCACCGGCGGTCACCGTGATTCGCGCCGGCCATCTCATCGACGGGAAGTCCCCGACCGCGCGCAGAAACCAGGTGATCGTCATTCGTGGAAACCGCATCGAGAGCGTCGGTGACGCTGCCTCGACGAAGATCCCCGACGGCGCGACGGTGATCGACCTTTCCCGCGCGACGGTGCTGCCGGGGATGATCGACTGCCACACTCATATTTTTCTCCAGGGGGAGGACCCCGCCGAGGGCGGCTATGACATCCAGCTCCTGAAGTACCCGCTCGCGTTTCGCGCCGCGCGCGCCACGGTCTCCGCGCGCCGCGCGCTGGAGCAGGGCTTCACGACGATCCGGGACGTGGAGACCGAGGGCGCCGGATACGGAGACGTCGGCATCCGCTTGGCGATCGAGAAGGGATACATACCCGGCCCGCGCATGTTCGTATCGACCCGCGCGATCTCGTCGACCGGCGGATACAACCTCGAAGGCTACGCTCCCGAGGTGGCGGTTCCGAAGGGCGCTCAGATCGTCGATGGACCCGTGGAGGCGCGCAAGGCGGCGCGCGAGCAGCTCGATCACGGCGCGGACTGGATCAAGGTCTACATGACGCACCGCTCATGGCTGGATACGCAGGGCAACCTCGTCTCACAGCCCACGCTGACGGTCGAGGAGCTCAAGGCGATCGTCGACGAGGCGCATGGCTGGGGCAGGAAGGTCGCGTGCCACGCCTATGGCGGGATCGGTCTTCGCCGCGCTCTCGATGGCGGGTGCGACTCGATCGAGCACGGCCTCGACCTGGACGACGCCGCGGTCGCGCAGATGGTCAAGCAGGGAACCTGGCTCTGCCCGACGATGGCCCCCTACTACGACAGCAACGCTCCGGAGGCAACGCCGGACGGGCAGCGGGATCGCAAGCGCATCGCGCTGCACGGGCCCTCCCTGCGGAAGGCCCTGAAGGCGGGGGTGAAGATCGCCTTCGGGACGGACGTCGGCGGGTTTTCCTGGAGCCAGCCGATCGCGGCGGAGTTCCCGCGGCTCGTGGAATTCGGAATGACACCCATGGCGGCGATCCAGTCCGCGACGTCGGGCGCCGCCGAGATGCTGGGGATGTCCGGACGCCTCGGCGTGCTGGCCCCGGGCGCCTGGGCGGACGTCGTCGCCGTGCCGGGTGACCCGCTCGCCGACGTCCGGGAGCTCGGGCGGGTCTTCTTCGTGATGAAGGATGGAAGCGTCTTCCGAAACGAAGCGCGCTGAGCCTTCCGGAATCGCTCGGGGTCAGGCACGCATTTCGTCATTGTTGGAATCCACCCAGGTTCGGTTCGAGCGGCTTCCCGCGCCGGCGAACACGCCGGCATGCTTGACAGCGGCTTCGGCAGTCGATATAAACTAAAGCGATGACTTTAGTATCGCGGCGCGTGGGGACGACGCGGATGCCTCTGAGGCGGGGTTCGCGCCGCACGACCTCGGCCCGGCGACGGAGCGGGACGGCGCTCGATGGGACGTTTCAGGCGCTCTCGGATCCGACTCGTCGGCGGATCTTCGAGCGGCTTGTCCGAGGACCTCGATCGGTCAGCGAACTGGCCGGAACGATGGAGATGTCGCTCGCGGCCGTCGGCCATCACCTCCGGGCCCTCGAAGGGAGCGGGCTCGTCCGCAGCCGGAAGGTGGGGCGCGTCCGGACCTGCCAGGCGACGGCGAACGGGATGCGGGAAATCCAGCGCTGGGTGGCCGCCCGTCAGGCGGACTGGGACCGGCGTCTGAACAGGCTGGATCGATGGCTCGCCGCGGCCGGCGACTCGTCCGATCGAACGAACAGGAAGGATTCCGAATGAAATCTCGCAACGTGGTCCACGCCACCACCGTCGTCGAACACCTCTACGGCGCGCCGCCCGAGACAATCTTCGACGCCTTCGCGGACGCGGCGAAGCGCCGGCAATGGGATCTGCCGGGCGACGACGGCTGGGAGCTCGCCGACCTCCAGCAGGATTTCCGCGTCGGAGGCCGTTTGTCGTCCCGCTTCGGCCCGAAGGGGGACGCGCGGCACTGGGACGAAGGGACGTATCTCGATATCGAGCCGAACGTGCGGATCGTCAGCGCGGGGACCATGCACGACGGTGAGATCCGGGCGACGCTGACGCTCTGCACGGTGGAGTTTCAGAAGGAAGGCGGGGGGACGCGGGTCCGGCTCACGGACCAGTCCGCGTTCCTCGACGGGCGGGAGTCTCCGGACGACCGGAAGACCGGATGGGGAGAGATCCTCGACCGCCTGGAAAACTATCTCCGCTCGAACCCGGGCGCCCGCTGAGGCGCGTCGCGTCCGAATCGGAACATCGACAAGGGAGGACCCATGCTTCAGCGCTCGCCGCTTTTTTCCTACATCCCCGCGCGCGACCTCGCTCGCGCTCGCCGCTTCTACGAAGAGAAGGTCGGGCTGAAGCCCGATTCGGAGGAGGCCGGAGGCGTGACCTACAAGTTCGCGGGAGGCACCGCGTGCTTCCTCTATCCCACGCCGAATGCGGGGACGTCCAAAGCGAGCCAGGCCTTCTGGCAGGTCGAGGACGTCGATCGCGAGATCGAAGAGCTCAAGTCCCGCGGCGTCGAATTTCTGCATTACGACATGCCGGGAGAGCGGAGCCCGAGTGGCGCCATCACCGCGGGCGGAGCGAAGGCGGCGTGGTTCCAGGACACGGAGGGGAACATCCTGGCGATTGTGCAGACGCTGTAAAGCCGTCGCCTCCGGGGTCGCGTGTGACGCGACCCCTCCGGCTCCCGCGACGTGAGGCTCCTCCCTGCCGTCGCCTCCGGGGTCGCGTGGGACGCGACCCCTCCGGCTCCCGCGACGTGAGCCTCCTCCCTCCCTTCGGTCGGGAGACTCCTCACGTCGCGAGCGGATGAATGATTTCGGCGGAAATGCGTGATCTGTAATGGGGGGAAGCGTGTCGGCGTTGGGTTCCGGGTGTGCTCTTGAATTCCGGCGCTGTGGAAGGCTCTCCCTCCGCGCGGAGACTTCTCACGCTGCGAGCGGATGGATGATTGCGGCCGAAAGTTTTGATCTGTACTGGGGGGAAGGGAGCCGGCTGACGGGAGCTGGGTTCGGCGTGTTCTAGAATCCCCGCGCCGTGGAAGGACTGGATGCAATTCGGTGGTCGCGGATCGGCGCGGCCGTCGTTCTTCTCGCGGCCATCGGAGGGAGCCGGCCGATCCTCGCCGATGAACTGCGCGACATCACTCCGGCGGAGCCTCCTTCCGTTTTCCTGCTGTTCGGGGCCGTGCCGGAGGGGATGGACGGAGGGGACTCCCGGCTCTTTCGGACGGTTTCGCTTCTCGGGCGCGACGACGTCGCGACACGCGCCCCGGAGGCGCTCGGGAAACCGGAACCGGAACCGCTTCTCCGAACGCGGTCCGGCCTTCGAAATTCCGATAAGTCCTTCGGGCGAAAGATTCTTCGAGGGGAGGCGATCATCGGCGGGGTCGAGGTGGCGAGCCTGGGCGTTCTCCTCCTGATGCCGAAGTCCGTGACGAAGTGGGATGACTCGCCTCTCACCGAAGCGCGTGCGAATCTCAAGCGTGCCTGGTCGCGGCCGCCCGTCTGGGACAAGGACATCTTCTTCCACAACTTCATCGGGCACCCCTACGCGGGATCGATCTACTACAACATGGCGCGAAGCCAGGGCGCGACCCGGACGGAATCGTTCCTCTTTTCCACGATGCAATGCGTCCTGTTCGAATACCTGATCGAGGCCGTCGCGGAGCAGCCGAGCATCCAGGACCTCACAATTACGTCGACGGTCGGCTCGCTTCTCGGGGAAGCCATCCATCGATGGACCCTGAAGATGGTGAGCAAGGACCTGACCTTCTGGCAGAAGGCGGTCGTCCTGCTTCTGAACCCGTCGTACGTCGTAAACAACGGGTTCCGGGCGCCGTAAACCGTCGCCTCCGCGTTCGCTGCGCGACCGCTCCGGCTCCCGCACCGGGAGGCTCCTCCCTCCCTTCGGTCGGGAGACTCCTCCCGGTGCGAGCGGATGGTTGAGCTTGCCGGGTATGAGACGTGACGGCTTCCCCTCCCTTTGCCGGGGATCGGAGGTGGGTCGGCTTTTCGACCCCTCTGACTCCGGTCGCGCCGTTGCGTTGGCTCTGCCGATCGCGCTAGATTTGTCCTGGCGCTGATCCGCGCCCAACCTCGATGGCCTTTCCCCAGCAAGGGCCCTCGCCGAGGCAAAGGGGGGAACACTCCCGGATCCGTGTGACGCATCTTCGTCCTCGCGGACGGCGCGGCTGGGGAGCATCGCTCGCGATGGGAACGAAGGAGACGTCATGCCGAAGCAGAAAGATCTCAAGCGGCTGATCCGCGCCCGCATGCAGAAGACGGGCGAGGCCTATACCGCCGCCCGGAGTCACATCGTCCGCAAGGAACCCGCCCGTGACCTCGACCTCGCCGCCGCCGCGGGCTTCAGCGACGCCGCGGTTTCCAAAGCCACCGGCCGAACGTGGGCGCAGTGGGCGACCGTGCTCGATCGAGAGGGAGCCGCCGAAAAACCCCATCGGGAGATCGCCCGATACGTTTCGTCTCTTGGAACTCCGCCGTGGTGGTCCCAGATGGTGTCCGTCGGCTACGAGCGCATCCGGGGTCTGAGGGAGAAGGGCCAGCGCCGCGGCGGCGCGCACGAAGCGGGCAAGAGCCGCACGTTCCCCGTGTCTGTCGCCCGGCTCTTCGACGCGTTCGCCAACGCGCGGCGGCGGCGGGAGTGGCTGCCGGTGAAGGTCACCGTCCGCGCGTCGACGCCGAGAAAGAGGATCCGCTACACGTGGGACGACGGGACTCCGGTCGTTCTCGAGTTCTCGGCGAAGGGCAGCGCAAAGAGCAGCGTGGCGGTCGGACACCAGAGGCTCGCCGACAAGACGGCCGCGCAGGCGATGAAGAAAATTTGGGGCGAGCACCTGGACCGGCTGGGAGAATTCCTGAAGAGCGGCGCGCGCTGAAGAGGCGCCTGTCGCGAATCTGAGACCGGTTTCTCGAAATTGGGGGACGACCCCCTCACCCTGACCCTCTCCCCCGATTCGCGGGGGAGAGGGGAGAGGTGGACCGGGGAATTAGAGAAGCCCGGCGGCCTGCGTCAGTTTCCGCGGCCGTGATCCTTCTTGTCGCCGCCCGGTCGTCCGCGCTGCGGCTGAACCTGGCGGGACGGCTGCTTCTGCTGCTTCTCCCGCTGCCGCATCTGCTGAGGCCGCTGCTGCGGTCTCTGCTGGACGGGCTGCGCCGGTTGAACGTGGGCCGGCCGGGGCGCCACGGCGCGCGGACCCGGATTGCGGTCCCGCTGCTGAAAGGGGCGCGCGCCGGAGGGACGATCGTGCCGGATCCCTGTGCGGCCTCCGATCACCGTTCGGTTCGGCGTGCGGAACGTGTGCGACGGCCGAACCCAGACGCGGTTCGTACGGAGAGGCCGCGAATAGTAGTAGCTTCGCCGGCTGTACCACGGCCGGCCCCGGTAGTAGTTGTCCCAGTAGGAACCCACCGAGAACGTCACGATCGGAAGTCCGATCGCCGGGCCCTCGTCGATGATGGCGACGCGCTGCCCTTCGTAGGGATACTCGAGATTGCCGGAATACACCCAGCCCCGATCGGAGCCCGCGATGACGTCGCACCAGGCGAAGTCGTTGAGACATCCCGCGACCTCGACGGAGCTCCCCTCCGGGATCTCGGCGACGATCGGGTAGTCCCGGCTCGGTCCCGCGCGCAGATTCGCGTCCCTGGAAGTGTAGGCATTCTCCGCGAGCGCCGCGCCGTTAAACGCCAGGCCGGCCACGATCGCGCATCCGATGAGCCCAGTTTTCTTCATGCTGCCTCCCGTCCGCCCTCCGCCCTCGTCGCGAAGGACCGAACCATGTTGTATCTGCATGGAACGAGCCAGATTACCGCGTGGCAGACGCCGCGGATAAACTCTCCGAACGGATGAGCGAAAAAACGGTCGGCGGACCCTCCGAATCCGACCTGACACTCGATGGCGGTGGGGTTCCCCCGCCTCATTCCGTGGAAGAGATACCCCGCGAGATCGGAGGGTTCCGAATCCTCGGCAAGCTCGGCGAGGGCGGCATGGGGATCGTCTACGAGGCCGAGCAGACGAATCCGAGCCGGCGCGTCGCGCTGAAGATCGTCCGAGGCGGCCGCTTCGTCGACGAGCAATACCTCCGCATGTTCCGGCGGGAAGCCGAGACCCTCGCGCGACTCGTCCACCCGAACATCGCGGCGATCTACGAGGTCGGCCGCACCGACGACGGGCAGCACTTCTTCACGATGGAGCTCGTCTCCGGGCAGTCGCTCCGTTCTTACGTGCGCGAACGGCTCGGAGGGCGCGCCCCGACCCGCGAACAGCTCCGCGATCGGCTGCGTCTCTTCGACACGATCTGCCGCGCCGTAAACCACGCGCACCAGCGAGGCGTCATCCATCGGGACCTGAAGCCCACGAACATCGTCGTCACCGAATCCGGCGACGTGAAGATCCTGGACTTCGGCCTCGCGCGCATCACAGACGCCGACGTCGCCGCAGCGACTGTCATGAGCGAGATCGGGACGATCCGCGGAACGCTGCCCTACATGAGCCCCGAGCAGTCGCGGGGCGACAGCCGCGACATCGACTCCAGGACGGACGTCTATTCGCTCGGCGTCATCATGTACGAGATCCTCTCCGGAGCCTTACCGTACGAGACGGAGAGCGTCTCGATGGTCCAGGCTCTTCGCGCGATCTCCGAAGAGACGCCCCGGGCCATGAAGACGGCCGAGGGCGGTGAAGGACTCGACGAGGATCTCCAGACGATCGTCGGGAAGGCCCTGGAAAAGGAGCCCGAGCGCCGTTACCAGAGCGCCTCCGGGCTCGCCGATGACGTGGAGCGGTACCTCGCCAGCCAGCCGATCCTCGCCCATCCGCCGAGCGCGATCTACCAGCTCCGGAAGCTCGTGGCGCGCCACAAGCTTTCCTTCGCGGCGGCCGCAGCGATCGCGTTGTCGCTCGTCGCGCTGGCCGTCACCCTGGTCGTTTACGGCGCGCGCGTCCGGACGGAGCGGGACCGGGCGGAGATCGAAGCGGCGAAGGCGAGCGCCATCAACGTGTTCCTGAAGGACGCCCTGGGGGCCGCCGACCCCTGGTCGAAGGGATCGCGCAACGTGACGCTGCTCGACGCGTTGCGCCAGGCCCAGCAGAAGGCGCACACGGCGTTTCTCCATCAACCGCTGATCGAGGCCGCGGTGCTCCAGACGATCGGGGTCACGTTCGCGAACCTCGCCGAGTTCGGAGAGGCGGAAAAAGCGCTGAGCCGGGCGCTCGCGCTCCGATCCGCCGCCGCCGGGGCCAGAAGCGCCGAGGCGGCCGAGTCCTGGACGGAGATCGCGAAGACGTCTCTTCTCCAGGGAAAGGCCGACGACGCGGAGAAGGCGGCCCGCGAGGCGCTGAACATCACGCGCGGCCTCCATGACGCCAGGAGCCTCGAGACCGCCGCGGCCATGAACGTGCTCTCCGACGCGCTCCGCGTGAAAGGGAAGTTCCCCGAGGCCCGTTCCCTCGGCGAGCAAGCCCTCCGGATCTCCCGCGCGCAGGCGCCCGGCGCGCGGACGGCGATGACGGAGGCTCGCACGGCTCTGGCCGGCCGAGCGGCCCGGACGATGGACTATCGGAGGGTGGAGATCGACGCCTTCCGGGTCCTGGGCGGCGTCGCGCTCGACCAGGACGAGTCCAAGCCCGAGGAGGCGTTCATGCGCGAGCGGCTCGCTCTCGCGCGGGCTCTCCATCCCGACAAGAACATGGAGATCGCGGAAGCGCTCGACGACTACGGCGTGGCGCTGACAAACGTCGGCGACTTCCCCGGAGCGGAGCGCGCCTTCCTCGAGGCGATCGAGATCGAGCACGCGATCCTCGGAGACGATCATCCCGCCATGGCGACGACTCGCGAGAACCTCGGCAACGTGTATTTCCGCGAGAAGAAATACGATCAGACCGCGCGCAACCTCGAGATCGTCCTCGCGATGCGCCGCAAGGCCCTCGGCGAGGACTCGGAGCCCGTCGCGCGCACGCTCGCCAACATGGGAGCGGTGTACATGACCAGCGGGAACCTCGAGGCCGCCGCCCGCACTTACCCGGAAGCGGTAGAGCGTCTGACCCGCACGCTCGGGCCGGAGCATCCCGATGTCGCGCACGTGCTCACCTCGATGGGGGAGCTCTTCATCAAGCAGAAGAGGTATGCCGAGGGGGAACCCGCCCTGCTCCGCGCCCTCGAGGTGCGGAGGAAGGTCTTCGGCGAAGCCCACCTCCGGACGCAGAGAACCATCAAGGACCTCGGCGACCTCTACGAAGGATGGGGCAAGCCGGCGCAGGCAAAAGCCTGGAGGGGGAAGCTCGTCCCGCCGGCCGCGAAACCGGCTTCCTGAGGAATCTCGAGAGCCGGAGGGATCCCGCGGCGCCCTAGTGAATTCCCTCGACCAGGTGGAGCGTCGAGAGCGTTCGATCGTAGCTGTAGCAGTAGGTCTTTTCGTCCGGAGCGACGATGATCGGAAAGATCTTCGAGACGCCGGAGGGATCGGAAACGGCGAGCGTCTTCCACGGCCGGCGGATCCCGGTCTCGATGTCGAGAGCCTGGATCTCCGCCGTCGGACCGTCGTGCTCCCGATGCACATACAGGGTCTTTCCCGATGCGCTCCACCCGACCGGCCCTTCTCCGAAGTCGAGCCCTTGCACGGGTCGTGGTTCTCCGCCATCGACCGGATAGAGGAACCACCCCTTTTCCGAGACCGCGATGACAAACTTCCCGTCGGGTGTCACGGCCGCGTTCTGAGGGATGCTGACGCCTTCTCCGGTCAGAGGCCGGGGGTCGCCGCCGGCGACGTCCTGGATGAAAACGCGAAGCGGGTGGTCTCCGACATAGCCCGAGAACACGATGCGACGAGCATCGAGCCAGTCACCCTCGAACAACTTCGTGACGTTCCCGCGCGGGAGCGTTCTCGGCGAGCCGGCGCCCGTTGGCATGAGCGTCCATTGTTCGTATTCCTTCGTGACGAGGGCCCAATTTCCGTCGGGCGAGAGTCCCTCGCCGGATCCATCCCCGAGCCGGATCGCCGACGAGCCGTCGGTCCCGCGGAGATAGACCGCTCCGTATGGTCCGCCGCCGAGCGTTTGTTCTGTGAAGAGCAGCGACCGGCCGTCTTTCGAGAGCGCCTCGAGCGACGACGAGTCGAGCCATCCGAGCTGCCGTTCCGAGGTCTGCCCGGGAGGGAGGCAGGCGAGTCCTCCTCTCGGGACGTGGCTGATCATCAGCGCGCTTCCGTCGCGGAACGCGTCCGCGAGGAGGATCCACATAGGCGCCCGGAGGATGATGCGTTCCCGGCCGTCCAGCGTCACGCCGTAGAGGGCCGGTCTGCCGTCCCCCCGCGTCCCCGTGAACCGGATCTCCTCGCCGTCCGGGGACCAGGCGAGTCCGAAGAGAGCCACCCAGCCGCGCGACAGCGTCTTCTTGATCCCCGAACGGTCGATGAGGACGACGTCTCCCACGGCGCGAAACCCGCCTTCGAGGCATGCGACGCTGTCTCCCTTCGGAGAGACACGCAGGGCGAAGATGGTCTCGGGGGTTTCGTGGATCGCGCGGCCGAGGGGAAACCACACCCGCGAGCGATCCTTCTCCCTCGTTGTCGCGACGAGCGCGTTGTCCGGCGTGTAGTCCGCGTCCATGACGCCGCCCATCAGCTCTCGCGGTGCGCCCCCCGACAGAGGAACCTGGGCGAGCGTCCCCGTCCCGGTGAAGGTGGCCTCCTGGCCGAGGAGGACTGCCATCTCGCCGGATCGCGAAATCGAGAGCACGCGCGAGGCGGGGACTCCGAGCGCACGCGACTCAGTGCTTCCCCTCCGCACGAGGAAGAGCTCGGGGGCCCGGCCCTCCCACGCCGCGCCGTAGACGATGGACTCGCCGTCGGGCGCGAACCGCGCCGAAGTGATCGTCCCCGGCCGGAAAGTCAATGGCCGGAACGTCGGGGGCTCGGCCTGAGTCCGGTGAAAGAGCCCGAGCGCGGCGATGACCCCGGCGGCGATGGCGGCCCCCGCCAGTCCCGCGACGGCGGCGAGGAGCGGCGTACGGGTTCTTCTCGGTACGCCAGCCGGGCCATGATCCGGCGGCGCCAGGGAAGGAAGGCTGTTCGACAGCCGGTCGCGGAGGTTTGCGAGATCGCGCGCCAGATCCCGCGTGGACTCGTATCTCCCCGAAGCGTTTTTCGCGAGGCACCGTTCGAGTATCCAGACCAGGGGCGCCGGCATTTCCGGCCGCAGCGAAGCGACCGGGGGCGGCTCCTTTTCGATGATCGCCGTCAGCGTCTGCACGGCGGAGTCGCCCTGGAACGGGCGGCGGCCCGCGGCCATCTCGTAAAGGATCGAGCCCAGCGAGAACTGATCGGATCGGAAGTCCACCTCGCGCCCCGCGGCCTGTTCGGGAGACATGTATCCGACGGTTCCCACAACGACGCCCGTTTGCGTTCGCACGATCTCCATGGTCGCGGTCGCGGCGGCCGTCACGTTCTCGGCGGACGGAAGCGAGAGCTTCGCCAGACCGAAGTCTAGGATCTTGACCAGGCCGTCCTCCGTCACCATGACGTTCTCGGGCTTCAGGTCGCGATGCACGATGCCGGAGGCATGCGCCCGCGCGAGTCCATCCGCGACCTGCGTCGCGAGCGCGAGAATTTGCCGGGCCGGCAACGGGCCCGCGGCCATGATTTCGCGCAGGTTTTTCCCCTCGACGCGCTCCATCGCGATGTAGGAGACCGAGTCGCTGACTCCCACGTCGTACACCACGACGATGTTGGGATGGTTCAAGGCGGAGGCCGCCCGCGCCTCGCTCTCGAAGCGCCGCAGGCGCTCCGAGGAGCCGGAGAGCTCCGAGGGGACCACCTTGAGGGCGACCTCCCGGTGGAGGCGGGTGTCGCGAGCGCGATAGACCTCGCCCATGCCGCCGGCCCCGAGCGGCGCGACGATCTCGTAAGGACCGACCCGGGTGCCCGCCGCCAGTGTCATCGGCCCGGGCGCCCGGTCTTCTTCCCGATCGCGGCGTCCGGCTTCTTCCGGTCCGCCTGAATAGCGCTCTGGGTGGAGCCGGGAGTGCTGTGGGCCCGGAATCGAAGCGGGACGTCTCCGACGCGGATCTCGTCCCCGTCTTCCAGCGTTGCGGAGGTCTCCAGGCGGCGACCGCGCAGAAACGTTCCGTTCTTGCTCGAGAGATCCTCGAGCGTCGCCGATCCCCGGCAGATCCGAATCTTCGCGTGGGCGCGCGAGACCGTGTCGTTCTCGATCCAGAGCACGGACTCCGGGCCGCGGCCGAGGATGTTCTCCCCCTCGGCGAGTGGCGCCTCCCGACCCAGCCCGATGATGCGAAACCGCGACCCCCCCGCCTCTCCGCTCGATTCTTCTGCGACGTCCCCGGAAAAGGCATAGCCGAAAGCCGCGACGGTCCGGATGAATCTCGGCGCTTTCGCGTCGTCGCCGATAGCCGCCCGCACTTCCTTCACGAGCCCCGTCAGGGTCGCGTCCGACACGAAGCTCCTCGGCCACAACAGGTCGTGGAGCTGCTCTTTCGACAGCGCCTTCGGCCTCTTCTCGATCAGCACCTGGAGCAGTCGAAACCCCATGGGAGTGACGTGGACGGGGCGACCGTCGCGAGAGAGCTCGCGCGTTTCCGAGTCCATCAGGCAATCGCCGAACCGGGCACGCACCGCGCTCCCCACAAGAAACCCACCGATCTCCCACGGATCGGCCACGACATGCGGCCGCCGAACGTCCGACGATTATCGCCCGAAGGGAAAGAGTCGGAAGGAGGCGCCATGAGACCGTACTCGAGGCCACTGTCGGCGATCGGAATCGGGGTCGCGTTGGCGTTCCTGCTCGTGCCGGACGCCTTGCGAGGAGACGCCTCCAACGCGCCAGAGGGCGGGGTGACAGAGCTCGCACTGGTCCGCACACCCGCGCTCCCCGCGGCGATCCGGATGGCGATTCTGGACGCCCGCCGGCGACTCGACGACCCCCGTTGCCGCCTCATCTTCTCCGAATTCCAGGACGCCTCGGGCCATGCGCTCCAGGAGCGGCTCGACGGTATGGGACAGAGCGGGCAGAGCTACCTCGAATGGATGTTGTTCTACGACGGTCAGAACGGAAGACCCTGTCGAGAAGCGAACGTCCTGGCGATGACCGTTCCGGGCAGCCGCATCGTCTTCTACTGCGGTCAGCGATTCGCGGCCCTGTGGAAACGAAGCTTCGGAACTCTCGCGGGCGTGGTTCTCCACGAGGAGCTGCACTCTCTGGGTCTCGAAGAAAATCCGCCTTCGAGCCTGGAAATCACTCAGGCGGTTGCGCGCCATTGCGGCCGCTGAGGCTTCTCGGAGGATTGGCGCGAGGGACTCTGCGCCTGCTGGATCAGGATTTCCGATTCTCTCCCGCCGGAGCGGCGGTGCGGCCGCCCCGGGACGGGATGAACTCTTCCATGACCGCGCGCCGCAGGAGATCCGGGGGCAGCGGCCCCTGACGCAGCAGGAAGTCGTGGAAATCCGTCTGCTGAAACTTCGCTCCGAGCGCCTTCTCGGTGTCCTCGCGGAGCTCGATCAGCTTCGTGTACCCGTAGAAATAGCTGCCGGCCTGTCCGGGCGCGCGGTAGGTGAATCGCTCCACTTCCTCCTGGGCGAACGCGTGGGACAGAACGACGTCTTCCTCGAGGACGCGGTAGGCGTCTTCGGGCGTGACCTTGCCCGACTGCAGCTCCGGATCGAGGAACGCCCGCGCCGCACGGAGAAGGCGGAGGTCGAGGGAGATGAGTTGGCCCTCGAGAGGCATGAAGGGCTTGACGAGGTATTCGGAGTAGAGGCCCCATCCCTCGACGTTGGTGCTGGTCAACGCGTAGCGCACGCGCGCGAGCGACACGCCATGCTCGAGCATCGAGTCGAACTGCAGCTCGTGGCCCGGCCGCGCCTCGTGGGCCGTGAGCGTCCACGATGCGGCGTCGTAGGCGAAGTCGTCGTACTGCTGCGCATCGGCCTGTCCCGGTCCCGCGGGGGCGTTGAGCGGCAGGACGAAGACGCCCCTCTCTCCCGTGTTGCGCAGAAACGGGGGAGGCTGCATGTGCGGCGCGGGCTGTTGCGCCGTTTCCGCGGCCGTGGCGATCCGGATGCTCGCTGGCCGCTGCGGAAGAGAGACGAGCTTCTGATCCACGATGATTTTCTCGATCTGCTTCAACCGCTCCTCGAAGAACGGCATGATCGCGGCGCCGACGAGCTGCTGTTTTTTCAGTTCGTGGATCACGTCGCGGTAGTTGTTCGAGGCCAGTCCGCGAGTCCGCGCGACCTGCGCCGCGATCGGGATCATCTCGGCCTGGATGTCGATGAAGGCCTGGTGCGCCTGCATGGCGAGCTGCGCGGGAGGAATGTCGATGCCGAAGGCCTCGAGCTCCAACGCGTACTGCTCCGGCAGCATGCGGAAGTCGGTGCGCGCCTTCGGCAGGATCGTCGAGCGCACCCAGGCGTCGTATTCCGTGAGCTGCTTCGAGAGCCTGGCGAAAGGCTCCTCCCAGCCGGTCAGGGCGTATTTCTTCATCAGAGAGGAAATGCCCTCGAGGTAGTTGGCGTTGCGCGACATCTCGGTTTCGATCTCGACCTTCGCCGGAAAGATCACGCCCGGTTTGGAGATCTGCTGCGTCGCGCGCTGCTTGAGGATTTCCGTCAGCGCGACATACCCGGGCTCCAGCCCGGCGTACTCCCGGATGCGGACGACCGACGAAGGGCGCCGGTTCGCGGGAGTCTGCTCATCCAGGAGCGTGCGCAGCCCTCGGAAGACCGCGCCGCTCGCGTTGACGAACGGGACCTCGTGGGCGCGCGAGAAGTCCTCTTCCTTGAAGTTGAGCTCGACCCTCCGGATCATGATCCGCAGATCCTCGGCCACGTCCTTCTGGGGCTTTTCTTCGAGGGCGCGTTTCAGCCGGGCCAGGACGACCTCGGTCTCCCGCCGCTCCTTGTCCTCGTCGGCCAGCGTCGGCTGGGAGGCCCTGGTGTCGAACTGGCTCAGCCCCTGCGCCGAGCCCGATTCCGGGTGATGCCGGAAGCTGACCTGGATCAGCTCGTCCGCGTACTTGTTGCTCGTCGCGATCCAGCCGCTCGCGGCCGGGACCATGGGGGGATTCGACGCGCCGGGAGTCGGGTGGGCCGGCGCGGCCGGTGTCTTCCGGGCCTGCGCTCCAGCGAATCCGGAAACGACCAGAACCAGCGAGGCGGAAAGCAGAAATCTTTTCATCACACGGCCTCCGAATCCGTCGTCCAACGATAAACCACGATCCAGAGCGTCCCCGGCAACCTCTTGACGCCGTTTGAGTAGTCTTCCCGCGTGAGAATGTTTCGGCCCCCGAGGCGAGATCCGGCCGCGTCGCGGCTCGGTCCGCTCATCGCGATCTCGCTTCTCGCTTCAGCGCTCGGTTGCCGGGCGTCCCGGCCGGTTCCCGTTTCCGCTGTCACGCACGACGCCCCCGAGACGCTCGGATCGGGCGCGCCGATCCGCTATCTCATCCTCGGAGACAGCACGGCCGCCGGCGTCGGCGCGGACTACGAGCAGGGCGTCGTCCGATCGACGGCCCGGCATCTCGCGGAACGCCACCGCGTCGAGGTCGTCAACCTCGCCGTCTCGGGCGCGCGGTTCAGAGACGTGTTGGAAGACCAGCTTCCGCGCGCGGGAGGCCGGAAGGCGGACCTGGTGCTGCTCGACGTGGGTGCGAATGACGTCACGCACCTGACCTCATCGCGGTCCGTGCGCCGTGATCTGGAAGAGATTCTCCGGTCGCTGCTGACGGCGAACTGCGACGCGAGGATCGTGGTCACCGGCGCCCCGGACATGGGCAGCCCGCCGCGGATCCCGTTCTTCCTTCGCGGCATCGCCGCCGCCCGGGCCCGGCGTATCAACGTCCTGGCGCGGCGCGCCGTCGCCGATCACGAGCTCACCTTCGCTCCGATCGCGGAGCGCACCGGCGCCGCCTTTCGCCGCGACCGGACCCTTTTTGCCGCGGACCGCTTCCATCCGAACGCCAGGGGCTACGCGCTGTGGACGGCGGTGCTCGACGAAGCTCTCGATGCCGCTCTCGCGAAGCAACCCGGGCACTGCGCGCCGGGAGCCGGAGCAACGGGTCCAGGATCCCGTTGACGGCAAGGCGACGCTCTCTCCTCTCTCCTCTCACCTCTCTCCTGTCTCCTCTCTCCTGTCTCCTCTCTCTCCTCTCACCTCTCTCTCGGATAGGCTCTCTCCACTCACCCCGCCTCGAACAGCGAAACGTTGCGAAGGGAGACTCCGATGGATTCACCTGTTCCGCTCGCGTTTCCCGGGTCTCCCGTCAACGAAAGAAGACGCGACCGGCTCCGCGGCTTCGGAGGAGCGGTTCTCGGGCTCCTTGCGCTGGCGGTGGGTCCGTTTCCAAGGGCCGCCGCTCAGACGTTCAGCGAGTTTCCCGTTCCCGGAGGCGCCCCGGCTGTGATCACGGCCGGCCCGGACGGCCGTCTCTGGTTCACCGAACCGGCAGCCGAGAGGATCGGACGGATCAGCATCGACGGCGCCGTCACGGAGTTCCCCCTTCCCGCCGGCAGCCGCCCGTTCGGCATCGCGGCCGGTCCGGACGGCAAGCTCTGGTTCGCGCAGCAGCCGGGACGGATCGGTTCGATCACTCCGGCCGGAGTCGTCGCTTCCTTCCAGATCCCGGCGAGCGGCTTCACCGACATTCCCGTCAGCATCGCGGCCGGTCCGGACGGGAATCTCTGGGCTACCGAGAGTACTTCCCGGGTCGATCGGATCACGACCGGCGGGACGATCATCGGATTCGAGACGTATTACAGCGGCACCTACGGCATCGCAGCCGGCCCGGACGGAAACCTCTGGTTCACCGTGAGCTCGGACTTCGACACCGAATCCAAGGTCTGCAGGATCACTCCGGCCGGCGTCACCACCGTCATGGCGTACGGGTTCGGTGGACCCGCCGGCATTACCGCCGGACCGGACGGCAACGTCTGGTTCACGGAGAGGTCCGGCAACCGCGTCAGCCGGATCACCCCGACCGGCGTCCTCACCCGGTTCGACATTCCATCCGTTGCCGAGCCCGTCGGGATCGTCACGGGCCCGGACGGCAATCTCTGGTTCACCGAGTATGCCGCCAACAAAATCGGGCGAATCACGACGGCCGGCGTCATCTCCGAGTACCCGATCCCTACCGCCGGAAGCGGGCCCACGTGGATTGCCGTTGGGCCGGACGGCAACCTCTGGTTCGCGGAGGAGACCGTCCACGGAATCGGGCGGCTCAACCTGGCGGCTCCGACCGCCTGCGTCGCGGACGCGACGACGCTCTGTCTCAACGCCGGGCGTTTCCGCGTGCGGGCGGAGTGGACGACGCGCGACGGCGCGAGCGGCGCCGCCCGGGCGGTCGGCCTGACCGCCGACTCGGGCTACTTCACCTTCTTCGGTCCCGCCAACGTCGAAGTCGTCGCGAAGGTCTTGAACGGCTGCGGCTTCAATTCCCATTTCTGGCTGTTCGCGAGCGGCCTGACGAACGTCCACGTCGTTCTGACGGTCGCCGACACTGCGACCGGCGAGAGCCGCGCCTACGAGAACCCGATCGACACGGCCTTCCAGTCCATCCAGGACACGAGCGCCTTCGGGTGTACCGTCGCCTCCGCGGTCGCGCTGCGGCCGCGACCGCTCCGGCTCCCGCCGCGGGAGGCTCCTCCCTCCTTCGTCGGGAGACTCCTCCCGCGGCGAGTGGATGGTTGAGGTCGGCGGTAAACCTGCCAGGCGGATTCTTTTCCCTCTCCGATCAGACACGCGACCGCGGAGGCGACGGATGTAGGCGGGCAAGTTGCATCCTCGGCCGCGTGGCGACGCCGGGACCACGCGGGCGAGCATGGAGGGCGCTTCACCGCGCGACGCCAGCGAGATTCCCGAATGCCTGAGGATCCCTCGACCCACCTTGCGGGCGCGTTCGACGTCGCGGCTTCGCCCGTCGCGAGCCCTTTCTCGCACGCATGGCGGGCGCTCCGGTATCGCAACTTCCAGCTGTTCGTCGCCGGGCAGAGCATCTCGCTGATCGGTACCTGGATGACGCGGCTCGCCACGACGTGGCTCGTCTATCGCCTGACGCATTCCGCGCTGCTGCTCGGCATCGTCGGCTTTTCCGGGCAGATCCTGACTTTCCTCCTGGCACCCTTCGCGGGCGTGTGGGTCGAGCGCTTCGATCGCCGGAGGCTGCTCGTGTGGACGCAGGCGGCCGCCGCCCTCCAGTCGCTGGCGCTCGCCGCGCTCGCGCTGGCTCGCGTCATCAATCTCCAGGAGATCATCGCGCTCGCCGCGTTCCAGGGCGTGATCAACGCGTTCGACATGCCCGCGCGCCAGGCGTTTCTCGTTCAGATGGTCGACGATCCGAAGGACCTCGGCAATGCGATCGCCGTCAACTCGTCGATGGCGAACGGAGCGCGGCTGGTCGGACCCGTCATCGCCGGCGTCGTCATCGCGGTCGTCGGCGAGGGACTGTGCTTCCTGATCGACGGCGTCAGCTATTTCGCTGTGATCGCATCGCTGCTCGTCATGAGGATCCAGCCTCGGAACGCGCTGCGAAGCGCGGGCAGCCTGCGCGAGCAGATGCGCGAGGGCTGGAACTACGTCCGGACGTTCCGCCCGATTCGTTCGATCCTCGTTCTCTTCGCGCTTCTCAGCCTGATGGGCTATCCGTATGCCCTCCTTCTGCCGGTCTTCGCGGCCGACGTTCTCCACGGCGGGGCGCACACCCTCGGCTGGCTGACCGGCGCGTCCGGAGTCGGCGCGCTCGTGTCGGGCATCTCGCTCGCCGTCCGCAAGTCGGTCGTCGGGTTGACGCGCATGCTGCACGGCGCGGCCGCGATCTTCGGGGTGGCGCTGATCCTCTTCGGGTTGTCGCACACGCTCTGGCTGTCGCTCGTCCTCCTCGTCTTCGTGGGCTTCGGGATGATGCAGGGCCTGTCCGTCAGCAACACGATCATCCAGACGCTGGTCCCGGAAGGTATGCGGACGCGCGTCATGAGCTACTACGTGACGGCCTTCTTCGGTACGGCGCCCTTCGGCAGTCTCCTCGCCGGAATGCTGGCGCACCACATCGGCGCGCCGCGCACCGTCATGGTCACGGGCGCGCTCTGCCTCGTCGGCTGGGTCTGGTTTACCGTCGAGCTGCCGAAAGTGCGGTCGGTGATGCGTCCGATCTATGAGGAAATGGGTCTGCTCCGTGGGCTCCCCTGACGCTGGCTCCACCGGGGGGTCGCACCACAAACCCTGATTTCAGCTACACGCCGCGGCCGCGTGGCGTGGCATGCTCGGACGCGCCCTCGCGCATTTCGACGCCGCCGGAAGAGAGCGGCAGAGGCCCCTTGACGTCGGGTCAAGCATTTGATAGGTTTGTACTTAGCTTGAGCGTTCACGAGAACGTTCGCTCCGTGGAAGGGTTCCCCTGGGACGCCACACGTTTCGTCGGAGCCAGGTTTTTGGGTCATTTTTTTCAGGAGGTTTCATGCACACCGACACCACCAAATCCACCAACGGCCGCAACACGCTTTCGGCGACCACTCTGATCGGCGACGCCGTCGTCAATCGAAAGGGAGAAGACCTCGGTAAGGTCGAGGACTTCATGATCGAACCGGAACAGGGCCAGGTGAGTTACGCCGTGCTCTCCTTCGGCGGATTCCTCGGAATGGGAGACAAGCTCTTCGCCGTGCCCATGAAAGCGATGAAGCTCTCGCGTGAGGAAAAGAGATTTGTCCTCGATATCGACAAGGAGAAGTTGAAGAACGCGCCGGGTTTCGACAAGGACAACTGGCCGGACCTGAATGATCGCACTTACGGTACGAAGGTCTACACCTATTACGGTTATCAGCCGCACTGGAGCTGATCGCCGCAGGCGAGGAGGAAAAGCGCCCCGATCCGGGGCGCTTTTCTTTTGGGCGTCCATCGCCTCGTACTCAACCAGATCGCGAGCGTGGGTCACTCGGGCTCTGGCCCGGGCAACCGGCCCGCCTTCGGGATATCGCAGTATCCTTTTCGGATCGCCCGCGCCAGGCGTTCCCGCAGCCCCTTCGCGTCGTCGCACCTTCCGTCTTCGCGGTCGGAGACTTTCCCCCGGCCCTCGCTGAAGACGTAGCAGTCGCCCGTGTTCCAGTGTTCGACCGTGCGGCACCGGCCGATTACCGCGGGGTGTCCGTCCATCCGGCGGGGATCCGCGAGGAACTCGGCGATTGAGATCTTCCGGACGGCTCGCGGAGCGGAACGCAGGTGCGTGGGATCCGTGCAGGGCCACTCCTTGTGGAGCCCGCGATAGGAGGCGACAACCCGGAATTTCCCTGATCGAGCCCTCGCCGGTTCGGCAACGCCACGAAGGAGCGTCAGCGTGCACACTCCCTCTTTCATGACGAGCGCGGCCGCGCCCGGTGGCTCCGCCGCGACGTGCGCCTTACCCTCCCGACAGAGATCGAGCCGCGTCCCGTCGGGCAGGACCGAGAAGAGTCCGACCCGTGGCGACTCCTCGTCGGCCTCGCCAGCGACGTCCTGGAGGCTGCAACCCTCGTCTCTCGTGTTGGTCGAGAACCAGAGGTCTGCAGGCCGGGCGCCGGATCGCACCTCGAACCGGAAGACCGCGGCGCCTCGCCGCGACCGGTCCGGCGAGGCGGTGACGCGATTCACGCCGATGAAGTCCCGCGGGATGGGAACCTCGATCCGCGATTTCGGGCACCGGGGCTCCTCCGGGAAGACGAACCCCGCGTCGCTGTCCTCGAGCGTCGGGTTGTAGTCGACGTTGACGTGGCGGATTCCGGGTCCGCAGGAGACCTCGATCGTCATCGACTCGCCCGGCTCGTAGAAGCGTTTTGGATGGATCGGCCGAAGTCGGATGGCGGGCTCCGCGGCGATACCCGAGCCTACGGCGGCGAGGAGCAGAGCGCCGGCCGCGACGCCCGTGCAGAAACCGCGGGCGGCCGGACGAGCAGGAAGGCGAAGTGGTGACGGGATGCACGCCTCCTTCGGATGACGGAACGGTCGTGGTTCAAGGCTACAGCACCCCGTCACCCCCTGGACTTCGAAAGCTTTGGGCACGGACGGGCGCAAGTCCTGGCCGCGAAATCGCGCCGTGACGGATCGCGCTCTTCCGGGTACTACGAGCCCGCATCGCTCGCCGACGGCGCGACGGCCGTAAGCGGATACCCCGCCGAAGGCGCTCTCGGAGAGAGAGCGTCGGCGAGATCCGGGAGTGGCTCTACCCCCCGGGCACCGCGCGTTCCCCGGTCAGACCGCAAGTCCCGAGGGTCGCGCGTTCCCTTCGCACCCGCGAGGCCGCAATCGGCGGACGTCGCAATAGAATGTCGCACCTTGTCGTTTGAACCTGGCACTCGGCTCGGTCCCTACGAAGTCCTCGCGCCGCTCGGAGCCGGTGGCATGGGCGAGGTCTACCGGGCAAGGGATGAGCGACTGAAGCGCGATGTCGCGGTCAAGGTTCTTCCGGACTCGTACTCGCAGGACGCGGACCGGCTGCGCCGCTTCGAGAGGGAAGCCCAGGCGGCCGGCGCGCTGAATCACCCGAACATTACCGCGGTCTACGACGTTGGCACGCACGACGGCGCTCCCTACGTCGTAACGGAGCTGCTCGAGGGGGAGACGCTGAGCTCGGCCATCGCGGGCGGGAGACTCTCGCCGCGAAAGGCGATCGACTACGGGCTGCAGATCGCACACGGCCTCGAGGCGGCGCACGACAAGGGAATCATCCACCGGGACCTGAAGCCCGAGAACCTGTTCGTCCTGAAAGACGGTCGGGTGAAGATCCTGGACTTCGGCCTCGCCAAGCTCACGCACAACGAATCCACGCCCGAGGTCACGGGCATGCCGACGTACGGCGGCACCGAGCCCGGCGTCGTGCTCGGCTCCCTCGGGTACATGTCGCCGGAGCAGGTCAAGGGCAAGCCGGCGGACGCGCGGTCGGACATCTTTTCCCTCGGGGCCATCCTTCACGAGATGCTCTCGGGCCACCGGGCGTTTCGCGGTGAGTCGGCCGCGGAGATGATGTCGGCCATCCTGCGGGAGGAACCGCCGGAGCTTTCCACCACCAATCAGAACGTCTCGCCCGGTCTCGAGCGGATCGTCCGCCACTGCCTCGAGAAGAGTCCCGGCCAGCGGTTCCAGTCGGCGCACGACGTCGCTTTCGCCCTCGAGGCTCTTTCCGGGCTATCGGCCTCCACCGTGGAGCCCATATCCTTTTCTCGGGAGGAAAGGCGCCGCCGCCTTCTTCCGGCCTTGGTCGCCGTGCTCCTCGCGGGGGCGGCCGCCGCGGCCTACCTCGCCGGGCGGCGGGTCGAGAGCGCGTCGCGCCCCGGCGGCGCTTCCTTTGCGCAGATGACGTCCCGGCAGCAGACGATCTTCAGCGCCCGCTTCGCTCCCGACGGCCGGACGACGCTGTACAGCGCGGCCGTCGAGGGGAACACGCCGGAGATCTTCACAGTGCGGCCCGACTTTCCCCAGGGCAAGTCCCTGGGTCTGCGCGGCGCGCACCTTCTCTCCGTCTCGTCGAAGGGCGAGATCGCGCTGCTGACGGGCGCGCGCTACATCTCCCACAACGTCTTCCAGGGAACGCTCGCCCGGATGCCGCCGGACGGCGGCGCGCCGCGGGACGTCCTCGAGAACGTCCGGGAGGCGGACTGGTCGCCCGACGGCTCGGCCCTCGCGGTGATCCGCGAGGTCGGCGGCAAGGACCATCTGGAGTTCCCCATCGGCAAAGTCCTGTGCGAGACCGGCGGGTATTTAAGCGACGCGCGGTTCTCGCCTCGAGGCGACCGCATCGCCTTCTTCGAGCATCCGGTCCGATGGGACGACCGTGGCCGCGTGGCGGCCGTCGACCTCCAGGGCAACAAGACCGTGCTCGCCGACGGGTTCTGGGGCGAGGAGGGGCTCGCGTGGTCCGCCGACGGGCAGGAGGTTCTGTTCTCGGCCGGCAAGTCCTTCAGCGACTTCAGCGTCCTTGCCGTCACGCTTTCGGGCCGGCGGCGGACCGTTCTCGCGAGCGCGGGAGGCCTGACGATCCGCGACGTGCGGCCGGACGGACGATGGCTCGCGACGCGGGACGACGTCATGCAGGGAATGCCGGTTCTCCTGCCGGGACAGACGGCCGAGCACGACCTGTCGTGGCTGGACCTCTCGGACCATCCCGTTCTCTCGGCGGACGGGTCGGCAGTCCTCTTTACGGAGGAGAGCGGCAGCCTCGGCGGCAACTACGCCCTTTGCCTTCGCCGCACCGATGGTTCGCCGGTCGTCCGGCTGGGCGACGGGATGCCCGGGGACCTGTCCCGCGACGAGAAATGGGCGCTGGCGATCGTGCCGGCGTCGCCGCAGCAGCTCGTCATCTATCCGACCGGCGCCGGGGAAGCGCGGCACCTCGAGCGCGGCGCGATCGAGAGCTATGAATCGGCCCGGTTCTTTCCCGACGGCCGGTCCGTGCTCGCCTGCGGCCCGGAGTCCGGACACGGCTCGCGCTGCTGGAGACAGGAGGTCGACGGCGGCGAGCCGAAGGCCGTCACGCCTCCCGGCACGACACAAGGGTTTCCCTCTCCGGACGCGCGGCAAGTCCTCGTTCAGGCGGCCGGCGGCCTCGTCGTCTATCCCGCGAACGGGGGGGAGGGGCGGCCGGTGCCTGGCACGACCCCGGGCGAGCTGGCGGTTGGCTGGAGCCGGGACGGCGACTCGATTCTCGTCTGCCGCGGAAATGAAGTCCCGCTGCGCATCGTGCGGGTGGCGCTTTCCTCGGGCCGGCGCGAACCCGTGCGGACGATCGGACCGTCGGACTTGAGCGGCGTGACCTCGCTCGGTGTCCCGTTTCTCGGCGACGACGAGAAGAGCTACGCCTACGTCTACTCGAAGACCGTCTCCCACCTCTTTCTCGTGGAGGGAGCGCGGTGAGCTCTCGTGGATCCGAAATGGGAGTAGATTCACCCGCGAATAGGAGGTCCCCATGAGCAAACCTGAAACGTCCCGGGTCGATGCGACGGCCGGCTCTGACGCGCGGGAGGGATACGCGGACGCTCTGAAGGAGCGTGTGGAGCTGTCGCTCGCCGCCGGAGGAGTGAGTTCCCACCGCGCGCACAGCAAGAGCGCCATCGAAGTCCCGACCGACGCTCAGCGAGCGGATGGTCGAGTCCGCCAGAAGTAATCCCTCTCTCCGGGCTGGGAGCGGTCGGGGTGAGGCGTCCTCTCACCTCTGCCACAGCAGTCGAAATGGATGACCGAGGGCCGCAGTGGCAGCGGCGTGTCCTGAGTCGGAGACCCTGACCAACCATGAGCGCGCTGAGACCACCCCTGCAGTTCGTTTTGAAGGTCGCATCGCGGTGCAACCTGAACTGCTCCTACTGCTACGTGTACAACAAGGGCGACAGCACCTGGCGGTCTCGGCCGAGCGTCATGCCGGACGCGGTTTTCACGGCGGCCGTGGGGCGGATCCGGCGGTATTGCGAGGCTTCGGGCCAGGCGGTCGCGCATGTCGTCTTCCACGGCGGCGAGCCTTGCCTCGTTGGGGCGTCGCGGCTCAGACGATGGTGTGGGGAGCTGCGGACCGGATTGCGCGGGGTCGCTACCCCGCGCTTCGCGATCCAGACCAACGGGACGCTCGTCGACCAGGAGTGGATCGACGTGTTTCGCGACGAGGAGGTGCAGGTCGGCGTGAGCATCGACGGCGACGCCGCCCTTCACGACGCATTCCGCGTCGATCACCTGGGCCGCGGTTCGCACGCGCAGGTCGAAGAGGGCATCCGGCGCCTCCTCGCGGCCGGGCTTTCTCCGCAGGTGCTGTCGGTCATCCCGCTCTCCGGTGACGGACTGCGGACCTACGAATACTTTCGGGCCCTCGACGTCCGGCGGATCCATTTCCTTCTGCCCGACTACACCCACGACACGAAGGGGAGCGCCGTCCGGCACGGCGGATCGACCCCGGTCGCGGACTTCCTGATGCCGGTCGTCGAGAAGTGGTGTCTCACGGACTGGGAGGAGACGGACGTCCCGCTCTTCCGTCAGATTGCCGAGCTCGTTCTCGGAGGTTCGAGCCGATCGGACCAGTTCGGCAACGGCCCCCTAGGCATCGTGTTCGTCGAAGCGGATGGAGACATCGAGGGGCTGGATGTCCTGCGGGTCTGCGCCGACGGCGCCGCTGCCGTCGGCCTGTCGGTCCTGCGGGACGACTTTGAGCAGATCGCGGCGGCCGGCGATCTGCACGCGCGGGCCATCTTCGAGGGGCTGCAGCTCCCGGCGGTCTGCGGAGCGTGCCCCGAGCGCGAGACCTGCGGCGGCGGCTACCTCCCGCACCGTTTCTCGAAGGCCGCCGGCTTCGACAACGCCTCGATCTGGTGCGCCGACATTCTCCGCCTCTTTGACAGGATGCGAAGTCTGCTCGCCGTGTCGGTCGAGGAGACCGCGTCGCGCCAGACGGTCCTCCGCCAGCGCGCCGATTCGGAGACGCTTCCCGGCCGAGTCAGTCTTGATTTCGACCTGTCCGTTCCAGAAGTGAGAGGACTCTTACGCAACTCCGCTCCCTCCCAGCCCGGAGACGGGTGCTTTCCGGCGGACTCGTCCATCAGCTCGCCGCGTGAGGAGTCTCCCGAGCGTCGCGAAGGGAGGAGCCTCACGCGGCGGGAGCCGTAGCGTCAGCGCAGGCGACGTTAGTAGAGCCAGGCCCCTCTCGCCATGAGCGCGGCGACGAACGGGATCACGACGATGAGGACGACCTCCGCGTCGTTCAGCGCGATGAGCGTCGAAAACGGCGCTCCCACCGCGGGGGCGTTCCCGCGGGCCTTTGCGCCGCGCCACCGCATGAACGTCGCCATTGGCACGAGCTCGAGCAGCAGGATCAGGACGAAGAGCGACATCTTCACCCAGAAGAACCCGTTGCGCAGGTAGAAGTCCGGCGTCTTCTCGAGGCGCCCGAAGACCCGGGTGAGCCCGGTCGCGATCCAGAGGATGGCTGCCAGCCCCCACAACCCGTCGGCCTGCAGGAGCCGCCGAAGCGCGGCGGGATCCTCGGGCGATCGCAGCAGGTCTCGCAAACGCAGACCGCGCGCGAAGACCGCGCCGAATCCGATTGCGAGAGCCAGAAGGTGGAACGCCGAGAGCGAAGCGCGCACGATCACGCGCGAATCATATTTCGGGGTGAAGCGGCGTCTTCCTCCGTTCGCCGCCCCCTGCTTTCGCCAGGGGGATCCCGACGATGTGCGGGCGCTCGAGCCTCGACTCGGAAAGATCTTTCCCTTCGGAGAGGGCTCAAGGGGAGGGGGCCCGCGACGCAGGCAGAAGAACGCGGAGTCGGGGGTGCCCTCCCGCTGCTACGATTCGATCAGCACCGATCCGTCGAAGACGCCCCCAACGAAGAGAGGTCCCGCATGAGACGGCGCGAGTTCCTGACCGGCCTGGCTCTCCTCGGCGGAGCACGGCTCCTGCCCGGGCTCACCGCCGCCACGCCTCCCGACCCTGCGCGTGGCCCGACGTGCCGGCCGGACGGCCTCGCCGGAATGGAGATCTGCGATGCGCGTGCGTGCACGTTCCTCGCTTCGGTGGCGCCGAACGCCCAGGAAAACACGAACTGGTGCTGGGCCGCGTGCCTCGAAATGTCCTTTTCCTGCCTCGGCTACCGCGTGTCGCAGCAGGAGATCGTCAAGGCGACCTGGGGAGACATCCGGAACGCGCCCGCCTCCGCCTCCGACATGGTCAAGTCGGTCCAGCGCGAGTACGTCGACTTCATCGGCGACCGATTCCGCCCGAAGGCGAAGCTCCTCGATCGCACCTTCACGATTTTCACGCTGACGGGCGCTCTGTCGCTGACGTTCGAGCACGTCGCCGCGGGAAAACCCGCGATCGTCGGCACGCTGAATCCGGACGGATCGGGTCACGCGACGATGCTGACCAACCTGAGCGTGCGTCGGCCCACGAATCGCAGCACGAGCCCGGAGCTCTCCTCCGCCCGCGTCTACGACCCCTGGTTCGGGCGCGGGAGCCGGGTCTTCACGCAGGAAGACTGGGACCGGAGCCCGTACGTGGTCCTCGTCGACCTCTGAAGCGGGCGCGGGAGGGTTGAGGCCGACGGTGTAGATTCCGAGGCTCTGTGAAAGGAGCCTCCCCATGCCCGCAAAAGTGAAAGCCGTTCCCGAGGGTTACCACGCCGTGACGCCGTACCTGATCATCGACGGCGCCGCCGCCGCGATCGACTTCTACAAGAAGGTCTTCGGCGCGGTCGAGGTCATGCGCCTGCCTGGTCCCGACGGCCGGCTCGGCCACGCGGAGATCACCATCGGCGATTCGCACGTCATGATGGCCGACGAGAATCCCGATATGAACGTCCGCGCGCCGAAGTCGGTCGGCGGGTCGCCGATCTCCCTCCTTCTTTACGTTGACAACGTGGATCAGACCGTCGAGCGTGCCGTCGCCGCCGGCGCGAAGCTCGTGCGGCCCGTCGAAGACAAGTTCTACGGTGACCGGATGGGCGGGATCGAGGATCCGTTCGGGCACCAGTGGTACGTGGGGACGCACATCGAGGACGTCTCGCCCGAGGAGATGGAGAAGAGGATGGCCGCCATGGGGACTCCCCAGGGTTAGGAAGGGCGTGGTCGGTTCCTTTCCCCTCTGATGCCCGGCCGGAGAAGGGAAATCCCGTCCATCTTCTCAGGCAAAATCCACCATCAGCACGCAGCGGGAGGAGTCTCCCGAGCGTCGCGAAGAGAGGAGCCTCCCGCTGCGGGAGCCGGAGCGCCAGCGGAGGCGACGGTATAGTTCTCGGGCTGCCGGTGACAATTTGACCCAGAAAACACTCTCCAATCGCTACGAAATCACCGGCGAGCTCGGCCGGGGCGGTATGGGGGTCGTCTACCGGGCGAAAGACCCTCTCTTGAACCGCGAGGTCGCGGTCAAACTGATCTCCTCGCAGGACCTGGCGCCGGAGATCGAGGGGCGCTTCCAGCGGGAGGCCCAGATCGTCGCCCAGATGGACCACCCGGCCATCGTGCCGATCTACGACT
>JBDTOO010000046.1:0-29692 GCA_039933215.1 Acidobacteriota bacterium
CCGCTCGAGTTCTTCAGCGAGGTGGACTACCGGGACCCGGAGATCATGCGCACCCACGGCTATCACTGGTTCGACAAGGGCCGGATGACTCACGAGCCCCACGCGAGCGCGATCCGGAAGGGAGCGCTCCTCTACAACATCTTCAACACGCGCACCGAGGGGCACGCCACGGGCTGGGAAGAGCTGATGATGCAGGCCGGGATGTTCGACGCGAGGCCGCGGTCGCGCGAGCTCGTCTACATCCTGCTCGCGGAGAGGGCGGCGCGGGCCCTGGGCGACCTGCACATGCAGAGCAACGAGATGACCCTCGAGGAGGCCTCCGCCTTCGCGTCCGCCCACACGCCGCGCAACTGGCTCCGGATGGACGGAGGCCTCGTCCGCTCCGAGCAGCACCTGTACCTGCAGCAGCCGGGCTACGGAACCAGCTACATCGTCGGGAAGATCGAGATCGAGAAGCTCCTGGCCGAGCGGCGCCGGCAGCTCGGCGGCGGCTTCACCATGAAGCGATTCATGGAGGAGCTCGACGCCGCTGGACTCATCCCCGCGTCGCTCCTCCGATGGGAGCTGACGGGCCGTCAGCCGCCGGACGTCGAGCGGATGCTCGGCCGCTAGCCGTCGCCCTTTGGGCCGCGTTGCGGCCGTCGGGCTCCCGCATCGCGTCCGTCGGCCTTTGGGTCGCTGCGCGACCGTCGGCCGACCGGGGCACTTCCGGGGTTGTGCCTTTTGTCGAGAGTCTCGGGGCTCGAGCCGCGGCTCGGCTGAGCCTCGACCGCGCAGAGTGCTCCTGGAGACGAGCGGTGAAGGCCGCTTTCTTAACAAATCCGTGCTTTCTTAACAAATCCGTGCCGTCCGGTTCATCCGCCGCGGTTGGAAACTAGACTGAGCGACGGGCCGCGTCTGAAGACGTCGGCCCAACCGACAGGAGCTCCGTATGTTCGAACATCACTCGAGCCGACTCCTTCCGTGGCCGGCGTTCCGGGCGCGCCTCATGCGAGCCGTCGCGCTGGGCTTGGCCGTGATCATTGTCTCCCTCCTGATGGGGATGCTCGGCTATCGGTACATCGGGGAGCAGAAGTGGCCGGACGCGTTCTTGAACGCTTCGATGATCCTGTCGGGGATGGGGCCGCTCGGCGATCTGCCGAACACCGCCGCGAAGATCTTCGCGGGCTGCTACGCGCTGTACAGCGGGCTCAGCCTCATCTCGATCGTCGGGATCGTGATCGCTCCCATCGTCCATCGCTTCCTGCACAAATTTCACCTCGAGACGAAGAAGGAAGCGGGCGAGAATTAGCGGGTCGGTATTCAGCGCCGAGACAGGCGGGCCGCCGCCGGCCTGTCTGGAGCCGCGACGAGGTTCGGAGCCGAGCGAAGGGTTGACTTATTCATCCGCGTCTCGGGCTCGCCCTGTTCGGTGAGTCGGGGTGGAGTCCGTCCGGAACGGACGACTTCAGGGATTTCTTGACGTTCGACGGGGGCGAGGATAGCGTTCGGCGACAAATCCACAAAAATGTTTCATTAAAGGAGTGGGATTATGCGCCGCCGCTCTCTACTTCCCCTCGCCGTCTCGATCCTCGCCGCAGCGGGTTTCACCGCCGAGGCCGCCCGCGCCGCCGAAGTCTCCGTCACCAACGGCATCCTGACCGTCACGATCGAGAATGCGGGCACCGAAATCGGACAGTTTTCGATCGCGACCGGAGCGAGTCATCCCCATCCCAACGAGTCGGTCTTCTATCCCGTGGGCACGAGCTGGATTACGTTGCGCGACGCGACGGCGAATCAGATGTGGGTGAACGGCTCGGATGCGAGCGCCGCGGGGCTCGCCGGCTACTCGCTGATGTTCATGAACACGCAGCCGGCGGCGGTCACTCCTATCGGCACGAGCGGATTCCGAACGACTTACACGCTGCCGAGTTGGACCGTCGTCCAGGACGTCGTCATCAACGGGACGACCATCGCCGACACGAACGTGCGCCAATCGGTCACCGTGACGAATACGACCACCGCCCCCCGGCTGTTCGGGCTCCGCTATTTCTGGGATTGGGAAATTGCCGACAACGACGGGTCCTTCTTTCGCCAGCGGAGCCCGGACGGCGCCTTCACGAGCACCTTCCAGACGTTCGCTGCTCCCGGCTTCCAGTTCTTCGAGGAGGTCGACAACATCGCGACGCCGACTTTCAGCATTTTCGGCACCGTCCAGGGGGGCACCCTCTCTCCGGCGCCGACGACACCCGACCAGGTGCGCTACGTGAGCTGGTCTGACTTCGACGATTTCGCGTGGGACACGGCGGTCACGGGCGGCAACGACGACAGCGGGACGGTCCACTTCTGGGGGTTCAACGCGCCGATCTCGCTCGCCGCCGCGGCGAGCCAGACCTTCACGGAGTACGTCTCGACGGTGCAGGGAGCCATCGGGCAGCCCACTCCGGTGACGACTCCCGGCGGGGGCGCCGGAGGTCCGGCGGCACCGATTCCGACGTTGTCGCCCTGGGCGCTCGTCGTGCTCGGCGTCGGCCTGAGCGGTATCGCGTTCCTGGCGCTCAGGAAGCACTGATCCGGAGGGACCCATCCCTCTCCCGCTATCGGGAGAGGGATGGCAGTCCGTCAGTCGGCGGGTTGACTGACCGCCGTGAATCGTTCGTCTCGCCTCAGCGGGTCAGAAGAATCGACAGCGTGTGGCTTTCGGTGTTGGCCGTCACGGCGTCCGCTTTGCCGTCGCCGTCGAAATCCGCGAGCAGGACTCGCTGCACGCGGCCGCCGCAGGGGACCGACGCTGTTCTCGACGCGGACAGGCCGTCCGGACCGCCGAAGGCCACCGTGATATCGCCGCTGCCGAGGTTTCCGGTCACCGCGTCGGCGTAGCCGTCGCCGTTGACGTCCCCCGTTGCGGCGTCGACGGAGGCCCGGCCCGTCGGGATCCTGGCGCCGAGGCGGAATCGCCCGTGCCCGTCGTTCAGAAGGAACGTGAGCCCGTCGTCCGTCGGATCGCTCAACTGGCCGGAGTAGTTTGCGATCACGACGTCGGGCTTTCCGTCGCGGTTGACGTCCCCGAGCGCGATCGAAAACGGCGACGGTCCGGCGGAGATCGGCGGAGCCTGCGCGCCGGGGAAGCGGCCCCGGCCGTCGCCGAAGAGAACCGTCACGCCTCGCTCCGCCATATTCGAGATGGCGAGGTCGCAGCGCCCGTCGCCGTTCAAGTCGGCGAAGCGCAGGTTGCTGTACGGCTTCCTCCCCGCCTCGATCGGAATGCCCGGCGCCGCGAACCCGCCGCGGCCGTCGCCGCGCAGAAGCGTCAGCCGGTTCTCCGCGAAGCTGTCGATCACGAGGTCGAGCGCGCCGTCTCCGTCCGAGTCGCAGGCTCCGACGGTATGAGGATGCGGCGTGCTGCGCACGGAGAGGGGAGAGCCCGGCGCCGGTCGAAAGCCGCCGCGGCCGTCTCCGAGGAGGACAGTCACCTTCGAGACGCCGTGATTGGGAATCGCGAGGTCGAGCGCGCCGTCGCGATTGAAATCGGCCGCCGCGATCTCGGTGGGCGAGGGGCCTGCCGGAAACGCGCCCGAGCGGCGAAGACCTCCGCGGCCGTCGCCCCGGAATATGGTGACGTCGTTGGCGCCCTCGCTGCCCACGGCGAGATCCACGTGCCCGTCGCGATCGAAGTCCCCAACCGCGAGACAGGAGGGCGAGTGGCCGGAACCGAGATCGAGGGTGCGGGCGGGCCCGAAGGGGGATACGGGTCGCGTGGCCGCGGCGAAAACGACGACGAGGGCGGGAATCACGAAAAGCGCGGCGCGGTGTTTCACAGGAGAGTGGTGACAAGTCTACGTCGCCGGCGGGGCGGTGTTTGGTGATCCCGAAGGCGGGGCGGGCCGACTTTTCGGCAGACTCCACCATCCGCTCGCAGCGTGAGGAGTCTCCCGAGCGTCGCGAAGGGAGGAGCCTCACGCTGCGGGAGCCGGAGCGCCAGCGTAGGCGACGGCTTTACTGCGCCTTCCGAATCAACCCCATCACCTTCGGATTCTTCTTGTACGCCTCCCCCCAGGTCTTCGCCTTGTCCGGCGCGAGCCGCGCGCCCGCCGCGATGAGCTCCTCGACGCCGGGATTGCCCATGACGATTCCCATCTCGAGCGCGGTCAGGCCGGATCCGTTGCGCGCGTTCAGCTTCGCGCCCGCCTTGAGCAGCATCCGAAGTGTCTGACGGTCGCACTTGTCCGCGGCCATGAAGAGCGCCGTGTTCTTGTTCTCGTCGAGCTGGTTCACGTCGGCGCCGCGCTGCAGGAGCAGGGCGACGATCGCGTGGCCTTCGTCCGGCTTCGCGCAGGCCGCTCCATGGAAGAAGAGGATCATCAGCGGCGACCGCCGGCCCTGCCCGGCGAACGCGAGGTTCGCCGACATGCCGGCGTCGAGATAGGCGCGGATGATCTCGCCGTTCCCCTCCGCGAGCGCGGCGTAGAACGCGCCCTCTTCGAACTCGAGATGATGCTCCCGCAGGACGGCGAGCCCCCGCTCCTCACCGCCGGAGGGCGCCGCTTCCGGCGCCGGCGATTCCGCCCGCTCGGGAGCGGACGGCGCGCGGGAGGGCGGCGCGGCTTTCGCGTTGGAGGCCACGGTTCCGACCTTGAGCGCGGCGGGGCTTCCCGCTCCGCCCCGCTGGATCGAGTCGATGGCCGCCCGCGCCTCGTCGGCGACGAGCTTGTCTCCGCCATTCGCGAGCGGCCGGATCGCCCCGAGGGCGCTCTTCGCCTGCCCCTGCCGGTTTCGAAGGCATTGAAGCGCGCGTTGCCGGGCCGAGGCGTCCGCGCCGGAGACGGCCACGTCGGCGAGACCGGCGACGATCTCCGCGCTGTCGAGGTAGAGCACGTTGTAAGCGCCCACCGCGGCCGGCGCGAGGTCGTGGTCCTTGTCCTTCATGGCGGCGGCGAGAGCCTCCCGGGCCGCCGCGGCGACGGCCGCCTTCGCGGCCTTCGAAACGGGATTGGAAGCGTCTCCGATCTCCTCGAGCGCGGCCGCGGCGCTCGTGCGGACCCTCATGGACCGGTCGCCTGCCACCAGACGCGCGAGCTCCGCCGCCGCGGGGTGGGCGAGGCCCTTCACGCCCTTCAGGACCCAGCACGCCTCCATGCGAACACTCTCGTTCGGATCGTCGAGCAGGCGCGTCGCCTCCGGGATCCAGCGCGCCGCGTCGCGCTCCGACTTCATCTTGCCGGCGAGACCGATCGCGGCGTCGCGCGTCCGGGCATCGCTCGAGCTCGTCTGCGAGAGAGCCAGATCCAGGGCGCCCGGCGGCAGGGTCTTTACGGTCGCCAACGCGGCGAACACGTATCGGCCCGACTCGGGCGACTGGCGCACGGTCTTGTCGAGCAGGGGCACGACCGCCCCGGCGTTCTTCCGCAGGAGCTGCTCGAGGGCCTTCTGAGCCGCTTCGGCGCTGGTCGAGCTGTCGGAGCTCGATCGCCCGCGGGAGGGCCGCTCCGCGTCCTCGGCGTTTCGCGCGAGGTACACGAGGATCGGCGGGGCGATCGTTTCGGGCGGGTCGATGCCGATCAGGCCGCGCGCCGCGAGGAAGGCCGTCGCCTTGTCGCGGGAGCCCTCCAGCACTCTCCGCCACGCGGGCGCGAGCTCTTCATCCGGGACGCCCATGACGGAGAGCGCGCCGGCCGCGCGCGCGGCTACGGCCGCTTCGCGGTCGTCGAGCGCCCGCTGGAGCTCGGGCTTCGCAGCGGCAGCCGGCTTCCCCGTCTTCCACAGCGCGGACGCCGCGGCCTCGCGCACCGAGGCGTCCGGATCCGAGAGGGCCTTCGCGAGCGCCGCCACGGCCTCCGGCTTCTCGCGGCCACCGAGCGCTTCCGCTGCCGATACGCGGTCCTTCGCGTCCCGATCCTTGGAGAGCGTTTTCGCCCAGTCCCGGATGAGCTTGTCCTCGTCGAACTGGGCGAATCCCACGGCGGGCATGGAAGCCAGGAGGACGGCGGCGAGCCACGCTCGTCGGACCATCATGTCGGGACTCCTTCTCGTTTCCGGCAAGGGTAACCCGATCCCCGATCGGTCGCGCCGCGGAGGCCGCTCGACGCCGGACGGCGGCTTGTACGGTGGGTGACATAGAATCCGGATCCACGATGCCTGCCCTCCCCGGTGGATCCGACTTTTACCCCCGCGTCCCCGTCCATCGGTCTCCCAAGCGGGCAGGATCTCCATGAGCGCCCGCCGGCTTCGCATCGGCGTCATCGACCTCGTGACCAAGGGACCGACGCGTGCCCTCTACGCCCGCGTCATGAACGCGAACCTCGCGAGCATCATGCCGCAGGTCGTCGCCACCTGGTGCGAATCGGAAGGGCACGAGGTCACGTTCGTCTGCTACACCGGGCTCGAGAATCTGACCGACGAGCTGCCGCAGGACGTCGACGTCGTTTTCATCGGCGCGTTCACCGAAGCCGCGCTTCTCGCCTATTCGCTCTCGAACCTGTTCCGGTCCCGCGGCGCCGTCACCGTCCTCGGCGGCCCCCACGCGCGCTGCTATCCGGAGGACGCCCGCAAGTACTTCGACTACGTCCTCGGCTTCACGGACCGCGCCCTGATCCGGAGCGTCCTTCAGGAATCCGCGCCGCACCGGCCCATCGGCCGGCACATGGCCGCGAAGACGCAGCCCTCCGAGCTACCCGGCGTCCGCGAGCGCTGGAAGTTCATCGAGCAGACCCTCCGGAAAGCCCCGCTCTTCAAGCTCGTTCCGATGATCGGCAGCCTCGGGTGCCCCTACACGTGCAGCTTCTGCATCGATTCCGTCGTGCCTTACCAGCCGCTCGACTTCGGCGTGCTCTCGGACGACCTGCGCTTCCTCGTCACGAAGCTGAAGCATCCGCGCGTCGGCTGGCACGACCCGAACTTCGGCGTGCGCTTCGACGACTACTTGAACGCCATCGACACGGCGGTCAAGCCGGGAGCGATCGACTTTGCCGCGGAGAGCAGCCTCTCGCTCCTTTCGGAGCCGCACCTGAAACGGCTGCGCCACAGCGGATTCAAGGTGCTCCTGCCCGGGGTCGAGTCCTGGTACGAGCTCGGCAACAAGTCGAAGACGGGTCAGAACAAGGGCATGGACAAAGTCCGCGAAGTGTCCGACCACGTAAACCGGATCCTCCGGTACGTTCCGTACGTGCAGACCAACTTCGTGCTCGGCCTCGACTCGGACGCGGGCGCGGAGCCGTTTGAGCTGACGAAGCGCTTCGTAGACATGACGCCGGGCGCGTTCCCGGGCTACTCGCTTCTCTCGGCGTTCGGAAGGGCGGCCCCGCTCAACCTTCAATATCAACGCGCCGGGCGCGTTCTGCCTTTTCCGTTCCACTTCCTCGACAACAATCACGCGATGAACGTGAGGCCCAAGAACTACGCGTGGAGCGACTTCTACGATCAGGTCATCGCCCTGACGAAGTACACGTTCTCGTGGGGCGCGATCGCGAAACGCTTCAGCGCGACGCGGACCGCGATTCCGAGATGGCTGAACGTCGTCCGGGCGATCTCCTCCGAGGGGTTCGGCCGCATCGCGCACTACTCGGAGCTGCGCCGCCGGCTCGACGGCGACCGGCAGATCCAGCGCTATTTCCACCAGGAGACGACGGAGCTTCCCGCCTACTACGCCGACCAGGTGCGCGAGGATCTCGGCGCGATGTGGGAATGGCTGCCGCCCGGCGCGCTCGAGCACGATAGCCACGCCTATCGGAAGTCCGAAGAGGCGCTCCAGGCTAACTGACTCGGGAGCCGCCTAGGGACAGGCGCCGATGCGCCGGGCCGTGACGTGCGAAACCGTCTCCTTGCCTCCGACCGTCGTGAAGAGGTCTCCCTCGGACGAATCGCCGTGGAAGGTCGTCCGGCTTCGGATCGTCCGGTCTCCACAGGTCAATGAATACCCGACGAAGCTGCCTTCGACCTTGTAGTCGTTGATCGTGCAGCGCCCGGCAGCGTGCTTCTCGGCGTACGCGCGAGCCGTCCTGGTGTCGTGGTTGATGCTCCCGGCCTCGTCCGGCGTGACGCAGTGCTTGAAGCGGTTCGGCGTGCCGTCGGTCGTGCTCGTGAACTCCCAGAGGCCGACTTGAAGCCGGTCCGCGGCGAGGAGCGGGGCAGGCGCGGTCGAGATGGCAAGGCCGAGTACGGAGGCGGAGAAAACGAGGCGGGTCGTCCATCGGGACATCGAAAGCTCGCTTTCTGCCGAATGCCGGCGGCGGGCGTTCCGTTCCCGGGTCGGTCCGTCGAAGGATGGGGCGGTCGAAGCGTACCATCCGCCCGGCGCGAGGTCCCGGCGGCCGGAGCCTCCTGCGCCTCGAGACCGGAGTATCGTGGAGGGATGAAGCTCCCCCCTCCTCCGCGGCGCACGCTCCTGCTGACCGTCCTCGCGTGCGCAGTTTCGGGCGCCGCGGGGGCGCAGCAGCTTCCCGTCGAAGGCTGCCACAACGCCATCCCATGCTCGGACGTCGCCGGGCACCGTGGATTCGGTGACCAGTACTTCGGAGAGCATTCCCTGGCGCCGGGAGAGGGGAATGGATTCATCGCCGTCGGAGCGTCGTTCGGGCGCGGCCTCGACCTGCGGATCCACAAGATCCCGGCGCGCGACGGCCGGTCCCGGGCCGTCGAAGAGGCGGCGAGGATCTTCGTCGCCACGCATCGAGTTCCGGCGCGGATCGAGCCGCCGCCGCCGCCGGCACCGGCGCCGGCCCCGCCCGCGCCCGAGACTCCGGCCGCCCCCGTGCCGAAACCGTCCTAGGCAACGGGCGCATCGCCGCGCGAGACTCGTCGAAGAGAGAGAAGGGAGCGTCCGCATGACCCCAGCCGGAACGAAGCCCGAGTCGCGCCCGGACTACGGCCTCGACGCGCCCGGTGTCGTCCGGAACCTGTTCGTGCTCGGAGGGCTCTGCGTCGCGCTCGTCGCGAGCGTGCGGCTCGGGGCCTGGTCCGGCGTCGTCGCCACCCCGAAGCTGGCGGGGGTGGAGCTGCGGTTCCCGCTCGGGAGCATCTGTCTGTGGATGGCGCTCGGTCTCCTCGGCATGGGTACCTGGATGGTCTGGGAGAGCCGGGTGGGGAAGGTCCGCGGCCGCGAGGCCCTTCTCGACCGCGTTGCGTGGAAGGGAGACGAGCAGGTGGTCGACGTGGGATGCGGCCGCGGGCTCATGCTCATCGGCGCGGCGAAGCGCCTGACGACGGGCCGCGCCACGGGCGTCGACATCTGGCAATCGGAGGACCTCTCCGGAAACCGTCCCGAGGCAACGCTCGAGAACGCGCGAAGGGAAGGGGTTCTGGACCGCGTCGAGGTGAAGACCGCCGACATGCGCAAACTCCCGTTTCCCGACGAGAGCGTGGACGTCGTCGTGTCGTCCGCCGCCATCCACAATATCTACACGGGGGAGGGCCGCACCGAGGCGATTTTCGAGATCGCCCGCGTGCTCAAGCCAGGAGGGTCCGCCGTCATCGACGACATCCGGCACGGAGGCGAATACCGGGCGGCGTTCGAGGCGCGGTCCTGCGAGGTGAAGAGCGCCGGTTCTCCCATCGGGTCGCTCGTCCTGACGTTGCTCACGTTCGGATCTCTTCGGCCGGCGACGCTCGTCGCCCGGAAAGGCGCCGCACGGCGGGCCGGGTAGCAGGTGAGAGGGGAAGAGGGAAGGAAAGAGGAAAGAGGGGAGAGGTGAGAGGGGAGAGGTGACAGGAGACAGGAGACGGGAGAGAGGGGAGAGGGAACCCCTGACCTCTCACCGGAGCGCGACGGAGCCGCGAGAGCGCTCTCACCCTCCCCCCACCCCCCGCCGTCCGGAGGAGCGCCTTCCGCCATCGTGGAGCCCGGGGCCGGCCGCTCCCGGAGGAGACCCTCGAAATCGGCGCACACCACACGGGCGATTCCGCGACTCCGTAGCTTCTCCGATTTCGCGGAGGCGCGACGGCCACGTCTCTCGTGTCACCCCGCAAGTCGCGCCGTGTCTCCGCAGGGAGCGGCCGGCCCCGGGCGTATCGCAAGTCCCAATCCGCTCGTCCCCCGCTTAGGGAGCGCTGACGACGAACTCACCCTTCATCTTCGAGTGGCCCATCCCGCAGAACTTGGCGCACTTGAACTCGAAGGTTCCCGCTTTGTCCGGCGTGAAGGTGACCTTCGTGGGCGCGCCCTTGTCGAACACGACCTTCTCGAGGTTCAAGTCCTTGCAGACGAAACCGTGCTTGGTGTCCTCGCTCTCGAAGTTGATCTCGACCGGCTCGCCGACCTTGAGCTCGATGCGGCTGGGCTGGAACTCGTACTTCTTCGCCGTGACTGTGATCTGCCGCGGCGCCGGGGTCTGGGCCGAGAGAAGAAGGGATACGAGCACCAGCCCGGCCGCCGCCGGAACGAAGATTCGGGAAATGCGCATGACTGATCTCCTTTCGCGTCGGAGTCTATTTCGCGCGGGCGTCGGCGGAAATATCGCGGGCGGCCCGTTCCGGCCGCCCGCGGTGATCTCGTTCGAGTCTCGATTCGATCGACGCCGCGTCAGAACGCCGACGTGTCGGCCACGGACGCGAGGGTCCCCGATGGGTTGCTGTACGTCTTCACCGCGCCGGTCGTGGTGTCGGTGACGGTGATCGTGTACTGCACGTCCGACAGGGCGCCGTAGAACACCCAGAACTTGTTGTTCAGCGCCCGGCCGTCGACCGCCTTGATGACGAGCTCGACGTTATTCGACGAGAAGAACCAGAAGTGACCGGTGTCGCCCGTCAAAGGGACGGCGGTCCCGACTCCGCTCCGGCTCTGCGACGGCACCTGCCAAGCGACCTGAACCTTGAAGCGGCCGCCGTTCAGGCAGAGCGTGGTGGCGTTGGCCGTGCACGTCGCCGAGGAGGACAGGGGAGTGGCCGACTCGGCCGCCAGGGCCTCCGCGCGGTCCGCCCGGGCCTGCTCGATCGCCCGGCCCGCGTCGTCGTTCCAGGCCGCTGCCGCGGCCGCCGCGTCCCCCGATTCGGAGGCGGATTGTTCCTCGGCCGAAGTCGGCGTGTCCGAGAATGCGGAGGTGTCGGCGACGCTCGCGAGATGCCCGCTCGGATTCGAGTACGACTTGACCACACCCGTCTGAGTGTCCTCGACCATGATCGTGTATTGGACGTCGGACAGCGCGCCGTAGAAGACCCAGAAACGCTGGTTCACCGGCCGCCCGTCGACGACCTTGATGACGAGCTCGACGTTGTTGGAGGAAAAGAACCAGAAATAACCCGTGTCACCGGTCAGAGCGACCGCTTTGCCCGATCCGCTCGTATGCTGGCTCGGCACGCTCCAGTTGACCTTGACGCGGAACCGCCCGCCGGTCAGGCAGAGACTCGTCGAACTGGCGGCGCACGTCGTCTTGACGGCCCGGCTCACCGCGCCGACCGCGTCGATTTTCCCGTATCCCCACGTCGTGTTCGGTACGGCGCCGGTGAAGGAATCCCCCTTGGCAGACTGCTGAAGGAACTGCTTGACCTGCGCGGCGTCGAGCGAAGGGTTCGCCTGGAGCATCAGCGCGATGATGCCGGTCACCGAGGGAGCCGCCGCGCTGACGGCACCCGCGGCGCCGTAAAACCCGTTTCCATCCTGGACCATGTTCCCCCGATTGGTGCCGAAGACCGACGTAGGGTTGTACGTGGTGAAGAGGTCGGTGCCCGGAGCGCTGACGTCGATACCCAGGCGTCCGTCGAAGGTCGGTCCGACGCTGCTTCCCTTCCAGATCTCGCCCGGATTGCCCTCTCCGGTCAGGTGCTGGACGGTGCCATTGAGGTCCGTCCAGGTTGTCTTGTTGACATAGGCGTTGGGGCAGATGTTGTTGTGAGCGGAGGCGAGATGCCAGAGGCTTCCCGCCTCGACGTTCGTGAGGAAGCGGTTCGTACTGTAGGCCGGCAGGATGTTGGAGGGATTCAGGATGGCGTGGAACCGGCCGTTCGTCACAGTGGCACCCGTGAGGGTCACGGTGTAGGTCGCCGCGGGGCCGGTGAAAAGGATGTAGATCTCGCGCCCCGTCTGCGAGCCGTAGGCCGTCACGACGGACCCTCGGTGGTCGTAGACGAAGTCGGCCGTCGTATGCGTGTCCAGGACCGAGTTGGTGGCCGGCGATGTATAGGGTCCGAACGTCCCGGACGGGCCCTGGATCGTCACGTTGAAGCGATCGGTGCTCGGGTACCACGCCTCAAAAACCAGCGGAGTCGTGGCGTTGCCCTTCTGGATCTGGATAGGGATCGAGCCGCCCTGCGGCACGGTCCCGCCGGCCCGGTTGGGCACGCCGCCGTCGTCACCGGCTCCGTTGACGATGACGAGACCCGGAATGCCGGGACCGACCGTCGCGTCCACTTTGCGGGCGAGGTCGCTCGTTCCGTCGGCCGGGCCCCCGATCGACCCGAAGTTCAGGAGCATCACCGCCGGCTGGCCCAGCTCGTGCGCTTTGTCGCGGACGAAATCGATGGCCACGGGAATCCGCGCCGGCTGGTAGAAGGGAGCTTCGGCGGCCTCCGAGCCGTGGGCCGCCGCACCCTCGGAGGTGATCTTTACGGCGATGATGGTCGCCTCCGTCGCGATGCCCCGGTATTTGCCGGAGGGAAGGTTTCTTCCGTTGCCGGTCGCGATGCCCGCCGTCGTCGTGCCGTGACCCACGGCGTCGCGGACCGCGAGCTGAGGGCCGCCCGCGAGCGCCGCATCGATCTGCGCGCGAGTGTAAAGCGTGCCCATGCCGTACGTGTTGCCGGCGGCGTGCGCGCCCGTGTCGTCCGTGAGGTCGAAGATGTACGCGATCCGGGTCGTTCCGTCCGCGTTGCGGAAGTCCGCGTTCTTCCAGTCGATGCCCCGGTCGAGCAGAGCGACGACGACGTTCCGTCCGGTCACTCCGAACTGGGAGACGGCGGTGTCGACGCCTTCGAGCGCCCGGACCTGATCCATCGCCGGGGCGGGCGAAGCCGGAAAGAGGGGAGCGAGAAGGAGAGCCGCCAGGAGCCGGCGCCGGGCAGGCGGCGCGAAGGAAAACCTCATCATCACGATCCTCCAAAAAAAGGTGAAGCGAGTGAGGCGAACCGAACCGGTCCTGGTGAGATTCGCGAATCATATCTGTCGCCCGAGGCCGCGGTGCGGCCTCGGGCTGCCGCACCGCCGGTGCCCTGAGCAGGTAGCGGTCGAGGCTGAGCCGAGCCGCGGCTCGGGTCCCCAAGGATCTCGACGAGCGGCCCCAATCCATTAACGCCCCGGGAGGCCGACGGTCGTACAGCGACCCGAAGGCCTCCGTCAGCGGTCCGAGGCTAAGCCGAGCCGCGGTTCAGGCCGGACATGAATTCGCCAGGCGGCATAACCCCAAAAAGCCCGACGGCCGCGTAGCGGCCCAAAGGGCGACGGTTAAAAAGCGGCCTGGAGTCTTGCGATCAGTTTGTTTTGTTTGGGGGCGGTGCCGGGCAATGCGGTGTGGAGGTAGTCGGCCTGGAGTTTCAGGTCGTGGCCACGGATGTAGTAGTTCAGGCCCACGGTCCATGTCCGCGTGTCGTCCCGACCTGCGTCGGCGTTCGGGTCGAAACGGTCATACCGTGCGACGGCCTGGAAACGGGGGAAGATCAGGTACGACGCCTGGACGAACCAGCCGTTGAATCGCGATGCGCACCGAAGTCTCGATGACGGACGACTCCGGCGAAGAACCGATGACGCGTCACGTCGTTCGGGAGGATTTGTCTGCGGCGGATCGGCTCACGACGCGGCCCCGATCGAAGGCCACGACCTCGTCCGCCAGGGTGGCGACCTCGGCGGCGTCGTGGGCCACGTACAGGACCGGGATCGGAAACTCCTCCCCGACGGCCTGGAGGTACGCGAGGATCCGGTCTTTCAGCTCGGGGTGCAGACCGGAGAGTGGCTCGTCGCAGAGGAGCAGCCGCGGCCGGGAGAGGAGAGCGCGTCCGATCGCGACGCGCCGACGTTCTCCACCGGAAAGATTCGCAACGCCCCGTTCGAGGATCGGCTCGAGCTCGAGAACCGCCACCACGCGGTCGAACGAGCCGGCTGATCCGTCGTCCCGGGAGGCGGTCGAGTAGGTCAGATTCCGCCGGACGGTCAGGTGAGGGAAGAGGGTGTCGTCCTGCGGCACGTAACCAATTCGGCGGCGCCGGGCCGGCACCGTCCGGCGGGCCCCGGCGTCGAACAGCGTCTCGCCATCGAGCTCGATCCGCCCCCGCCGGGGCGTCCGGAATCCGGCGATGGTCTCGAGCAGAGATGTCTTCCCCGCGCCCGACGGTCCGACGATCGCGGTCACGCGGCTCCGGAGGGCGATGTGGACGTCGAGCGTGAACTCGGCGAGAGGCAGCTCGAGATGGGTGATCTCGAGCATCGTCAGACCAGCCGTCCGCGGCGGCTGAGCACCGTCTCGCCGATCCAGACCGCGAGAAAGCAGATCGCGACCGAGACCGCGAGAAGCGGCCACGCGCGGTCGTCGCGGCCGATCTGGACGTAGTTGTAGATCGCGAGAGACATCGTCGACGTCTTCATCGGGATGTTTCCCGCAACGAGCACCGTGGCCCCGAACTCGCCGAGCGCCCGGGCGAAGGCCAGCAACAACCCCCCGACGATGCCCCGGACGGCGAGCGGGAGAGTCATCGTCGTGAACACCCGGACCTCCCCCGCGCCCAGGCTGCGCGCCATCTGTTCGAGTCGCGGGTTGACCTCGTCGAAGGCGATGCGCGCGCCGCGGACGAGGAGCGGGAACGACATGACCATCATCGCGATCACGACGGCCTTCCACGTGAAGACCACTTCGAGCCCCATGCGGTCGAAGAACGGTCCGAGAGGACCGCGTCTGCCGAGGAGCTTCAGGAGGATCAAACCGGTCGCGACCGGAGGCATGACGAGCGGCAGCGCAACGAGCGTCTCCAGGACGGACTTGCCCCTCCAGGTCTTCCGGGACAGGACCCACGCGACACCGAGCGCCGCGGGCGTCATCAGAATGGTCGCGAGCGCCGCGATCCGGAGCGTGAACGCGATCGTCCAAGCCGTCTCGGAGGAGAGAAGGCCCGTCACTTCGCGACGAGGAACCCGTGCTTCTGGAACACGGCGATGCCGGACGGAGAGCCGAGGAAGGCGAGGAAACGCCGGGCTCCCTCCGCGTTTTTTGCGCCGGCGAGGACCGCCGCCGCATACGAGATGCGCGGCCCGTCCGAGACGGAGACTTCATGAGCCACGCGCACCTTCTTCGAGATCATGGCGTCGGTCTTGTAGACGACGGCCACGTCCGCGTTGCCCGCTTCGACGGCCGCCAGCGCGGCCCGCACGTTCTCGGTCGGCACGACCTTTCCCCTGACGCGATCCCAGAGGCCTTTCTTCTCGAGGAATTCCCGCGCGTAAATCCCCGCGGGAACGCTGCGGGTCTCGCCGAGCGCGATCGTCTGGATTTCGGACTTGAGGAGGTCCTCGGGAGACGCGACGGCCGCTCCGCGCTCCGCCGACACGACGAAGACGAGAGTGTTCGAAAGGAGGCTCTTTCGCGATTTTCCGTCGATCAGGTTCCTCGCGGCGAGATCGTCCATCCGGGCTTCGTCGGCCGAGAAAAACAGGTCGGCCGGCGCGCCTTCCGCGATCTGGCGGGCGAGAAGGCTCGATGCGCCAAAGTTGAAAACGACGGGGTCGCCACCCTGGCCGGCCCAGGCGGCGGAGGCCTCCTGGATTGCCTCCGTGAGGCTCGATGCGGCCGAGACGCGCACCTCGGCCGCCCGGACAGGCGCCGCCGCCATACCGAAAGCGAGCGCGAGCGCGAGAGTCCATGAAGCCCGGCGAGACGGCGTCACCGCAGCCCTCCCGTTATATTCCGGGGAGTATAACGAAAGGAAAACGAGGTCTCAGCGGGCGATCAGGCTGCGCAGCCGCTTCCAGGCCGGCTTCATTGCGGCGAGGCTGCCGGCCTCCATCTCTCGGTAGAGCGCGAGGACGGATTCTCCCATCGGAGTCAGGCCCGCGTTCCCGTGCCGCGCGCCTCCGCGCTCGGTATGGACGAGGGGCGCGCGAAACGCGCGGTTCAGAGTCTGCACGAGCTTCCACGCCCGCATGTAGGACATGCCGAGCTCCTCGGCCGCCGCCCCCAGACCGCCGAGCCGGCCGATGGCGGCGAGCAGGTCCGCCTTGCCCGGCCCGAGCAGGATGTCGCCCTCCCGGGTCACCCGGATGCGCGGCCGGATCGCCGCAGGGGATTTCCGTGAGCGATGCGGCATGGATGGATCTTAAGGCGGCCATCCGATCCGATGTTCAGCGCCAGCCGACCGGGGTCCCTTCACCCCTGGTCCCCCCTGGGTTGAGGGGAGAGGGCTTGAAAGCCGACACCTGCATGGAGTGCTCCGGGAGCGGAAGCGAGGGCGGGGATCAGGCCCGCGGTCGAGGCCACAGCCGAGCCGCGGGCCGGTGCGTGAGCAGATCCCCGCCCCCGCTGGAGCGACGTATGTATAGTCCGCCCCAATCTGGAGGCACAAATGATTCGCCGTACCGCGATTCTTTTCTCCGCTCTTCTCACGTTCTCCACCTTCGTCGTCGGTTCGCAAAGCTCGTCCTCCGGGCTGCGCGAGGCCTCGCCGGTCGCTCTCGAAGACGGAGGCGGCGCGGGCGCGATCGTCCAGTGTGTCGCGAACGCGACGACCCTCTGTCTCAATGCGTCGCGATTTCGGGTGACCGTCGCCTGGACCAAGCCGGACGGGACCACCGGGCCAGGTCAGGCCGTCGGCCTCACCTCCGACACCGGGTACTTCTGGTTTTTCTCCGCGAACAACGTCGAGATGGTCATCAAGGTCGTCGACGGGCGGCCGCTCAACTCGCGCTTCTGGGTGTTCGCCGGCGGGCTCACCAACGTGCGAGTCGTGATCACGGTGACAGACACGCTGTCCGGCGCCGTCAAGACCTACACCAATCCGCAGGGCACGGCGTTTCAGCCGATCCAGGACACGTCAGCGTTCGCGGACGCAGCGAACGCCGCCTTCGAGCCGTTGGCCGCGCGGGAAGTTTCGGCCGCCGACGTCGCCGAGCAACTCTCGTCGGTCGTGGCGTGGGAAAAGTTCGAACCGACGGGCGCGATGGAGGCTTCGGCCGGCCCCGCCTGCACCGCGAACGCGACGTCGCTCTGCCTGAACGCCGGGCGGTTCCGCGTCTCCGTCGCCTGGACGAAGCCGGACGGCAGCACGGGCGCCGGGCAAGCCGTGGGTCTCACGGCGGACACGGGCTACTTCTGGTTCTTCTCCTCCAACAACGTCGAAATGGTGATCAAGGTCGTCGATGGCCGGCCGCTCAATCAGAAGTACTGGGTGTTCGCCGGCGGGTTGACCAATGTTCGGGTCGTGATCACGGTGACGGACACCGCGGCCGGGACGACGAAGACCTACACCAACCCGCAGGGCACGGCGTTCCAGCCCATTCAGGACACATCCGCATTCGACGGAACGCCCGTCCTCGCGCGGTCCGCGAGCGATCGCGCGGACGACCACGCGGGCGCGTATCAGATCAAGGTTCTGTACATCCTGCCGCACGACGGGACCGACCGACAGCTCGACACGAGCGGAACCCTGACCACGTCTTTCGCCGCCATGCAGCGCTGGCTCTCCGGCCAGACGGGCGGCACGAAGTTCCAGGCGGACACGTTCCAGGGAAGTCTCGACATCGGCTTCGGCCGGATGACGCAGAACGACGCGGAGATCGCCTCGCAGGGCGCCGCCGCGCGCGACCGCATCGAGGCGGCTCTGCCGGGGCTCGGCTACTCCGATCCCCACAAGATCTACGCGATCTACTACGACGGCGGCAACAACGCGCAGTGCGCCGGAGGGCCGACGCCGCCGGGGCTCGTGGGCCACGCCTCCGTCTTCTACCTTCGCGGGACGATTCCCGGCGCGACGCCCTGCGGGCAGAACCCCTTCGCCGCGTCGGAGACGACCCCCGGCTACATCGAGTTCGCTCTGACGCACGAGGTGTTCCACGCCCTGGGAGCGGTGCCGTCGTGCGCGCCGCATTTCGTGACGTCGCACGTCAACGACGATCCGCGCGATCTCATGTACGCGGGAGCACTCCCCTGGAATCCGTCGATCCTCGACGTGAACCGCGACGACTACTGGGCGCACGGCCACGCGGGCTGCACCGACATCTCGAAAAGCATCTTCCTGAGCCCGGCGGTGCCGGGGGCGGTTTTGCCGCCGGGATGGTAGCCGTCGCTCCAGCGAGGACGGGGATCTGCTGACGCACCGGCCCGCGGCTCGGCTGTGGCCTCGACCGCGGGCCTGATCCCCGCCCTCGCTTCCGCTCCCGCATCGCGAACCTCCTCCGCGCGGATTCGCGCGGAGACTATTCGCGATGCGACCGGGGGCACTCCTGAAGTTGCGCCTCTCATCGAGGTCCACATAGAGGCATTTCTCGCGGCGTCGAGGGGACTCCTGGACCCTCTGGACGTTCGGGCGCACAATGGTCTTGTGGCTGCTGAGCGTCCGATGTCGAAGAACGGGGCGATCCTCCTGGGGATCGTCGTGGCGCTCACGGGCATCGTGATCATCGGCGTCGCCTTTTTCGGGAAGGCGGAAGGCTTTCACGCCCCGCGGTGGGTCGTCGGCTGCGCCGGGGGCTCCTTTCTCTTCTTCGGAGGCTGGCTGGCCGCGCTCTACGCGACCGGCTACGACCCGACCCGTGACAAGGAGACGCTCCCGTCCGCGGGCGTGCAGTCCCTCGTCCTGATTCCGGGGATGCTCTGCTTCGCGGCGCCCTTCCACTGGATCGCCTTCGGCCCGGGTCCGCGCCAGTTTTCCTCGAGCCTCTCGATTCCCTTCCTCACCACCCGGCACGCGTCTTCCGGTCTATCCGGGCGCGTCATGTTCGGAATCGGCGCGCTCCTGATCGACGCAATCCTCGTCGCGGCCGTCGTCGGTTTCATGCGGACCGGACGCGCGCGGCGGGAGGGCGCCTCCCGAGAGTCCGCTCCCGCCGCGTCGCCGGAAGGCCGCCGGTAGGGGCCTACTTCTTTTCGGCCGGCTTCTCCCCGCCCACGGGCTTCAAGTCGAACTTCCCGTTGCTCTGGATGAACGTGAGGCATTCGGACGCCTGGTCGCACGCGGTCGTGTGCCGGTAGGTTCCTCCGGGCTCCATGAAATAGGAGCCGGGCCCCAGGCGGACTTCGTCCTTGCCTTCGGGTCCGTGGATCCAGGTCCCCGAGATGACCACGATCTTCATGTCGTTCGTGTGGGTGTGCAGGGGAGCGGTGAATCCCGCCGGGAACTTGATGAACGCGCCGAAGGCTCCCTTCGTGTGGTCGCCCCAGACGTCCGCGATCTGCACGCCGGGCTCGGAGGGGTCGATGTCGGCCCACTTGAGGTCGGCGGCCGGCATGATGACGGCTTTGTGGGCGCCCGCCTTCGCTTTCGGAGCGGTGGCGGGTTTCACGTCTCCTGATCCCTGCGCCACGACGGTCATCGCCAGTAGAAAAGAGACGGCAAACGCCAGGACGTGTCTCGGCCTCATGGATCCTCCTTGTTGTTGTTGCGGAAAAGCTGGCGCCGAAGGCTATCACCCGGGGTTGCGGAGAACAGGAGCCGGGGACGAGCGCGGTGTAGGCCGGCGGCCGCTTTTAGGAGACCGGCAGTCCCGACACGTCGGACGGAGTCCGCTCCCGCTTTCTCCGCCCCCGGGCCTGCGCCGCGGAGACGACGATCGCGATTGCCGCCACGAGAGGCGGGATCCACGAGACCGGCGACTTCATCGCGAGGAGGGTGAAACCAGAGACCGCGCACCAGATCGCGGGAAGGAACATCAGCGATCCGCGCCTCCAGCATCCGCTCGCCGTCAAGATTCCGAGCGTGGCGACGGCGGTCGGGTCCGGCGCGACGCCGAAGATCTCGACTCCCTTCCATCCCCGGCCGAGGAGAGGGGACACGAAGGGCAGGACGACGAGGGCGAAGAAGAAGATCGCGAGACCGGCACGCCGCGCGAAACGGGAAGGTCTCTCGACCTCCAACCGGGCGCGAACCACTCCAAACCAGAGGAGCAGCGCGGCCTCGAGGGCGAAGGCCCAGGCGAAGTAGACGGCTGCCCAGTTGATCGTGGAATAGCGGCGCGAGTGGAAGGCGATCGCGACCCAGGTCCAGCACGCCGCGAGAATCGCCGCGGCGAGGCGGCCTCCCCGGCGCGTCTCGCGCGGAGACAGCGCGAGCCGAGCGATCCAGATCCCGAGTACGACCGCGGCGACCTGCGCGGGCCAGATCGCGGCGTTGTAGATCTCGAAGAGGCGGTAATAGGTGCGGGCGGAGAAGAGCAGGAAGTCCGAGAGGTGATAGGTCCACCACTCCGACATGGGCTAGAGGCTTTCGACGTGAGCGGCGATGCGGCGGCGCATCGCGTCGTCCGGCATACGTCCTGCGGAAGCGCCCACGTTCTCCCGCACGTGGTCCACGCGCGTGGTCGCCGGAATCGCGCAGACGACCGCGGGGTGCGAAACGATGAACTTGAGGAGGACCTGCGCCCAGGTCGAGCAGTCGATCTCGCGAGCCCACCCGGGAAGGGGAGCGTTCCCGATCCTCTGGATCAGCTCGCCGCGGCGAAACGGCCGGTTGCAGATGACGCCGATCCGCCGCTCCCGCGCGAGCGGCAGGATTCGCGCCTCCACGTCGCGGTCGAGCGCGTTGTAGGAGACCTGGACGAAGTCGATCGGCTGGCTCCGCATGATCTTCTCGACCTCGTCGTGGCGGCGTCCCTCCGACGTCGTGACCCCTACGTATCGCAGCTTGCCGGCCGCCTTCATCGCGAGGAGGGTCGGCAGGTGCTCCTCCCACGCCGTGACGTTATGGACCTCGATCAGATCGAACCGGGGAACTCCCCAGTGCCGGCGCGACGCTTCGATCTGTTCCGGGCCGCGGGCGCCGGACGAGATCCAGACTTTGTCGGAGGAAAAGAGCTGGGAGGGATTGCCGATCTTGCGGAGCCCGTAACCGATCACCTCCTGCGAGGAGCCGTACATCGGCGAGGAGTCGATCAGGCGTCCGCCCGCCTGAAAAAACGCCCGCAGGACTCCGGCGCACGAGTCGCGCCCGGCCGGATCGTCGCCGACGTTGAAGGTGATCCAGCTGCCGAGCCCGACGAGCGGCAGCTTCTCGCCGGTCGACGGAATCGCGCGAGTGAGCAGCGCGCCAGGACGAGAGGCCGGTTCGGCCGGACGAGCGAGAGCGGCGGAAGGACGAAGGACCGCCGCCGCGCCGGTGGCGGCGACCGATGCCAGAAACGCGCGGCGGCTCAGCGTGTCGGTGTCTCGCATGGGTGGCGGCTCGAAGAAGCGAAACCCGAAGGAAGGGAACGCCATTCCGGGATCGGAGATCTGAAAAAGGCGCCTTCGGGCGCCTTTTTCTATCGGGCCATTTGTCGGCGATCGGGTCATCGGGTCATCGGGTCATCGGGCCATCTGAGAATGCGGCTCGCGATGCACCTCGAGCCATGCCGCTTGTCCCCCTCCCGGACACCGGGGAGGGGACAGGGTGAGGGGGGGTCCCGGTGGCTCAAGAGGCCGGAGGCATCGAATCACCGTGACGTTCGATGACCGCAGCGAAGCGCAGGCGACGTGTAATCCGCTAGATCTTCTTCATATGGGAAAGAAACATCCAGAGAAGGGCGGCGGCCGCGCCGGCTGCGAGCACCGAACCGATGAAGTATCTCCGGATGCGTTGGGAGAGCTGTTGCATCACGCTCGCCGCGTCCCCCTTCATGACCCGCGTGATCCTTCCCCAGTTGGGATCGGGAACGATCCCGCCGCGGGCCTCCGAGAAGAGGCCGAACGCATAGACCCTTTCGCCGCGCCGGATCGATCGCTCCCGGAACACGCACTGCGCGAACGGAACCTGATCCAGGTCGACTGGCAACCGTTCTTCCCGCCGGTACGCCCCGTCGTCGTCCGTCCACCGTTTCTTCAGAGTGCCGCGCGGCTGTTCCGTCTCGATCCGGGCGGCCGCGATGTGGCGCCGGATGTCGCGGGTCGCCGGCCCCGGCTCGAAGGATTCCTGCGGGAGATCGAACTCGGGAACGGCGAGGAGGCGAAAATCCCCGGCGGGGGTCGAAATTACGGAAGGCACGAGCGCCGTTCCCTCGAAATAGGTCACCTTCCGCAGGTGCTTTCCCTGGCGCTCCGTCCGGAAGATCTCGTACTCCCAGGCGACGCAATCCCTCCCGCTCAAGGGAGCCCGCACGGTTTCCCCGACGGCGTCGATCGTCCCGGCGACCCCGGCGAGCTGGCCGTCCGCGGGCCGATGGCCGGCCATGCCGTCGCGCAGGGACTTCCGCTCCCGCACGGGCTGGAGGATGGCGACGAGAAAGCTCCAGCAGAGAAACAGGAAGAATCCGGCAAAAACGGAAATTGCGAGGGTGCCCGGCGGAGACAGCGCGTAACGCCGCTGGAGAAAAAACATGACGGCGGCGCCGGTCGCCAGAAACCCGGCAAGCTGCAGCAGCGCACTCCGAGCTAACCCCTTCACGCGAAGAGACCGCGCCGAATCGGCATTGCGACCGTTTCTCTTTCGGAGGTGAGAGGGCTCCGCTCACCCCAACCCTCTCCCGGCCGGGAGAGGGGGTCATTTCCGCCGAACCCCGCCAGGCGACTTACTGTGATTCTTCTCTCCCGTCGACCAGCCAGCAGCCGTCGACCTTGCGAAACAGCATCGTGGTCTTGCCCGCGGCCGCCCGGGCGGTGTCGCCCGTCACTTTCGGCGCGGCGAGAGCCGCCTTCATGTCGCCGCCCCCCACCACGAGCTCCCCGAGCCCGGGCGCCGGCTGGGGCGTGCCTCCGGCTTCCTTGTGCGCGGCCTCCACCCGGGCCATGAACTTCTCCATTTCACGCGCATAGGCGGCGTGGTCGATCTTCTCGAAGCGCGCCAGCACGGCGGGCTCCTGCATGCGTGCGAGGAGAGGCTTGCCGATCTCCTGGATCGTGGCCGCCTTGTGCTTCTTCAGGATGGCGTCGAGCTCGGCCGAGAGCTTCTTCGTGGAAGCCTCCGCCTTGGCCGCGGCGCCCGGGGCCTTGTTCGTCGCGCCCGACATGCCGTTCATCCCGATCGTCATCGAAGCGCCGACGGCGTACTCGACCGAGTTCCGAGTCCGGAAAGCCGGGGATAACGCCAGCATGACCTTCCCGGCATCGCCGCTCGCGACGGCCTCACGAGAACGCGTCCACGCATCCTGAGGCGTGGCCGCGCAGGCGGGTGCCTCGGCGCGGATCGAGGCGGAGAGCGCAACCAGGGACACGACCCCCAGGGAGAGGGACCGAAGGCGTCCGAGCTTCATAAGTCTGGCTCCTTTTTTTGGGATGATAAATGACTCGACGACCGGGTGAGGGGCCCTGTCGCTCGAGAAGACCTAAAAAATCGAATCACATTGAGTTCGGCCGGCGCGCAGCGCAGGCGACTTGTCCTCCGCGCACCAGGGGAAACGGGCAGGGAATGCGGTCCCTGTCGCTCGAAACCTCGAAAGCATCGATCCCGGGTCTGCTCGACGGCGAGCAGCGCGGAGGAGTCGATCAGCCGCTCGCCGGCCGGAATAGGGCGCGCATGATCACCGCGCACGAATCGCGACCGGGCGGGTCGTCGCCGTCGTTGAAGGGGATCCAGCTCTTCGCGCCCGTCGAAGAAATCAGCCACGTGAGGAGCGCTCCCGGATGAGCCTCCTCGGCGCGAGAAGTCTCGGGCGGGGACGGGACCGCCGCCACGCCGCTACGGCGACCGATGTCAGGAATTTCGTCGGCTCATGGTGACGAGGTGTCGCGGAGTCCGACGCCGAGGTGTGTCGGAGCGTCACCATCCGCAAAATCCGTTTCCTTGTTCCAGCTTGCCGGTTGACCTCACGGTCGGGCGCAGCAAGAATCCGACAGCGGCCGAGAGGCCGCAGTCGTACGGTCCGCTGAGTACTGACGCCATTCACGGAGTCGCGTGAGTGGAGGGGGAGTTTCATGAGACGGATTGTTCTGACTCTTTTCGCCGCCTTCGTCTTCGGCGCGGCGCCGGCTTCGGGGCAGTGGCGACGCGCCGGGCTCGACGGTCAGGCGATCGGCGCCGTTGCCGCCGATCCCTCGAACGGCTCGATCCTGTATGCCGCGAGCTTTCAGAGGATCTGGAAGTCGGTCGACGGCGGCGACGTCTGGACGAGATCCGACGCCGGCTATACCGGAGACGGCGCCATCGGCATCGCCATCGATCGAGCGAATCCTGCGCGAATCGTCGTCGCCTCCAACGGGGGCATCTTCCGATCCACGAACTCCGGCGCGACGTGGGCTGCCTCCAACACGGGGCTCTCGGGCCAGATCGCGGGGGCTCTGGCTACGGATCCGTCCAGCTCTTCACCACTCTGGGTGTCGGTGAATGGACCCGGCGGAGGCGTGCACCGTTCCGACGACTGGGGAGCGACCTGGACCGCCGTGCCGCTTCCCGTACCGGGCGTGACGGCGGCCTCCCTCGCGATCCGTGGAACGGACGTGTTCGCCGGTTGGACCAACGTCCTCTTCCGCAACCGGGCCGGGGGAGGGTGGACAATTCCCTACCCGGATACGATTCGTGACGGCATCACGGCGATTGCGGCTCCTCCGGGGGATGGTGAGCTCGTCGTCGGAGCCTCGTCGACGGGTATCCGCCGGTCGACCTCGACGCCCGCGCCCGCATGGCTTCCGGCGAGCGCGGGTCTCACGAGCCTGCACATCAGCGCGCTCGCCGTGAAACCCCTCGAGGCGACGACGGTCTACGCCGCTTCCAACGGCGGCGGTACGTTTCGCAGCATCGACGGGGGAAGGACCTGGACGCCGGTGCAGTCGGGCCTCTTGAACACGGACGTCTCGTCCCTCGCGTTCAATCCTTCGGGGACGCGGCTTTACGCGGGCACCGCCGACGGGATCTTTTCGCTGGATCTGTCGAGCCTCGAGCCCTGCGGAGACCTGATGGCGCTCTGCCTCAATCGCGGGCGATTCCGGGTCCGCATCGCGTGGGCGGTCCCATCGCAGGGGACGAGCGGCGTCGCGTTCCCCGTCCCTCTGACGGACGACACCGGCGCGTTCTGGTTCTTCACGCCGCAGAACCTCGAGATCATGATCAAGGTGGTGGACGGCCGCGCCTTCAACGGACGCTTCTGGGTCTTCTACGGAGCGCTCTCGAACGTCGACTACACGGTGACGGTCTTCGACACGACGACGGCGACGACCAAGACGTACACGAATTCCGGCGGGGCGATCGCGAGCGTCGCGGACACGAACGCTTTTTAAATGCCGGGCCCGGTTCGCCGCGGAAAGAGAACCGGCGGAGAATCAGCCCGCCCCTGCTCCCCCTCTCCCCGCGGGCGGGGAGAGGGTGGGGGTGAAGGGGAGGCGGATCGTCAGGCCTTTCCCGCCGCCGCTTTCGCCTTTGTCCGGACGAGCGCGTAGTTGGGGTTCGGCAGGCCGTTGAAGCTGGCGGCCCTCCTGCAGAGCTCCGCGGCCTTCGCCTTGTCGCCCTTTCCCAGATAGGCCTGGCACATGCGATACGCGTCCTGCGGGTTCTGCTGGTTGGCCTGCTGCAGCTCGGCGATCGCCTTGTCGTAGTCCTTCTCGGACAGCGCGATGATGCCGTCGAGCTCGTGCGCGTTCTTCGCGGTGAACGGGTTCTTCGCGGCCGCCGCGCCCTTGCGGAACTCGTCCGCTTCCTTCTTCGCCCCGGCGACATCCTTTTTCGCGAGGGCCAGGCGGGACAGGTTGTAGTGGTGAGCGAGCCGCGCGTTGTCCTTGATCTCCTGCGACATCGTGGATCCGTCGATGAGCGTCATCTGCCCGTCGAATTCCGCCTTCGCCGCGTCGGCCTTGCCGCTCTCGAGAAGGATCAACCCCTTGAGTCCCCGGTCGAACGCCATCGCCGGGACGTCCTTCGTCTTTTCTCCCAGCGCGTACTGCGCGTCCACGTCCGCCAGCGCCTTCGCCGTCTGTCCCGCGTCGAGATGCACGACAGTCAGGGCGAAGAGCGCCGTGCGCCGCTCGGCGTCCGACCGCGCTTTCTTCGTCAGCTCTTTCGTCTCCGCCACGGCCTGGTCGGTCTTGCCGGAGTAGAGGAGGTCCATCGCGATTCCCTGGTGGGCGTTGACGAAGTTCGGCTCGACCGAAAGCGCCTTGCGGTATTGCGCGATCGACTCGTCGTAGCGCCCCATCTTGAGGAGGAGCTCCGCGTACGAGTCGTACGGGTTCGGGTCTTTCGGGATGAGTTCGATGTATTTCTGGAACGCTTTCTCGGCGCTGCCGTAGTCCGCGCTCTGCCGGTACGCGTAACCGAGGATGTTGTAGGCCGTGGAATAGCCCGGCGCGATCTCCGTGGCCTTCTTGTAGTGCTCGATCGCCTTCGGATAGTCCTGCTGCCCGAAGTAGAAGCCGCCGAGCGTGAAGTGCGCGCGTTCGTCGTTCGGATAGGCCGCGACGAGAGACTCGAGCTGCTCCCGTTGCTTGACCGCGTCGCCGTTCGCGCCGGACTGCGTCGCGAGGATCAGGAGCTTTTCGCCGTTCGAGACCTTGTCGGCGAGCGCGACGGCCTTGTTGAGATGGTCGAAGAATTCCTTCGCCGTCGGAGCGGACGTCGCCAGGTTGAGCTCCGCGGTGGCGAACCCCGGGTCGAGCGACACCGCCTTCTCGTAGTGCTGGACGGAGTCCGTGATCTGGAGCTTCTCCGCGAGATCGCGCCCCTGCAGGAACGCGGCCTTCGCTTCGGCGGAGGCGGTCGTGACGGGGACCTTGCCGTCCCCCGCCGAAACCGGGGTTGCAGCGGCCGACGCGGAGGGCGCCGGAGCCTCCTTTTTCGCGCAGCCGCCGACCGTCGCGGCGGTCAGGGCTCCGAGAGCCAGCACCAGAACCGGGGAGAGTCTGTGACGCATGAGTCCTCCTTCGCTGTGTCGAACCGGAACAATTCTCCTGAATATGAGGTGAGTACGAAGCGCCGGACGCGATGTTGCGGCTCGCCGGTGCCCTGGAGGCCCTCAGGGACGAGTGCCCTTTCGAGGATGACGAAACCCGGGATCCCGCGGTCGGCTCGGCTACAATCCGCCCCGTTCCCACACGATGACTCTCACAGCCGGCTCGCGTCTCGGCCCCTACGAGATCCTTGCGCCTCTCGGGGCCGGAGGCATGGGCGAGGTCTATCGGGCGCGCGACGAGCGCCTGCGGCGGGAGGTGGCGATCAAGGTGCTCTCCGCGAACCTCGCCGGCGACGCGGACCGGCGCAAGCGGTTCGAGCAGGAAGCCCGGGCCGCCTCCTCGCTCAACCACCCGAACATCGTGACGATCTACGACATCGGCGACACCGGCGAGCTGGTGTACATCGCCATGGAGCTCATAGAGGGGCGCACCCTGCGCGACCTGCAGAACGAGGCGCCTCTCCCGACCAAACGGCTCCTCGACGTGGGCTTCCAGATCGCCGACGGCCTTGCCAAGGCGCACGCAGCGGGAATCGTCCATCGCGATCTGAAACCCGAGAACGTCATGGTGACCCGCGACGGCATCGTGAAGATCCTCGACTTCGGCCTCGCGAAGCTGCTGCCTCGCGAGGAGGGAGACGCCGAGAACAGCGCCACCGCCATCGAGCAGACGCTCCCCGGGACGGTGCTCGGCACGATCGGATACATGTCGCCGGAGCAGGCGAGCGGCAAGCCGGCCGACTTTCGCTCCGATCAGTTCTCGCTCGGATCGATCCTGTACGAGGCCTCGACGGGCAAGAGGGCTTTCCAGCGGGCGACGACCGCCGAGACCATGACCGCGATCATCCGCGAGGAGGCGGAGCCGGTCGGGAAGCTGAATGCGTCGGTTCCCGCTCCCTTTCGGTGGCTCGTCGAGCGCTGCCTCGCCAAGGAGCCGGACGGACGCTATGCCTCGACGCGCGACCTCGCGAGCGATCTGCGGAGCATCCGGGAGCATCTCTCGGAGGCGTCACTCCCGGGCGTGGCGACGGGCCCGGTTCCGGCGGCGCCGCCCGAACGGCCGCGGCGGCGGCTCCCGCGGGCCATCGCGACGGCCGCGGCGATCCTCGCGGCTCTTGCCGCCGGGATGTGGCTGCAGAAGCGTTTCAACCGGACCCAGCCCCCTTCCTATCAGCAGATCACCTTCGGAAGCGGCACGATCCGGTCCGCGCGGTTCGCCCCGGACGGCCAGACGATCGTCTACAGCGTCGCGTGGGACGGCACGCCGCTCAAGCTCTTCCTCAAGCATCCGTCGAGCCCCGACTCGCTGCCGCTCGAACTGCCGAGCTCGAACCTTCTGGGGATCTCGCCGACCGGTGAGATGGCGATCGCGCTCGACTGCCGGTCGAACCATCCGGGCGTCTGCAGCGGCACGCTCGCGCGCGCGGCGCTCACGGGCGGATCGCCGCGAGGAGTCGCCGAGGGCATCCAGGAGGCGGACTGGTCTCCCGACGGCGAGCGCTTCGCGGTCGTGCGGGACGTGGAAGGAAAGGCCCGGATCGAGTTTCCGATGGGCAAGATCCTCTACCAGACCTCCGGGCACGTGAGCTACGCGCGGCTTTCACCGAAAGCGGACCGCATCGCGTTTCTGGACCACCCCTTCCCGCTCGACGACGCGGGCACGGTCGCCGTCATCGACATGGCAGGCAACAAGAAGACACTCACCGGCAAGTGGGCGAGCGAGCACGGCCTGGCCTGGTCGCCTTCCGGCGAGGAAATCTGGTTCACCGCAACCGAGGCCGGCGCGAATCGGTCGCTCTACGCCGTCGACCTCTCTGGAAAGACGCGGGTTGTCGCGCGGGTGCCGGGCGGCATGAAGCTCCACGACATCGCGAAGAGCGGCCGCGTGCTCCTGACGCGTGAGAGTCCGCGGGTCGGTATCCGCGGGATGCTCGCCGGAGACGACCGCGAGAGGGACATGTCGTTTCTGGACTACTCCTTCGCGGCGGACCTCGCGTCGGACGGAACGACGCTGCTCTTCGACGAAGAGGGGGAGGCCGGCGGCGCGAACTACACCGTCTACCTGCGAAAGTCGGACAAGTCACCGGTGGTGCGTCTCGGAGAGGGCAACGCCCTCGCGCTGTCCCCGGACGGCAAATGGGCGCTGTCGATCATCCCGTCGCCGAACTCCCCGCTGTCGCTGCTGCCTACCGGAACCGGTGAGCACAAGGAGATTCCGCTCGTCGGGATCGGAGCCGAGCAGGGCGCGACCTGGCTGCCGGACGGACAGAGCATCGTGTTCGCCGGGACCGAAAACGGTCACGGCGTCCGCCTCTATCTCCAGAAGGTGGACGGGTCGAAGCCGCGTCCCGTCACGCCGGAGGGCGTTTCCGTGGCGCTGCCCGGATTCACCGTCTCGAACGACGGGAAGTGGGTGGCGGCGATCGGCCCGGATCGGAACTGCTCCCTGTTTCCGCTGGACCAGGGAGAAGCGCGACGGGTTCCGGGCGTCTCGCCGGGGGAGTTCCCGCTGCGTTTTTCGCCGGACGACAAATTCGTCTACCTCTGGAAGCGAGGCGAAATCCCCGCGCGGATCGTGCGTCTCGAGGTCGCCACGGGCAAGCGGGAAGTCTGGAAAGACCTGCTCCCCGTCGACCCCGCCGGAGTCGAGCGCATCTCGAATGTCCTCGTCACTCCCAACGCGAAGTCGTACGCCTACTGCTACGCGCGGCTGCTTTCGGATCTGTTCGTGGTGGAGGGGTTGAAGTAACCGTCCGTCGCCTCCGCGCTCGCTGACGCGATCGCTCCGGCTCCCGCCGCGTGAGGCTCCTC
>JBDTOO010000047.1:0-28820 GCA_039933215.1 Acidobacteriota bacterium
TCGTCATCCGGCGCACGCAGTTCGACCTGAAGAAGGCGGAGGAGCGCGCGCACCTCCTGCGCGGCCTCGCGCTCGCGCTCGCCAGCATCGACAAGGTCATCGCGATCATCCGCGCCTCGAAGGATCCGAAGGAAGCCAAGGACCGGTTGGTCGCCGAGATCTCGATGACGCGCGCCGGGCTCGAGAAGTTCATCGGCGAGCCCCTGGGCGACAGCTCGGCGAAGAAGGCCGACAAGGACGTCATCCGGCTGGACGACCTGCAGGCGCAGGCGATCCTCGACATGCGGCTGCAGCGGCTCACGGGCCTGGAGCGCGAGAAGATCGTCGCGGAGTTCAAGGAAGTCCTCGCCCTGATCTCGAAGCTGCGCGAGATCCTCGGCTCGGAGAAGCTCGTCCTCGACATCATCGTGAGCGAGCTTCAGGACGTGAAGAAGCAGTTCGGCGACGAGCGGCGGACGCAGATCGTGGCCGAGGCCTCCGACATCGACATCGAGGACCTCATCGTCGAAGAAGACATGGTGATCACCGTGTCGCGTGGCGGCTACATCAAGCGCTCTCCCCTGTCGCTCTACCGGGCGCAGCGCCGCGGCGGCAAGGGCCGCATCGGGGCGACGACCAAGGAAGAGGACGTCGTCGAGCACCTGTTCGTCGCGTCGACGCACGCCTTCATCCTCGCGTTCTCCAACAAGGGGCGCATGCACTGGATCAAGGTGTACGACCTGCCGTCGCTCGGCCCCGCGACGCGCGGCAAGGCGATCGTGAATCTCCTGAACCTCGAGCCGAACGAGCGGATCGTCGCCCTGGCGTCGACGAAGGATTTTCCCGAGGACCGGTTCCTCGTCTTCGCGACCAAGCGCGGGCTCATCAAAAAGACCGCGCTCTCTGCGTACTCCAACGTCCGCTCCGGCGGCATCATCGCGATCAACATCGAGAAGGACGACGAGCTCCTCTCGGTGCGCATCACCGACGGCAGCCGCCAGATCTTCATCGGCACGCGGCTCGGGCAGGGCATTCGGTTCTCCGAGAAGGACGTCCGCCCCATGGGCCGCGATACGACGGGCGTCTGGGGCATTTCCCTGCGGGACAAGGACTACGTCGTCGAGATGGACGTCGTCGAGGAGACGGGCCACCTCCTGACGGTCACCGAAAAAGGCTACGGCAAGCGGTCCGAAGCCTCGGAGTACCGGTTCCAGGGCCGCGGCGGATCGGGCGTCATCAACATCAAGGTCACCGAGAAGAATGGCGCCGTGAGCGGCATCAAGTCGGTCTCCGACGCCGACCAGCTTCTCCTGATCACCCAGAGCGGCATGTTGATCCGCTTCAAGGTCCGGGACATCCGGGAGACCGGCCGTGCCGCGCAGGGCGTCCGGCTCATCAATCTCGACGAGGGGGACTGCGTCGTCGCGGTCGCCAAGCTCGCCGAACCCGAGGAGACCGAGGAGGAGGCCCAGCCCGAGCTGCCCGTCGATCCTCCGGCGAAGACCCCGGCCGGGCCGGCGCCCCGGAAGACCCCCGGCCGCGGCCAGGGTGCGAAGGACGAGGGGGGCGGCTCGTTCTTGAACGAGGAAGCGGACGAGGATGAGGAGGACGACGAGGCATGACGCGCCTTCGCTGAGCCCGTAAACCGCCTGGTCCGCGCGTGGCGGGCCGCGGCCGCCCCGGCGGTCCTCCCGCCGTATAGAATCCCCCGCTCATGCGTTTCTTTCTGGACAGCGCGAGCGCCGAAGACGCCAAGAAGGTCCGTGATTGGGGCCTTCTGGACGGCGTCTGGCTTTCGACGGCCGCTGCCGAAGCCGCGGGCGTCGACTATCGGCGCGCCGTCCGCGATCTGTCCGCGCTGACCGACGGGCCGGTCTGTGTGGAGCCGGGATCGGGAGACGCGAAGGGGATGTACAAGGACGCCCGCGAGCTCGCCAAGCTCGGCAAGGACATCGTGATCCGGCTTCCGGTCGCGCCCTCCGGGATGCGGGTCGCCCGCCTTCTCGCCGACGACCAGGTCGCGATCTGCGCTTCCGGCTGCCACTCGGCAGCCCAGGCGCTCCTGGCGGCGAAGGCGAACGTCAGCTACGTGGCGCCCGCCGTGGGCCCGCTCGACGAGCTGGGCTCGATCGGCATGGACTTGGTCGAGCAGATCATCCGCATCTACGACAACTACGGTTTCCAGACCCAGATCCTCGTCTCGGACGTCCGCAACCCGGTCCACGTCCTGGATGCCGCCCTGATGGGCGCGGACGCCGCCACGATGCCCGCGACGGTCCTGGAGCAGCTCTACCGCCACCCTCTGACGGACGGGCTCCTGGCGGGCCGCCGGGAGGCTCCGTGAAGGTTTCCGCCGATCGGATCCTGTACCTCTCGCGGATCGTCTCGCGCAAGCTCAAGGACAACATGAACCTGATCCAGAAGAGCGACGACGAGACGGTGCGCCGCGCGGTCACCCGCGTCCTGACGGAGACCTACAAGGAGCTCGACGCGATCGAAGCCAGGGTCCAGGCGAATCTCGCCAAGCGCAAGAACGTGGACCTCCGCGACCAGGAGTTCCAGTTCGCCCGCGGCCTCGAAGACGAGCTCCGCAAGCACGGGGCGTAGGACCGTCGGCTTCGCTTCGCTGCGCTTCCCGCCGCGCGAGGCTCCGCCCTCCGCGACGCTCGGCAGACTCCTCACGCGGCGAGCGGATGGGACAGCGGGGCGGCAAGCGGCCGGCACGCTCTTGATCCAGGGACCCTCTTCTTTCACCTCTTCCCGGGATTATGAAACGCGCCTGGAGGGCGCGCTGTCCCAAGGGGACTCTCTGCAGTGCTGCAATTTATGCCTCTTTTACCCATTAGACTCAGTACTTAACTAAAATATCCAGTAGATATTCGGATCTCGATTCTCTTTGAAAAAGGGGCTTCTTGATTTCCATGAAGTGGACGTACAATTGGCGCGGTCATGAGCCAATCGGGTTGGGCCAATTCTGTCGCGATCGATCGCGGGTCCCGCGAGCCGCTCGGCGACCAGCTCGCGGCCGCGATCGAGGCGCGCATCGCGACGGGTCTCATCGCGTTGGGCGAGCGGCTGCCGACCACGCGCGATCTCGCCCTGCGACTTCAGATCAACCGGGGGACGGTCCAGTCGGCCTACCGACGCCTCGCCGAACGCGGGCTGGTCGAGGGACGCGTCGGCAGCGGCACGGTCGTCGCGCGCGACGCGAGCGGCGGGATCGCTCTCCCCTTCGATCCGGCGGCGCTCCTCTCCAAGCGCGCGGCCGCGATCGCCGCGGAACCGTCGCCCGCCGGCGACACTCCCCTGCTTGCCGACTTCTCGCGGTTGACGCCCGACGAACGGTTTTTTCCGATCGAAGAGTTCACGATGACCCTGACCGCCGCGTGGAGCCGCCGGCGGGATCTCTGGCAGTACGCTCCCCCGCTCGGGCTTTCCGAGCTGCGCACCGAGATCTCGCGCCGGCTCGCCGCCTCCGGAATCGAGCGCTCGGCCGACGAGATCCTGGTCACGAGCGGCGCGCAGCAGGGGCTCGATCTCCTGTTTCGCACCTTCACGGATCCGGGCGACGCGATCGCGGTCGAGTCGCCGAGCTATTCGGGCGCCCTCGCCCTGGCGCGTTTCGCGGGCGTCGAGATGATCGAGCTTCCGATGACCGTCGACGGCCCGGACGCCTCTCCCCTCTTCGGCCGCCGCGCGAAGCTCGTCTACGTGATGCCGGAGCGCCAGAATCCGACGGGGATCACGACCCGCGGACCGCGGCGCGAGGCGATCCTGGACGCGTCGACCGCATGCGGAGCGCTCGTGATCGAGGACGGATACGAGGAGCCGGAGTCGGGCGAGACGCCCCTCGCCGTGCTCCGGCCCGACCGGGTCGTCTGGCTGGGAACGCTTTCCAAGGACCTGGTGCCCGGCCTGCGGATCGGGTGGATCGCCGGCCCCGCGACGGTGATCGAGCGGCTCGCGCGCGTGAAGAAGACGGCCGACTTCCAGACGCCGCTCCCGATCCAGGCGGCGGTGGCCGATTTCCTTCGCGCCGGGGCGGACCGCCTGGCGCGCAAGCGGCGCGCGCTCGAAGTCGAGGCGCGGCGGCTCTCCGCGGTGCGTTCCTTGAACGCGCATCTCCCACATCTGACGTGGTGGGGCGGGGAAATCGGCAGCGCGCTCTTCTGGCTGCACCTTGTGCCCGGGACCTCGGGACGTGCCGTGGCCGCTGCGGCCGGCGCGCGCGGGATCGCGGTCGCCGCGGGCGCGGATTTCGATCCCAGGGGCGAAGACCGGCCCGAGCTCCGGCTCTCGATCTCGCGGGTGGACAAGAGGGACGTGGATCGCGGCATCGCGCTCCTCGCGGAGGCGGTGCGCGCGGTCGAGGGGCGAGGCGTCTACTCGGCGCCCGTCGTCTGAGGGGACAGGTGACGGGTGAACGGGTGACGGGTGACAGCAGCACGGGGGACGGGGACGGGTGAGAGGGGAGAGGGGAGAGGGGAGAGGGGAGAGGGGAGAGGTGACGGGTGACAGGTGACAGGTGACAGGTGACAGCAGAAACGGGTGACGGGTGACGGCAGAAACGGGCGACGCGTGACGGCAGTCCCGACCCGGAACTCCAGTTGAAACGCGAGGCTCGAAACGCGCAGAAGGGGGTAGCCATGAACGAGACGGACAGTTTCCGGGTCAAGGTCGGGCTCGCGGAGATGCTGAAGGGCGGCGTCATCATGGACGTCGTCAACGCGGAGCAGGCGAAGATCGCCGAGCAGGCCGGTGCGGCGGCCGTGATGGCGCTCGAGCGGGTTCCGGCGGACATCCGGCGGGACGGGGGAGTCGCGCGCATGTCCCCCGTGTCGAAGATCCGCGAGATCCAGGCCGCCGTCTCGATCCCCGTGATGGCCAAATGCCGGATCGGGCACATCGCCGAGGCGCGGATCCTCGAGGCCTTGAAGGTCGACTTCATCGACGAGTCCGAGGTTCTGACCCCGGCGGACGAAGAGAACCACGTCTTCAAGCGCGATTTCCGCGTGCCGTTCGTGTGCGGCTGCCGCAACCTCGGCGAAGCGCTGCGGCGCATCGGCGAAGGCGCGGCGATGATCCGGACGAAAGGGGAGGCGGGCACGGGGGACGTCGTCCACGCCGTCAAGCACCTGCGCGAGATCGGCCGCGAGATGCGCAACCTGACTCTCATGACGAAGGACGAGCTGATGCGCGAAGCCAAGCGCCTCCAGGCCCCATTCGAGCTCGTCGTCGGCGTCGCCGAGACCGGCCGCCTTCCCGTGCCGAATTTCGCCGCCGGAGGCATCGCGACTCCCGCCGACGCCGCGCTTTGCATGGGGCTCGGCGCCGAAGCGGTCTTCGTCGGCTCGGGCATCTTCAAGTCCGCGGATCCCGAGAACCGCGCACGGGCCATCGTCAAGGCGACGACGCACTGGCGCGACGCGGACGCTCTCGTCGAGGCGGAAGAGTCCCTGGGCGCCGGGATGAAGGGCATCGACGCGGCCAGCCTTCCCGAGGAAGCCCAGCTCCAGACACGCGGATGGTGATCGAGACACGGCCCCGGGAGACCGGGGCTGAGCGGTCGCCGTCTTCGCTCGGAATCGCGGTTCTCGCGCTGCAGGGCGACTTCGAGGCGCACCGGGCCGCGCTCTCCCGGCTCGGGATTGCCTCCTTCGAGGCTCGCCGACCGCAGGAGCTCGATCGCGCCGCCGGCCTCGTGATTCCCGGCGGCGAGTCGACGACGCTCTGGAAATTCTTCGAGCTCGCTCCGTGGGAGGAGGCCATCCGACGGTTCGCGGAGAGCGGACGGCCCGTGCTCGGCACCTGCGCCGGGGCGATTGTCCTGGCGCGCGAGGTGACGAATCCCGTTCAGAAGGGCCTCGGCGTGCTCGATCTCGCCGTCGAGCGAAACGGCTACGGCCGGCAGGTGGACTCGTTCGTCGGGGTGGTGGACGCTCCGCGGCTCGGAGGCCCGCTGCCAGCGGTCTTCATCCGTGCGCCGCGCATCCACGGCGTCGGTCCTGGGGTCGAGGTGCTCGGGACCCGCGACGGCGAGCCCGTCCTCGTCCGGCAGGGGCAGGTCGTCGCCGCCACCTTCCACCCGGAGCTGACGGACGACGGCCGCGTCCACCGGCTCGCCTTCGGAGGGAACGCGGCCGAGACTGCCGGAGAGGAAGCTCTGCCGGTCGCGGCCGGGGAGCGCGCCCGATGAGCCTCGTCCTCTCCGAGGCGCGGGACGGGGGAGTCGCGCTCCTGACGCTCGACCGCCCGCGCGCGAACGCGTTTTCTCCCGAGCTCGTCCACGACCTGTCCGCGGCGATCGGCGACCACGCCGGCGCCCGGGCGATCGTCCTCGCCTCGTCGCAGAAGATCTTCTCGGGCGGCTGGGACCTTCCCACGATCGCGCCTTTCGATCGCGCCGGCATGGCGCGTTTTCTTTCGGACTACACGGCGCTGGTCCGGCAGGTCTTCGCGCACGGGGCGCCGGTCATCGCCGCGCTCGGCGGCCACGCGATCGCCGGTGGGTTGATCCTGGCCGCCGCGGCCGACGAGCGGATCGCCGCGGAAGGGGAGACGACGCTCGGTCTTTCCGAGGTCGTCCTGGGCGTGCCGCTGCCGAGGCCGCTGTTCGAGGTCTTCCGCTTCCTGCTCGGCGATCGGGGCGCGGAGCGTCTGGCCGCCGCCGGCGAGAACCTTCCGGCGTCGCGCGCCGCCGGCATCGGCCTCGTCGACGAGATCGTGCCCGCCGCCGATCTCCTTCCGCGGGCCCTCGACCGCGCCCGCGTTCTCGGCGAACGTCCCCGGGAGGCGCACGCCGAGATCAAGCGCCGCTCCCGCGAAGAGGCGCTCTCGCGCTTCGACGACTCGGCGGAGGGTGACCCGTTCCTGGACGTCTGGTTCGCGCCCGGGGCGCGCGCCCGCGTCGCCGCGCTCGTCGAGAAGCTGACGAAGAAGCGTTGACGATCCCCGTCGACGAGATCCTGGAGGACCTCGAGGTCTCCCGGGCCGACCCGGGGCCGGGGTTTCTCGAGCGCCTCTTTCTCCGCTTCAACGAGCGCGTCCCCTTCGAGACCGCGTCGAAGATCCGGCGCCACGCGCAGGTGGCGAATCCGGTCGACAAGCCGCGCCTGCCGGAGATCTTCTGGCGGGAGCGGCTGGAGTCGGGCGCGGGCGGGACCTGCTTCGCGCGGGTCGCAGCCTTCGACGCCCTGCTCCGAGGGCTCGGGTTCGTAACCCGCCTCGCCCTGGGCCGCGTCCGGTCGGACTTCGACCACGCGGCCCTCTTCGTTTTCACGGCCGACACGGAGTGGCTCTGCGACGCGGGCTTTCCCCTGCCGGCACTCCTGCCCGCCCGCCTCGCGCGCGTCGAGACGCCGCTCGGCGGTCTCGAGGTGACCCGGACCGCCCGCGGCCTCCGCGTCGACTTCGACGGCGGCGTGCCGGACGGCCCTCGGCACCTCGAGGTCTTCGACGCGCCGCTTGCCGAAGGCGAGTTCGAAGCGCGCTGGCGCGAGACGTTCCGCGCCGACTCGAAGTTCCTGTCGGAAGTCGTGCTCCACCGGATCCTCGCGAACCGCCGCACCGTCTTCGCCCGCGGCTCGCTGCGGATCGACGACCTGCACTCGCGGCTGCGGATCCCCCTGGAATCGCCGCGCTCCGGTGCGCTCGAGGCGGCGTTCGGCGTGGAGGCGTCGTTTCTCGACGAAGCGTTCGCCCTGGCGGGCGACCCGGACCCGGAAAGCGGGAACGCTTCCGTCGAGGCGTTCCTGGAGTCGCCGGTCCCTTCCGAATCGGCCTTCTCCGCGATCGCCACCCCCGAGGGCTACACGGCGCTGCATGCCGGGTTCGCGCGCGTGACGACCGCCTCCGTCGGGCCCGGGGCGTTTTCCGTCCGGCTCGTCCCGGAGGGCGGCGGGGGAGAGCCGCCGCCGCTCGAGGAGACCGTCCGGATCGACGACGCCGCGAAGACCGTCGCCGTCTCGCGCGAGGGCCGCGATTCGTCCTGGATCGCGGAGGAGCGCGAGGGGGTCCCCTGGCTCGTCCGGCGAACGATCCTCGAGGGGCCGCGGCTCGATCTGCTCCGCAACGACTCTCTGCGCGGGCGGCTCGCCGGAATCCTGGCGCTCGATCTCCTCGCGTGGACGCGGCGGCTCGCGGCCGGAAGCCGCCCCTAGAACCGGAAGCCGCGCTCGGAATCGAGAAGCCGGAGGCGAGGCTCGCCCGAGGCCCGGACTTCCCGCCGGATCCGACCGAGCGACGGCGGTTTCATGTGGTACAGAAAAACGGGCACGCGCGGCGGGGCCTTGGACAGCTCGGCCCGGACGAGCGAGGGCGTCAGGTGCCGGGAGGCGCGCGCCACCTCGAGCTGCGTATCGGAGAAGGAGAGCTCGAGGAAGATCGCCTTGAGGTTCTTCGCGCGCCGCGCGACCCGCCAGAGCTCGTCGGTCGGCTCCGTGTCGCCCGAGAAGAGCACGCTGCGGCCCGGCTTCGAGACGAGGTAGCCGTAGGCCGGCACCACGTGACTGACGCGCACGGGCGTGAACGTGACTGCACCGGCCCGGAACGGCCGGCCCTCCGCGAGCGGACGCAGGCGGACCGTCGGGTGGGCGCGGGAGGGCAGCTTCGTGAAATCGGGCCAGATCCGGTCGTTCAGGATGTCCCGCGCGATCGTCGCGAGGACCGGCTCGGGAGCGAGCACTTCGAGCGGCGAGGCCTGCCCGTAGAGGTTTTCCATGAGCAGGGGGAGCGAAGCGATGTGGTCGAAATGCGCGTGGGTCAGGAAAACACGCCGGATCCGGCGCTGCGCCGAGAGAGGGAGCGAATCGGTCAGGGCGCCGGCGTCGAGCGCGGATTCTCCGTCGACGAGAAAGGTCGTCAGGCGGTATCCCGGCGCGGATCCCCCGTAGGGGCCGAGGGCCCGGATCGCCAGCGATGATCCCGTAGACAAGGTTCGCAAATGATAGCGGCAAATGACGGGATCGTCTCCGAGCGCCCGCCCGCGCACCAATGAAACGGCGCCCCAGGCGCTACGATGCGTTCTTTCAGGAGAAACGCCATGAAAACGAAGAGCCGGCGGCCGGCCCGGAAAGCCGCCAAGCCGAGTCGGAAAACGATCATGCGCCATTCGCGCGAAGGCGTCCGGAAACGAAAAGCGAAGGCCTCTCCCGGCGGAAGGAAAGCGAAAGCGAAAAATGCGGCGAAGCCGGCGCGAACGAAGCGAGCCAGCGCCGCGACGAAATCCGGGAAGACGGCGCGAAGGGCGGGCTCCGCACGGAAGCGCACGGCATCCGGGGCGAAAAAGGCCGTGAAGGCGAAGACGAGGACGAAGACGACGACGAAGACGAGGTCGAAATCGAAGGCGGCCGCATCCTCCCGGCCGAAAGCCCCGACGCGGCGCGCGACGGCGCGGAAACCGGCGCCGGCGGCGGGACGCGCCCATTCCGCCGAACGCTTTCCGGCGGGGAGCTCATCCCCGAGGCGCCGGCGCGGAACGGCCGACTGGCGCGTCGAAGATCCCGTCGACGCCCGCGGAATGGGCGCCGAGTCCGGCGGGCAGTCGGGCGACACCGAGGGCCTGTCGCGGTCCGAGCAGGCCGACTCGGAGAGCGTCGAGGAGCTCGTCGAGGAAGGGCAGGCGTTTGAAGCGGGAGTCGTCAGCGGCGTCGAAAACGCACCGGACGCGGACCAGGGCCCGGTGCGGACGCGCGAGGTGCCGGTGGACGACGTGCCGGAGGAATACCTCGAGGATGATCGTCCTAATCGAGGATAGTTACGGTTCTCGATCTGAAAAAAGGCGCCCGACGGGCGCCTTTTTTCTATCCGGCGATTTGTCGGCGATCGGGCCATCGGGTCATCGGGTCATCTGGGAATGCGGCTCGTCGAGGACATGAGTGCGGGAGTGCGAGCCGTCACGTGGCGCCGTGTAGCGGCTCCGCGGAGCGGACACCCGATGACCCGATGGCCCGATCACCCGATGACCCGATCTGCCGCCGATGGCCGGATAGACGCGCGCGCATGCGCGCGTCAGATTGGCGCGCTGGGTCTTTTAGAACTCCGTCCCGATATAGAACGAGGTCTTGAGTCCCGAGTACGTCTTCCGGAAATCGGTCAGGTGCGCGAAGTCCCAGTGGAGCGTCAGGCCGAAGATGTCGAACTGGACTCCGTAGCCGTAGGATCCCCGCCCGTCGATCAGCTGGTGCTTGCTCGAATCCCAGAAGCGGAACGTCTGGTCCTTCAGCGCGGCGCCGCCGACGTCGATGAAGAAGCGGCCGCGAATGTTTCCGAAGGCTCCGAACGGGAAGGCGAGCAGGTCGATCAGGGGGAACCGGTATTCGAGGTTCGCGTAGCCGACCGTGTTTCCGATCTGCTCGCGAAAATCGAGGCCGCGCAGAGTATCGAGCCCGCCGAAATAATAGACGTTCGGGAAATTTCCGGTCGAATGCGCGCCGAACAGCCGGACCGCGATCAGGGATCGCGCGGTGATCTTGAAGTAGTGGCGCAGGTCGACCGAGGCGTCCGCCGTCAGCGTGCTGCCGGCCTTCTGGACCTCCCCCGTCACCGGATTGATCTCGTCCTTTCGGCTCAAAGCCGGCGCCCAGCTGTAGGAGAAGCGGTAGCGCCGCCCGGAGAGCGGCCCCCACTCGCGGTACAGAACGGTGTCGCCGACGAACGCGAGCCCGATCTCCGGGTAGTTGTCGGTGCGCGGATTGACGAAGAAGTTCTGCGTTCCGTCGTTGTTCTGGATCACGAACGGGAAATCGTAGGAACGGGAGATGTATCCGAGCTGACCTTCCAGGCGGTGATACCGGGAGAGGGGGTACTGGCCGAGGAAGAATCCGCCGGTGATCCGGTACGCCCGGCGATCGCGGACGATCCGCGTGTTCCCGCGCGTGTCGTCGAACGCGAGGAAGTACGTCCGGTCGTCGAACAGCGCGACGCCCTTCTGCAGCCGGCGGGAAAGGTCGAGATACGTGAAATTGAAGTTCGTGAAAGACGAGAGGGACTGGAGGCTCGCGATGAACCGGCGGTCGCCGAGGTTGTCGCCGAACACGAGAACCGTGTTGGAGACGAACGTCTGGTCCGTGTTGACCCCGGCGACGACCTGGGCGTCCTCGAGCTGCAGCTTTCTCGAGATCTTGTTCGTCACCTTCTCGGGGTCGATGTTGACCTCGATCGCCGGCTGGTACGGCTGGATCCCTCCGGGACCGACGGGTGACGGAACGGGGGAGAGGTCGGGCAGTCGCTTGAATGGCTTGCGGGAGTCCGCGATGTAGAGCGTGAAACGCCGCTTGTAATAGGCGGAGAAGACGAGCTTCTCGGTGTTGTCCTTGCCGACGAAAACGGTCGGCGAGAACGCGCCCGCGACGACGTTCGTATGCATCAGCGTCTCGCCCGTCTCGAGATGGATCGAGTACACGTTGTAGATGCCCTGATCGCGGTCGGAAATGAAGAAGAGCCGCTTGCCGTCGGGAGACAGGCTGGGGTCCTCGTCGTTCCAGTCTCCGTAGGTGATCTGCTCCCGCGACTCGGGACTTTCCGGCCGAAAGCGAAAGATCTTCGACCGCGTGCCGCGGACGGAGGAGTAGTAGATCCACTTTCCGTCCGGCGAATAGGTGGGCCCGAAGTCCCACGCGTCGTCGTCGGTCAGGTTCGTGATCGTCTTCGCGGTCAGGTCGTACGAATAGATGTCCGCGCGGCCCTTCTGGAGCGCCCGGAAGACGACGTTGTTGCCGTTCCCCGAAAAAGCCGGGTTCAACTGCTGGTCGAGCTCGGGCATCTCGACGCGCTCCCGGATGCCTCCGTCGAGAGCGTTCAGGAGGAGAAGGTCCCGGCCCCGCTCGCGACGCGCGAAGACCGCGACCGTGTTCCCGTCGGGCGAGACGCCGAGGTCCGCGCCGCTCTGGGGGCCGGTGGTGACCCACTGCGAGACCAGGTATTCGTACGTGGTCGTGTAACCCCGGGTCAGGTTGCGGTAGAGCTTTCGCTCCCGCGTCGACATCACGACGACGTCGGCGTCCTGCTTGTAAGTGGTCATCGCCGCGACGAAGTCCCCGGAGGGGTAGGCGCGCGGCGACGTCTCGGCCGACGGCGTGTCCTCGATCTTGAACCGCTCCCCGAAGTCGATCGGCTCGCCTTTCTCCGCGAGGATCTTCAGGTACCGCGCGCGGAGGTAGCGGCGGAATTTGATGTCGAAGTCCTCGCCCGAGATGTTGAACTGCCGCTTGACGGCTTTTTCGACGCTCGCGCCGAGGCTGTTGCGGAACTCGTAGACGAACTCGCGGACGGCGTCCTTGCCCCATTCGGCGGCCACGAAGTCGAAGACGGCGTGGCCGAAACGGTAGGCGAAGAAGCCGCTGATGCCCTTCTGCGCGACTTCGGGGACCTGGTCCGCCAGGACCGCGTCCCGTAGGATCATCCGGTCCTTGTTGTCTTCGTCGTTGCCGAAATAAGACGCCATGCCCTCCGTGAACCACTGGGGGGCGTTCGTCGTGGCGGCCCGCAGGTAGTTGCCGCCGAAAAGAATCTCGAACTGGAAGACGTGGGTGAGCTCGTGCGCGATCAGCTGCTGCAGCTTCTCGTCGGGCAGATCGATCGGGAGAACCATCCGGTTGCGCGAAGGGAGCGCGAACGCGCCGACCTCCTCGGGGATGAAATTCAAGAGCGTGTTCGTCTGCTCGAAGTCGGAGTGGCTCGCGTAGGCGATCAGGTTGATCGGCTTCGGGATCTGGAAATTGAGCTGCCGGGAAATGTCGTCGTAGGCGCTTTCGGCGTACGAGGCCACCTTCGAGAGCTCGCCCTGGTCCTTCTCGTAGAAGTAGATGACGAAGTGCGTCGACTTGTAGGTCTTCCAGGCGAACTTGTCGTACGCGATCTTGTTCTCGCCGAACTGCGCGCTCGCGCCGGCCGCGCAGAGAAGGAGAGCGAGCGCGAGAACCGCTTTCTTCATCGAGAACTCCCTGGTCAGTTGGTGAAGATGTACCGGTCGGCCTCGCGCTCGCGCGCGACGAAGAGGTTCAGGATCTGGTTCTCGAGAGAGAAGAGATTTTCGAAGAGGCCCTGGAGCTCGTCGGCCCGGCGGCCGCCGGTCTGCCGGAAGTCCTTGAACTCGTCCTGGAGGATCTTTTCGCCCGTCCGCCCGTCGAAGACGAGAAAAACGATGTCGAAGACGAACCCCGTCTGCTCGACGTAGACCTGCCGGTAGTACGTCTGGCCGTTGATCGGCGAAACGTACTCCTCCGTCTTGTAGCCGGATCGGTCCTCGACCCGGAACTCGAGCGAGCCTGACACGACGATCTCCGCGCCGGTGCTCGTTCCGATCGACCGCCAGAACTCCGTCGCGCGGCCGAGCTCCGAAAGGTTCTGCGTCGGGAGCTTGAGTTCGGGGGGGACCGTCACGACTTCGAGCTTCGTCTTCTTGTCGATCTGCTTTTTCAGGAAGCGCTGGAACTCGCCCTGGAGGTCGACGTTCTGAAGGCGCTTGTCGCGCGCGCGGTCGGCGTCCTGCACGATCAGAAACGGAGCGATCGCGATCTTCTCGTTGCCGCGCAGAGGAAGGCGGGGCTTCAGAGGAAGCTTCAGGCGCACCTGGTCGGCGGCGGAGGCGGGGGAGGCCGCAAAGAATCCGGAGAGCGCGGCGAGCGAAGCGGCGAGAAAGACGGCGGCTGTGCGGCGGGAAGCCGGGCTACGAGCCACTGACGGCCTTCCCGGTGGTGCGCGTGAAGGACGTGTAGAACTCGGCGAAGCGGGCGTAGTTGCGGCGGATGTACGTGTCCTTGGAGTCGAGCTCGAGAGCGCGCTTGTACTCGGCGAGCGCCCGCGCGTATTCGCCGCTCGCCTCGAGCGCGACCGCGAGGTTGTTGTGGGCGTGGGCATTGTTGGGGTCGCGGGCGACCGCCTGCTCGAACCGGAACGACGCCTCGCGCCAGAGGCCTTTCTTCGCCACGGCCGCGCCGAACGCGATCTGGGAAGAGGCCTTGTCCGTGCGGGAGTAGCTCGCGCACCCGGCGAGCCCCAATGACGCTGCGAGAACGAGAACGACAGGTCGCTGCACAATTTCTCCGATCGCCGGCGGCTATTATAGGAAAGCGCCCGGAAGGGATTTTCTTCCCGCGGCGCAGGGCGCCGGCCGGCTCGGGACAATCGGAAGGCAGGGGGATGCCCGTTTTCGCGCCGCCGCGCGTTTTCCGGGTCATTCGGCGGACCGCGGCTCCTCAAGGAACGATTAAGAACATGCCCCAATCCACCCTCCGCCGCCGCGCGGCCCTCTCCTGGGCCCGGTCGCGGCAGCTCTCGCCGCAGCGGCTCTGGCCCGTGATCCGGGCGTTCGCGAGCGTCGAGGCGATGCTCGGCGCCCCGGAGGAGGAGCTGGCGGAGCGGCTGCGCTCTCCGGAACGCGCGCGCGCCCTCCTTCGCTCGGGCGAGGATCGCGACGCCGAGCGCTGGGGGGAGGACCTCGAGCGCCGCGGCATGACGTTGCTGACGGCCTTCGACGAGCGCTACCCCCGGCCTCTCTCCGAGATCCCCGACCCTCCGTTCGTTCTCTACGCGGAAGGCCGCCTCGAACGGCTGATGCCGCCGGCTGTCGCGGTGGTCGGCTCCCGCGGGGCGTCGCGCTACGGGCGGGAAGTCGCAGCGCGCCTCGCCCGCGACCTCTCACTCGCCGGGGTCTGCGTCGTCTCCGGGTTCGCCCGGGGCGTCGATGCCGCGGCGCACGAAGCCGCGCGGGAGGGCCCCGGCGGGACCGCCGCGGTTCTCGGTTGCGGGCTGGACGTCGACTATCCCCGCGAAAACACGCGCCTGAAGGAGTCGCTCCAGACGGAGCATCTGCTGCTGACCGAGTACCCGCCCGGCACGGAGCCCGCCGCGCAGAACTTTCCGATCCGAAACCGGATCATCGCGGGGCTCTCGTCCGGCGTCGTGGTGGTCGAGGCTTCACGCCGCAGCGGTTCGCTCATCACGGCGCGCCTCGCCGCCGACTTCGGACGGGACGTCTTCGCCGTGCCCGGAAGCGTCTTCTCGGAGACCTCGGCCGGGGCGCACGAGCTCCTTCGCGACGGGGCGATCCTCTGCCGGGGCGCGGAAGACGTCCTCTCCGAGCTCTTTCCCTCGATCGGCGTGGCGAAACCCGCCGTCCTGGCGTCGGCCGCCGCCGCCGCGGCGCTTTCCCGGGAGGCCCGGACCCTCCTCGAGGCGCTGGTGCGCGACGGCGAGGCGACGCCGGACGAGCTCGGCTGCGGGGCGGACCTGCCCGCCGCGACCGTCCTGGCGGCGCTCTTCGAGCTCGAGGCCGCCGGTCTCGCCCGGGAGGCGGGCCCCGGTCGTTTCGCGCTTTCGGCCCCCGTCCTGGGAGGAGGGGCATGACCCGCCGGTCCGGCTTCCGGCCGCGGCGCGTTCCGGAAACCGCCGCGCCCATCCCTTTCGAATCAGACACTTGGAGGGGAGGAATACGATCCTGTTATCGGAGTCGCCGGATGGACCGGTTTGCGCTTTACCCGTGGATATGGCAGGTTCCACCGCCCTCATGACCCGTTCCCTCGTCATCGTCGAGTCCCCCGCCAAGGCCAAGACGCTGGAAAAGTTCCTCGGAAAGGATTTCCGCGTTCTGGCCTCCTACGGCCACATCCGCGACCTCCCGAAGAAGGGCCTCGGCGTCGATCGGGAACACGGCTATGAGCCCACTTACGAGGTGCTCGCCGGTAAGGAGAAGACCCTCGCGGACTTGAAACGCGCCGCGAAGGCGTCGGACAACGTGTACCTCGCGGCCGACCCGGACCGGGAGGGCGAAGCGATCTCCTGGCACCTCCACGAAGCCCTGAAAGGGGCCGGAAAGCAGATCGTCTTCAAGCGCGTCCGGTTCAACGAGATCACCAAGAAGGCCGTCCTGAAGGCCATGGAGGACGCCGGCGAGATCGATACCCGGAAGGTCGACGCCCAGCAGGCGCGGCGCATCATCGACCGCCTCGTCGGATACGAAGTCTCGGATCTCCTCTGGAAGAAGATATGGCGCGGGCTGTCCGCGGGCCGCGTGCAGACGGTCGCGCTGCGCATCATCGTCGAGCGCGAACGGCAGATCGAAGAGTTCCGCTCGATCGAGTACTGGACGGTGGACGCGCAGGTCGAGGGAAAGACCCCTCCGGCGTTCCCCGCGCGCCTCGTTTCGTTCGAGGGCACGAAGCTCAAGTTCGACGGTTCGGATCCCAGGCTGGAATCGGAGGCCGCCGCGGTGCGCGTCCGGGAGGACGTCGAAAAGGCCGTCTGGAAGGTCGCCCGCGTCGAGAGCTCCGAGCGGCGCAAGAATCCGCCGCCGCCCTTCATCACCTCGCAGCTCCAGCAGGGAGCGGCGCGCCGCCTCGGATTCTCCGTCCGCCGCACGATGCAGGTCGCGCAGCGGCTCTACGAAGGCCGCGACATTCCGGGAAGAGGCACGGTCGGCCTCATCACTTACATGCGCACCGACTCGACGCGTGTCTCGGGAGAGGCGCTCACGGCCGTTCGCGAGCACATCGCGTCGCGCTACGGGGCGGACACGCTGCCCGAGTCCGCGCGGTTCTTCAAGAGCCGGCGCGACACCCAGGACGCACACGAGGCGATCCGCCCGACCTATCTCGATCTGCCGCCGGAAACGGTGGCGGCGCACCTCGCCCCGGACGAGGCGAAGGTCTACCGCCTGATCTGGGAGCGGTTCGTGGCGTCCCAGATGAACCCCGCGGTCTATGACACGACGTCCGCGGAGATCGAAGCGGGCCGCGCCGTCTACCGGGCCTCGGGCTCGACCCTGAAGTCGGCGGGGTACCTGGCGGCCTACGGGGTGTCGGTCGCCGCGCCGGCGGGAGGCGAAGAGGAAGAGGACGCCGAAAAGGACGGGACGCGCCTTCCCCCGCTCACGGAGGGCGAGACCCTCAAGCTCGCCGCGCTGACGCCCGAGAAGAAACAGACGCAGCCGCCGCCGCGATTCAACGAGGCCTCGCTCGTCAAGTTTCTCGAGGAGAACGGAATCGGCCGGCCGTCGACGTATGCCGAGATCCTCCGCAAGATCGAGCAGCGCGAGTACGTCCGCAAGAAGGAACGCCGCTTCATTCCGACCGCCCTCGGCCGCACCGTCATCGAGCTCCTGCTGCCGTACTTCGAGGACTTCTTCGAGACCTCGTACACGGCGCGCATGGAGGAGAGGCTGGACGAAGTCGAGGACGGCACGCTCTCCTGGCGGGCCGCGCTGAAGGAGTTCGACAAGACGTTCACGGTCGACCGGGACCGGGCGCTCGAAGAGATGGTCTCCGGCAAGGCCGGCATTCCGCTCGGCGAGGCGCGCCGGCTCCTCTCCTTCCCGGTCGTCCCGCTCATTCCGGAGGCGTGTCCCAAGTGCGGGAAGAAACTGAAGCTCCGGATGGGGAAGAACGGGCTCTTCGTCGCCTGCAGCGGGTATCCGACCTGCACCTTCACGGAGAACATCCCGGACCCCGAGGAAGACGCCGTCGACGCGACCGACCTCGAGAACACGACGTGCGAGGAATGCGGCTCCCCGATGAAGCTGCGCCAGAGCCGCACCGGCTCGGCGTTTCTCGGCTGCACCGCGTACCCGAAGTGCCGCAACGTCGTCAACGTCGTGATGGCCGGCGGCAAGGCCGAGGCGAGGCCGGACGAGCCGACGGGGGAGATGTGCCCCGATTGCGGCCATCCGCTCGTCCGGCGCCATGGCCGCTTCGGCGCCTACGTGTCGTGCTCGAACTATCCCGCCTGCCGCTACAAGCCGCCGAAGCCCGTCCGCGACACGGGGGTGCGATGCCCCAAGGACGGCGGCGTCATCGCGGAGCGGCGCGGCCGGTTCCGCCCGTTCTACGGGTGCGTCAACTACCCGAACTGCGACTTCACGCTCTCGGCGAGGCCGATCCCTGAGGCGTGCCCGCAGTGCGGCAACTCGTACCTTCTCCTTCGGGAGCGCAAAGGCGGAAACGTCTTCGCCTGCGACAAGGCGGGCTGCGGGTTCGAGAAGCCCGCCGGCACGGTGCCCGAGCTCGTCGACATTTTCCTGCCGTCGACCCCGTCTTCGGCCGGAACGGCCGCGGGAAAGAAGAAGAGCCGGAAGCGGGCCCCCGGGGCCGGGTCGACGGTCGCCGAAGGCTCGCCCGAAGGGGAGGCGGCCACGGACGGGGCCGAAGCGGTCTCCCCGGCCGCCGCCCTCAAGGTTCCGCGCCGCGCGGCGAAGGCGAAGAAGCCCGCGCCGCGCCGCCGCGCAGCGAGGTGACAGGTGACAGGTGTCGGGTGACAGCAGCCCGTGCTTAACGAGGCCGATCACCCTTGAGCTGCCGCGTGACCGGACCCCATGCTGCTGTCACCTGTGACCCGTCCCCCGTCGCCTGACACCCGTCCCCCGGTGCTGCCGTCACCCGTCACCTGTCACCCGTCCCCCGTCACCCGTCCCCCGTCCCCCGGTGCTGCTGTCCCCCGTCACCTGTCACCTGTCACCTGTCACCCGTCACCCGTCCCCCGTCACCTGTAGCGTCAGCGACTAGAATCCCGGCCACATGTCAGCCTTCCGATTCGTGGTCCGGATGGGCGGCCGCTCTCTCGCGGCCGCGCTCCTCGCGCTCGGTGTCTCATCGGGCACCGCCCGGGCGGAGAAGGAGCTCCACTGGCGGTCGCTCGACGTGACCGCGCGGCTCGACGCCGACGGGCGGCTCCACGTGGTCGAGCGCCACGTGATGGTCTTCACGGGAGACTGGAACGGCGGGGAGCGGATCTTCCGGCTCTTTCCCGGCCAGAAGCTTTCGCTCGAGGGTGTGCGGCGCTTCGATCCGGCGACCGGCGAGACGCGCGATCTCGTTGCCGGCGATCTCTCGGGCCTCGACCGCTACTCCATGACCGACGCCACGACGCTGCGCTGGCGGAGCCGGCTTCCCTCGGCTCCGGAGTTCGACCACACCGGGATCGGGTACGAGATCGCCTACACGCTCGCCGGCGTGCTCTTGAAGCAGGGCGATCGCTACGTCCTCGACCACAACTTCGCGCTTCCCGCCGCCGGGAAGCCGATCGAGGCCTTCTCGGTGGACCTCGATCTCGATCCCGCCTGGACGCCGCCGCCGGGTTTCGTGCGGCGCCGCTCGGCGGGCTCCCTCGTGCCCGGCGAGGACTACGTGGTGCACGCGGAGCTGGCGCGCGCGTCGGCCGCCGGTGCGCCCGCCGCGGTGCGCGTCGGGACGACGAAGGGCACTCGCGCGGCGATGCTCGCCACCCTTCTCGCCGCGACGCTCCTGATGGGATTTGCGTTCTACCGGCGTGAGGCGTCGCTCGGGCGGTTCCAGGCGCCGGCGCCGCCGGACTCGATCGACGAGGCGTGGCTCCATCGACGCCTCTTCTCCCTTTTCCCCGAGGAGGCGGGCGCGCTCTGGGACGATTCCATCGGAGCGTCCGAGGTCACCGCCGTTCTCGCGCGCCTGAGCGCCGAAAAGAAGCTCGAGACGCACGCGTCGGAGAAGGAAATGACGATGCGCCTCCTGGCGCCGCTCGATTCCTTCGAGGGATACGAGGGGAAACTGCTCCACGCCCTCTTCTTCGGCGGGCATACGGAGACCTCGACCTCCGCGATCAAAGCGCACTACAAGAGCACCGGATTCGACCCGGCAAAGGAGATCGAGCCCGGTCTGCGCGAGAGGCTGTCGGGGCACGCGGACTTCGAAGACCGCTCCGGGCGGCCGCCTCGAGGCCTCACGTTCGGGCTCTTTCTCGCCGGCATCGCCCTTCTGGTCTTCGAGCCTCTTCGCGGAACGCTCGCCTGGGGGCCGGTCGTCGGCGCCCTCGTCCTGACGGGCATCTTCTGGGGAATCGGCGCGATCGCCGCGTTCCGCTATCAGAAGCGCGTTGTGGGACTCGCGGTCTGGTCCCTCTCTTTTCTCTTCGTGCCGCTCTTCTTCCTGTGGGGCTGGTGGCGCGGCCTGTCGTCCCCGGGCACGTCGCCTTTGCCGGCGCTTCTCGGCCAGCTCTTTCTCCAGCTGGCGGTCGTCTCCAATCTCTTCAACGCCGCGCGCACCCGCAGCGGGCCGCGCAAGATCGCGCGCCGCAAGGAGCTCGTCGCGGCGCGCCGCTTCTTCGAGCGCGAGCTCTCGAAATCGTCTCCGCGGATGAAGGATGCCTGGTTCCCGTGGATCGCGGCGTTCGGCCTGGGGCCGGCGGTCGACCGCTGGTTCCGCTCGTTCGGGGGCGCCGCCGCGTCCGTCTCGACGAGCAGATCGTCCGGCGGATTTTCGGGAAGCTCCTCTTCCTCGGGATCCGGGGACTCGGGAGGCTTCACGGGCGGCGGCGGATTCTCCGGCGGAGCGGGCTCGTCCGGATCGTGGGCGGTCGCGGCGGGCGCGCTCGCGGCCGGCGTTTCCGCGCCGAGCTCGTCCAGCAGCGGCGGGGGAGGCGGCGGCGGCGGAGGCGGAAGCTCGGGCGGCGGCGGCGGAGGCGGATGGTAGGCGGCCGGGCGGCCGGGAAGCCGATCGCCCTCCCGATCCGCTCCCCTCGAGAGTCCGGCGACACGGCCGGATCCCTCGCCCGGCTCTGGGCGGAGTTCACGGATCCGGGTCCCGCCGGCGACACGCCCGTCTTCCTGAAAAAATACGCCGAGGGCTTCGTGCCAGGCTGCATGGGGCTTCCCTTCCTCGGCGCCGGAATCCTGATCGTCGTTCTTCTCTCGTCCCGGTTCGACCCTTCGAACAAGAAGACGTATTTCCCGATCCTGTTCGGGGCGGTGTTCATGCTCGCCGGCCTCTTCGTGACGACTCTCGGCGTCAAGACCGTCATCCGAAAGAGCGGAGGGCGCGCGCCGCGCGGCGGTGCGGCCTGGACCAGCGACAACGACTGGGATCCCGCGGGCGCGATTCCCGAAGACTCGGCCGGCGGCTTCCAGGCGGTCGTCGGCCGCCTCGTCCTGTTCCTCTTCGTCGGTCTCATGAACATCCTCTGGACGGTCCCGATGCCCCCGGGCGCCCGCGTGATCGTGTCGCTCGTCGTCGGGCTCTTCGATCTCATCGCGCTCCTCGTTCTCTTCGACACCCTGCGCAAGATGGTGCAGGCGGTCCGCGTCGGAACGCCGAGGCTCGCGTGGCGCACGTTTCCGTCCTTCACGGGAAGCCGCTTCGAGGCGGTCTTTCAGACGACGCGCGCGATGCGGCCGACCGGCCCGCCGCGGGTGACGCTCCGTCGGATCGAGCAGCGCTCGAGCGCAGCGTCGGACGATGCGGACGAAGCGCCCCGGAGCCGGACCGCCGGGTCGGCGGCCTCGATGCAGGCCTACGAGGCGTGGTCGTCCGAGAAGACGCTGCCCGATTTCGGACAAGGGACGATGACGTCTTTTCCGATCGCGATCGACGTGCCGGCCCGCGAGCCGGGGACCGACCTTTCGAAGGACGACTGCACGTACTGGCAGATCGTGGTCCACGTGCCGGTCGCGGGGCCCGACATCGAGGCGGTCTTCCTCGTCCCGATCTACGAACGGCCGCGGTGACGACCGCGCCCTGGTCCAAATTTTCCCTCCCCGGGAACTCGGACGCGTTCGCCCTCGGCTCCTCCCCCGAGTTCACCCGGACGGTGCGCGAGATCTTCGGGCCGCTCGTCGAGCGGGTTCGAGAGGTGCCGCCCGCCCCCATCGCGTGGATTCTCGCGGAAGTCCCCGCGGCGGGCTCGCTCACGGGATTCTTCAGGGACCTGGCGCAGCGCCTCGCCGGGACGGGCTCGCTCTGGACCGTGCTCCCGAAGAAGCCGTTCGCGGCGGAGCTGAAGTTCCCCTACATGTGGCTGGACGTGCAGAAGGCGGGGCTTTCCGCCGGTCTCGTCGACAACAAGATCGCCGCCTTCTCGCCGAGGCTGACTTCGATCCGCTTCGTGGTGCCCGTGGCTCGGAGGAAGGAATGGGCCGGCGGTTAGAATCCCGCCGTGAATTCCGAGCCCGTCTCGATCGTCGGCGCCGGCCTCGCCGGCACCGAATGCGCCTGGCAGCTCGCCCGCCGCGGCCACCGGGTCCGCCTCTTCGAGATGCGGCCCCGGGTCTCGACGGCGGCTCACCGAACGGACCTGCTGGCCGAGCTGGTGTGCTCGAACTCTTTCCGGTCGGACAACCCCTTGAACGCGGTCGGACTCCTGAAGCGCGAGATGGCGGAGCTCGACTCGCTCGTGATTGCCTCCGCCCGCCGGGCCGCGCTGCCCGCCGGGGACGCGCTCGCGATGGACCGCGACGTCTTCGCGCGCGGCGTCACGGACGCCATCGCCTCTTGCCCCGAGATCGAGGTGGTGCGGGAGGAAGTCCGCGAGATCCCGGCGGAGGGCTTCGTGGTGCTCGCGACCGGCCCGCTGACCTCACCCGCGCTCGACGCGGCGATCGGCCGCCTCCTCGGCACGGAGGATCTCTACTTCTACGACTCGATCGCGCCCGTCGTGACGTCCGACTCGCTCGACTTCAAGAAGATGTACGCGATGTCCCGCTACGGGAAAGGGGAGGGCGCCGACTACTGGAACTGCCCCCTGACGCGCGAGCAGTACGAGGAGCTGATGACGGAGCTTCTCGCCGGCGAGACGGTGCCGATCCACGATTTCGAAAAGGGGATCTACTTCGAGGGTTGCCTGCCGATCGAGGTGATGGCGGAGCGCGGGCGCGAGACCCTGCGGCACGGACCTCTGAAGCCGATGGGTCTTCCCGAGCCCTCGACCGGACGGATCCCGTGGGCGGTCGTCCAGCTGCGCCAGGACGATCTCGCGAAGGAGCACTACAACCTCGTCGGTTTCCAGACGAAGCTGAAGGTTCCCGAGCAGCAGAGGATCTTCCGCAGGATCCCCGGGCTGGAGAACGCCGTCTTCGTGCGCTTCGGCATGCTCCACCGCAACACCTACATCCACGCTCCCGCGCACCTCGACCGCTTCTGGCGGATGCGCCGCGAGCCGAGGATCGCCTTTGCGGGACAGATCACCGGCGTCGAAGGCTACGTCGAGAGCGCCGCGACCGGGCTCGCCGTGGGGCTCACGCTGGCGCAGACGCTCGAAGGGCGCGAGCCGGCCCCGATTCCGCCGACGACCGCGATCGGGTCGCTCGCCCGGCACTGTTCGGACCGGCCGCCGGCGGAGAAGTTCGAGCCGATGAACGTGACCTTCGGAATGATCGAGGACACGTCGCATTCGCCCGTCCGCGACAAGGCCGAACGGCGGCGCCGGATCGTCGACCGCGCTCTCGCCGCGATCCGCGATTGGCGCGAGGCGATCTCCGCCGAAACCGCGGCGGTGCGATGAGACGGCCGTGTTGACCTGGGACCTCATCGAGGAGGCGAAGCGCCGCCTGGCGGGCGTCGCGATCCGGACGCCCGTGCTGCGCTCCCGGCAGTTCGACGAGGCCGCGGGCGCGAGCGTCTTCTTCAAGGCGGAGAACCTGCAGCGCGGCGGCGCCTTCAAGTTCCGCGGCGCCTACAACAAGCTGAAAGCCGAGACGGAGAAGGCGCCCGTCCGCGAGGTGGTCGCCTACTCGTCGGGAAACCACGCCGGCGCGGTCGCTCTCGTCTCCCGCCTTCTCGGCCTGAAGGCCACGATCGTCATGCCGTCGGACGCCCCGGCGGCGAAGCTCGCCGCGACCCGGGGATACGGCGCGGAGGTGGTGCTCTACGACCGCTACGGCGAGAGCCGCGACGAGATCGGGGAGAAGCTCGTCCGCGAGCGCGGCGCGCTCCTCGTCCCGCCCTTCGACGACTACCTGATCATGGCGGGCCAGGCGACGGCCGCCGCCGAGCTTCTGGAGGAGGTCCCGGAACTGGATGTCCTGGTCGTGCCCGTCTCGGGTGGCGGCCTCCTCGCGGGCTCGGCGCTGGCGGCCAAGCACCTCCGGCCGGAGATCGCCGTCTACGGCACCGAGCCCGAGACCGGCGCGGACACGGCGGAATCCCTCGCCCGCGGCGAACGCGTCTCGATCGGGATCCCGCGGACGATCGCCGACGGGCTGCAGGTCTCGAGCCCCGGAAAGCTCACCTTTCCGATCGTCCAGAGAACCGTCGACCGGGTCCTGCTCGTATCCGACGATGAGATGGTCGAGACGCTCTGCTGGATCCTCGAGCGGATGAAGGTGCTGGTCGAGCCGTCCGGCGTGGCGGGAGCGGCGGCGGTGCGCCACCGCAAGGCGGACTTCTCGGGCCGCAAGGTCGGGGTGATCCTGTCCGGCGGCAACGTCGACCGCGACCGGCTCGCCACCTTCCTCGCTCAGTCTCCGGCCGGTCCCCCGGCGGCCCGCTCATGAAATACCGCGTCTTCGCGGCCGGGCTCGCGGCCCTCTTGTCCGCCTCGCTTCTGCCCGCGCACGATTTCTGGATCGAGCCCTCGACCTTCCGGCCCGCCGCCGGAGAGGAGTTTACGGTCTCGCTGCGCGTCGGGGAGCACTATCAGGGAGAGCCGGTTCCGCGCGACGACCGCCGGATTCTCAAATTCTTCCTCGTTTCGGCGCTCGGCGAATCGCCGATCCCGGGGCTTCCCGGGTCCGATCCCGCGGGGTTCGCCCGAGCCGACGCGCCCGGCCTCATCGTCGTGGGATATCGCAGCGGGCGCTCGCCGGTGAGCCTGGAGGCGGACGAATTCGAGAAGTACCTGGCCGACGAGGGGCTCGACGCCGTGCTCGCCGCGCGGGCGCGCCGCGGGGAGAAGGGCAAGCCGGGCCGGGAGGTCTTCTCGCGAAGCGTCAAGTCGATCGTCATCGCGCCGGGCGGGAAGGGACCCGAATTCGATCGGCGGCTCGGTCTCACGCTGGAGCTCGTCCTCGAGACGAGCCCGGCCGCGTGGCGAGCCGACCGCCCGATGCGGTTCCGCCTGCTCTACGAAGGCAAGCCTCTCGGCGCGGCGCTCGTCAAGGCGATCTCCCGGTCCCAACCCGACAAGACTCTGACGGCGCGCACCGCACGGAACGGAACGGCCTCCATGGCGCTGCCCGGCAAAGGCGTGTGGCTGGTCGAGGCCGTTCACATGATTCCCGCGCCCAAAGACGCCGACGCCGACTGGGAGAGCATCTGGAGCTCCGTGACCTTCGAAATTCCCTGACCCGGAAATTCGAGGCGCCTTTCGCGGTTGAATAGGGGCGTGATCTTCCCGATGGGACTTCGTCTTTCGCGCGCGCGCGCGATCCTGGCCGCCGCCGCGATCGCCGCGGCCGCCCTTCCGGCGTGCCGGCGCGCACCGTCGCCGGAAGAGCAGGCTTCCGCGTCCGCGAAGCGCTATCCCTTTCATGGCGTCGTCCAGGACGTGAAGAACGGCGGCACGGACGTCACGGTGGCGCACGACGCGGTACCCGGCTTCATGGGCGCGATGACCATGGTCTTTCCCGTGCACGCTCCGCCCGACCTTCTGCGCGCGCTCTCCGCCGGGGACACGATCGACGCGACCCTGGTCGTCGAGGAGAGCCGGTACTGGTTGGAAGGCATCCGCCGCAAGGCGGGTCCCGCGCCGGCCGCATCGCCGGCTTCCCCGCCCGCGGCGACCGCCCTTCCCGGCGCCGTGACGCCGGTTCCGAACCGGGCCGTCTCGATCGGCGAGAGAATCCCCGACTTCGCGCTCGTCGACCAGACGGGTCAGACCGTGCGGCTCTCGCAGATGCGCGGCGAGCCGGTCGCCGTCACGTTCCTCTACACGCGCTGCCCGATCGCGACGGCGTGCCCGATGACGACGGCGAAGTTCTCGCGCCTGGACGCGATGCTGCGGCAGAAAGGCTTCGGCCACCTTCTCGTCGTCACCGTCGATCCGGAGCACGACACACCGGCCGTCCTGGCGGATTACGCCCGGAAGGCGGGCGCCGACCCGAAGCGATGGAAATTCCTCACCGGCAAACCAACCGACGTGGCGGAAGTCGCCTCGTCCTTCGGCGTCCTCTACTATCCCGATCACGGCCAGGTCGTGCACGGCCAGGCCGTCGCCGTGGTCGATCCCGAAGGCCGCCTGGCGACGATCTACTACGGCGAGTCGTGGGAGGCGGAGCACATCCTGCGGGACATCGAGAAAGCGAGGAAGGGATGAAGCGGACGCGCGTCGCAGCCGGTCTCACGTTCGGGCTCATCGCCGGCGCGGGGCTCGTCGCCTTCGCGAAGGATGCGCACCCGTCGGCGGTCTACGTCGAGTACTGCGCGAAGTGCCACGGCGAGGATGGCACCGGCAACACCCCGAAGGGCAAGCAGCTCATGGCGCGCGATTTCACGGACCCCGAATTCCAGGCGTCCAAGACGGACGCGGAGCTGATCCAGATCGTCTCGAAGGGAGGCGAGGACATGCCGGCGTTCGGCAAGAAGCTCTCGAAGGAGCAGATCGAGAGCCTCGTCAAGAACGACGTGCGCGGGTACGCGAAGAAGTAGGAGAGAGGAGAGAGGGGAAGGAAGAGGAGAGAGGAGAGAGGGAAGAGGTCAGAGGGAAGGAAGAGGAGAGAGGAAAGAGGGAAGAGGTCAGAGGGAGCTCAGGCCCTGTCCCTCTCACCTCTCACCTCTCACCTTCCTCCATCCCTCTCACCTCCCACCTCCCACCTCTCACCTTCCTCCGTCCCTCTCACCTCTCACCTCTCTCCTCTCACCTCTCTCCTTCCTCCGCGGGTTACACTTTCGGCACGTGCTCACGCTGTCGAAGGCGATCGAAGGATTCCTCTCGCACCTGACCGACGAGCGCCGCTTCTCCCCTCGTACCGTGCTCGCGTACCGCTCCGACCTCGACCGTTTCGCCGCGTTCTGGGAGGCCGAGTTCGGGGAGTCCCCGGCCGCGAAGACGCCGCTCTCGAAGATCGACACGCTCTCGATCCGATCGCACCTCGCGTCGCTGCATCGCGCCGAGCTCGCCAACCGTTCGCTCGCGCGGCACCTGTCGACGCTCCGCTCCTTTTTCCGTTGGGCCTGCCGGGAAGGCCATCTCGCGCAGAGCCCGGCGAAGGGCCTTCCGGCGCCGCGCGTTCCCAAGACGCTCCCGCGCGCGCTCACGCTTCCGGACACCGAACGGCTCCTCGACACGGCGGACGAGGGGAACCTTCCCGAGCGCGAGCGGGCGCTGTTCGAGCTCCTCTACGCGACGGGGCTCCGGGTCTCCGAGGCGGCGGATCTCGACGTGGACGACGTGGACCTGTCGGCGCGGATGCTCCGCGCGCAGGGAAAGGGGCGCCGGGAGCGGATCGTGCCGTTTGGCGAGTCGGCCGAGGACGCGCTGCGCGCGTGGCTTCCCGTCCGCGGCGCCCTCCGGGAGAGCGGGCGTCCGGACGGCGGAGCGGGATCGGAGCCCCTGTTCGTCAACGCGCGCGGCGGACGTCTGACGACGCGATCGATGGCGAGGGTCCTGAAGCGGCGCCTCCGGGCCGCGGGGCTTCCGCCGCTCATCTCCCCGCACGCTCTCCGGCACACGTTTGCGACGCACCTGCTCCAGTCGGGCGCGGACCTGCGGTCGATCCAGGAGCTCCTCGGCCACGCGTCGCTCTCGACGACGCAGAAGTACACGCACCTGGACGCCGCAAGGCTGCGCGACGTGTATCGCCGCGCCCATCCCCGCGCGTGAGGACTCCCGGCGCATGAGGGCTCTGGCGGGGCCGCTCTTTCTCGTTGTGGCCGCCGTCGCGGTCGTGGCGGCGGCGACCTCCGGGGACGAGCCGTCGTGGTCTCCCGCCCGCCCCCGCACGAAGGAGCCGCCACCGACCCTCCTCGAGATCGACCGGACCATCCGGGACGAGTTCTGGGACGCCAGGCTAAAGGGCGTCGACTGGACGGCGGCGGTGGCCCGGGCCGCGGCCGAGCTCTCCGAGGCGTCCACCGACGCGGAGCGCGATGCGGTGTACGACCGCCTGCTCGCGCATCTCGACGACTCCCACACGTTCCGCGTTCCCGCCGGCCGCCTTCCGGTGCGCGGGTGGGCGTCGTCCGGGCTGCGTATCGGACGCGATGGCGGGGGATACGCCGTCAAGGGCGTCCTGCCGGAGAGCGCCGCCGCGCGGGCGGGGATGAAGACGGGGGATCGCGTCCTATCCGTCGGGGGAAAGCCGTACGGCCGCGAGCGCGTCAACTTTCGAGACCTCTTTCTCGCGCTCGAGGGACGGCCTCGTTCCACGGTGGAGGTCGTTTGGGCGCCGGCGACCGGAGGGGAGCCGCGAAAGGTCGCGCTCGCGCTCGAGCCGGAGCCGCCGGGAGACGGCCTCGTGTGGAAGAGCGTCCGAGTGATCCGCCGCGACGGCCACACCTTCGGTTACGCGCGAATCTGGGGGATGTCGAATGAGACGGCGCTCGTGCTCGTCGATCTCCTGGCCGATCGTGTCGAGACGGCGCGGATCCGACCGGATCTCGCGAGCCTGCCGGAGATCGAGGGTTTTCTGCTCGACATCCGCGCCAACAGCGGCGGCTACGAGCCCGGAATCCTCGCGACGTTCCTGCGCGGTGGCTGGACGTCCGGCGACTACCGCATCGTCGACCGCAAGGGCCGGCGCGTCGTCCCTCCCGAATACCGGCCTCTGCCGGTCGCCCTGCTGGTCAACTCCGGCACGGCGAGCGCCGGCGAGGCGCTGGCGCTGCGCTTCCGGCAGCACGCGATCGGCCCGATCGTCGGGGAGGAGACGGCGGGGATGTGCTCGGGAGGGGCCAGCATCGGGGCGTTGCCCGACGGATCGACGCTGTGGTTCTCCGCGCGCGCGATCGAGGACCTCGCCGGCCGTTCCTACGAGGGACGCGGCGTGACGCCCGATGTCGTCGTCCCCGACCGCCCGCCGTCGGAGCCCGGACGGGAGGACGCGATCATCGAAGCTGCGTTGAAAGCCCTCGCCGATCGGTCCGCCACCAAATAGCGCGTATCGCGCTCCGGGCCGACTCCGCTATCCTCGAAGCATGAAGAAGCCCGTCTGGCACTCCACGACCGTC
>JBDTOO010000048.1:0-27553 GCA_039933215.1 Acidobacteriota bacterium
TGATCGAGGGGCACTGCGACGACCGGGGCACCACGGAATACAACCTCGCGCTCGGAGACCGGCGCGCGAACGCGGCTCGGGAGTACCTGACCTCGCTCGGGGTCGACGGGTCTCGGATCCGCACCGTCTCCTACGGCAAGGAACGTCCGTTCTGCACGGACGAGACCGAGGCCTGCTGGCAGCAGAACCGTCGGGCGCACTTCCTCTTCACGGCGAGGTAGACGGACGATGAGTTCCCGGCGCCCCTTTTTCGTTCCCGCCCTGCTGCTCGGGGCCGTCGTGGCGGGCGCGGGATGCGTCTCGTCCGAAGACATCGACGGACTCCACCGTCAGATGAGCGACATCGAGACCCAGATCCAGGCGCTCGAGCGCAAGTCCTCGAGCAAGGAAGAGGTCGCGAAGCTGAACACCAACGTGGCGCAGCAGACGACACAGCTTCTGAAGAGTAACGCCGACACCGGTGTGAAGTTGAACGAGATGACGGCCAAGATGGAGCAGCTCGAGGCGAAGCTCGAGGACACGAACCGGCGTCTCTCCCAGCTCTCGCAGCAGATCGCCGAGACGCAGGGCGATCTCGCCCGGATGCGCGGAGGCGCGGCTTCTTCGGCGGCTCCCCCGCCGGTCAACTCCGCTCCCGCGGTGCCTGCCCGGCCGGGATCCGCCTCGGCGACGTCCGACACGTCGGTCGTGCGGCCGGCGGGTGCGACGGGCGCCCGCACTTCGCCGTCGGACATCTACGACACCGCCTATGCGGACTACGGCAAGGGGCGATACGCCCTGGCGACCCAGGGGTTCCAGGAGTACATCGACGCCTACCCGAACACCGATCTCACGGACAACGCGCAATACTGGATCGGCGAGTCCCACTACGCCCAGAAGAAGTACCGGGAGGCGATCGTCGATTTCGACCGGGTCCTGAAGGACTGGCCGAAGAGCGACAAGGCCTCCGCTTCGCTCTTGAAGAAGGGTTACGCGCTCCTGGAGCTCGGACAAAAGCCGGAGGCGGTCGTGGCCCTCCAGTACGTCATCCACGAGTACCCGACTTCCGAGGAGGCGCGTCTCGGGCGCGCCCGTCTGAAGTCCCTCGGCGTCGAAGCCCGGTAAACGAATTTTCCGCGGCTCGAGAGCCGGCGCGGGCGGAAACGCTTCGCGGCGGCGCGGCCGAACGATACGAACAGGAAGAAGAGGAGCAAGGTCATGGCAAACATCAAATCGGCGGAGAAGCGGATCCGGCAGACCGCGAAGCGCCAGGCTAAGAACAAGGGAGTCCGCACCCGGCTGAAGACCGCGCTCAAGGGCTACCGGGGCGCGGACCAGGCCGACAAGGCGAAGCGGGTGCCCGAAGCGTATTCGGAGATCGACTCGGCCCTGAAGAAGGGCGTGATCCACAAGAACGCGGCGGCGCGCCTGAAGTCCCGCCTCGCGAGGAAAGCCGCCGCGAAGTAACCCTTCCCCTCTCCCCTCTCCCCTCTCCCCTCTCCCGCGCACCGGGGAGAGAGCCAGGTCAGGGGGACGGAACGGATCGGCAAGACGACGCCTTCGGGCGTCGTCTTGCTATCCCGCCATTTGTCGGCGATCGGGCCATCGGGTCATCGGGCCATCTGGGAAAGCGGCTCGCGAGCCACCGCGAGGCATGAGTCGGTGCCTTCCCCTCTCCACCGCGCACCGGGGCAGAGGGGGAAGCCCCCATTTCTCGCCCCGCGCCAACATCCGCTCGCATCGCGAATAGTCTCCGCGCGATTCCGCGCGGAGGAGGTTTGCGATGCGGGAGCCGCAGCGGAGCGAGGGGTCAGGCGCCCGGTCGAGCCCGCATCCGCGCGAGCCGGACGCCGGTGCCGCGAAGCGGCAGACCCGTCGCTCCGCGGAGGCGACGTTTCAGAACCCTTCGAGCAGGTTCGAGACGAGGCTTTCCGCGAACCGCTCCGCGACGCGGTCGATCGCCTCGTTCTCGCGGTCCACGTAGGATGCCGCGCTGGTCGAGAACGTGTAGTTCTCCTGGAAGCTGTACGACGGGTTCTGCCAGATCACCTTCTCGTCGGAGGCCGTCAGCGCGACGCGCGCCGTGATCCGGACCTGGTATTCGCGGGCGCGGCCCTGCTCGTCGAAGGCGACCGGGTAAAGATCGAATCCGATCACGGCGCCGGTCAGGGCGGCGTCGGCTCCCGCCGCGTCGGCCTGGACGCGGAAGCGGCCGCGGCTTGCCAGCTCGCGGGCGATCTCCCGCGAGAGCCGCTGCTCGACGCCGACCCGCTGGGTCTGGTTGGCGAGAGTCTCGAACCGGACCACGCGGATCGACGGAGGCAGCGTAGACGTCCGTCCCACGAGCGTGTATCCGCAGCCGGAGGCGAGGGCGGCAGCGAAGAGGAGCAGGACGCCCGTGCCGTCCCGCCCCATCGCGACCCGCCTGCCGGCCCGCTTCAACGCACGACCAGGTTGAGGAGCCGGTCCGGGACGTACACCGCGCGGGATATCTCCTTGCCGTCGATCCAGGGGCGGACCTTCTCGTCCGCCCGCGCCAGGGCGACGGCGTCCCCTTCCGCCGCCCCGCGCTCGACGTCGAGCCGCGCGCGCACCTTCCCGTTGACCTGGACGACGAGCGTCACCCGCTCCGGGGTCGCGAGCTCCGGATCGAACGAGGGCCACGCCGCGTCGAGGAGAAATGGCCGGCCGCCCAGGCGCTCCCACAACTCCTCGGTCAGGTGGGGCGCGATCGGATGCAGGAGCGTCACGAGAGTCTGCGCGGCGGAGACGACAGTCGCGGGGGTCTCGATGCCTTCGTCCAGCGCCTCGGTGATCGCGCGCTGGAATTCCATCAGCGCCGCGATCGCCGTGTGGAAATGGAATCGATCGGCGTCCTCCGTCACCCTCTGGATCGTGCGATGCTCGAATCGCCGGAGCGGCGTGTCGGCATCCGGCTCGCCCGACGCGCCGGGCCGGATCGCCTCCACCCGGGTACACGCATCATGGACGCGCTGCAGAAACCGCCACGCGCCGGAGACGCCCTCCTCCGACCATTCGGATTCCTTCTCGGGCGGACCGATGAAGAGCGTGTAGACGCGGAGAGTGTCCGCCCCGAACCGCGCGATGAGCTCGTCCGGGGAGACGGTGTTTCCCCGGGACTTCGACATCTTCTCGACCTTGCCGGTCGCCGGGTTCAAACGGGTGATCATTCCCTGGTTGAAGAGACGCGCAAACGGCTCCTCGAGAGCGACCAGGCCGAGGTCTTTCATGACCCGGCAGACGAATCGCGCGTAGAGGAGATGAAGGATCGCGTGCTCGATTCCGCCTACGTACTGGTTGACGGGCATCCAGGCGGCGGCGCGCCCGGCGTCGACCATCTGCCGGTCATCCTGCGGGTTCAGGAATCTCAGGTAATACCAGGAGGAGTCGACGAATGTGTCCATCGTGTCCGTCTCGCGGCGGGCGGGGCCGCCGCAGCGCGGGCACGTCGTCGCGACGAACGCCTCGGACTGCTCCAGCGGGTTGCCCTCGGCGCCCTGGAAAGCCACGTCTTCCGGAAGGAGAACCGGAAGGTCCTCGTCGGGCACGGGCACGACGCCGCACGACGGGCAGTGGATGGCGGGGATCGGGGTGCCCCAGTAGCGCTGCCGGGAGATCAGCCAGTCGCGAAGGCGGTACCCGACCCGGCCGCGGCCGACGCCCTTCTCCTCGATGCCCGCGATCGCGCGGCGGATCGCCTCCGGGCCGTTCTCCGCGCCGTCCCAGTCCGCGGACCCGAACAGGACGCCCCCATGGGGGACGGCCGCCGTCATCGCAGCGGGGTCGGGATCCTCCCCGGCGATCCGGTAGACCGGGCGCACGGGCAGACCGTAACGCCGGGCGAACTCGAAGTCGCGCTGGTCGTGTGCTGGCACACCCATGATCGCGCCTGTCCCGTAGTCGGGCAGGACGAAGTTCGCGAGCCACACCGGAATCGGCTCTCCGGTCATCGGGTTCAGGGCGGACACCCCCGTGTCGACGCCCTCCTTCTCGCCGCCCTCCGCCTCGCGCTCGAGCCGCGACTCCCTCCGCACCCGCTCGATGAACGCCTCGATCCCGGCCCGCCGCGGAGATCGCTCGGCAAGCCGCGCGGCGGCCGGATGCTCGGGCGCCAGGGCGATGAAGGTCGCGCCGAACAGGGTGTCGGGCCGGGTCGTGAAGACGGAGATCGGCTCGGCCAGGGCCTCGACGCGGAAGAAGACCTCCGCGCCTTCCGAGCGGCCGATCCAGTTGCGCTGCATCGTCTTCACGCGCTCCGGCCAGTCGAGCGCTTCGAGACCCGCCAGCAGCCGCTCGGCGTAGTCCGTGATCCGGAAGAACCATTGAGTCAGGTCGCGGATCTCGACCGCGTCTCCCGAGCGTTCGCAGCGCCCGTCGACGACCTGTTCGTTGGCGAGCACCGTGCGGCAACCCGGGCACCAGTTGACCGGCGCCGTCTTGCGATAGGCGAGGCCCCGCTCCCACATCCGGAGGAAGAGCCACTGGTTCCACCGGTAGTACGCCGGATCGCAGGAGGCGAGCTCCTTCGACCAGTCGTACAGGAGCCCCAGGCCTCGGAGCTGTTCCTTCATCCGGCCGATGTTGCCGAGGGTGTACTCGCGCGGGTGGACGCCGCTCGCGATCGCCGCGTTCTCGGCTGGCAGGCCGAAGGCATCCCAGCCCATGGGGTTCAAGACGCGCCGCCCCGCCATGCGCTGGCGCCGGAAGAGCGCGTCGCCGAGGATGTAGTTGCGGCCGTGGCCGACGTGGAGGCGGCTGCCTGACGGATACGGGAACATGTTCAGCATGTAGAACCCGTTCTCGCCCCGCGCCGTGTCGACGACCGCAGTGCCCGCCTTCTCCCAGAGGCGCTGCCATTTCCGGTCGAGCTCCGCCGGATCGTAACGTTCGGCCATGAGGCCGGCCAATATAACCGATGGCCCGCAGCCGGCGATCTCAGTCCGCGCGGGACGCGCGCACGCGCATCGTGACCGGACCGGCTCGCACGCTCGCGTAATCCAGCCGTCCGGAAGGCGGCGCCGCCTCGGTCAGCCGGAGCGCGTGCGGCCGTTTCAACGACCTCCGGTCGAACGGCACGTAGCGCGCATCGACGCCGTTGACGGAAGCGGATGGATCGGAAAACACGTACCCGCGATCGGGATAAAAGACCTCGATCCACCGGTGGTACACACCGCCGATCTCCCTCTCGTAGCGGTCCGCGGACGGATCCGCGCGGAGGATCCCCTGAACGGTCCGGGCCGGAATGCCGACCCGTCGCAGGAGGTCGACCGCGAGCTCGGCGAATCCCACGCAGTACGCGCGCCGCGAGGCGAAGACCGCGGAGGGATCCTGGTTGCGCAGCCGGTCCGGATCGAACCGCACTTCCGAGGCGATCCCGAGAAGGACGCGGCTCACCGCGGCCGCCTGCGTGCGGCTGCCGGCGGCGAGCGACTTCGCGAACGTGTCCCGGTCGGGAGCCGGCGGGAGGGCGCGATCGGGCGTGGCGCCCGTCGGGTAGGGCGCGGCGCTCTCGAGCGGCGAGTCGACGACTCGCACCCGCAGCTCCAGACCCCCACCCGCCGCCGGCGCCGCGGCGAGGGAGTACCCGTCGTTGTCGTACTGGTCGAAGAGACCGGCCTGCGCGCCGTCGGCGTGGTAGACGGCCCGCTGCTCGCCGCCCCGCCCGGATGCCGCCATCCCGAACACCGCCACGAGGCTGAGCCCGAGACGGACGCCGCGACCCGTCACGCCGTGGGGCCTTCTCCGGGCTGCGACTTCAGCACCCCGTCGAGGATGCCGTTGATGAACTGGGATGAGCGAGGAGTCGAGAACCGTTTGGCGATCTCGAGCGCCTCGTCGATGATGACCGGCCTCGGGGTCGACGGCTCGTGAAGGAGCTCGAACAGCGCGAGCCGCAGGATGTTGCGGTCGACGATCGGCATTCGGGCAAGGCGCCAGTGATCGGCCTGCTTCGTGATGACCTCGTCCAGCTGTTCGCGGTTCGCGAGCGTGCCTTCGACCAGACGCTCCGTGAACTCCCGGATGCCTTCGGGAGCCTTTTGAAGGTCCGCGTTGCGCCGGAACATCTCGCCGGGAGCGGTCCCCGCCACGTCGTTCTCGAAGAGCATCTGCAGCGCGAGCTCGCGGGCCTTGCGTCTCGCGCCCATCAGCGCCGGGCTCGGAGACGGCGGCGGAGATTGGCCATCTCGACGGCCGCTTCGGCGGCTTCCGCGCCCTTCCCCATGCGCGCGTGCGCCTGATCGAGCGTGTCGCACGTCAGGAGACCGAAACCGACCGGCCGCCCCGTCTCCGCGGACAGGGCGGCGAGCGCGGAACCCACCGCGTGGGCCAGGACGTCGTGATGGAAGGTCTCTCCACGGACGATCGCGCCCAGAACGACGACGGCGTCGCAGCGGGCGTTGCCGAGCGCGAGCCGGGCGGCCGCCGGCAGCTCGAAAGCGCCCGGCACGCGCACCACCGTGACGTTTTCTTCCCGGGCTCCCCGCTCGGCGAGGGCGGCGAGAGCCGTCGCGAGCAGTCCGTCGGTCACCGTCGGATTCCAGCGGGAACTCACCACGGTGACGCGCAGCAGGGCGGCGTCCGGCTTTCCTTCCACCTCGCGGGGGGAAAAGGCGGGGCCCATGCGGCGCAGGACACGGCGGTCGTTCAAGGATCGATCCCTTCGAAGAACCAGGATCTTATATGGATTCCCCGCATTGTTCCAAGCGAAGCGCTCTCTCGGCCGACTGTTCGCAGAGCGGACGCCGCGGCCGAGTCAGGCGATCGCGGCCAGAGCGGACTCCCTGCCGAAGCTTCTCTCGTAACGCGCGACGAACGCTCCGATCGTGTAGCGGGCCGGCTGCGGACCCTGGACCTCCAGGCAGAAGGCCGCGGCGACGCTTCCCATCCGCCCGGCGATCTCCCAGGAGAGGCCGGCCCGGAGGCCGCGCAGCAGCCCGGCGCGAAACGCGTCTCCGACGCCGGTCGGGTCGAGCGCGGCGCCTTCGAGTGGGGCGGCGGGGATGGCGTGGCGGATCCGCTGGCCCCCCTCCGCGAGGGCGATCGTCGAGCCGTCCGCTCCGTGGGTCTCGATGACGACGGGTACGCGCGATGCGATCTCTTCGGCGGTCCGGCCCGTCTTCTGGGAAAGAATCCCCATCTCGTAGTCGTTGGCGATCAGAACCGCCGCGCCCTCGAGGCCGCGCGAGAGGTCTTCCCCCGAAAGCCGCGCGACCTGCTGGCTCGGATCGTAGAGAAACGGAATCCCCGCGGAGCGGCATTCCGTCGCATAGCGATCCATCGCGGCGGGGTCGTTCGGCGAGATAACGACCATCGCGCATTCGGAGGCATCCATCTCCGAGATCGAGAGGTCCCGGGCCCGGGCCATCGCCCCCGTGTAGAAGGACGCGATCTGATTCTGATCGCGATCGGTCGAGACGAAGAACGAGGCGGTATAGACGTCGTGGCAGATCTTGAGCCGCGAGACATCCACGCCTTCGCCGCCCAACCGCTCCCGGTAGCCCGCGGCGTCGGGGCCCGCCGTGGCGAAGAGGACCGGGGTCTCCCCGAGTACGGCAAGACCCCAGGAGATGTTCGCGGCGCACCCGCCCTCCACGCGGCGCATCTCGTCGACCAGGAAGGACACGGAGAGCCGCTTCATCTGATCGGGAATCAGGTGCTCGACGAAGTGCCCGGGAAACGTCATCAGGTAGTCGAACGCGACGGACCCCGTGACGACGATCCGTCCGGGGCGTGTCGCGAGATTTCCCTTCGTCACAGATACCTCCCCGCGATCGGCGCGAGGCGCCGGCGCGCTTCTTCTGGAATCGCTTTCGGATCCGTCAGGACGGCGTACCGCATCGCGTCCCGGCAGCCGCAGGAGCGATCCGGCGGAACGCGCCCGACGGCCCCGCGCATCGTCCGCCGGGCGCCCTGCGCGTTCTCCGACAGCACGCCGAGGACCACTTCGACCGATACGGGCTCCGAAGACTCTCGCCAGCAGTCCCAGTCGGTCACGAGAGCGAGCGAGGCATAGCAAAGCTCGGCCTCGCGCGCGAGACGCGCCTCGGTCAGGTTCGTCATGCCGATCACGTCCGCCCCCCACGAGCGGTAGAGGTTCGACTCGGCCCGCGTCGAGAACTGCGGGCCTTCCATGCAGACGTACGTCCCACCGCGGTGGACGGACAAGCCCGCCTCGCGCGCGCTCGCCTCGAGGGCATCGGACAGAACCGGGCATACGGGGTCCGCGAAGGCAGCGTGCGCGACGACGCCCCCGTCGAAGAACGTATCCCGGCGGTGGCGCGTCCGATCGATGAACTGGTCGGGAATCACGGCGTGGCGCGGCGGGTAGTCCTCCTTCAGGCTGCCGACCGCGGAGGCCGAGAGAAGGGCGTCGCACCCGACCATCTTGAATCCGCAGATGTTCGCGCGGTAGTTGATGTCCGTCGGAGAGAAGCGATGCCCCCGCGCGTGCCGCGAGAAGAAGGCCACCGGGATCCCGGCCAGCGTTCCCGTGAAGTAGGAGTCCGAAGGGGCGCCGAAAGGCGTGTCGACCTTCTCCTCGCGGAGGTCCTCGATGCCGGTCAGATCGTAGACGCCGCTCCCCCCGATCAAACCGATCCTTCCGCGCGCGGCGCTCACGCCCTGGCTCCCTCGTACGCGAGGCGGTGGCGCTCGATCGCCTGTTGCACGCCGACGGCGAGGACGAGAGCCTCGCGCCCGGCGTCTCCCGAGACCAGGGGCGTCCCGCGCTCGCGCACGCACCGAACGAAGTCGGCCATCTCGCGCGCGAGCGGCTCGTCTTTCTCGACCGCCACCGCCACGGGAACCATCTCCGGGGTCCCGGCCTCCCGCGACAGACGGAACGCCGTGACCGACTGCGCCTGCATGTCGACGGAAAGAGAAAGCGAGGGCGAGAACACGCGCAGCTGCCTCACCTTCTCTCCGGAGACCCGGGAGGCGGTCAGGTTTGCGACGCACCCCCCGGCAAAGGCGAGCCGCGCGCTCGCGAAGTCGGTCTTCTCGGTCACCAGGGGCACCCCGACGGCATGAACCTCGTCGGCGGGGGCGCCGCCGGCAAGCGCCTGGGCGATCTGAAGATCGTGGATCATGAGGTCGAGCACGACGTCCACGTCGAGGCCGCGGCGCGTGAAGACTCCGAGCCTCCGGGCTTCGACGACGCGAACGTCGGAAGCGAGTCCGAGCGCGGCCTGCACGGCGGGGTTGTACCGCTCGACGTGGCCCACCTGCACGACGCGGCGATGGGCTCGCGCGACGGAGAGGATCCGATCGGCCTCCGCGACGGTGGACGCGATCGGCTTCTCGATCAGGACGTCGCAGCCCCGGGACAGGAGCGTCTCGGCGATCTGCGCATGGGTGACCGTCGGCGTCGCGACGACGACCGCCTCGGCCGCCGCGGCGACCTCGTCCAGGCCCGCCAGCGCGGGGATACCGTAGTCGCGGCCGACTTCCTCCGCCCGGCCCGCATGGCGGTCATGGACGCCGACGCAGCGCACGCCGCTCATGGAGGCGGCGATCCGGGCGTGGTGGCGTCCGAGATGGCCGACCCCGACGACGGCGATGCGGATTTCGCGGCCGCCGGGCTCGGAAGCCGCCGTCACTTGTGGAATCCGCGCCGGCTCTCGCGGATGAACGCCACGAGGTCGTCGACGTCGGGTTTGCCCGTGATCTCCGCTTCGATCCGCTCGAGCGCCTGCGTCGTATTGAGCTTCGACTTGACGAGGAGCCGGTAGGCCTTGTTCAGCCCCTCGAGGCGCTCGTCCGAGAAGCCGTTGCGCTTCAGGCCGATCGTATTGAGCCCGTACGTCTTCGCTTCGATGCCGTCCGTCTTGGAGAACGGGAGCACGTCCTGCCGCAGCTGGGCGTACGCGCCGACGAAGGCGTACTTCCCGATCCGCGTGAACTGATGCGCGGCGGCGAACGCTCCCAGGATCGCGTGGTCGCCGACGTCGACGTGGCCGGCGAGCGCCGCGCAGTTGGCGAAGACGACGCGGGATCCGATCCGGCAGTCGTGCGCCACGTGGCTGTACGACATGAAATAGCCCTCGTCGCCGATGACCGTTTCGCCACGGCCCGTCGTCGTGCCGCGATGCACCGTCATGAACTCGCGGAAGACGTTGCGCGAGCCGACGACCAGGCGCGTGGGCTCGCCGTGGTATTTGAGGTCCTGCGGCTCGAGGCCCAGCACGGCGTGCGGAAAGATGCGGTTCCCCTCTCCGAACTCCGCCGGCCCCGACAGATGGGCGTGGGCGCCGACGCGCGTCTTCTTGCCGAGTCGGACGTTCTCCTCGACGACCGCGTAGGGCCCGATTTCCACGTCCTCTTCCAGAATGGCGCCCTCGGCCACGATCGCGGTGGGATGGACCGCCGTGCTCACGCCTTGCGCTCCACCACGGCGGACATGAGCTCGGCCTCCGCGCACAGCGCGCCGTCGACGGTCGCCCGCGCCCGGCACTTGTAGAGCCGGCTCTTGGCGGACACGATCTCCACCTCGATCCGGAGCTGGTCGCCGGGGACGACGGGCCGCCGGAACTTGCAGCGGTCGACGCCGGTCAGATAGAGCAGTTTGCGCTGCTCTTCGGGAACGGGCGCGAGGAGCCCGACTCCGGCCACCTGCGCCATCGCCTCGATGATGAGGACTCCCGGCATCACGGGATTCCCGGGGAAGTGACCCTGGAAGAACTCCTCGTTGAACGTGACGTTCTTGATTCCGACGACGCGCTGGCCCTCCTCGATCTCGAGAATGCGGTCGACGAGCAGAAATGGATATCGGTGCGGAAGGATCTTGAGGATCTCCGCGATTCCGAGCTCCACGCTACCCTCCCTTTCCGCGGCCGCCGCGGGCCGCCTCCTCGAGCTCTTCGAGCCGGCGCAGAAGCTCCGGGAGCCGGGCGATGAGCGCCGCCCGCTTCAGGAACTCCCGGTGCGGTGCCGGAGGATAGCCCGAAAGGACCGCTCCCGCCGCGACGGTCGCCCGGGAGGGGATGCCCGCCTGGCCGGTCAGAGTGGCTCCGTCGCCGATCTCGACGTGGTCGCCGATCCCCACCTGCCCCGCGAGCGTCACGCGCCGGCCGAGACGCGTCGACCCCGCGATGCCCGCCTGTCCGCACAGAATCGAGTCCTCGCCGACGGTGACGTTGTGCCCGACCTGAACCAGGTTGTCGATCTTCGTCCCCCGGCCGATCACGGTCTCGCCGAAGGTGGCCCGGTCGACCGTCGCGTTCGCACCGATCTCCACGTCTTCCTCGATGCGAACGATCCCCTTCTGGGGAATCTTGCGATGTGCCGTCCCATCCCACACGTACCCGAACCCGTCGGCGCCCGCGACGGCTCCCGCGTGCAGCACGCTCCGCGCGCCGACCACGCAGCCCGAAAGGACGGCGGAATTGGGATGCAGGACGGCGTCCTCGCCGATCTCCGCGCCTTCCCCCACGAACGCTCCCGCCGAGATCACCGCGCGGGGACCGACGCGCGCCCGCGCGGACACGGTCGCTCCCGGCGCCACGGACGCTCCGCGGCCGATCCGGGCGGTCCGGTCGACGTGCGCCCGCGGCGACACGCCCGCCTTCGGGCGTGCCGGAGGCTCCCAGGCGGCGAGCCAGACCGCCATCGCGAGCAGCGGGTTCGCGACCAGGACGCCCGGCCGTTCGCCCGCCGCCTCCCGGGTGGCCACGAGCACGGCCCCGGCGCGCGTCGAAGCGGCCGAGGCGGCTCGGGTCGCGTCCGCGATCCAGGAGAGGTCGGTCCCGGAGGCTCGATCGAGAGACTCGACCCCCGTCAGGCGATGGGACGGATCGCCCAGGACCCGGCCTCCGACGGCCGCGGCGACGTCCCCGAGCGAAAAAAAACGGCCGCCGCGCCCTCTGGGCGTCCTGCGGCCGCTCTTGCCCGATTGCCGCCCGATTGGGTGCTTCACCGGGGAGGCAGTGTATTCCGGCTTACTGCTTTTTGGGCGCGGGCGTCGGACGGGGCGCGGCCGGCTTGGCGGCGGCCGCCGTTCCGGAGGGAGCCGCGGCGGCTCCGGCCGGCTTCGGGAGCGCGACCGTCGTGTTGATGCGCTTCAGCACGTCGTCGGTGACGTCGGTGCCCTCGTCCGCGTAGATGATCCCGGCGCGCGAATCGAGCACGACCGCGTACCGCTTCTCCTTGAAGTAGTCCTTGACGATCGGGCCGATGCGTCCCTCGAGCGCTCCCATCTCCTTACGCTCCGCTTCCTGCAGGTCCTTCTGGGCGTCCTCCTGCATCCGCTTCCACGTCTTCTGCCGATCGTCGGCCTGCTTTTCGAGCGCTTCCCTCTTGTCGGCGGGCATGGACTGCCCCTGGTCGTTGATCTTCTGGACGAGGTCCCGGGCTTCCTTTTCGACCTTGTCGAGATCTTCCTTCTTCTGGTCCGACAGCTTCTTCAGGCGCCCGTAGGCTTCCTTTCCCGGAGCGGACTCGAGCGCCAGGCGCTGCGAATTGATGACCGCGACGGGGCCCACGACCCCCCCGGACGCTCCGGAGGCAGGCGCCGGGGTCGCGGCGCCCGTTTGGGCGGCGGCGGCGGCGGCGATGCCAACCGACAGGATCGAAAGGGCAATGCGTTTCATGCGAGGCTCCTTACTTAAGTTTTGGCCGCGAAAACGCGAAATAGTAGCAGACTCCGTCCACCTACAACAGCCACACACCGAGCCCATTCCGGGCACCAGTCCGGAGAAACGCCCTCTCTCCACCCATGGGATCTCCCCTCCGCGGCCGTGACGCGGTTGCCCGACGGCCGCTACCCAACCATGGGATCTCCCCTCCGCGGCCGCTCACTCCGTTCCGGCCCCGTCGAGGGGCCGCCTAAAACGTCCGGCCGATCGAGAAGTCGAACCCGCGCTTCCGGTCCTTGTAGGCGTTGATCGGGAACCCGAACTGGTCGATGGGGCTCTTCGGGCTCAGGTTGAACGAATAGATGAACCGGAGCGGCGCCTGGAAGATCGGCAGGAAGATCCGCATCTCGATGCCGACGGAGCTGCGCACCCCCGTCAGGCTGAAGTTCTGACTCTCGTGGAAGGTGTTGCCGATGTCGCCGAAGGCGAGCAGCTTCGCGGGGCCGATGTTCGCGAACACGTATTCCGCGTTCAGGACGAAGTACTTGTTGCCGCCGAGGATGTGGCCGTCCTGGTCGGTGAACACGCGCTGGTCCTTGTCGAGCGGGATGATCGAGCCCGCCTTGAACCCGCGGAGGCTCTGCTCGCCGCCGAGCTGGAAGCGCTCGTAGATCGGGACGCCCTGGCTCGAGTACGGGTGGACGTAGCCCGCCTCGCCGTTGATCGCGAGGTAGGAGTGCCGCGGGAACCGGACGGGGATGTAGATCGATCCCCCCGCCAGAGGCTTGATGAAGTCCGTGTTCCCCCCGAGGAACGAGCCGGCGACCTGCGTCGTCAGGTAGAGGCGGTGTCCCGCGTTCGGGTCGAAGGGATCGTTGCGGCTGTCGAACCGGTAGCCGGGCGTGAAGGACGAAGTCTTGCCGAAGACCGACGTGAACTTGGTCGGCGGCGTGGGCTGTCCTGGCGGAACGGGAGCGCCGCCCACGGGGAAGTTCGATTTGACGTCTTCGTACTGGTAGAGCACCGACCAGCTGTCGAAAAGGCCGAGTCCCTTTCCGTAGAACGCCGTACCGCCGGTGCGCCGCTCGTCGATGTTGATGTACGTGATGTCGCGCTTGAAGACCGAGGCCCCGATGGTCTGGTTCCTGTCCAGAAACCAGGGGACCGTGTAGGACAGGTCGTAATAGTTCGAGATCTTGCCGACCTGCGCCGACGCGCCGAGGACCTCGCCGCGGCCCAGGAAATTGCGGGTCTGAAAGGAGAACTGCCCGAAGAAGCCGTCCAGGGCCGAGTATCCGGCGCCGAACTGCACTTCGTTTCTCGAGGTCTCGGTGCCCTTCAACGTGAGGTCCACCTTCTTGTCCTGGGGGCGCACGGAGAAGTCCGGCTCCTCGCCGATCCTGAAATAGCCGAGCTGCTGGAGCTTCTGGAGGCTCTTCTTGACGGCCTCCATGTTCATGATGTCGCCCTCGTCCAGCGCGAACTCGCGGCGGACGACCTTGTCCCGCGTGTTCGTGTTTCCCTGGATCTCGAGGCGGCCCAGGTACCACTTGTCCCCCTCGAAGAGGCGCAGGTCGATGTCGACGCGGTGGTTCCCCACTTCCCTGTAAGCGGGATCGCCGAACCAGTAGATGTAGCCCTTCGACTTGTACATCGACTCGACGCGGGACAGCGCTTCGATCAGGTAGTCGCGATTCAGGACCGCGCCGGGAGGAAGCTCGCGGAACTCCTTCAGCAGGCGATCGCGCGGGATGACCAGCGCCTCCTCGGCCTCTTCGGGCTGACCGTTTCCGTTGACCTTCACGATGTGGAACTCGTTCACGAAGAACTGATCGCCCTCGACGATCGGAATCGTGATCCGGACGCGGCGCTTCTGTTTCTTCACCTTCGCCTTGGGGTTCTTGACGTAGATGTCCAGAACCGGGTCCTTGACGACGACGTCCTTGTAGCCCTTCGCGTGGTAGACGGCCTTCAGGTTCTCGACGTCCGCTTCGTAGCTCGCGGGGCTGTAGGTCGTGCTCGCCTCCGAAAGGAGCCGGAACCAGGTGTTGACCTTGGTTTTCTTCATGGCGGCGCGCAGCCGCATGTCGGAGTAGACGGTGTTCCCCTCGAACTTGATCGAGGCGATCTTGATCTTGTCCCCCTCGTCGATCACGAAGACGACTTTCTTCTCCGTCTTCGAGACGTCGTCGATGCGGTACTCGACCGTCGCCCCGCGGTATCCGTTCTCGGCGTAGATGTCCGACACGGCGGACCGCGCTCGGGCGATGTCGCGGAGGGAGAGCGGCCCCCCCACCTTGACCTCGACCTTGGCCTCGCGGAGCTTGTCGCGGATCTGCGTCGTCGAGACCTTCTTGTTGCCCGAGAACTCGACGTCCTTGATCGTGGGCCGCTCCTCGATGGTCACGACGAGCGTCACGCCGTCGGTGCCCCGCTCGGCCTCGATCGACACATTTTCCAGGAGGCCGACGTCCCAGAGCGCCTGGAAGTTCGACCGGATCTTCTCCGGGTCGTACGGATCCCCGACCCGGATCCCCAGATAGTGGGCGATCGTGTCCGGCGCGACCGTCTGGTAGCCGAGGACGCGAATGCCGACGATCTTTTCGGAGGGCTCGGTCGGGGCCGCGGGTGGCGCCACCCGGACGGCGGGGGCGGGTGTCGAGGACGGGGACGGGGTCCGGACCGGGGGGGCGGGCGCCGGTGGGACCGCGGAGGAGGGGGCCGCGGGAGGTGGAGTCGGGGAAGCCGCGGGCGTCTGTCCGGCGGCGAGCGCGGCGACGAAGACGGCCGCCAGGCCGCAAAGAATCGTCCGCCTCAAGCGCGAGGCTCTCCGCCGGACGGACCGCGCCGCGAAGGGGACAGACGGGCTGCGTACATCGAACTCCTTGTCCAAACGAGGGGGGAGCTTATCTTCTTCCGGCTGATTCCGGCTGATCGAGAAACGCCGGAGAGAATCCCCGGGGAGGAGACCCCGGGTCAGTGCCCCTGACCGATGGGCTCTGGCTCCCGGGCGATGACCGTCAGGCCGGCGGGACCGACCCGGACCTCGATCGCGTCGAGCTTCTCCTCGCGGGCGGCGATCAGAAGCTCCGAGACCGGATCCTCGACGTGCTTCTGGATGATGCGCCGCAGCGGCCGGGCCCCCATGTTCGGGTCCTCGCCGCTCTGCTCGAGAAGCCACTGAACTGCGGCGTCGTCGACGTCGATGACCGCGCCCTTCGAGGCGATCGTGGTGTTCACGTCGTCGATCAGAAGGCGGCAGATCTTCCCGAGCTCCTCGCGGCCGAGCGGGTGGAAGACGATCGTCTCGTCGATGCGGTTGATGAACTCCGGTGAGAAGTCGCGTTTCAGCTCCTTCAGCACCAGATCCTCGATTTCCTTGCTGTTCTGGACCTCTTTCGCGGTCCCGAAGCCGAGGCGCGTGCGGTTGACCAGGTGCTTCGTCCCGATGTTCGACGTCATGATGATGAGCGTGTTCTTGAAGTCCACCAGGTTGCCGTAGGCGTCCGTCAGGATCCCGTCCTCCAGGATCTGGAGGAGGAGGTTCGCGATGTCCGGGTGCGCCTTTTCGATCTCGTCGAACAGGATCACGCTGTAGGGATTGCGCCGGATCCGCTCGGTCAGCTGGCCGCCGTCCTCGTGCCCCACGTAGCCGGGAGGCGAGCCGATCAGCTTCGAGACCGCGTGCTTCTCCATGTACTCCGACATGTCGAAGCGCACGAGGCCCTTCGGGTTCTCGAAGAGGAACTCGGCGAGACGCCGCGCCACTTCGGTCTTTCCGACGCCGGACGGCCCGAGGAAGATGAACGAGCCCATCGGCCGGTTCGGGTTGTTGACGCCGAGGCGCGACCGACGGATCGCCTTGGAGACGCCGATGATCGCCGCCTCCTGCCCGACGATGCGGCGGCGGAGGGCGTCCTCCATGTGGAGCAGCTTCTCGGCCTCCTCCATTTCGAGGGATGCGACGGGGATGCCCGTCCAGGACGAAATGATCTCTTCGATGTCGCGGCGCGTGACTTCCTGCGTGGCGTCGCTTCGCTCCGCCGTCTGCGCCTTGGTGCGTTCGATCTCTTCCTTGAGCTCGATTTCGCGCTCCCGCAGGAACACGGCCTTCTCGAAGTCCTTGTCGGAGATCGCCTTCTTCATCTCCTTGACGATCTGGCGGGTCTCGACCTCGAGCTTGCGGAGGTTCTGGGTGTCGGCCACGCGCTTCAACTTCACCTTGGCGCCGGCTTCGTCCAGCAGATCGATCGCCTTGTCGGGAAAGAAGCGGTCCGTGATGTAGCGGTTCGACTGGTAGACCGCCGTCTTGATCGCCTCGGCCGAGTAGCGGACCTTGTGGAACTGCTCGTACCGGTCCTTGACGCCCTCGAGGATCTCGAACGTCTCCGTCTCGGACGGGGCCGTGACGTTGATCGCCTGGAAGCGGCGGAGGAGCGACCGGTCCTTCTCGATGTACTTGCGGTACTCCTTCAGGGTCGTCGCGCCGACGCAGGAGACCTCGCCGCGGGAGAGCGCGGGCTTCAGGATGTTGGCCGCATCGAGCGAGCCTTCCGCCGAACCGGCGCCGATCAAGGAATGGATCTCGTCGATGAAGATGATCAGGTCGGGGTTCTCCCGCAGCTCGCGGATGATCCCCTTCAGGCGCTCCTCGAACTGGCCGCGGTACTTGGTTCCGGCCACGACGAGCGAGAGATCCAGCGCGAGGATCTTTTTCTGGGCGAGGAACATGGGCACCGCGCCCTCGACGATCCGCGTCGCGAGGCCTTCGACGATCGCCGTCTTGCCGACGCCCGGCTCGCCCAGGAGAATCGGATTGTTCTTCGTCCGGCGCGAGAGGATCTGGATGATTCGCTCGACCTCTTTCTCGCGTCCGATCAGCGGATCGAAGCCCCCGCCCGTCGCGAGCTGGGTCAGGTCGCGGCTGTACTCGGCGAGAAACGGAAGCTCCTTCTTCTGCTTGGAGACCTCCCGTTCCTTGATCAGCGAGATCGTCTCTTCGCGGACCCCGTAAAGGTTGAAGCCGCGGGCGGTCAGCAGCCGGCCGGCGACGCACCCGTCGACGCGCAGGAGTCCGATCAGGAGGTGCTCGGTCCCGACGTAGGGATGCATCATCGACTCCGCCTCGTGGGAGGCGTAGGCGAGGATCTTCTTGGATTCCTCGGAGAGCGGGAGCTCGGCGGTCGAGGAGATGCGCTCCACGAAGATACGGTCGCCCTCGATCTCCCGCCGGACCTCCTCGGGCTTCACGTTGAATCGCGAGAAGATCTCTTTGATGATGTCTTCGCCTTCCCGAAGGATGCCGAGGAGCAGGTGCTCCGACTCGATCACCTTGGAACCGAGCTTGGAAGCCTCGTAACGCGCGAAGAAGAGAGCCCGTCGCGCCTTTTCGTTGTACTTCTCAAACATCGGGGCCCCTTGGGAACGGATGGCGCGTCAGCCTCTAGATCCTCGATCGGCGAAACCGGGCGCGGGCGAAATTCCTTCCCGCGTCATCAAGTAGATTTTATCACAGCGACTTGCGAGATCCGGGTTGTGCGTGACCAGGACCGTCGTCATGCCGCGCTCCCGGTGCAGCTCCTCCAGCAGATCGAACACCCCGGCCGCCGAATCGGCGTCGAGATTGCCCGTCGGCTCGTCGGCGAGGAGCAGACCGGGACCCCGGGCGAGCGCGCGGGCGATCGCGACCCGCTGCTGCTCTCCTCCCGACATCGCCCGAGGACGGTGAAGCCGGCGCTCCGAAAGGCCGACGCGCTCGAGCAAGGCGCCGGCGCGCCGCCGGGCCTCCTCGGCCGCCATCCCGGCGATCCGGAAGGGGAAGGCGACGTTCTCCTCCGCCGTGAACTCCGGAAGCAGGTGGTGGAACTGGAAGACGAACCCGACGCGTTCGTTGCGGAAGCGCGCGCGGTCCCGCGGGCTCAGGGAGTCCAGAGACGCGCCGAAGATCTCGACGTCTCCGGTATCCGGCTGGTCGATCCCCCCGAGGAGATGCAGGAGCGTGGACTTGCCGACGCCCGACGGGCCCATGACGGCGGCAAACGCCGCGGTCTCGACCTCGAAGGAGAGATCCCGGAAGACGGGCACGGGCGCTCCTTCGCCCGCGTAGGTCTTCGAGAGGTTCCGGGCCCTAACCGCGAGCGGACTCAGGATTCACCGTTAGCGAGGGGCCGGTGACGGGTGACAGGTGACATGACGAGGGGGCGGTGACAGGTGACGGGTGACAGGTGACAGCAGCGACGGAGAGTCGCAGCCGTCATCCAGCGCCTGTCACCTGTCTCCTCAACTGTCTCGAACATATTCACGGTTGACCGGCGGCGCGGGGCCTGAGACACATGACGAAGAGGTCATGCAGCCCGCATCTGGTGCTGCTGTCACCTGTCACCTGTCACCTGTGACCTCTCACCTTTCACCTCCTCACCTGTCACCTTCATCTGGAAAGCCTCACCGCTTCTCCCGGCGCAAGCCGCGCAGCGGCCCTCGCCGGGAGGAGCGCCGCGGCGATCGCCGTGGCGAAGGCGAAGACCGCCACGAGCCCCACCTCGACGGGATGGACGGCGAACGGGACGTAGGAGAGGAGATAGACGTCTCCCGGAAGGGGGACCAGTCGAAAGCGGTTCATGACGACGGACGCTCCGACGCCGACCGCAATGCCTCCGGCCGTACCGATACCGCCGATCGCCGCGCCCAGGATGAGATAGATCCGCGCGAGTGAGCGCGGCGCGGCCCCCATCGTGCTGAACACTCCGAGGTCCCGTTTCTTCTCGACCACGAGCAGCGCGATGTTCGAGACGATGTTGAGAGCCGCCACGACGATGACGAGCGCCACCGTCGCGAAGATGACCGCCTTCTCGAGCCTCAGGGCGAACGCGAGCGGCGCGTTCAAATCCCTCCAGGTGCGGACGACGTAGCCCGGTCCCAGCCGGATCCGCGCGGCCGCGGCCGCCCCGTCCGCTTTCGCCGGGTCCTCGAGGCGCGCCTCCCACGCTCGAGCCCCGGTCGCGACGCCGGAGAGCAGCCGCGCGGTCTCCTCGGGCACCTCGATGTCCGGCGCCTTGTCGACGAGGCTGCCCCGGTGGATGGTCGCCACGCGGACGGCCACCGCGACGGGGATCGGCCCGATCGGAGACAGGCGGGTGCGGGAAGAGAGAAGCCGCAGGAGGCTTCCCCGCTCGAGCCCGCCACGGAGCGCGACCGTCGAGCTGATGCTGGCGGAGGGGTACCCCTGCGCGTCGCCGGGAGGGAGGGATCCCGGCGCGGCATTCCGGTAGCGCACGGGCGTCACGGAGCGCGCCCCGTCGCCCGCCAGCCATCCGCGTCCCTCGATCGCGGGCGCGGTCGACACCGAGCCGGGGAGCGCCCCGAGGATCCGCCGCACTCCTTCGGGGTCGGCGAGCCGGTCGCCCCGGGCCGGCGAGACGACGAGGTGCGGGCTGCGATCCGCCATCTGGCTGCGGATGCGGTCCTGGAACCCGGAGAGGAGCGAGAGCGAGATGACCAGTGCCGCCACGCCCACGCCGAGCCCCAGAACCGAGATCGTCGAGATGAGCGCGACGTGGGCGCGGCGGCGGGATGTCGCGAGGTACCGCAGCGCGACGAACGACTCGAAGCTCATGACCGCGGAAAAGGCGGAGACCCGTTCCGTCCGATCGCCTCCCCTCCCCTCTTCATCTCGGCCGCATCAGCGGAAAGAGGATCACGTCGCGGATCGACGCGCGCTCCGTCAGGAGCATCGTCAGCCGGTCGATCCCGACGCCCTCCCCCGCCGTGGGAGGCATCCCGTACTCGAGCGCCTCGACGTAGTCGGCGTCGTAAGCCGCGGCTTCGTGGTCGCCCCGGTCGCGATCCGCGACCTGCGCCTGGAATCGCGCCGCCTGCTCCGCCGGATCGTTCAACTCCGAGAAGCCGTTGGCGATCTCCATTCCGCCCGCGTAGAGCTCGAAGCGGTCGACCCACTCGGGATCATCGGGGTCTTGCTTGGAGAGCGGGGAGATCTCGGTCGGGAACTCGTGAAGAAAAGTCGGCTGGATGAAGCGCGACTCGCCGACCGCTTCGAACAGCTCGGCCAGGAGCTTGCCCTTGCGACCGGCGAAGCGGTCCGGCTTCTCGACGCCGAACCGCCGCGCGGCGGCGAGCAGCGACTCGGCGGACTCGAGCTCCTCCCGGGTCACGGAGCCGCGTGCGTCGTCGCGCGTCGACTCGAGGACGGCGTCGCGCATCGTGACCCTCCGGTAGGGCGGCGACCAGTCGATGCGATGGTCCCCCCACGCCGTCGTCGCCTCACCCGTCACCTCGCGCGCCAGGCCGGACAACATGACCTCCGTAAGATCCATGAAGTCCGCCGCCCGCGCGTACGCCTGGTAGAACTCGAGCATCGTGAACTCGGGATTGTGCTGCGTCGAGATGCCTTCGTTCCGGAAATTGCGGTTGATCTCGTAGACGCGCTCGATCCCTCCGACCACGAGCCTCTTCAGATAGAGCTCGGGGGCGATCCGCAGGTACAGCTCCAGGTCGAGCGCGTTGTGATGCGTCACGAAGGGGCGCGCGAGGGCGCCGCCCGCGATCGGCTGCATCATCGGCGTCTCGACCTCCAGGAAGCCGCGGGCATCCAGGAAGCGGCGGATCGACCGGACGATCGCGGCGCGCTTCTCGAAGACCATGCGGGAATCCGGGTTGACGGCGAGATCCAGGTAGCGCTGCCGGTACCGCCGCTCCACGTCCTTGAGTCCGTGCCATTTCTCGGGAAGCGGCCGCAGGCACTTCGCCAGAAAGGTCAGGCGCCGCGCCTTGATCGAGAGCTGCCCCGTGCGCGTCCGGAAGACGTCGCCCTCCGCGCCGACCCAGTCCCCGAGATCGAGGTCGGAGAAGAGGGCCCAGCCCTCCTCGCCGACGGTCTCCTTGCGGACGTAGATCTGAAGGCGCTCCCGGCCGTCGGACAGATCGAGGAAGCCCGCCTTCCCCTGAACGCGCCGCGCGAGGACCCGGCCCGCGGCCGCTTCGACGACCGGCTCGCGATCGAGATCCTCTCCCGAAACCTTCGCGTAGCGCGCGGCGATCGCGGAGACCGTCGACGTGGCCGGGAAGGCGAAGGGGTACACGTCGGTCCGCCCCGCGATCTTCTCGAAGCTCTCCCGGCGGTGGCGCTGGAGCTCCGCCTCGGAGGCGCCCTCCGCTTCGTCCGGGCCCTTTTTCGGCTCCTCGTCCATCGAGGCGGAGTATACGGTCCGGGATCCGGACGCCCGCGCTACGGAGTCAGGGGGAAGGCGCCGCCCGAAGCGCCGGACGCGCTACTTGGTGGAACGGTTCGGCGCCGTCTGGGAGCCGTCCAGGTGCAGCCAGAGATCGGCCGTGGAGCGCAGAAGCCGAAAGCGGCTTCGCGTCCACCACCGTGTCTCCTGGCCCTCGATCGAATCGACGAGCTCCTGCAGCGCCCGATCCACCTGCGGCGCGCGGGCGAGCGTCGCGCGGGAGCCGCGAACGACCTCGGCGACGGGATTGCCCGACTCGGTCTGGGCGCGCAGCGCGTCCGATTCCATTTCGGCCTTGATGCGAAGGCCGGCGGCCCGCAGCAGCGTGCGGTCCTGCGGCGTCGAGGGAGCGCCCTGTGCGACCGCCCGCCGAGCCGCCGCGAGCTCCCACGCCTCGAGGTTCAAGTGGGAGAGGCCCGCGAGGTTCGTCCGCAGGGGCCCCACGCCGTCGTCGTAGAGCTCGACCGCGGCGAGGATCCGGTCGAGGCACGGGCGCCAGAAGGTGTCGTCGCCGCTCTCCGGCTCGACTTCCTCCACCAGCTCGAGCGCTTCCTCGATGTCTTCCGCGGCGAGCCCGGAGATGTCGAACTTGGTGAGGACGTCGCCGATGGCATGTTTGAGCTCCATCACGTGCTCGGAGCGGAGATTTCGCTCCATCGCCTGGCGATCGAACCGGATCCGCGAATCGCGAAAGCGGCGGAACTCCTCCGGCGGGCCGCCCTCCCCTCCGCGCGTCAGCTCGCGCTCGAGATCCGTGATCCGTCCCGTCGCCTCGTCGAGGCGGCGCTCTTCCTTCTCGTAGAGGCGATGGAAGACGGAGCGCGAGGTCAGGTTGCACCAGGCGACGGCGGTCAGAATCTCCGGGTCCGACAGGCCGTTTGCGACGCGGCGCTTCATGGTGCGGACGTTCTCGAGCAGCCTCTGGTTCAGGAGCTCCTCGAACTCCCGGGCGCTCTCGACGTCGGTCGCCAGCTCGTCGAACGCGCGCACGATCGCCGGGGTCATCGCATTGTCCATGCGCGGCCAGACGGAGGCGGACGTGAGGGTCTCGAAGAACTTCCGGATCTGGGAGCGCGGCTTGGACGCCGAGGCGTCCGGATCCGCGCGTCCGGTCGCGGCGACGGTCGCGAGGAAGTCCACCTTGTCGACGACGTCCTCGTCGACGTCGGGCTGGGAGAAGTAGAAGCGGAGGAGGTAGAACGCGATCTTCTCGTCCTGGGGACGGACCTTCTCGAAGAACCGCCTCACGAAGGACGGAGAAATCTTGCGATCCACGTCGCGGAGCACCCGAGTGACCTGGTCCAGGCGGGTGTTCAGATCGCGGAGCAGCGGGTCGACGTTTTCCGGAGATCCCGTGTTGATCTGCGAGGCGATCGACTTCACTTCTTCGTAGAGGCCGGTGAAGTCGAGCGTGTAACCGGGATCCGTCGAGAAGAACGTCTTGTAGACGCCGCGAACGAATTGATGGAACGTCCAGAGCGCCTTGAAGCGCTCCGTCAGACGGATATAGTCTTCGTGCAGAATCTGGATTTTCTCGACGGACATCTTTTGAACTCTGCCGAAACACCTATTCTAGCGTCCTTTTCGACCCCCTCTTCGCGCGCCTTTTCGCGCGGGACCGCCCTTTTCCGCGCATGAAGCTCGGCCGGACCCTGATCGACGAGGCGACCCTGGAGGCCGGCGTGTCCCGCCTGGCGGCCGAAATCGAGCGCGATCACGCCGGAAAGCCCGTCCTGCTGGTCGGGATCCTCAAGGGGTCGATCTTTTTCCTTTGCGATCTGGCAAAGAAGCTCCGGTCGACCCCCGTCTCCCTGGATTTCCTGCAGGTGTCCTCCTACGGCAGCGGCACGAAATCCTCCGGAAACGTGCGCCTCCAGCGCGACCTTTCGACCGACATCGCCGGCCGCGACGTCCTGATCGTCGAAGACATCGTCGATACCGGCCGGACGCTGCAGAAGATCATCGAGATCCTGGGCACGCGGCACCCGAAGTCCGTGAAGATCTGCGCGCTGCTCAAGAAGCGGATCCCGGGCAACGAGGGGATCCCCGTCGACTACCTGGGCTTCACGATCGACGATCACTTCGTCGTCGGCTACGGGCTCGACTACGCCGAGCTCTATCGAAACCTGCCGTTCATCGGCATTCTCGAAGCGGAAGACCCTCCCGCAACGGACAGGAAGGAAGCCAGGACATGAAATTTCTCGCGACGGACGGCGCTCCAAAAGCCATCGGCCCTTATTCGCAGGCCGTCGTGGACGGCGGTCTCCTCTTCGCTTCGGGACAGATTCCGCTCGATCCCGGCACGGGAGAGCTCGTGGCCGGCGGCATCGACGCCGCGGCGGAGCGCATCTTCGACAACCTGGAGGCCGTCCTGGGGGAGGGGGGGTTGACGCTCGCCGACGTCATCAAGACGACCGTCTACCTGACTCGCACGGAGGACTTCCCCGCCATGAACGCCGTCTACGCGCGCCGGTTCGGGGAGCACCGCCCGGCCCGTTCGACGGTGACGGTGGCGGGCCTCCCGAAGGGCGCCCCCCTCGAAATCGACCTCATCGCGCGCATGCGGTAAGGCCTGCGGGAGACCGCCCGGCGTCCGTCAGACGGGCCGGAAGGCGAGGGCCGCCGCCGCGGCCAGGCCGCCGAGCACGAAGATCCTCGTCGAACGGCGGTGCAGACGATCGAACTTCTTTCGCCACGGGTCGTCCGGTCCCGCCGCGTCGAACGATCCCACCTTCATCCGGAAATAGTTCATCCGGGGTCTCAGGACCATCGAGAGGTAGACGTTCGTCGCGACGGCCAGGAAGATCGCGATCCCCGACGGGATCGCGGCCCCCGACAGCCCGCCCTGGCGCTCGAGCTCCGCGAAGACGCCGATCACGAGGAAGAGGGAAAGCAGCTGCTTCAGCGCTTCGAACCGGCGCAGGATCTCCCCGAAGGCCTGGCCCGCCTGGTCTCGGGACGGGATCGACTGGAAGAGGACGGGAGCCGCCATGGCGACCAGGACCGTTCCGCCGATCCAGACGGCGAGTGAGAAGCGGATGATCTGGGAGACGGCGGCGGCCACTCGCCAAACGTATCAGTCGCGGAGGGCTCCCCTTCCGTCCGGCGCGGTTGGTTAAGATCCCTCCATGGAGCCGGATCTCGCCGCCGCGCTGGACGATCTGATCCTCGGTCGCGGGGTGGCTCGCGGCCGGCATTCGATGCGTTACCAGGGCCGCCTCGTCCGCAAAGAGCTCGAGGAGCGCCTCGCCGCGAATTCCTTTCGCGAGATGACGGTCCGCGACGCCCCCATCGAGGCGGGTCAGAAACTTCCTGCCTTCTACCTCCACGACGAGACGGCGGACTTCGGCTGGATCCGCTGGGAGATCTTCACGCCCCGGAGCCGCAGAAAGCTTTTCGCCTCGGAGCACCGCCGGCCCGACAACGACGAATGGGCCGTTCAGTTGAACCTCGCCTCTCCGGAGCTCGTCTGGTCGAGCCCGGAACGGCGGGAGAACCACGACGTCGACACCGTGGTCGCGGTGCATCCGTGAGCGCCCCGCCGGGCCCGTCCCTCCGGACGATCCCCGTCGGCCCGCTCCAGTGCAACTGCACGATCCTCTTCGACCCGGCCTCCCGGGACGCGATCGTGATCGACCCCGGGGACGAGCCCGATCGCATCGTCGCCGAGCTCGAGCGGGAAGGGCTGCGCGCCACGGCGCTCCTCCACACGCACGGCCACTTCGACCACATCGGCGGGAGCGCGGCCGTCGCGCGCGCCACCGGCGCCCGGACGCGGATCCACCAGGAGGACCGCTTCCTCTGGGACGCTCTGCCGCGTCAGGCGGCGCTCTTCGGCTTCACCGCGGAAGCGCCTCCGGCCCCCGACGAGGGCCTTACGGACGGCGAGGAAATCCGATTCGGCTCCTTTTCCGTTCGCTCCATCCACACGCCGGGACACACGCCGGGCTCCACGTGCTTCCTTCTGGAGGGCGGTGAGACGTCGATTCTGTTCGCCGGCGACACGCTGTTCCGGAGATCGATCGGACGGACCGACCTCTGGGGCGGCGACTCGCAGCGGATCCTGGCGTCGATCCGCGGGAAGCTCTTCTCGCTTCCCCCCGCGACCCGCGTCGTGTGCGGACACGGACCGGACACGACCGTCGGCGAGGAGAAGCGGGAGAACCCGTTCGCCGGCGGCGCGGCGGATCCGGGCTGACACCGCGGGCCCGGCCGCTTTATACTTCCGCCGCCATGTCGCTCTCGCTCGCGGAAAAGTCGCAGCTCGTGTCCTCCTTCTGGAAGGACTCCCCGGCGCCCTGCCCGAAGCACGATCTGCCGATGCGCGCCTTCTTCGTCGAGCGCGTGTACAAGCCGCAGGTCGTCATGGTCTGCCCGAAGGGCGAGATGTATCGCTTCGACCAGAAGCCGAAGCAGATCGAGTTCTCACGCCCTCACTTGAAGACCATGGCGCTCGACGCGCAGGAGCGTGAGGCCCCCTCGTGCCCGCAGGACTTCACCCTCCTGGTCGTGTACCGCACGCCGGCGAAGTTCCTGCCTGTCGGATGGGACTACACGTTCATCTGCCCGACGTGCCTCTCCTTCGGCCAGTGGGTCGACAGCGGCCGGCCCGAGGACGACGTCGTCGCGGCGGCGAAGCCGAAGAAGGAGGCTCCGGCCTTCCACGACGAGACGATCCCCCTCCCGAAGCGCATGGAGATGGCGAAGGACGGCGACCTCATGACGAAGCTGTACGCCGCCATGGCGCAGACCGACTGCACCGCGTGCGGTTACGACTGCGAGGGCTACGCCGCGGCGATCGCGGCGGGGACGGAGAAGGACCCGAATCTCTGCGTTCCCGGCAAGGAAGAGACCGCCCGCGTCGTCAAGGATCTCCTGAAGGGCACCGGCCTTCCCGCGGCGTCCGGCTAGCTCCGGCCTCCGCTCTCCCGCGTCACCCGATGACGCGGTCTTCGCTCTCCTCCGCCTCCCCTTCGTTCTCCTCGATCAGCTCGCGTCCGCGCCGCGCGCCGCTCCCGGTCCGGCGGTCGATCGACGGGAACGGCAGCGAGAACGTGAACCGGCTGCCGCGTCCCACGACGCTCTCCGCCCAGATCGTGCCGCCGTGCAGCTCGACCAGAGAGCGCGCGAGGGCGAGCCCGATCCCCATGCCGGCGTGCCGCCGCGTCGGCGAACCGTCGACCTGCCGGAAGCGCTCGAAGATGTGCGGAAGGTCGCTCTCGGAGATGCCGACGCCGTCGTCTTCGACGCTCACCAGATAGCGCTCCGGCTCGCGGTCGACCCGGATCACGACGCGGCCATGCCGCGGCGTGAACTTGATCGCGTTCGCGAGAAGGTTCCAGAGCACCTGCTGCAGGCGCAGCGCGTCGGCCCGAACGACGGGCATCGAGTCGGGCGCCGGAGCGAGGATCAGAACGACTCCCCGCGCTTCCGCCATGAGGCGGACGGTGTCGATCGACCTCTGGGCGATCTCGAAGAGCGAGATCGGCTTCAGCTCGAGCGACAGGGTTCCGCGGTCCATCCGGGCGAGGTCGAGCAGATCGTCGATCAGCGCGAGGAGGACGCGGGCGGACTGGCGAACCTGCTTCAAGCCGCGCTGGAGAGTCTTCGCGTCGACGTCCCCCTCCTCCAGCAGGTCGGTCCACCCCACGATCGACGTCAGGGGCGTGCGCAGCTCGTGGTTGACGTTCTGGAGGAAGTAGTCCTTCAGGCGGCTCGCGCGCCGGAGCTCCTCGA
>JBDTOO010000049.1:0-26423 GCA_039933215.1 Acidobacteriota bacterium
TACGGCGGGACTTTCATGACGTCCCGGCCGACCGACGTGGTCACGCTGCCGATCGGCTATCATGACGGCCTCCGACGATCTTTTTCCGGGCGGTTGCCCGTTCTAATTCGGGGGGGGAGAGCGCCGATCGTCGGCGCCGTGAGCATGGACCTGACGCTGGTGGATGCGACGGATTGCGGGGGCGCACCCGGAGACCGGGTCGTCGTGATCGGCCGCCTCGGCGGAAACGAGTTGACCGCCTGGGACCTCGCTCGCGCCGGCGGAACGATCGCCTACGAAATCGTGTGCGGGATCGGGAGCCGGGTCCCGCGGTCGTACGTGCCGTGAAGTTCTTCGAGGCGATCGGCAACCGCGTCCTCCGGATCCTCGAGGAGTTCGGCCGGGTGTTCCAGATGTTCTGGCGGCTGATCGGATGGGCGATCCGGCCCCCGTACGACATTCCCGAGTTTTTCCGCCAGATGGTTCGCGTCGGAGTCGATTCGGTGCCCGTCGTCTTCCTGACGACCCTCTTCACCGGGATGGTGATGGCCCTCCAGACCGTCAACGGCTTCGCGCGTTTTCACGCGGAGAGCCTCGTCGGAAGTGTCGTCGCTCTGTCGCTGACGCGGGAGCTCTCTCCGGTGCTCACGGCCCTGATGGTGACGGGGCGCGTCGGAAGCTCGATGGCCGCGGAGCTCGGTTCCATGCGCGTGACGGAGCAGATCGATGCGTTGACCGCGCTCGGCACGGAGCCCGTCCAGTATCTCGTCGTGCCGCGGGTTGCGGCCTCGATCGTCATGATGCCGCTGCTGGTCATCATGGGGGACGCCGTCGGCATCTGGGGCGGCTACCTGGTCGCGGTCAAGCTGCTCGGGGTCAACCCCGTCCGTTACCTCGAGAACTCGTTCCAGTTTCTCCACGTGAGCGATGACATCGTCTCCGGGATGATCAAGGCCGCGTGCTTCGGGCTGATCTTCTCGCTCATCGCCTGTGTCCGCGGCTATTACACGACGGGCGGCGCGGAGGGCGTCGGCATCTCGACCACCCGCGCGGTCGTGAGCGGGAGTCTCTCGGTGCTCTGTGCCGACCTCTTTCTGACGAAGCTCCTCTTCTGATGGAGGCGCGCCGGACGGATCCGCTCGCGGCCTCGGGACCCCAGGCCAAGATCCGCGTCGAGGATCTGCACAAGTCCTTCGACTCGCGGGTCGTGCTCGACGGACTCTCCTTCTCGGTGGCCGACGGGGAGTCGCTCGTGATCGTCGGCCCCTCGGGGACGGGCAAGAGCGTGCTGCTCAAGCACCTGATCGGTCTCATCCGTCCCGACTCGGGGAAGGTCTTCGTGGACGCGAAGGACGTCTGGTCGCTCTCCGACCGGGAGCGCAACGAGCTCCGCAAGGAATTCGGGATGTCCTTCCAGGAGGGCGCTCTGTTCGACTCGATGTCGGTCTTCGACAACGTGGCGTTCCCGCTGCGCCGGTCGGGGCGTCCGGCGCGGGAAGTGAAGGAGCGCGTGCGGGAGTGCCTCGAGATCGTCCATCTCCCGAACGTCGACGAGAAGCGGCCTTCCGAGCTCTCGGGCGGGATGCGGCGCCGCGTCGGCTTCGCGCGGGCGATCGCGCACCAGCCGGACATCCTCCTCTTCGACGAGCCGAACACCGGACTCGACCCGATCATGACCGACGTCATCGACGAGTCCATCCTGAGCATGCGTGAGCGGTTGAACGCGACCATCGTCACCATCACGCATCACATGCCGAGCGCTCGCAAGATCGGCGACCGGATCGCGCTGCTGTACGGAGGCAAGATCCTCTTCGAAGCTCCGCCCGAGGAGTTCCTCCGGTCGGACAACCCGTCCGTGCGCCAGTTCGTCGATGGCACCGCGGAAGGACCGCTGACCGGAGAGGGAGACGTCGTGGGACGCAGGAAACAATCGGAGGGCGCATGAACGCCGCGGCTAAAGTCGGACTCTTCTTCATCGTCGTCCTCGTCCTCGCCGGGATCCTGATCTGGCAGATCCAGGGCCTCCGATTCGGGCGGTCCTCCGGACACCGGGTCTCGGTCGAGTTTCCCGACATCTCCGGATTGAACGAGAAATCGACCGTCCGGATCTCCGGCGTGCCGGTCGGAAAAGTCGACAAGATCCATCTCGGTAAGAATGGAAAGGGCGCGATCGTCGACCTCCAGATCGACAACCCGGACGTCGACCTCCGTCTCGGTGCGTCCGCTTCCGTCGCGAATCTCGGCCTCCTCGGGGAGAAGTACGTCGAGCTCGTGCCGGGCCCCGTGGGCGGCGGCACTCTCCCGGAGGGCTCGACGATCCGCGGCGAGGTCCCGGTCACATTCGACCAGATCACGAAGCTCGCGCGCGACATCGAGGTCGACATCAAGGACATCAGCCGGAACCTGAACCAGTCGCTCGGCGGGCCCCAGGGAGAGGAGCGGCTGCGGACGATCGTCGAGAACGTCCGCATCATTTCCGACGACCTGCGCCTGATGATCGCGGCCAACCGCGGCAACGTGGACGCGACGGTCGGAAACTTCCGCGAGTTCTCCGCGATGATGACCAAGCTCGTCGAACGGATCGACCGCCTCGTGGAGACGAACCAGGCGAGCGTCACGGGGAGCATGGCCAACATCCGCGAGGTCTCGCAGAAGCTCGAGACGACGGCCGACAACCTGAACCAGATCACCGGCCGGATCAAGGAAGGCGAGGGAACGGTCGGCAAGCTCGTTCAGAGCGACGAGACCCACAAGAACCTGAACGACGCGCTCGTCGCGGTCAAGGAGGGCGTGGGAGGCTTGAACAAGGCGCTCGGCGCCGCGGCGAAGATCAAGCTCGACCTCGGCCTGCGGTCGGAATACCTGTCGCGGGCGAGCTCCGCGAAGGGCTACGTGACCGTGAACGTGCTGAAGGAGGGCTCCCCGCAGTTCTACCAGCTCGAGCTCTCGACGTCTCCGCTCGGCCGGCGGGTGTCCACGGTCACTCAGAACACGGTCACCTTTCCGGACGGCCATCGCGAGGTCTACACGATCGAGAAGCAGGAGTACAAGGACGAGTTCCTGATCAGCGCTCTGTTCGGGTACCAGATGGGAAATCTGACCGGCCGCGCCGGCATCATCGAGTCGCGGGGCGGCGCGGCGCTCGACTACCGCACCCTCAAGGACCGCCTTCGCTTCAGCGGAGAGGTCTACGATTTCAACCGGCCCGACCTGGCCGCACACGGGAAGGTCTCGGCGCGCTACTACTTCTCTCCGTCCGTGTACGTAACGGGCGGCTGGGACGACTTCCTCAATCGATCGCGCAAGGCGGACTCGCTCTTCCTCGGAGCCGGAATCCGGTGGAGCGACGACGACATCAAGTACCTGCTGGGCTCCCTCCCCAAGCCGTGACGGCCGCGTCCGCTCCGGGCCGCTGATGGCTCGCTCGCGGACGACGACTGTCTTCGCCTGCCAGTCGTGCGGGGCCGTCTCGCCCAAGTGGCTCGGGAGATGCCCCGACTGCGCCGAGTGGAACAGCTACGTGGAGGAAGTGCGCGGGGACCGCGCCGCCTCGCCCGCCCTGACCGCGTCGACGCCGATCTCCGCTCTCGACGCCGCGTCCGAGCCCCGGATCGCCACCGCGCTCGCCGGATTCGATCGGGTGCTCGGAGGCGGAATCGTCCCCGGTTCCGTCGTCCTTCTGGGCGGCGAGCCGGGGATCGGTAAATCGACGCTCCTGCTGCAGGTGGCCCGGGGAATCGCGCGCAACGGGGGAGAGGTGCTCTACGTCTCGGGGGAGGAATCCGCGTCCCAGGTGCGCCTGCGCGGCGAGCGGCTCGGAATCCGGGAGGAACGTCTCCTGATCCTCGCGGAGACGGACGTCACGCGCGTCGTCGGAGAATGCGAGGCGCGGCCGCCGGCCGTGGTGGTCGTCGACTCGATCCAGGCGGTCCGCGACCCCGCTCTCTCATCGGCCCCCGGGACGGTGTCCCAGGTGAGGGAGTCGGCCTCCGCGTTGCTCCGGTGGGCGAAGAACCGGACCGTCCCGATCTTCCTCATCGGCCATGTGACCAAGGACGGAAGCCTCGCCGGGCCCAAGTCGCTCGAGCATCTGGTCGACGCGGTCGTGACGATCGAAGGCGAGCGGGGCTCTTCGCGCCGCATCGTCCGCGCCACGAAGAACCGCTTCGGCCCGGTCGAAGAGCTTGCGCTCTACGAGATGACGGGGGAGGGGCTCTCCGAGATCGCCAATCCGTCGGCGGCGCTCCTCGCCGAGCGGCGCGGCGGCGTTCCGGGCAGCGCGGTGACGGCGGCGCGGGAGGGATCGCGATCGCTCCTCGTCGAGATCCAGGCGCTGGTCGGCCCGCCGAGCGCCGGGTCTCCGCGCCGGGTCGCGCTCGGCATCGACCCCGGCCGCCTCGCGCTTCTCCTCGCCGTCCTCGAGGGGGCGGGCATCGCGCTTTCGACGCGCGAGGTGTTCGCCTCGTGCGCCGGCGGGCTGGACGTCCGGGAGCCCGCGTGCGATCTCGCGGTCGTGGCGGCCATCGTGTCCTCCGCCCGCGGCGTCCCCGTGCCGGAGGGCGCGGTGGCGTTCGGGGAGATCGGGCTTCTGGGAGAGGTGCGCACCGTCCCGGCGGCCGCTTCGCGGATCCGCGAGGCGGCGGCCCTCGGATTCACGACGGTGTTTCTGCCCGCCGGCAACGTCGCGGACGCCGCGGGGTTTCCTGAGATGTCGATCCGTCCCGTCGCGAGAGTCGCGGACTTCGCGGCCGAGATCGCGAAGGGCGCCCGCGCGGAGCACGCCCACCGCGGCGAATAGACCCGCGAGCCGGCGGCTCGGAACTTCTTCTTCTCGAGCCTACGTCTGCTCGAGGACGACCGTCAGGCGAAGAGGAGCGGGACCCACTTCGTCGGCCGGAAAGGGGGTCACGAGGGTGACTCTCGGGCGGCGGCTCGGCCGGGCGACCACGGCGCGCGGGTCGACGACGCGGCGCTCCGCGACCCGGTAGTTGCGCATCCCGAAGGGCGTGCGCATGGTCACCGCGTCGCCGACGCGGATCTCCGAAATTCCCGAAGCGGCGCTGTCGCGGGGGATCGCGACCAGCGAATGGTTCGTGCCGCCCTCCTCGCCCGGAAGGGCGGTGCCCGGGATGTGTCCGGCGCCTCGCGACAACGCGTGGCCGTCGACGCCTTCGAAGACCGGGGCATCGACCGCGAGCCGCGACACGGTCAGCCGCGCGACCAGATCCCCTTCGGCGAACGGACCGAGGGCGACGCGGTCTGCGGGCGCCACCGCCTCCGGGGCGGACCGGAAGGCCTCCGCCATGGGCGCGGCGGCCAGGATTCCGAAGGCGATGGCCACGGCCGCGAGGACCTGAACGGCCCGCTCGATCCCGGCTCGATGGGTCATCCGCGTCCGCAGGGTCTCGGGCGCGGGCGCGGGCGCGGGAAGAGAGATCCGCCGCCGCCGGCGATCGCCCTTCAGCGGAGACTCCGGCGCGTTATGTGAGGCCGTCGCGACCCGGTTTCCACACCCATGTGAATCCTCCTCGAAGTGGAGCTTACGGGCTCCGAGCGGGTTGAATCCAAAGGGCGTGCCACGTTTGCGCTTCCGCGCAGGGCACGACGCCAGGTCGTTGGAATTCAAGGCTTAAACCGCGCCCTGACCTCCCTTATTCCCCCCGAGGACGATGCTCAAGGACCGGCTCCCTCCGGGACGCCTCCCGCCAGGATCCTGAACGCCTCCAGGTACTTACGCCGGGTCGTCTCGACGACATCGTCCGGAAGGTGCGGGGCCGGGGGCCTCTTGTCCCAGCCGGCCGCCTCGAGCCAATCCCGGACGAACTGCTTGTCGAACGAGGGAGGGCTAGACCCGGGACGCCACGTCTCGACCGTCCAGTAGCGGGAGGAGTCCGGGGTGAAGGCCTCGTCGATCCACAGCAGCCGGCCCTCGAAGATCCCGAACTCGAGCTTGGTGTCCGCGAGGATCAGGCCGCAGGAGAGGGCGTGCTCGCTCGCGCGCCGATAGAGGTCGAGTGTCCGAGCCCGCAGGGACCGGGCGAGCTCGATCCCGACGGCTCCGGCCAGGGTCCCGAAGGAGACGTTCTCGTCGTGCCCGCTCTCGTTTTTCGTCGCGGGGGTGAAGATCGGCTCCGGTAGGCGGTCCGCCTGCCGGAGCCCCGCCGGGAGCGCGATGCCGCAGACCTCGCCCGTGCGCTGGTAATCCAGCCAACCCGAGCCGGCGAGATAGCCGCGCGCGACACACTCGAAGGGTATGACCTCGGCTTTGCGCACGATGGCGGATCTTCCGAGGAGCTCCGCCCTCGCGCCGGCGAGGATCCCGGGGAACCGGGCCGCCTCCGTCTCGACGAGGTGGTTCTCGATGTCGGGGAACCGCCGGAACCAGAAGTGCGACAGCTGCGCGAGGACGCGCCCTTTGTCGGGAATCCCGGGCGAGAGAACGCAGTCGAAGGCCGAGATCCGGTCGGTCGCGACCATTAGGAAGGTGTCGCCGACGTCGTAGAGCTCCCGCACTTTTCCGCGCCGGACGAGCGGTACGGAGGAGAGGTGTGTCTCGATGACCGCGGGCACGAAAAAAACATAGCACGGAGGAGGCGCCGAAAATCGCGGCGGCGAATTTCGCGGCCTCCTGCGATAGCCTCGGTTCCATGCAAGTCGAGATCGTCGATGCTCCGCCGCGCGGCCGGAATTTCTCCGTGGCGTTTCTTCACGAGGGCAGAGACCCCGCCGCGCGGGTCGCCGGATCCGTGCGCGGCGTCCTCCGAGAGGCGTGCCGCGCCTCCGGCTTCCGGGCCCGCGAAAAGGAATCGGCGGGGTCTGCTGCGGCCGGCTGGGCGCTCGTAGGCCTCGGCAAGGCGCCCGCCTCCCTCTCGACGCTGCGGCGCTCCCTCAGGCGGGCCGTCCGCGACGCGATGCGGCACGGCTCGGGCCGGGTGCTGCTCGCGTTCGACACGGGAGTCGCGGAGCGGGAGCTTCGGGCTCTCGTGCGCGAGGCGGCGCAGGCCGATTATCGTTTCGACCGCTACAAGACCCGGGCGCGAAACGGCGCGTCCGCCGCGCGGGTCGCTATCCTCCCCCCGCCTTCCGTCGACAAAGGCGCTCTCGCCGACGCGGCGCGCGAGGCCCCCGTCCTCGCGGACGTCATCCGCTGGGCGCGGGATCTCGGCAACACGCCGGCGAACGACCTCGGCCCGGAGGACTTCGCCCGGGAGGCTCGCGCCATGGGACGCCGGGCCGGCGTGACCATGAAGTCCCTCGAACGGAAAGCCATCGTGAAGGAGCGGATGGGAGGGCTCCTCGCCGTCAACTCCGGCAGCGTCCGGCCGCCGGTCTTCCTGATCGGCGAGCACCGGCCCGCCCGCAGCCGGGGAACGGCGGTTCTGGTCGGCAAGGGGATCACCTTCGATTCGGGAGGCATCTCCATCAAGCCCGCCGCTTCGATGGGCGAGATGAAGTACGACATGATGGGCGCCGCGACGGTGTTCGCCAGCCTGTTCGCGGCCGCGCGCTTGAAGCTTCCGATCCGCGTCGTCGCCCTCGCCCCCCTGACGGAGAATCTTCCCAGCGGGTCCGCATGCCGCCCCGGCGACATCCTGCGCATGCGCAACGGGAAGACCGTGGAAGTCGACAACACCGACGCCGAGGGCCGGCTCGTTCTCGCGGACGCGCTCTCCTACTCCGAGAAATTCGCTCCCGACGTGATCGTCGATTTCGCGACGCTGACGGGCGCGGTCCTGATCGCGCTCGGTCACGATTGCGCGGGGCTCATGAGTCCCCAGGACGACGTCGCGAAAGATCTCATCGCCGCGGGAGAAGAGACGGGTGAGCGTCTCTGGCGGCTTCCCCTCTGGGACGACTACCGCTCCAACCTGAAGTCTGAGTGGGCCGACATGCGGAACACCGGCGGGCGAGCCGCCGGCACGATCAACGCGGGCGTGTTTCTCAAGGAATTCGTGCCGGAAGGGACCGCGTGGGCGCACATCGATTTCGCCGGCGTCGCGCACCTCGAGAAAGAGCACGCGGGCTACGACGCGGGCGCGACGGGCTTCGGGGTCGCGCTGACGATCGAGTTCCTGCGCCGGAGATTCGCGACCGCGAAGGCCTGACTCCCGGCGCGTCTCTCACGTTCCCGGGAGCTGACTTCCGCAGAAGGTTTGACTGCGCGACGTCCCTTTGCTACGGTCCCGCAGCCATGCCCCTTCGCGAGTTCGAGATCGGTCCGCTCGGGGAAGAGGTCTATCCCCGCCTGGTCGACGACCTGGCGAAGCGCTTCGACGATCCGTCGCTCGACCGCAACGACGTCGCGCGGGACACGCTCTCACAGCTCTATCTCGGCAGGCCCTTCGACGCGCAGGAGGCGGGCTCCTCGTCGACGCCGCTGGCGACCCGCGCGCTCCTGGCGTCGTTCGACCCCCGGAACGCCACCATGGAGGCGGAGTATTACCGGGAGCTCGACCCCGTGAAGTGGGCGCCGGTCAAGCCGCTTCTCTGGTTCTGGCAGATGTTCGACCACTCGCCGGTCGGGCGCAACGTCCGGCTCGGCACGCGCATGCGGGCGATGCTCGCCTCCCGCGTCTTCGCGCGGTGCGGGCGCAACGTCCGCATCTTTCACGGGGTAGAGTTCTCCTTCGGCTACAACCTGTCGGTGGGCGACCGAGTCACGATCCACCGCAACGTTCTCATCGACGATCGCGGGGAAGTCGTCATCGGTGAAGAGGCTTCGATCTCCGACTACGCGAACATCTATTCGCACTCCCACGCGACCGAGGACATCCAGGACATCTCGCTCGCCCGGACCGTGATCGGTCCGCGTTCCCGCATCACGTACCACGCGGTCGTCCTGTCGGGCATCACGGTGGAGGCGGACGCGATCGTCGGGTCGATGGGTGTCGCTTCTAAGCCGGTTCCCGCGGGAGCGATCGTCGGAGGCGTTCCGGCCAAGCTCATCGGTCAGAAGAGCCACCGCTAAGCGGAGGGGCCGCCCCACGACTCCATTCTCTCCGGCGCCGCTCCGCTCCGCCGCGCCCGATAGCTGATAGCTTCCCCGCCATGCTGCGCCGTCTCACGGTCCGCAACCTGGCCATCGTCGAGGACCTCTCAATCGAGCTCGGTGAGGGCCTGACCGTGATCACGGGGGAGACGGGAGCCGGAAAGTCCATTCTGGTCGACGCCATGGCGCTGCTCGCCGGCGGCCGCGGCTCTTCGGACCTCGTCCGGGAAGGCGCGGCGCGACTCTCCGTCTCCGGAGAATTCGACGCCGACGCGGGCGTCCGGCGTCTGCTGACGGACTCCGGCCTTCCTTCCGGGACGACGATCCTGATCCGGCGCGAGATGTCGGCCGACGGCCGGGGCCGAGGATTCGTCGAGGACGAGCCCACATCCGTCCGCACGCTCGCGCGTCTCGGCGAGCGCCTGGTGGCCATCCACGGCCAGAACTCCGAGCAGGAGCTCGCGGAGGCGGAGGCCGCGCTCGAGCTCCTCGATCTGTTCGCGGGAACGGGGCCGGAGCGGGACGCGACCGCCGCTGCGGCCGACGCGTGGAGCGTCGCGCGGGAGCGCATCGTCGCCCTCGAGGCGTCGCGGCGCGATCGGGCCGCCCGGCTCGATTCCCTCGATTACCAGATCCGCGAGATGGAGGCGGCAACGCCCGACGGCCGGGAGGAAGAGGACCTAGAGCGGGAGCGGACACGCCTGGCGCACGCCGACCGGATCCGCACGGCGGGGGAGGCCGCGCTCTCCGCGTTGTCCGAGGACGAGGCCTCGGCCGCGGACCGGCTGGGAGAGGCGGCCCGGGCCTTTGCGGACCTCGCCGCCATCGATCCGTCGGAGCGGCCCCACTGGGAGGAGGCCGAGGACTTGAAGCGCCGCGTCGCCGATCTCGCCGCGGCCGCGCGCGACGCCGCCGGACAGATCGAGAGCGATCCGGCGCGGCTGACGGAGATCGGCACCCGTCTCGAGCGGCTTTCGAAGCTGAAGAAGAAATATGGCTGCCCCGTGGCGGAGATGCCGGAGCTGCTCGCGGGTTGGAAGACGGAGCGGTCGGACCTCGCGAACATCGACGACGCGGCGCAGAAAGCCGAGTCGGAAGCGGGCCGCGCGCGGGACGCGTACGGGGCCGCGGCCGACGCTCTCACCCGAAAGCGGGGTAGCGCGGCTCCGAAGCTGTCCGCCGCCGTCGAGAAGGAGATCCGCGCCCTCGCCATGGAGAAGGCTCGCTTCCGGATCGCTCTGACGCCCCATGGGGAGCCGGCGCCGCGCCGGGGCGGGTCGGAATCCGCCTCTCTCCTCTTCGCGCCCAACCCGGGCGAGCCGGAGAAGCCCGTCGAGCGGGTGGCGTCGGGGGGCGAGCTGTCGCGGCTCCAGCTCGCGATTCAGTCGGTGGCGGCGGGCCGGGGGCGGCGCGGCCGTACGCTCGTGTTCGACGAGGTGGACGCCGGGATCGGCGGGCGCACCGCCGAGGTCGTCGGACGGAAGCTCCTCGCCCTCGCGGCGCACGACCAGGTGCTGTGCGTCACGCACGTCCCGCAGATCGCCGCCCTCGCCGACCGGCACTTTCGCGCGGCGAAGTCCGAGGTGTCCGGGAGGACCGTGGCGTCGATCCAGGATCTCGAAGGCCGGGAGCGCGTCGCCGAGATCGCCCGGATGCTCGCGGGAGAGAGCGTTCCCGAGACGGCGATGAAGCACGCCGAAGCCCTTCTGGCAGGTGCGCGCGCTTGAGCCCGCCCCGCGAGAATCCAAGCGGCGACCGGCATTCGCGATCCAGGCTCTTTCCCGGGATCGGCGAGGAGGGACAGCGGCGCGTGCGCGGGGGCTCCGTTGCGATCGTCGGAGTGGGCGCCGTGGGCGCGGCGGCCGCGGAAATGCTGGCGCGCGCCGGAGTCGGCCGGCTGACGCTCGTCGACCGCGACGTCGTCGAGCCCTCGAATCTCTCGCGCCAGCTCCTCTTCGACGCGCGGGACGCGGCCGAGGTCGCCCCGAAGGCAGCGGCCGCCGTCCGGCGGCTCGCCGCCGTCGCGCCGGACACGGAGGTCCGTGGAGTCGTCGCCGACCTCAACCATGACAACGCCGGCGGGGTTCTGCGGGGACACACTCTCGCGCTCGACGCTTCCGACAATTTCGAAACGCGCCTGCTCGTCTCGGACGCCTGCCGGTCGATCGGAATGGCGTCGATCTACGCCGCCTGCGTCGGGGAGGAGGGCCTCGTCTCGTTCAGCCGGCCGGAAGACCCGTGTCTCCGCTGCTATCTGGAGGAGCTGCCGCCGGCCGGCTCCGGTCCGACCTGCGATACGGCAGGCGTCGTGCCGACCCTGCCGCCTACGGTCGCCGGCATCGCGGCGACGGAGGCGCTCCGGTTCCTGACGGGAGCGGAGACCTCCCGCGGCGTCCTCGCGATCCGGGTCTGGGAGGGAGCCTGGCGGACCCGGCGTCTCTTCGAGGAGGCGCGGCCCTCCCGGGTGTGTCCGGCGTGCGCGGAAGGGAGATTCCCGGCTCTCGAGGGTGAGGGAGCTTCCGAAGTCGTGAAGCTTTGCGGACGCAGCGCCGTCCAGGTCGCGCCGTCGGGACGTGAGCGGCCGGATCTCGACGCGCTCGAGCGCCGGCTCGCGGCCGTCGGCACCGTGCGGCGTTCGGAGCACCTTCTGGCCGCCGAGATCGAGGGCGTGAGCCTCACGATGTTCTCCGACGGGCGGTGCGTCGTCCGCGGGACCGGCGATCTCCTCCGCGCTCGCACACTGTACGAGCGATACATCGGACGGTGAGGGGCTCGCGCGCTCCGCGTCTTCAAACTTCGGCGTGGGTACACTCGACGGCAACGGAGGTCCTGAAACCGTGCGGCGCATTTCGATCGACGCCCTGAATTCGTCGCCGGAAGAGGTCTTCCGTCTCCGCGAGCTGCTCGGCAACGGAGGGGTGGCGGCTGTCCCCACCGAGACGTTCTACGCGCTCGCCGCCGACCCGTTTTCCGTCGCGGGGATCCAGCGCGTCTTCCAGGTCAAGGTCCGCGACGACGGAAAGCCGCTCCCCGTGCTGTTTTCCTCCCGCGAGCAGCTCGAACGCCTCGGTGTCGTTACCGACGCCCGCACTCTCGACCACTATTTCCGGATCTGGCCGGCGCCCCTGACGGTCGTCTTCCCGATCCGCGCTCCGATCGCCGCGTCTCGCGGCGCGTCGACCCTGGCGGTGCGCCTTCCGGCGTCTCGAAGGCTTCGGGTCCTCCTCGCGTCGGCCGGAGCCCTGACGGGCACGAGCGTCAACCGCTCCGGCAGCCCGCCGCTCGACGATCCGGACGCGATCGAGTCGGTCTTCCGGCGGGAGATCGGCGTCCTGGTCGACGGAGGGCGCACCACCGGCGGCAAGCCCTCGACGATCATCGATGCCACGAAGGACCCTCCGGAGCTGGTGCGTGCCGGAGCGTTCCCCTGGCCCTCGGCCTAGAAGAGAGGCCGGAGGCTCCCCGCCGGCCGCGCGAGGCGCGAGACATCTGCTAGATTCCGCGTCTTCATGGGACTGATCCAGGAGCACGGCGGGAAGCGCCCGCGCCTCGGCGCGCGCGTCTACCTCGCGCAGACGGCGGCGGTCGTCGGGGACGTCGTCCTCGGGGACGACGTGTCCGTCTGGTACAACTCGGTCGTCCGCGGCGACTGCAACTCGATCCGGATCGGTGACCGCACCAACATTCAGGATAATTGCGTCGTCCACGTCACGCAGGCGAAGTGGCCGACGGTGCTCGAGGACGAGGTCACCCTCGGCCACGCCGCGATCGTCCACGGAGCGGTCGTCCGGCGGGGCGCTCTCATCGGCATCCGCGCCACCGTCCTGGACGGGGCGGTGATCGGCGAGTCGGCGCTCATCGGGGCCGGAGCGCTCGTCACCCCGCGGACCGTGGTTCCCCCCCGCACCCTCTGGCTGGGATCGCCCGCGCGTCTCGCGCGCCCGCTCACGGCCGAGGAAGTCGACGACCTGCAGCACTTCCACCGCAATTACCTCGTGTACAAGCGCGAGGCCGTCGAAGCGGGCCAGGGGTGGGCGCAGTGACCGGCTCGATCCGGGCCGTCAAGGGAACGCGCGATCTCTTCCCGGCGGAGAGCGAGACCTACGCCGCGGTCGAGGCCGTCGCGCGGGACGTCTTCGGTTGCCATGGCTATGGAGAGATCCGGACGCCCATCCTGGAATCGACCGAGCTCTTCGCCCGCAGCGTCGGGGAGACGACCGACATCGTGCACAAGGAGATGTACACGTTTCCGGACCGCAAGGGCCGGTCCCTCACCCTCCGTCCCGAGAACACCGCGGGAGTCGTCCGCGCGGCGCTCGAGCGAGGGGTCGAGCGCCTTCCGCGACCGCTGCGGCTCTGGTACGCGGGGGAGCAGTTCCGATACGAGCGGCCGCAGAAGGGGCGCTACCGGGAGTTCCGTCAGATCGGCGCGGAGCTCATCGGCGTCGCCGGCAGCGCGTCCGACGCCGAGATCCTGGTGATGCTCTTCGACTTCCTCGGGCGCCTCGGCTTCACGAGCCTCTCCGTGACGCTCAACTGCGTCCCGGGCGGCGCGGCGCGCGAGAAGTTCGCCGACGCCCTCCGCGCTCACGTCCGCCCGCAGGCGAGCCGCCTCGGGGAAGACGACCGGCGGCGCGTCGAAGAAAATCCGCTGCGGCTCTTCGACTCGAAGGACCCGGAGACCCGCGCCGTCCTCGCGGGCGCCCCGGCGACGCTCGACTTCCTGGGAGAGGCCGCGGCTGCGCATTTCCGCGAGGTCCAGGCGCTCCTGCGAGAGGCCGGGATTCCCTTCCGGGAGGACGCCGCGCTCGTGCGCGGGATCGACTACTACACCGTCACGGTCTTCGAAGTCGTGTCGGAGAATCTCGGGGCGCAGAACGCCATCCTGGGCGGCGGGCGCTACGACAATCTGTTCTCCGACATGGGCGGCGCTCCGCTCCCTGCGGTCGGGTTCGCCATCGGCGAGGACCGCCTCGTCCAGGTCCTTCCGCGGGATCCAAGGGCCGCGCGGCCGGTCTGGTACGTGCTGCCCGGTTCCCCGGAGGAGTTCGGCTACGCGATGCGGGTGGCCCGCCTGATCCGCGACGCCCATCCGGGCGCCGTCGTCGAGACGGACCTCTCGGGTCGGGGGTTCGGGAAGGGATTCGGCCGCGCCAACCAGATCCTTCAGGGCGACCCCGACTATCCATTTCGCGTCGCCGACGTTCGGGTGGTGTCCGTCGGTTCCCGGGAGAGGAGCGAGCAAACGGTGACGATCAAGAATCTCTCTTCGCGCCAGGAGGAAACGGCGCCGCTTGCGACACTCGGGAAGGTCGGGCCATGAGCGCGGACGCGACGCCCCGGCAGCCGGCGGGCGACCTGCGCGCGGAGGATGCGGGCCGCCGCGTGCTGCTCAAGGGCTGGGTCGGGCGCCGCCGGGACCTGGGCGATCTGATCTTCCTGACGGTGCGCGACCGGAGCGGAACGGTGCAGGTGCTCTTCGAGAGAACCCGCTCGCCGCTCGACGCGGTGGCGGCCGCGTCGGAAGCGCGCAGCGAGGACGTCGTCGAGATCGAGGGCGAGGTCCTGCTCCGCGGCGAGGGCCGCGGCAACGCGGACCAGGCGACGGGGTCGATCGAGGTCCTGGCAGCGAGGCTCACGTTTCTGGCGCGCGCCGAAACACCGCCGTTTCTCGTCGAAGACCGGACGAACGCGACCGAAGAGCTGCGCCTCGAATATCGGTACCTCGACCTGCGCCGGCCCGCCATGCTGCGAAACTTCGTCCTGCGGGACGAGATCGTCTTCGGCGTCCGCCGCGGGCTGCACGAGAAGGGCTTTCTCGAAGTCGAGACGCCGATCCTCACCCGTTCGACTCCGGAGGGCGCCCGGGACTTCCTCGTCCCATCCCGCGTCCACCGCGGCCAGTGGTACGCCCTCCCGCAGTCGCCGCAGATCTTCAAGCAGATCCTCATGGTCGCCGGGTTCGAGAAGTACTTCCAGATCGCCCGCTGCTTCCGAGACGAGGACCTGCGGGCGGACCGTCAGCCGGAGTTCACCCAGATCGACATCGAGATGTCTTTTCCCACGGAGGAGGACGTCTTCGCGGTGGTCGAGCCTCTCCTCGCGGATGCGTTCGCCGCCGCCGGGGTGCCCTGCGAGCCCCCCTTCCCGAGGCTGACCTACGCGGAAGCCATGGAGCTCTACGGGACGGACCGGCCCGACCTGAGGTTCGGCCTGCCGCTCGTCCGCCTGGACGCCGCGGTCCGGGGGTCGGCGTTCGCGCCCTTCCAGAAGGCGCTGCAGCCAGGCTCCGGCGCCTCGGTCCGGGGGCTTCGCGTCCCGGGTGGGGCAACCTTCTCGCGCAAGAGGCTCGACGAGCTGACCGAGGAAGCGAAGCGCCACGGCGCTTCGGGGCTCGTCTGGGTCAAACGCGCGGGGCTCGAGGTCACGTCGCCGGCGAAGAAAAGCCTCGAGGCGCCCGTTCTGGAGGCGATGCTCGACGCGGGAGGCGTCGGGGACGGGGACCTGCTCCTCGTGGTCGCCGACTCGGAGAAGGCGGCGTCGGCTTCGCTCGGCGCGCTGCGGATCCAAACGGCGCGGGATCTCGGGCTCGTCGACGACACGCAGTTCCGATTCTGCTGGGTGACGGACTTTCCGCTCCTCGAATTCGACGCGGGCGCCGGGAGGTGGTTCGCGACGCACCACCCGTTCACGTCTCCACGGGAGGAGGACCTGGAAAACCTCGAGAAGGACCCGGGATCCGTCCGGGCGCGCGCCTACGACGTGGTCTTGAACGGAACCGAGCTCGGAGGCGGCTCGATCCGCATCCACCGGGCGGACGTGCAGCAGCGGGTGTTCGCCGCCCTGGGGATCGGAGAGGCGGAAGCGCGCGAGAAGTTCGGATTCCTGCTGGACGCGCTGCGCTTCGGCGCGCCGCCCCACGGCGGGATCGCCCTGGGCGTCGATCGGATCTGCATGCTCGCCGCGGGCGCCACGTCGATCCGGGACGTCATCGCGTTTCCGAAGACGACGTCCGCGACGGACCTCATGGCCCGCGCTCCGTCGACGGTGTCGGACGATCAGCTGAGGGAGCTCGGCCTGATCCCGCCGCCGCCTCCTCGCGCCGGCTCTTGACTGCGTGATCGCGCCGCGCCGCATCGCCGCCGGCGGGGGAGCCTCGGCGACGGAGATCTGGATCGGCGACGGCCTCATCGATGATGTCGCGGCGCGTCTCGTCGCGCCGTCCGGCCGCCTCGTCCTCGTGAGCAGCGCGGGCCCGCGCCGCGTGGCCGACCGGCTGCGCGAGCGGCTGGGAGCCCGGCTCCTCGCCGACGTGGAGATCGACGACCGCGAGGAGTCGAAGACGCTCGAGGCCGTGGCGCGGATCGCCGATGCGGCGCTCGGCGCCGGCGTCCGCCGGGACGACGCTTTCGTGGCGGTCGGAGGGGGCGTCGTGTCCGACGTCGCCGGCTTCGCGGCGGCGATCGTGCTCCGCGGCGTCGCCTGGAACGCCGTCCCGACGACGACCGGGTCGATGGCGGATGCCGCGATCGGCGGGAAGACCGGCGTCGACCACGCGCGAGGCAAGAACCTTCTCGGCGCCTTTCACCCGCCCGCGGTCGTGCTGGTGGACCCGGCGGCGCTCGAAGGCCTGCCCGACCGCGAGTACCGCGCGGGGCTCGTCGAGGCCCTGAAGGCCGCGTGGATCGCCGACGCCGACCTCTCCCGCGCGGCCGACGAGACCCTCCCGGCCGTGCTCGACCGGGAGCCCGCGGCCCTCATGGACTTGATCGGCGGCGCGGCCGCGGTCAAGGCGGAGATCGTCTCGGCGGATCCGCGCGAATCCGACCGCCGGCGGCTCCTGAACTTCGGGCATACGCTCGGCCACGCGTTCGAGGCCGCGGGAGAGTATCGGGGCCTGCGGCACGGCGAGGCCGTCGCGTGGGGCATCGCCGCGGCGCTCGAGCTCTCGCGGGATCGGGCGGGCCTGTCCGAAGACGACGCGTCCCGCGTGCGCCGCTCTCTCGCAAGGCTCGGTCCGTTTCCCCGGCCGGTGACCTCTCCCGACGCGATCGTCCCGTTTCTCGAGCGGGACAAGAAGGCGAGCGCGCAGGGCATCGCCGGCGTCCTTCTCGAGCGCATCGGCCGGGCGCGCGTCGAGGAGGGTGTCCCCGTTTCCGCATGGCTCGCCGCCGCCGCTCGCATGTCTCTCGCCTGACGAGGTTTGGACGGCTTCCCTCCGGCGCCGGGCGTATAATGAAACACCGTGCCCGGCAGACCCGCGAGGCGTCGAACCCGCCTCTTCGTTCTCCTCTGTGGCGCGCTCGTCCTCGCCTCCGTCGTGCCCCTGCTCGTTTCCGACGGCGTCCTCATCCGGCGGAACCAGCGCACGCTCGAGACGCTCGAGGAGAAGTACCTGACGCGTTCGTCGTCCGCGATCGCGGACCATCTGTCCGCGTTCTATACGGCCGCCCGGGAACGCGTCAACGGCGCCGCCGACTCCCTCCGGCTGTCGGGGCGCCTGTCGGGCGGGGACCCGTTCCGGTCGCCCGAGGGCCCGAAGATCCTGGCGTCCGCCCTGAGCGGCCGGTCGCAGCTCGTGGCCCTGCGCGGGGTCAACTTCGTCGGGTCGGGAAGCTTCGTCGGCCCGGACATCCGTTCCACCCAGGTCGACTACGAGTTCCGCAAAGGCTTCGAGGCGGCTCGGGACGGCGCGCTGTACCACGGCCGGCCCTTCTCCGTGGAGGGATTGGGATATGTCGCGGTGCTCGCCGCGCCGGTGCTCGACGACTCGGGCGGAGAGATCGGCGTCGTCGAGGCACTCCTCTCCTGGCAGCCGCTCGTCCAGGAGTTCCACGACGAGGCCCGCCGGGAGCTCAAGGTGACACTGGTCGACCGGCAGGGGGAGGCGTTGTTTCCGGCCGCGGTTCGCGGCGCCGATCGCCGCGACGTCTCGCTCGTGCGGGACTTCGTGAAGTTCCCCGCGCGCCTGACGCGGTCGGAGAAGACGAAGACCGGGAACGTTCTCGCCTCCATCGCTCCGGTCGTCGAGCCCGACTGGGGAGTGCTCGTCGAGCGCGACCGTGACCTGGCTTTCGCGTCCGTCACACAGATGATCCGCGACACGCTGCTCTGGAGCGCCGCCGCGCTCGCGGGCGCGCTGCTCCTGGGCGTTCTGTTCGCCCGCCGCCTCTCCGATCCGATCTCTCGCCTGGCCGAATCGACGCGAGCGATCAGCGAGGGGCAGTACGGCGCGACGGTTCAGGTCGGCGGCACGGCGGAGATCGCCGCCCTGTCGGAGAGCTTCAACCGGATGAGCGGATCGATCCAGGTGGCCTTCGAGCAGGTCCAGCGCGCCGCCCGGGAGAACCGCGAGCTGTTTCTCGCGTCCATCAAGGCTCTCGCCGAAGCGATCGACGCCAAGGACCCGTACACGCGCGGGCACTCCGAGCGCGTCGCGACGTACGCCGCGGCCACGGCCCGGGAGATGGGTCTTCCGGCGGAGGACGTGGAGCGAATCCGCCTCTCCGCTCTCCTCCACGACGTCGGAAAGATCGGCGTCGACGATCGGATCATCCGCAAGCCGACCGCGTTGACGGAGGAGGAGTTCGAGGCCATGAAGACGCACCCGATCAAGGGCGCCGCGATCATGTCCGCGATCCCCCAGCTCGCCGACGTCATTCCCGGCATGAAGTACCACCACGAGAAGTGGAGCGGCGGGGGCTATCCCGAGGGGATCTCGGGCGAGCGGATCCCGATGCAGGCGAGGATCGTGACCGTCGCGGACACGTTCGACGCGATGACGACCACGCGCCCGTACCAGAAAGCCATGGAGATCGAGTACGTGCTCGACCGCATCCGGCAGTTCGCCGGCATCCGATTCGACCCTGTCGTCGTGGAGGCTTTCCTTCGCGCCTACGAAAAAGGAGACCTGATGCCTATTCCCGCCCCCATGCAGCCGTCGGGAGAGGAGGACGTCGTCCTTCTCCAGGGGGCGCTGTGAGGACGCCTCGGCCGACGGGACCGGCGCTCTTCTCCGCGGGACTCGCCGCTCTCGTGCTGATCGCCGCGGGCTGCGGGAGCACCCCGTCCGGAACCACGAAGACGTCCGCGGAAGTCCTCTTGAACGAGCGCATGGCCGCGGTCCTCCTCCGGGACGGGCGCTTCCACGACGCCGAGACGGCGTATCGGGACGTCCTGCGCTCCGACCCGAAGAATGCGGAGCTCTACGACGGCCTGGGAGTCGCGCTCCTCATGCAGGGCAAGGTGAAAGAGGCTGTCGACCCCTTCGACCGCGCCATCAAGCTCACGCCCGATCAGGGCCGGTACCGCATCCACCGGGGGATGGCCCGCACCGAGCTCGGCCGGTATGGCGAAGCCGAGGAAGACTTCGTCGTGGCCGACGGGTCGCCGAATCCGGACGACCGGTTCGACGCGCAAGTCCATCGCGGCCGCCTGCGCCAGCGGCAGGGGGACTACGTGGGCGCGGAAGTCGAGTTCTCCGGCGCCCTCTCGCACGACCCGAAGTCGTTCGAGGCGTTCGTCGGGCGCGGCGCGACGCGGGAGGCTCTCCAGAACTATTCCGGGGCCGCGGAGGACTATCTCGAGGCGGTGCGTCTTCAGCCGAAGAGCCCGGAGGCGAACCTCCGCCTGGGTCTCGTGCTCGTCACGATGAAGAAGAACGCCCTGGGCCGGCGCTACCTCGAGCGCACGATCGAGCTCGATCCCTCCGGCGACACGGGCGCGAAGGCGCGGCTTCTCCTCGAATCGACGCCCCCCTCGTAGCCTCCGATCGCGGTCGCCTTCGCCTCGGATCGTTCGGCTTCCTTTACGCTTTACGCTGCCCCCCGCTCCCACTACAGTCGCCCCTGACATGACCGACCGCGACCCGACCGACTCCTCCGCCGCGCCGCCGGCCGAGAGGGACCGCAAGACCTTCTTCTCGAAGATCAAGCGCGGGCTCTTCATGACCCACACGGAGATCCTGGAGAAGCTCGGCACCGCGGTGAAGGAAGGGCTGGGCTTCGACGAGTCCGTCGTCGAGTCCCTCGAGGAGACGCTCGTCGAGGCGGACGTCGGCGCCGAGACGGCCGCGGCCCTGGCGGAGGCGATCCGCGCACGGACGAGCCCGACCCGCCGCACGGACGCGTCCGAGCTGCGGCAGCTCCTCCGCGAGGAGATCGAGCGGCTGATCGCGTCCGCGCCGCGGCCGGCGATTCCTCCCACCCCGGCGCTCCAGGTGATCTTCCTCGTCGGCGTCAACGGCTCGGGCAAGACGACGACGACCGCGAAGCTCGCCCGGCGCTTCTCCGGCGAAGGGCGCTCGGTGATGCTCGCCGCGGCGGACACGTTTCGAGCGGGGGCCATCGAGCAGCTCGGCGTGTGGGCGGAGCGGCTCGGCCTGCCGCTCGTCCGGCACCGGGAAGGGGCCGACCCTTCGGCGGTGCTCTTCGACGCCCTGAGCGCGGCGCGCGCGCGGTCCGCGGAGACGCTCCTCGTCGATACCGCGGGACGCCTCCACACGAAGCACAACTTGATGGAGGAGCTGTCGAAAATGCGCCGCGTCGCCGCGCGCGAGATTCCGGGCGCGCCGCACCAGACCCTCCTCGTGCTCGACGCGACGACGGGGGCGAACGGCCTGGCCCAGGCGCGGCGGTTCGTGGAGGCGGCCGGCGTCACGGGCGTCGTGCTGACGAAGCTCGACGGGAGCGCCAAGGGCGGCATCGTCCTCGCGATCTACCGCGAGCTCCGCCTGCCCGTCCTCTACGTCGGAGTCGGCGAGGGGATGGACGATCTCGTCCCGTTCGATCCCGCCGACTATGCGCGCGCTTTGCTCGGCGACGAGGAGCCGGCGGGCGCCGCGGCCGCCGCTTCGGCCCGGGACCGCGCGGTTTGACCCCGCGGACGGCCCGGGACGCCGGCCGGCCGGCGAAGGCGGCCGACGACAGCCGGTGGATGGATCGGGCGCTCGAGCTCGCGGAGAAGGGCCGCTACGGGGTGTCCCCGAATCCCATGGTGGGCGCGGTTCTCGTGCGGGATGGCCGCGCGGTGGGGGAGGGATGGCACCGACGCGCCGGGGGTCCCCACGCCGAAGCCGTGGCTCTGGCACGCGCGGGGGAGATGGCCCGCGGCGCGACGCTCTACGTCAGCCTCGAGCCCTGCGCGCATCTCGGGCGCACACCTCCCTGCGCCGGGGCCATCGCGGCGGCCGGAGTCGCTCGCGTCGTTGCGGCCGGTCGCGATCCGAATCCCCTCGTCCGGGGGAAAGGGATGCGGTGGCTCGGCCGCGCCGGCGTCGGGACCGCATGGTCAAAGGGGAGCGAGCGCTCCCGCGCCGAGCGGCAGAACGAAAAGTTCCGGGCCTGGATCTCGCGCGGGACGCCGTTCGTTCTCGCCAAGTGGGCCGCGACGCTCGACGGCAAGATCGCGACGGCGGCCGGGGAGAGCCGCTGGATCACCGGGATCGAGGCGCGGACGAGATCCCTCGCGCTGAGAGAGGAATTCGACGCGATCCTGGTCGGGGCGGGTACGGTCCTCGCCGACGATCCGCGGTTGACGCGAAGGCTCGGGTGGAACCGGACCTCTCCCCATCGGCGGATCGTCCTCGACGGGCGGCTCCGCGTCCCACCCTCCTCGCGCGTGTTCGCCGATCCGGCGACGGCGATCGTCGCCACCGCGCGTCCGTCCGGCCACCCCGCCGTCCAGCGCCTCGCCGAGCGCGGGGTGACCGTCTGGAGTCTTCCGGCGGGCCAGCCGGGAGCGGTTCACCTGCCCCGGCTCCTTCGCCGGCTGGGGGAGCAGGGAGTGACGAGCCTGATCGTCGAGGGCGGAGGAGCCACGCTCTGGGAGTTCTTCCGGGCGGGGCTCGTCGATCGCGTCGCCGTTTTCGTCGCGCCGCGCGTGCTGGGCGGCGCCGACGCGCCGGGAGGCGTGGGAGGCGTGGGCTTCACGCTGCGCCGGTCGCCGGAGCTCTCCGACGTCGTCTGGGAGCCCGTGGGCCGCGACGTCCTCGTCACGGGCCGCGTCGCGAAGCGGGGAGCCTGAGCCGGTGTTCACGGGAATCGTTCGCGCCGTCGGCCGCGTCCACGCGCTGGAGGCTCGGAAGGGCGGCGCGCGCCTGACGGTGATGGCTCCGGCCTCCTGGACGCCGTTCGATCGAGGCGAGAGCGTGGCCGTCGCCGGTGTGTGCCTGACCGCTCTGTCCCGAGGTTCGCGGCTCTCCGCCGACCTGTCCTCGGAGACCCTCGGGCGGTCGAACCTCCGGGACCTGGTCCCCGGCGCGCCCGTGAATCTCGAGAGGGCGCTCCGGCACGGGGACCGGATTTCCGGGCACTTCGTGCTCGGCCACGTCGACGGGATCTCGATCCTCCGGCGCGTCGAGCGCTCCGGCAACTCCTGGATCTACCGGTTCTCGATCCCGCCGGGTCTGTCGCGCTTCATCGTCGAAAAGGGATCCGTCGCTTTAGACGGCGTGAGCCTCACCGTCGCGGGGCGAGACGCTCGGACCTTCTCGGTCGCCGTCATCCCCGAGACGCGCCGGCGCACGACGCTCGGGAAGGCCGCCGAGGGCGCGAGCGTGAACTTCGAGGTCGACGTCTTCGCCCGTTACGGTGCGGCGGGCTGGCGCCGGGCGTCGGGGAAGGCATGATCGTCTACGAAGAAGGGACGGGGCCCGTTCTCCGCGCGGCCGAGTTCGATCTGGGAGGTCGCCGGGTCGCGGTGCGAGCCTGGGCCTATTCGGGCGAGATCGGCGATCCATTCCACCGGTTCGATCCGATCGACCGCACGTTCATCGTCCGGCGGCCCTCGGGCACGCTCCACTGCGGGCCGGGCTCTCCCGCCGCATGGGCGGAGGCGTTCGCCCGGACCCCGCCCGGCCCGGCGATGGTGCAGGGCGCCTCCGCCGGGGAAACGGTCCGCGGCAGCTACCGCGCGGCGGTCGAGGGCGCGATCGCCGCGCGGCGGGGCGCCTACCTCCTCGATCCACCGCCGGGGTCGTATCCGGAGGCGACGGCGGCCGGCCCCCCGGAAATCGTCGTCCTGCGCGCGTGGTCTCCGGCGGGAGAGTCCCTCCGGGGCGGGCTCGCGGAGGCGTCCGCGCGCGGAGTTCCCGCCGGCGTCGTCTGGCCGGTCATCGCCGGATGGACGGAGGACCCCGGCTTTCTCCTCCCGTTCCTGGAGGACGCCGCGCGCGGGGGAGCGCGCTTCGCGCTGCCCGTCGCTCCTTCCCAGGAAGCCGAATTCCGGCGCGGGGCGGTCGAGGCCCGGACCGCGACGGCGCCCCACCTCGCCGAGGCGCTCTTCGACACGCTGTACCACACGCCATGGGAAGAGCGCGTCGCCGAGAGCCTCGAAGCCGCGAGGGCCGCGGCCGCCCGTGCGGGCCTCGCGACTCTCCCGCCGCGTCCCGCGTCCGGAGTCGAGCCGCGCGTGAACGTCCGGGCGGCCGAGCGCCTCGAGGAGATGGCCCGGGATGCCGAGAACGACCACCGCGCCTCGCTCCTCCACGCGGCCGTGCGATGGATCGATGGCTGCGGGCGCGATCTCTCCGCCATCCTTCGCGAGGGCAACTTCGCGAAGGCGTTCCCGTTCGGACGTGAGCTGGCCCGGGAGACGGAAGACGCTCTGCGCGAGGCCGCCGGCTGAGCGCGGTGCGCGAACCGGCCGGCCTCTACGTCCATCTGCCGTATTGCCGGTCGCGCTGCGACTACTGCTCCTTCGTCGTCACGACGGACCAGTCTTCGCGCGCCGCGTACCTCCGGGCTCTCGAGACGGAGGCCTCGCTCGCTGTCCCGGACGCTTCCGGGGCCGCATTCGACACGATCTATCTCGGCGGGGGGACGCCCTCTCTCATGCCTCCGGACGACCTCGCGCGGCTCCTCGCGCTCCTCCGGGAGAGGTTCCGCGTCCTTCCGGGATCCGAGGTGACGCTCGAGGCCAATCCGGACGACGTCACCGCGGAGCTCTCCGAGCGCTGGGTCTCGGCCGGAGTCAACCGCGTGTCCCTCGGGGTGCAGTCCCTCTCCGACCAGGAGCTCGCGGCCGTCGGCCGGCGGCACGACGCCCAGGGCGCCCGGAGGGCCCTGGCGGCTCTCCGCGCCTCCGGAGTCTCGCTGTCGGGGGACCTCATCCTGGGACTCCCCGACCAGACGGCGGAGAGCTTCCGGCGGAGCGCCGAGGAGCTCGCCGGGTCGGGCGTCGAGCACGTGTCCGTGTATCTGCTCGAAACCGAGAAATCGAAGATCATCGAAGCCGATCGCCGCGACCGTCCCGAGCGCTACCTCGCGGACGACGAGCAGGCGGACCTGTGGCTGGCGCTCGGCCGGGCGCTTGCCGGCGCTGGCTTTTCGCACTACGAGATTTCGAACTGGGCCGTCCCGGGAAGGGAAGCCCGCCACAACTCGAAGTACTGGCGCCGCGTTCCGACGCTCGGCCTGGGGATCTCGGCGCACGAGCTCTGGGGGGAACGGCGCAGGGCGAACGTGTCGGCTCTCCCGGCTTACTTCGAGGGGATCGCGCGCGGGGAGCGGCCCGTGGCGACGGACCGACCGGTCGACGCCCGCGAGAAGGCGAAGGAGAGGATCGTCCTCGGCCTGCGTCTCTCCGAGGGAGTCGAAACATCGGAGATCGAAGCCTTCATCTCGCACACCGACGACTCGCGGCTCGCCGCGGACTGGCAGGCCTGGAGGGAGACCGGCATCCTCGAGGGCGGGGACGGCCGGACCCGCTTTACCGAACGCGGATTCCTCCTGTCGAACGAGGTCCTCTGCCGTTTCGTCTGAATCGGTCGGTTAGAATTTCGGCGCTATCGATCCGAAAAAGGAGGCAGGCATGAAGAGACACGCGCTCCGGGCGATCGCCGCCGGCATCGGCTCGCTGGTCCTCGTCGGCTGGGCGGACGCCCAGCCGATCGGCTCGGGTCACTGGAAGTCCACGATCGAAGTCGAGGGCGGGCAGCGCGACGTCGGGCCCATCAACGCGGAGCTCTGGATGAAGCAGGGCAAGTTCCGGATGAAGAACACGGTGATGGGGATGAACATGAACCTCCTCCATGCGAACGAAACGACGTGGCAATGGAGCGACGCGCAGAAGACGGGAATGAAGTTCAGCTCCGCCGCGGGTCCGCGCCAGCAGGGCGCCGACTACGCCAGCCGCATCGACGAGTACCGCAAGGGCAAGAAGATCGGATCCGAGAAGCTCGACGGACACCCCTGCGACATCATGGAGGTGACGACGGCGGGCGGGCCGGGCGGCGACCGCAAGGAGACCGTCTGGCTCGCGAACGATCTCCGGGGCTTTCCGGTGAAAGTCATCATGGAGGCCAATGGCACGAAGACGACATCTCACAACACCGAGATCGACTTGAACGCCTCCGTGCCGGACTCGCTTCTGACGCCCCCTTCCGACGTCCAGTTCCAGGACATGTCGGAGATGATGAAGAGAGGCATGCCGCCGCCGAAGGGCCGGTGAGCCTCCCGCCCGAAACGAAAAAGGCCCGGCTCCGCCGGGCCTTTCCGTTTCGAAGACGAGGTTCAGATGAAGAGCGGCGCGAGCACCAGGGTGATCGTGGCGAGCAGCTTGATGAGGACGTGGAGCGAGGGCCCCGCCGTGTCCTTGAACGGGTCGCCGATCGTGTCTCCCACGACGGCCGCCTTGTGCGTCGCGGAGCCCTTGCCTCCGTAGGCGCCGGTCTCGATGTATTTCTTGGCGTTGTCCCACGCGCCGCCGGCGTTGTTCAGGAAGGTCGCGAGGACGATTCCGGTGATCGTGCCGACCATGAGGAGGGCGGCAACCGCCTCGGCGCCCACGCCCATCTGCTTGAAGACGAGCCCCACGGCGATCGGCGTGCCGACAGCGACGAGGCCGGGCAGGATCATCTGCTTCAGGGCGCCCCGGGTGACGATGTCGACGGTCCGGCCGTAGTCCGGCTTCTCCGTGCCCGCCATGATGCCCGGGCGTTCCTTGAACTGGGCGCGGACGTCCTGGATGACGACCGTCGCCGCGCGGCCGACGGCCTTGATCGCGAGGCCCGAGAAGAAGAAGACGAGCATGGCGCCGAGAAGCCCGCCCACGAAGACTTCCGGTTTCGCGAGGTTCACGCTCTCGAGCTTCGCTCCGTAGTTTCCGAGCTCGTCCAGGTACGCCGAAAAGAGCAGGAAGGCCGCGAGAGCGGCGGATCCGATCGCGTAGCCCTTGGTGAGCGCCTTGGTCGTGTTCCCGACCGAGTCCAGGCGGTCGGTCTTCTTTCGGACTTCCTCCGGCTGACGCGACATCTCGACGATGCCGCCGGCGTTGTCGGTGATCGGGCCGAAGGTATCCATCGCGAGGATGTACGCCGCGGTTCCGAGCATTCCCATGGTCGCGACGGCCGTCCCGAAGAGCCCGCCGCCCGGCATCGCCGAGATGCCGATCTTGTACGAGGCGAGGATCGCGATCGAGATCGCGATGACGGGCATGATCGTGCACTGGAAGCCGA
>JBDTOO010000050.1:0-26148 GCA_039933215.1 Acidobacteriota bacterium
GCTTGGTGACCTTCGTGAACCCCTGGAGGTCGTAGGTCAGTGTGTAGGTGCCGGGGGAGAGGTTTAAGAACCGGTACTCGCCCCTCGCATCCGTCACCTGAGTGTTGGGCGCGCCGACGCCGCTCAGGGTGACCGAAACGCCGGGGAGGCGCCCGCCCTGCTCGTCGGTGACGTTGCCGTACACGTTGCCGGTCTGGTTCTGCGCGAAGAGGCTCGCGCCGACCATGAAGAACGCCAGGGCCAGAAGCGTCGCGGTTATTGTGCGGTTGTGGCGATTGAACATCGACTTCCTCGCTTTTGCTGTGTCCCTCTTGGGACGTTTAAGGCGAACCGTTGAACACGTCGTTTGGCTCTGAGCCGCATCCCTCCTTTCCGGGAAAGTAAGCGGCAGACTGGTTGAACTGTCAGGGCTAAATGCGAATCCTATTCCAGAAGGAGTTCCAATATCGGACAGTGTGCGAATGACGGGAACTCTTTCGTTAACAGCTACTTGACGCATCCACACCTCCATCGCTCCGGGTGCCGAAAGTCCACGAATCGGAATCGAAATCCAAATTACCGGATTCGGCTTCCCCTTTCCGGTCATCCGAAATCGTTCTGCTAGGATCCGCCGATGGCTCTGGACAAGGCAGTTTATCTCCGAAGGATCGAAGCCCTCGCCTCGCGGCTGCCCGCGCTCGGTGCGGACGGTGCGTTCGCGACGCCGTCGTCGAATCTCTTCTATCTGTCGGGCATCGACTTCCACAGAAGCGAACGGCTGACGGCTCTCTTCGTCTTTCGGGATCGCGACCCTTTCGTCGTCTGTCCGTCGTTCGAAGCGGAGCGGCTCCGCGGGATGTCCGCGATCTCGGAGATCCACACGTGGGAGGAGACCGAGGACCCGTTCGCCAGGGCCGCTTCGCTCTTCCCCGCTTCGGCGGGCACGCTCGGGGTCGAGCCGTCGACGGCTTTCGACGACGTCGAGCTGCTGCTCAAGGCGCGGTCGGGTTGGAAAGCCGTGTCCGCCGCGCCGGTCTTCGGCGCGTTGAGGATGGTCAAGACGGCCGAGGAGATCGAGCTGATACGCCGCGCCATCGCGACGGCGATTCCTCGCTTCCGGCAGGCGTTCGCATCTCTCGCCGCGGGCTCCGTCGAAGCGGACGTGTCGAAGGCGTTCGGCGGAGAGAACGTCGTGCAATTCGGCGCATCCTCCGCGCTGCCGCACGGCGCGTCGGGACCGCGCCGGCTCTCGCGCGGCGAGGCGGTCCTGATCGACGCGTGGGATCGCCCCGACGGCTACTTCTACGACATCACGAGGTCGACGTATTTCGGAGATCCGACGGACGAGTACCGGACGGTCTGGTCCCTCGTGCTCGAGGCGCAGTCGGCGGCCATCGACAAGGCGGCTCCGGGCGTCCCCTGCTTCGAGGTCGACGCGGCGGCTCGCGCCGTCATCGAGCGCGGCGGCTACGGAGAGCAGTTCACGCACCGGCTCGGGCACGGCCTCGGAATCGACGTGCACGAGCCGCCCTACATGGTCGGGCACGACCGGACGATCCTGGAGCCCGGGATGACGTTCACCTCCGAGCCCGGGATCTATCTGCTCGGACGCTTCGGCGTCCGGATCGAGGACGACATCCTCGTCACGGCCGGCGGCTCGGAGAGCCTCTCGCCCCGCGTCTCGCGGCTCGACCCGATCCCGGCTTGAAGCCTCGGGCGGCCGCCGCCGCTTTCGTCCTCCTCCTTCTGACGGGTCCTGGTGGGAGACCTCTGCGGGCCGAGGCCGGACCGGCGGACCTCGAGGAGGCGGCCGAGGTCGCCCGGCGATCCGCGGGAGACCTGCTCCACTCCTCCGCCGCGCGGCTCTTCTCCGAAGCGCTCGACGCCGACGGCATCCTGGCCCGGCGCCTGGGAGCCCGCGCCTGGTCGTCGCTCGCCGACCGGCAGCGCGAGCAGCTGCGGGCCGGGGTGCGAGAGCGGTTCGTGCGGACGCTCGCGGTCCCTCGGACGCAGGGCGACATCGCCTGGTCCACGGCGCGCGCCGACGGAGACGGAGTGGACGTGTTCATCGGGCTGCGCCTGAGCGGGAGGGTCCTGAAGACCCGATGGGTGATGCATCGCGCGGGGTCGGGCTGGAAGATCGGCGACGTCGTGCTGGTCGATCCCGGGGTGTCGATCGCCAGGGCGGCCGAGCAGTCTCTCGGCCCGCGTCCGGTCGAGCGCCGCACGGCGGGAGAGGAATTCTGGTCGAACGCGGCGCCTCGCGCCGGCGCGATGGCCGTCATCGCGCTTCTCACCGCAGCCATCGCGGCGCGTATCCGCCGCGAGTGGCGGCGCCTCCTGTATCTGACGGCCGCGGCGCCACTCGCCCTTCTCGCCATCGACGGAGTCCTCGCCGTGCGGCGGGCGCTCCTGGAGCCCTATGTCGTGAGCCAGGGCGCGCGGGAGGAGCGCTGGCGGAAATTCGAGCAGATGGCCTTCGCCGCCGAGCGCGAAGGCCGCGCCGAAGAGGCCCGCGAGCACTGGATACGGGCGCTCTCCGCCGGCGGACCTCCGGGGCCGATCGAGTACCAGATCGGCCTCGCGGCCCGCGCGCACGGAGACGCGGAGGGAGCGCGCGCGGCGCTCGAGCGCGCCCTCGCCGCACCGGAACCCGCACCGGGCGCCGACAAGGAGCTGGCCGCGATCGACGCCGCGGCCGGGCGATTCGCGGAGGCGGATGCGCGGCTGAGGCGATATCTGGCGGCTGCCGGGCCCGATCCCGACTCTCTGTCGATTCGAGCTGTGGTGCAGACGAACCTCGAGAAAAACGCCGACGCTCTGGAGACCGTCCGCGAGGCCCGCGCCCTGGTCGGTGAGGGATGGAAGGGCCAGCTCCTGGAGGCGCAGATCCGGGCGCGGGCCGGCGATGCGGCCGGTTGCGTCGCCGCTCTCCGGGGTCTCGAGTCGGAAGGCGTGCTCGACCGGAGCCTTCTCCGGTCCGATCCGCTCTACCTGCCGATCGCCACCGACCCCGCGTGGGTGGCCTTCTTGAACGAGCGGCCGAAGGAGTCCCGGACGCGCTCGCGCAGCTGAGCGTTCTCGAGCCGGCGCAGAAGCCGAAGCCGCGGACTCCTCACTCCGGAGCCGGCGCGGAAGCAGCGGCCGGGTCTTTCTTCGCGGCGGTCACGGCGTCTCCGGGCGGTCCCGCGCCGCCGTAGAAGGTGATCAGCGCCGACACGAGCGCGCGGGCGACGCGATCGCGATACGCGCGGGTGAGCAGCAGCTTGCGATCCTCCGGGTTGTTCAGGTTGCAGATCTCGAGCAGCACGCGGGCCGGAATCCGGTTGTAGCGGAGGATGGCGGGCACCCACTCCCGCCCGCCGCGGATCACGTTGCGGCGGATCGGCTGGAAAGCGTGCAGCGGGAGGTTCGCGGCGCGGAACGACGCCACGATCTTTTCGGCCAGATCGCGCGAGACACCCTCTGCCTTGATGCGCTCCTTGCGCGAAAAGGAGACGCGCGAAGCCTCGCGCACCTCGCTGCGGCTCTCGTAGATCCCGCCCATCCGCCCGAAAGAGCCATCCAGGAATTTCTCACCGGGGATGTAGACCATCAGGCCGCGCACCGCGGGATGCAGCGAATCCGCATGGAGGGAAACGAAGACCGTCCGATCCTCCGTGCCTCCCTCCTTCTGAGCGCGGCGCAGCACGGCGTTCGCTAGGTACCAGCGCAGGTTGACTCCCGCGACCGTGTCTTCGATCGGGTAGGGAGGATGCGTCTGGACCTGAGCGCCTCTCCAGTCGACGACCACCTCGGAGTTCTTCATCCGGCACGGCCGGCTCCCCTGCACGGTGAGGACGACCCTCGCCTTCGTGTGGAGGCGCAGGAGCGACTCGACGCGACAGGCCAGGTCGTACACGTGGCTCGCCTCTTCCAGGCCGTCCACGGACGCGCCGGTGTCCCGGCCGCCGTGGCCGGCGTCGAGGACGAAGGTGACGCCTGAGAGGTCCGCGGCCCGGACCCGGTTGACGAACTGCGCGGCCTCGAGGCGGGCCTTGTCCGCCTCGATGCGGGCGGGGTCGTCCGACGGGCGGAACTCCGGAGCGAGGTCATCGATCGGGATCTTCACGGCGAAGTCGACCGGGATCGACCGCACATCGGCGATCCCGCTGCGCGCCGCGATCTCGATCGCCTTCGCGTTGACGTCCTCGGCATGGACGCGTCCCGTGAAGCGGACGACGACTGCCGAGTAGAGCGCCTCACCCTTTCGAAGGCGATAGAGAGCGTACCGGCCCTGGGGATCGCTGCCGAACTCGAGCGCCGCCTCCGCCGGAGCGGCCGCCGCTTCCGTCCGGAAGACCGGAAGGAGGAGACGCGTCGGGATCCGTACGGCCTGACCGGCCTCCGTCTGGAGCGAGGGGATCGCGCCGTCCGAGCGGATCTCCTTGTAGTTCGCCCCGTCGCCCGTGAACCACTCGGCGATCCGCCAGAGGCTCTCGGGATTTCCGCCCTGGGCGGCGACGATGTGGATCCACCCTCGGGCGTCCCCGCGGTCCCGGGGAAACAGCGCTTCCATGGCGATCTTGCGGAAGCTCGCGGAGAGCAGCCGGTACGGGACGCGGACGAACACGTCCCGTCGAAAGAGCTTCACGCCGGCGTTCTGCGAGAGGATCTCCTTCTTCGCGCCCGGATCATCCGTGAGGCGCCGGATGAAGGCGTCGACGCTTTCGGACGGGAGGGGCCGCGCCGCGAGCCACACCTGGTCGCCATCCTCGATCGTGACGCGGAGCTCGCCGGAGACCTCGACGGTCCGGCGGACGTCCGCGGCGGCCGGCGTAGCGGGAAGGATCGCCGCGAGGAGCGCGGCGAGGACGAGGAGCCGGACGACCCCAGGCCTGAGCCTAAGCGGCTCCAGGGGGCAGCTCCTGGGGAAAGCCTGCTTCCCGCTCGAACGCTCCGGCCGCCTCGAAGAGGGTCTCCTCTCGCAGCCGCGGGGCGAGCACCTGGATCCCGAGCGGAAGGCCTTCCCGGGAGAGGCCGGAGGGTACGGTGATCGCGGGCAGGCCCGCGAGGGACGCCGGCACGGTGAAGACGTCCGAGAGGTACATCGAGAGCGGGTCGTCGATCTTCTCTCCAATGCGGAACGCCGGGTTCGGGATCGAGGGGCAGACGAGGACGTCCGCCTCGCGGAAGGCCGCGTCGAAGTCGGCCTTGAGGAGCTCTCGGGCTTCCTGCGCCCGGCCGTAGTACTGGTCGTGATATCCGGACGAGAGCGCGAAGGTGCCGAGGAGGATGCGCCTCTTGACCTCGGCCCCGAACCCGTCGGTCCTCGTCTCGACATAGAGTGAAAGAAGGTCCGACGCGGAAGACCGCGGACCGAACCGAACGCCGTCGAACCGCGCGAGGTTCGAGGACGCCTCAGCGCTGGCGAGGACGTAGTAGATCGCGATGGCGACCCGCGCTCTCGGCACGGAGACCGTCTTCACCGTCGCGCCGGCCGCGCGAAACCGCCGCCGCGCCTCCTCGAGGTCGGCGGCGACCTCGGCGTCCAGGCCTTCGATCTCCGCTTCCTCGAGAAAACCGACGGTCCGCCCGGCGATGCCGCGCGAAACGGCGCCCTCGGGATCGCCCACGGGCTCGGGAGAGGACGTGGAATCCCGGGTATCCGCGCCCGCGAGAACCGAATAGACACGGGCCGCGTCGGCCACGCCCCGGGTCATCGGACCGATCTGGTCGAGCGAGGATGCGAACGCGACGAGCCCGTACCGGGAGATCCGCCCGTAGGTCGGCTTGAATCCGACGACTCCGCAGCAGGCCGCGGGCTGGCGGATCGAGCCGCCGGTGTCGGAGCCGATGCCGGCCGGCACGAAACGCGCGGCCACCGCGGCCGCGCTCCCGCCGGACGAACCGCCCGGGATCCTTTCGAGGTTCCACGGATTGCGCGTGGTCTGAAACGCGCTGTTTTCCGTCGACGACCCCATCGCGAACTCGTCCATGTTCGTCCGGCCGACGAAGACCGCTCCGGCCTCCCTCAGCCGGGCCACGGCCGTCGAGTCGGAGGGCGGACGAAAGCCGCGGAGGATGCGCGACGCGCAGGAGGTCTCCCGCCCGCGGACCCACAGGTTGTCCTTGATAGCGATCGGGACGCCGGCCAGGGGAAGCCGCTCCCCCGCCGCGACGCGGGCGTCGACGGACTTCGCCTCCTCGAGCGCGAGCGCGCCGGTGACTTCCAGAAACGCCCGGACGTCTCCGTCCCGCGCCTCGATGCGGGAGAGAGTCTCCTCCAGCACCGAAACCGCCGACTCCCGGCGCGACTGGACCTGTCCGGCGATCGACCGGACGCCTCGGGACGGTGACTCGGTCACGAGCTCGAGCCGCCGACCACGCGCGGCACGCCCCCGTACCCGTGGACGACGGAAGCGGAGTTCTCCTCGAGTGCCCGTTTGCCTTCGCCCGAAACCGGCTCGTCGCCGCGCAGGGGGGTGGCCAAGAGCGGCACCTCGGCCCCGGAAGCCCTCACGGGCACGTCGGCGAGCTGGCCGATGTGGGAGAGAATGCGCCCGAGTCGATCCGTCCATGCCGCCAGTTCCGCCTCGGGGACGCGCAGCCGCGCCAGGGCGGCGACCTTTCGGACGGCGTCCGGTCCGACCGGCGAAGATTCCGACGGCATCCGAAGAATTGTAAGGCCAGTGCCGCCCATTCCGAAGAACAAGCCAACCGCGTCCACGGCCGATCGATCGGCGACGGAGCTCGAGCGAAGCGGACGCCGCGGGCTCCCCGCGCTGCTTCGGAGGCCCGAGCTTGCCGCGCTCGCCGCCGCGGCCGAGCGGCGGGGCGCGGAAGTATGGATCGTCGGCGGCGCGGCCCGAGACCTCCTCCTCGGGCGCCGGGGCCTCGACGTGGACCTCGCGGTCACCGCGGATCCCATGCTCCTCGCGCGCGACCTCGAGCGAGCGGGGTTCGGGACGGCCGTCGAAATCTCCGCTTCGGCGCCGCGAGTGGCGCGCGTCGCGGGAACAAGGGAGATCGATCTCGCCGCGGTCGAAGGCGTTTCGATCGGCGAAGATCTCCGGCGCCGCGACTTCACGGTCAACGCGCTGGCGATCGGCCTGGTTGGCCGGCTCTGGTCCGACCCTCTCGGGGGCGTCCGCGATCTCGTCCGGCGGCGTCTGCGGATGGTCTCCGAGAAAAACCTCGTGGACGATCCCCTTCGGGTCCTCCGCGGCGCCCGGCTCATCGCCACCCACGGCCTCTCGCCGGACGCGTCCACGACCCGGGCCTGCCGCCGCGTCGCCCCGCTTCTCTCGACGGCGGCCCCGGAGCGAGTCCGGGCGGAGCTCGTCAAGCTCCTGGCGGCCCTCCAGGCGGCCCCGGCCCTCGCGTGGGCAGCTCGCGTCGGTGCCCTCGGCCCGACGCTGCGCCTTCCTATCTCCGACCGCGCGGCGGCCGCCTCGCTGCGCCGGATCCCTCTGGACGCCCGGGGCGTTGCCGGCGCGCCGCCCGCCGCGCGTGTTCCGCTGCGCCTCGCGCTCCTCGCCCGCGGGCTGGGTCTCGACCCGGAGGGGGCGGCGGCCTGGCTCGGAAAGCTTCGCTTCTCACGACGGGAAGCCGCGGACGTCGCGCGGACCATGCGGCTCGCCGACGCGGCGCGGAGGGGGGGCGGGGACCTCGCGCTCTGGGAATGGGTCCGCGACGCCGCCGGGAGCTGGGAGGCCGCGCTGCGGCTCGCGTCTCTCGAGAACCCCCCGCTCCCGCCGGCTCGGCGCGCGGCGCTGTCCCGGAGAGCGCGGAGCGCCCGGCGGCCGCCCCGGGTCACCGGAAAAGACGTCCTGGACTGGCTCGGCATCTCCGCCGGACCCGAGGTCGGCCGGATCCTTCGAGAGATCGAAGTCGAGGGAATGCGAGGCGGGGTGCGTACGCGAGCGGACGCCCGGCGGTGGATCAAGCGCCGCGTTGTCCCGATTCCGGACGGTGCCGCGCCGGACCGCAGGCTCCCCAAGCTATAATTCGTTCAACTTTGACACTGGTCGAACTGCTCAAGTTCATGGCGAAGAAGGAGGCGTCCGACCTCCATCTGAAGCCCATGCGTCCGCCCCTGCTGCGGATCAAGGGAAAGCTCATCCCTCTGAACACCGAGGCCATGCAGCCGGCCGAGCTCGAGACCATGCTCCAGGAGATCCTGACCCCCGCCCAGAAGGCCAAGCTCGAACAGAACCAGTCGGTCGACCTCGGTTACGGCCTGCCGGGCGTGGCACGGTTCCGGGCGAACATCTTCATCCAGCGAGGCTCCTTCGCCGCGGTGTTCCGCCGTATCTCCTTCAAGATCCCGGAGATCTCCGATCTCGGCCTTCCGGAAGTGCTCGAGACCTTCGTCCACATCCCGACCGGGCTCGTCCTGATCACCGGCCCAACGGGATCGGGGAAATCGACGACGCTCGCGTCGATCGTCCGCTCCACGATCGAAAAGCGGGCGGTGCACATCGTGACGATCGAAGACCCCATCGAGTATCTCTTCGCGGACGGGAAGGCGGCCGTCTCTCAGCGCGAGATCGGCACCGATACCCCCAACTTCAACGAGGCCCTGAAGAACATGATGCGCCAGGACCCGGACGTCATCATGGTCGGTGAGATGCGCGACTGGCCGACGATCCAGACCGTGATCACCGCGGCCGAGACGGGCCATCTCGTTTTCTCGACGCTCCATACGAACAACGCCGCCCAGTCGATCGACCGGATCATCGACACCTGCCCGCCGGGCCAACAGAACCAGCTGCGCGCGCAGCTCGCGCTCGTCCTGAGGGCGATCGTATCGATGCGGCTGATCGAAAAGTCCGATCAGACCGGCATGATCCCCGTCTGCGAGATCATGATCAATTCTCCGAAAATCGCCAAGCAGATCGAGCAGGGCGAGACGAAGGAGATCGGCGAGGAGATCGAGTCGTCGGTCGGGTACTACCGGATGCAGTCGATGAATCAGTCGCTCATCGCGCTGCTCGTCAACGGCAAGATCACCTACAAGCGCGCCATGGAGCTTTCGACGGATCCCGAAGACCTGTCGCTGAAGCTCCGGAAGCTGTTTCCCCAGATCGAGGAAGACGAGCGAGGAGGATCCATGGCATCGGACAACGACTTCTCCGCCATCACCCAGCTGATGGACGTCAAACGGCTCTACGAGGAGCAGGAAGAAAAGTGGCGAATCCGCCTCTCCGAGAAGGACGACGAGATCGGGCGTTACTCGAGCGAGCTGCAGAACCAGAGGCGGGCCGTCGAGGGGCGCACCCAGGCCTTGAGCGAGCTCGAAGAGGAGATCCAGCGGCTGAAGAACGAGAACGACCGGGCTGCGCGCGAGTACCAGGGGAAGATCGGCCAGCTGAACGAGCGGATCAAGGAGTTGAACCAGCGCGTCCTGTCGACGGATCCCGCGGCCAAGGTCGCCCAGCAGGGGTTCTTCAAGAAGTAGGCGGCCCCGCCGCCGGGCACTCTCCGTCAGCCGCCCGCCCGAGGGCGAATCGTTTCGCGTCCCGTTTCCGCCAGCGTCCCCGTCCTCCTCCGTCCGACGAGCGCCGAGGCCGCCGCGGCCCCCGCGGTGGCCCCGAGGACGTCCGCCGCCACGTCGCCCGCCTCCGTCGACCGGCCCGGGATCCACGCCTGGTGGACCTCGTCGGCCACGGCCCACACGGCCATGAGTCCCGCGAGGGCGGCGACGCGCGCGAGCGAGAAGCGCCGGCGGCCGGGCCACGCGATCCCGAGGTAGAGAAGAAATCCTTCGACCGCGTACAGGCCGAAGTGTACGAACCGGTCGACGTTTGGAACGTTCGAGAGATACGGGACCTCCGGCAGCCGGGGCCACGAGGTCAGGAGGAGCATGAAAAGGCCCCAGCCGAGCGCGGCGAACCGCGCGCGCCTGGGGCCTCTGTTCGAGCTCGACTCCGGCGGAATTCCGGGCTCCCCGCTCATCCGGCCGGAAGAATGTTTATGCGCCGCGCTTCGACGGGCCGGTGCGGCTCGGACCCTTTTTCGGGCCGGGACGCGCGGTCTTCGAGGTCTTGCCGCCCCGGGTCGGTCGGGGCTTCTTCGGCCCGGCGATCCGCTCCGCCGGCGCCTCGCCGGTCTCTTCCCCCTCCTGAGACTCCGCTTTCTCCTTGCGCACCGTCTCGACGCGGCCTCCGGCGGCCCGCCGCGCCCGGTCGGAGAGGGACTCCTTGCGCGGCCCTCTCTCCTTGGCTTCGAAGCGGTAGTCGACGAGCTCCAGGATGGCGGCTTCCGCGCCGTCGCCCTGCCGGGACCCGAGCCGGAGGATCCGCGTGTATCCGCCCGGCCGGTCCACGAACCGCGGGGCGATGTTCTCGAAGACCTTCTTCACGGTCGTCCGGTCCGGGATCCACTGCGCGATCTTGCGGCGCGCCGCGACCCCGTCGTTCTTGGCCGCCGTGATGAGCTTTTCGGCCAGCGGACGGAGCTCTTTCGCCTTGGTCAACGTCGTCTGAATCCGCTCGTGCGTCATCAGAGAGTCGAGCTGGTTCGAAAACATCGCCAGCCTGTGGGACGTCCTGCGCCGGAGCTTTCGCCCGGCTCGGTTGTGCATCATGGCTTATTCGCTCTTCGCTTCCATCGGCTCGAGCTCCATCCCCAGGGACAGACCCATCGGCCGCAGGATGTCGCGGATCTCGTTCAAGGACTTGCGCCCGAAGTTCTTCGTCTCGAGCATGTCCTTCTCGCTCTTCTGCACGAGCTCCCGGATGGTGCGGATCCCCGCGTTCTTGAGGCAGTTCGCGCTCCGGACCGAAAGCTCGAGCTCGTCGACCGAGCGGTTCAGGTACTCCGCCAGGTTCTCCGGGAGCTCGCCGTCTCCCCCGCCGTCGAGCGCGGTCTCGTGCTCGACGTTGATGAAGATCGTGAGGTGATCGCGCAGGAGCGTCGCCGCGAGGCCGACGGCGTCGGCCGGCGAGACGGTCCCGTTCGTCCAGACTTCGAGCACGAGGCGGTCGTAGTCGGTCGCCTGGCCGATGCGCGCCGCTTCCACGTGGTAGTTGACGCGGCGGACGGGAGAGTGCACGGAGTCGATCGGGATGTACCCGATCCCCATGTCCTCGTCGAAGTTCTTGTCCGCGGAGACGTACCCCCGCCCCATGGAGACTCGAAGCTCCATCTGGAGCTTGCCGTTCTCCGAGAGAGTCGCGATCGGGGCGGAGGGATCGAGGATCTCGATCGCGGAATCGCCCTTGAGGTCCGCGGCCGTGATCTTGCCCTTCTTCTCCGTGTCGAGCGTCAGGATCCGCTCGTCGTTCGTGTGCATCTTGATGGGGATCTGCTTGAGATTCAGGATGATGTCCGTCACGTCCTCGACGACGCCGGGCAGCGATGAGAACTCGTGCAGCACCCCTTCGATTTTCACCGCGGTGATCGCGGCTCCTTCGATCGAGGAGAGCAGCACGCGCCGCAGGGCGTTGCCGACCGTCGTTCCGAAGCCGCGCTCGAACGGCTGTGCATAGAATTTTCCGTAGGTCGCCGTCAGCGTCTCGCCGTCCACGTCGAGCCGCTTGGGCTTCTGAAATCCCTTCCAGAGTGTCATGTTATTCCTCCGTCCGCGGCTACTTGGAATAGAGCTCGACGATCAACTGCTCGGTGATCGGGAGCTTGATGTCTTCACGCTTCGGCAATTCGACGACGCGTCCCGAGAAGCTCTCGGGCGAGAGATCGAGCCAGCCGGGGACGCCGCGCGCCCGGGCCGTTTCGACCGACGCCTTGATCTGCTCGTTCACCCGGCTCTTCTCCTTGATGGCGACCACGTCGCCCTTCCCCACGCTGTAGGACGGGATCGTGACCTTCCTGCCTCCGATCGTCACGTGGCCGTGCCGCACGAGCTGGCGCGCCTGCGCGCGCGACGCCGCGAAGCCGAGCGAATACACGACGTTGTCGAGACGCCGCTCGAGCTCCGCGAGGAGGTTCGCACCGGTGATGCCCTTGTGGCGCTCCGCCCTCGCGAACGTCAGGCGGAACTGGCTCTCCAGGAGGCCGTAGATCCGTTTGACCTTCTGCTTTTCCCGCAGCTGGATGCCGTACCCCAACAGCTTGGAGCGCCGGCGTCCGTGCTGACCGGGCGGATAGTTCCGCCGCTCGATCGAGCACTTATCCTTGAAGCATCGGTCCCCCTTGAGGAACAGCTTCATCCCTTCGCGCCGGCAGAGCCGGCAAACCGCTTCGGTGTGACGAGCCAAGAATGAACCTCCCAGACCCCTAAATTTGGTTTACGTCCTTCCTCCCGGCCAGGGATCTAACGCCGGTTTACAGACGAGGTGACGGGTGTCCGGTGACGGGTGTCGGGGCTGCCGTCACCGGTCTCCTGTCACCTGTCACCAGTTCTTACACCCTCCGCCTCTTCCGCGGCCTGCACCCGTTGTGCGGGATCGGCGTCGTGTCTTTGATCGATTTGATGTCGAGGCCGTTCGCCTGGAGGGCGCGGATGGCGGACTCGCGTCCCGCGCCGGGACCCGTCACGCGGACGTCCACCGAGCGCACGCCATGCTCCTTGGCCCCTTCGGCGCAGTTGGCCGCCGCGAGCTGGGCCGCGAAGGGCGTGCCCTTGCGCGAGCCCTTGAAGCCGATCCGCCCGGCGGAGGACCACGCGAGGATGCCCCCCTCTTGGTCCGCGATCGAGATCACCGTGTTGTTGAAGGATGCCTGCACGGTCGCGACCGCATGGGGAATCGACTTCTTTTCCTTCTTGCCTCCGGCGCGGCTGCGCTTGCCCGTCTTGGCGGCGGCGGGTTTCTCGGGTGTCGCGGATGCGGGTGTCGGTTCGGCCATTTTGTTTCCTCGAGGTCTCTCTCAGTTTTCCGTCTTCTCGCCGCTTCGTCGCGCCGGTGACAGTCGTCGTCACCGCCGCTTCGCGGATTACTTCTTGGTCGCCTTCTTCTTGCCCGCGATCGTGCCCTTGCGGGGCCCCTTGCGGGTCCGGGCGTTCGTGTGCGTCCGCTGGCCGCGCACCGGAAGGTTTCGCCGGTGGCGCATCCCGCGATAGCAGCCGATGTCCATGAGCCGCTTGATGTCCATCGACGTGTCCCGACGCAGGTCGCCCTCCACCTTCACCTCGTCCGTGATGATCTTGCGGATCCGGACGACTTCTTCCTCGGACAGGTCCTTGACGCGCGTGTCCGCGCGCACGTCCGCCTTCTCCAGGATGAAGTTGGCCTTGGGCCTTCCGATCCCGAAGATGTAGGTCAGGCCAACTTCCACTCTCTTGTTGAGAGGCAGATCGACGCCAGAAATACGTGCCATTACGCTTCCTCCGGTCGCGAGGTGTCGGGTGTCAGGTGACGGGTGTCGGCAGTGCCTGCCGTCACCTGTAACCCGTCACCTGTCACCTTCGTTACCCCTGCCTCTGCTTATGCTTGGGAATCGAGCAGATGACGCGCACGACCCCCTTGCGATGGACGATCTTGCACTTGACGCAGATTTTCTTGACGGACGCTCGGACTTTCATGACTTCCTCGGGCTCTTCATTTGTAGCGGTAGATGATCCGGCCGCGGGACAGGTCGTAGGGCGAGAGCTCGACCAGAACCTTGTCCCCCGGCAGGATGCGGATGAAGTTTTTCCGCATCTTTCCGGAGATGTGCGCGAGCACCTGGTGTTTGTTCTCGAGCTCCACCTTGAACATCGCGTTCGGCAACGGCTCGACGACCGTCGCCATGACTTCGATCGCTTCTTCTTTCGACATCAGGACGCCACCGCGGCGCGCGCGAGCCGCCCGAGGCCGAGAACGACCGCGCCCTCGGGCTCGATCGCCACCGTGTTTTCGAAGTGGGCGGAGACGCTGCCGTCCCGCGTCCGCACGGTCCAGCCGTCCGTGTCGGTGCTCACCTCGGCTCGGCCCAGGTTGAACATCGGCTCGATCGCGATGACCATGCCGGCCCTCAGAAGGCTCCCCCGCCCTCCGGGACCGTAGTTGGGGATCTGCGGCTCCTCGTGGAGCGCCGTGCCGACGCCGTGTCCGACGAAGTCGCGGACCACGCCGTACCCCCGGGGGATGGCGACGGCCTCGACTGCGGCCCCGATGTCCGAAACGCGGTGGCCCGGTCGTGCCGCGGCGATCCCCGCCTCGAGGCCGAGCCGCGTCGCCTCGAGAAGGTCCGCGACCTCGGCGGAAATCCGTCCGACCGGCATCGTGCGCGAAGCATCGCCGAAGTAGCCCCCGACGATCGCACCACAATCAACGCCGATGACGTCTCCATCTTTCAGCTCGCGCGGACCCGGGATCCCGTGGACGACCTCGTCGTTGATCGAGGTGCACAGAGTCTTCGGGTACCCCCGATAACCCAGGAACGCGGGCTTCGCGCCCCGGCGCCGGATCTCGGCCTCGGCGATCCGGTCGAGTTCCTCGGTCGTCACGCCGGGCGCCACGACCTTCTCGAGGACGTCCAGAGTCTCGAGCACCACGCGCGAAGCCTGCTCGAGAAGCGCGAGCTCCTTTTCGCTGCGGATCGTGATCATCGCTTTCCCTGCGCCGCGGCCGGTCGGCCGGCGCCGAGCGCCTGATCGATCCGGTCCGCCACCTCGTTCACGTCCCCCATCCCGTCCACATCCGTGAGGAGCTTGCGGCCCCGATAGAAGCCCGCCAGGGGCTCCGTCTTCTCCTGGTAGACGCGCAGGCGCTCCAGAATCGTCTCCGGGCGATCATCCGCCCGACCCTCGTCCTTGGCGCGCCCGTGCAGACGGTCGACCACGACCGCCTCCGGGACCGAAAGGTTTAGAACGGAGGACAGCGCCGATCCATTCCCGGCCAGGAGCGTCTCTAAGACCGTCGCCTGCTCGACCGTGCGGGGGAAGCCGTCGAGGATGAAGCCCGACGCCGCGTCCGGCTGCGCGATCCGGTCGCGGATGAGCGCGATCATCAGGTCGTCCGAGACGAGCTCGCCCGCCTCCATGACCGCCCTGGCCCGGAGGCCGAGCGGGGTGCCCGCGCGGACGGCGGCCCGCAGGATCTCGCCGGTCGAGATCGCCGGGACGCCCAACCGCCCGGAAAGAAGCTTCGCTTGCGTGCCCTTCCCGCTGCCGGGAGGGCCGAGAAACACGATCCGCATCAGACGCGGCGCCCGCGGATCCGGCTCTTCTTCAGGAAGCCGGTGTAGTGATGCTCGACCAGCTTCGATTCGACCTGCTGGACGGTGTCCATCGCGACGCCGACGACGATCAGGAGGGACGTGCCTCCGAAATAGAAATTGAAGCCGAAGCCCTGGGTGAAGAACCGGGGCAGGAACGAGTCGAGACCCGGCCCGATGAAGGGCAGGCTCTGCACCTTGAATCCGCTCGCCAGGAACTCCGGAAGTAGCGCGACGAAGGCCAGGTAGACCGCTCCCACGATCGTCAGCCGCGAGAGGACGATGTCGATGTAGTCGGCGGTCTTGCGTCCGGGCCGAATCCCGGGGATGAACCCGCCGTACTTGCGCATGTTGTCGGCCGTATCGGTCGGGTTGAAGACGATCGACGTGTAGAAGTAGCAGAAGAACAGAATCCCGACCGCGTACAGCAGAACGTAGAGCGGCTGCCCCTGCCCGAGGGAGCTCGCAATGCGCTTCATCCAGTCGGCGCCGACGAAATTCGCCAGGTACGACGGGATCGAGAGGATCGAAACGGCGAAGATGATCGGGATGACGCCGCCGGTGTTCACGCGGAGAGGCAGATACGTGTTCTGTCCGCCGTAGACCTTCCGGCCGACGACCCGCTTGGCGTACTGCACGGGGATCCGCCGCTGTGCCCGCTCCACGAAGACGATCAGGGCGACGATGCCGCACATGAAGAGGAGAACGAAGAGAAGGGTGAGGATCGAGAGGTTGCCCGTGCGGATGCTGTCGAACAGCGTGAAGATAGCCCGCGGCAGACCCACCACGATCCCGGCGAAGATGATGAGGGAGATCCCGTTGCCGATCCCGCGCTCGGTGATCTGCTCGCCGAGCCACATGATGAAGATCGTTCCCGTCGTCAGGGTGAGGACGGTCATCAGAATGAACGCCCAGCCGGGATGCGGCACGAGACGGGCGCCGCCCGGCGCCGACTGGTTCTGGAGCCACAGCGCGATCCCGCTCGCCTGGACGAAGGAGAGCAGCACGGTGCCGTACCTCGTGTACTGCGTGATCTTCTTGCGGCCCATCTCTCCTTCCTTGGAGAGCTTCTCGAGGTAAGGCCACACGACCGTCAGGAGCTGCAGAATGATCGACGCGGAGATGTACGGCATGATCCCGAGGGCGAAGACCGAGAGCCGCCGCAGCGCTCCGCCCGAGAAGATGTCCAGGTAACCGAACAGCGAGCCCGCCGACGCGCGGAAGAACTCGTTGATGGCAGTCGGGTCCACCCCGGGCGTCGGGATGTGCGCTCCGAGCCGGTACACGGCGAGGAGCAGGAACGTGAACGCAATCCGCTTGCGCAGATCGGGGACGTTGAAGATGTTCGCGAAACTCTGAAGGGCGCTCAACGCTCGATGACCTCGCACCGGCCGCCCGCGGCCTCGATCTTGGCCTGCGCGCTCGCCGAGAACTTGTGGGCCGACACCGTCAGGGCTTTCCCGATCTCGCCGTCTCCGAGGATCTTCACGGGTCGGTTCTTCCGGGCGAGCCGCCGCACGTGCAGCGTCTCCGGATTGACTTCCTGGCCCGCCTCGAAACGGTCGAGGTCGGAGAGGTTCACGATGTCGTACTCCACGCGGAAGATGTTGGTGAAGCCGCGCTTCGGCACGCGCCGGTGCAGCGGCATCTGGCCGCCCTCGAAGCCGCGCTGGTGCCGGTAGCCCGAACGGGACTTCTGACCCTTGTTGCCGCGGCCGGCGGTCTTGCCGTGGCCGCTGCCCGGGCCGCGGCCCAGCCGCTTCCGGTAGTGCGTCGAGCCCGAGGCCGGGCGCAGGTCGTGGATGCCGAGCGCCGGCGGACGGTTGTCGGCCGCCGCCGCGGGGCGCGCGCGCTCCCGCTTCGGCCTGGGTGCCGCGGCCGGCGAGGCCTTCGCCACCGACTTCGGAGCCGCCTTGCGGGACGCCGGCTTCGCGGCGGGCTTCTTCGGCGCCGCCTTGCGGGGCGCCGGTTTCTTCGTTCCCTTTTTCTCGACCATGTTCGCTAGCCCTTTACGATTTCGACCAGGTGCCGGACCTTCAGGACCATGCCCCGGATGGCGGGGTCGTCCGGCCGGACGACTTCCTGACCCATGCGGCGCAGGCCGAGTCCGCGCAGCGTCGCCTTCTGATCCTTCGGCGTGCAGATCCCGCTCCGGACCTGCCGCAGCGTGAGCGTCTTTCCGGAGGCCGGCTTGCGGGCCGCCCTCGGAGCGGCCTCGGCGGACGCAGCCTTGCGATCGGCGCTCACGACACCTCCGCCTCGAGCTTCTCGCCCGCGCCGCCCCGCCGCTTCTTCATCTCGTCGGCGTTGCGCAGACGGGTGAGCCCGTCCATCGTCGCCTTGATCACGTTGTGCGGGTTCGTCGTCCTCAGGGACTTCGTCAGGATGTCCGCGATCCCGACCGACTCCAGGACGGCGCGCACGGGACCTCCGGCGATGACGCCGGTTCCCGCCGCCGCCGGCTTCAGGAGCACGCGGCCGGCGCCGAAGCGGCCGATCACCGCGTGCGGGATCGTCGATCCGCGCAGGCTGATCGCCTGCATGTTCTTCTTCGCCATCTCGATGCCCTTCTTGATGGCCATGGGAACTTCCTTGGCTTTTCCCGACCCGTATCCCACACGGCCCTGACCGTCCCCGACAACGACGAGAGCGGAGAACGAGAAGTTCTTGCCGCCCTTGACGACCTTCGTGACGCGGTTGATGTGGACGACGCGGTCGATCAGCTCCCGTCCCTGGGCGTCCCGCTCCTTCTCGCGCTCGCGCGGCGGACGCGGCCCGCCTCCCCGGTTGCTGCTCATCGGATTTCCTTCATGTCTAGAACTCCAGGCCGCCCTTGCGGGCAGCATCGGCCAATGCGCGGACCTTGCCGTGGTAGATGTAGCCGCCCCGATCGAAGACGACCCTGGCGATCCCCTTCTCCCGGGCGCGCGCGGCGACGAGCTCGCCGACGCGTTCGGCGGTCACCACGTTGGCGCCCGCCTTCCCCTGCTTCTTGAGATCGGCTTCCAGAGACGACGCGTGAGCCACCGTGTGGCCTGTCGCATCGTCGATGACCTGCGCGTAGATGTGGCGGCCGCTCTTGAAGACCGCGAGGCGCGGGCGCTGGCCCGACCCCCTCACCTTCTCCCGGATCCGGACGCGGACGCGGCGCCGCGATTCGATTCTGTCTTCGGCTTTCTTCATGTCTTACTTCCCGCCGGCCTTTCCGACCTTGCGCCGGATCACTTCCTCGGCGTACTTGATGCCCTTCGCCTTGTACGGATCGGGGACCCGCAGCTTGCGGATCTCGGCCGCCGTCTGACCGACCTTCTGGCGGTCCGCACCGGACACGGTCAGCTTGCCCGCCTTCGCGTCGAGGTTCACGCTGATCCCCTCGGGGATCGGAAAGTTGATCGGATGCGAGTAGCCGAGCGAGAAGAGGATCGTCTTCCCCTTGACCTCCGCCTTGTATCCGACACCCACGATCTCGAGATCTTTGCTGAATCCCTTGGTCACGCCCTCGACGCTGTTGGCGACGAGGCTGCGCAGGAGGCCGTGGAACGCCCGCTGCTGCGGCTCCTCGCTCGAGCGCGCGATCCGGACCTCTCCGTTCTCGATGACGACGGTCAGGCCCAAGGGCACCCTGGTCGAGAGCTCCCCCCTGGGGCCCTTGACGCGCACGGCGTCCCCGTCCTGCTCGACGTCGACCCCCTTGGGGATCACAACTGGCATTTTTCCAACGCGTGACAAGGGTTTTTCTCCTACCAGATGTTGCAGAGGATCTCGCCGCCGAGACGCGCTTCACGCGCGGCGCGGCCGGTCACGATCCCCTTCGACGTGGAAACGATCGAGATTCCGAGTCCTCCGAGGACCTCGGGGATCTCCTTGGCCGCGGAGTAGACCCGCCGGCCCGGCCGGGAGACGCGCTCGAGACCCGTCACGATCGGCTCGCCCTCGGGGTCGTACTTCAGGCCCACCCGCAGAAAGGGGCGTCCCTTCTCGTCCACGCGGCGATACGTCGCGATGTAGCCCTCCTCCGCCAGGACCTTCAGGAGGTCCTCCCTCAACCGCGACGCCGGAATCTCGACGCGCTCGTGCCCCGCGCGCATTCCATTGCGCAGGCGGTTCAAGAGGTCGCTGATCGGATCGCCGATCGTCGTCGAAGCCGTTTTCTTCTTCACCATGACGCCTTCTTCACCCCGGGCAGGTACCCGAGATTCGCGTTCTGCCGGAAGCAGATCCGGCACAGCTGAAATTTGCGGTACACGCTGCGGGCGCGCCCGCAGATCCGGCATCGCCGCACCAGCCGCGTCGAGAACTTCGGCTTCCGCGCGGCCTTGACTCGCATTGCCCGTCTTGCCATGTATTTCCCCTACTTCCCGAACGGCATGCCGAGCTCTTTCAAGAGCGTGCGTGCCTGGTCATCGCGTCCCGCAGTGGTCACGATCGTCACGTTCAAACCCTTCGACTTGTCCGTCCTCGCGTAGTCGATCTCCGGAAAGATGAAGTGGTCGCGAATTCCGAGCGTGTAGTTCCCCCGCCCGTCGAACGCCTTCGTCGGGACGCCCCGGAAGTCGCGCACGCGCGGCAGGGCGATGTTGATCAGGCGGTCGAGGAAGTCGTACATCCGATCCCCGCGCAGCGTCACCCGGGCGCCGATCGGCATGCCCTCGCGCAGCTTGTACGTGGCGATCGACTTCTTGGCTTTCGTCACGACCGCGCGCTGGCCGGCGATCGCCGACAGCTCGTCGACGGCGCCGTCCAGCATTTTCGGGTTGGCGACCGCCTCCCCGAGACCCATGTTGAGGACGATCTTCTCGACGCGCGGCACGGCCATCGCGTTGTCGATTCCGAGCTCCTTCTTGAGCGCCGGAGCGACCTCTTTCGTGTACCGTTCTTTCAGTCTCGTTGCCATGGATCTCTCAGTTCTTTCTCGGTTTGACTACGATCACGCCAGCGCGGCGCCGCTCTTCTTGGCGAACCGCTCCGGCGTCCCGTCTCCGTCGCGCCGGCGCCCGATCCGCGTCGGGACATTCCGGTCCGGGTCGATCAGCATCACGTTCGACAGATGAAGCGCCGCTTCCTTCTCCGAGATCCCACCGGCGATGTTCTTGGAGGGATTCGGACGCGTGTGTCGCTTGATCATGTTGACCCGTTCGACGATGACGCGGTCGGTCGCGGGGAAGATCCGAAGGATCCGCCCCTGGCGGCCCCGGTCCTTACCGGCGATGACGATGACCATGTCGTTCTTCCGCAGCTTCGATTTCTTTTTCATCACAGCACTTCCGGAGCGAGAGAAATGATCTTCATGAACTTCTTTTCGCGCAGCTCGCGGGCGACCGGCCCGAAGACGCGCGTGCCGACCGGCTCCCCTTCGTTCGAGATCAGGACGGCCGCATTGTCGTCGAAGCGGATGTACGAGCCGTCGCGGCGCCGGTGATTCCGCCGCGTGCGAACGATCACCGCCCGCACGACGCGTTTTCCGTGCTTCTCGACGAAGGGCGAATCGGGAGCGGCTTCCTTGACCGACGCCGTGATGATGTCGCCGAGCCCCGCGTAGCGTCCGGCCGACCCGCCCCGCATGCGGATACAGGCGATGCGGCGAGCGCCGGAGTTGTCGGCGACCTCGAGGATCGTGCCCATCTGAATCATCGGCCACCCCCGCGGTGAATCCCGTTGCTCTTCATCACGCCTCGGCCTTCGTCAGGATCTCGCGCAGGCGCCAGCGCTTGAGCTTGGACAGAGGCCGGGTCTCTTCGATTCGCACCCGGTCGCCCAATTTCGCCGCTCCGGCCTCGTCGTGCGCGTGGAAGCGGCTCGTGCGCTTGATCGTCCGCTGGTAGCGGCTCTCCTGCACGCGCCGTTCGACCTCGACGATGATCGTCTTCTGCATCTTGTCCGAGACCACCCGCCCGACCTTCGTCTGCCGCGGGCGTGTCGCTTCGGGCTGCGCCGTCTGTTCCATTACTTCTTCTCCGCGAGCTCGAGCGCCCGCTGGTACGTCCGGATCCGCGCGATGTCGCGTCGGATGACCTTCAACCGGCTCGGATTCTCGAGCTGACCGGTGGCCTTCTGGAGCCGCAGCTTCCAGGACGCTTCCGTGAGCCCCTTGGCCTTCTCGGCGAGCTCCGGAGCCCCCTGGTTCGCGAGCGCCTCACGCTCTTTCTTCTTCATAGGATCTCCGTCTCGGTGTCGCGCGTGACGAAACGCGTCTTCAAACCGATCTTGTCGGCCGCGAGAGACAGCGCTTCCTTCGCCGTGACGAGATCGACGCCCTCCATCTCGTAGAGGACACGGCCGGGCTTGACGACCGCAACCCAGCCTTCCGGCGCGCCCTTGCCCTTGCCCATGCGCGTCTCGGCGGGCTTCTTGGTGTACGGCTTGTCCGGGAAGATCCGGATCCAGATCTTTCCGCCGCGCTTGACCGCGCGCGTCATCGCGATCCGGGCGGCCTCGATCTGCCGCGCCGTGATCCATCCCGGCTCCAGGACCTGAAGTCCCATGTCGCCGAACGCGAGCGTGCCGCCGCGGTACGCCTTGCCGCGCATCCGTCCGCGCTGCTGCTTGCGGTATTTGACTTTCGAGGGCATCAACATGGCGAGTTCTCAGTTCTCAGTAGTGTGCGTGATCGGTGATCGGAGTGGCTCAGGCCGTCTTCCGTCGGTTTTTCGCCTTGTGCTGCTCGCCGCGGTAGATCCAGGTCTTGACGCCGATTTTGCCGTATGTCGTGTTCGCCTCGGCGAAGCCGTAGTCGATGTCCGCCTTCAGGGTGTGGAGAGGCAGTCGTCCCTCCTGATACCACTCGGAGCGCGCGATCTCGGCTCCGTTCAGACGGCCCGCGCACCGGATCTTGATGCCCTGGGCGCCGAACCGGAACGCCGACTCGATCCCCTTCTTCATCGCTCGCCGGAACGCAACGCGCCGCTCGAGCTGCAGCGCGATCGACTCGGCGACGAGCTGAGCGTCGGTCTCCGGGCGCTGGATCTCGATGATGTTGATGTGCACTTCGGACTTGGTACGTTTCTGGAGCTCGTCGCGAAGCTTGTCGACCTCCGCGCCGCGCTTGCCGATGATGATCCCGGGGCGCGACGTCTGGATGTTGACCTTGAGCTTGTTCGCAAACCGCTCGACGTCTATCTCGGAGACGCCCGCGTGCGACAGCCGCGACTTCAGCTCCTTGCGGAGCTTCAGGTCCTCATGGAGGTAGGTCTGGTACTCCTTCACGGAGAACCAGCGCGAGTGCCAGGTCCGGTTGAATCCGAGCCGGAAGCCGTACGGGTGGACTTTCTGGCCCATGCTTAACCCCTCGCCTCGGACACGGCGTCCGAGAGTTCGATCGTCAGATGACTCTTCCGATGGAGCACGCGGTACGCGCGGCCCATCGGAGCCGGACGGACGCGCTTTTCCTGCGGTCCCTTGTCGACGAAAATCCTCGTCACGACGAGCTCGTCGACGTCCACGCGAGCCTCTTTCTGCTCGGCATTGGCCACGGCGGACCTCAGGGTCTTCAGGATGTCCCGGGCGGCGACCTTGCGCGTGTGCGTCAAGATCGCGACCGCGTCGTTGACCTTCTTGCCCCGTACGAGGTCGGCCACGAGCCGGACCTTCTGCGCGGAGCCCTTCATGTAGCGAAGCTTCGCAGTGGCTTTCATCCTCTATTCCTCAACCCTTAACCCTTAACCCTTGGCCGCGGGCGCGGGCGCCGCGCCGGGTGCGGAAACCGGCTTGCCCGGAGCCGGAGCGCCGGCTTCGGCCTTCTTGCCGCTGTGTCCCTTGAAGATCCGCGTGGGAGAGAACTCTCCGAGCTTGTGGCCGACCATGTTCTCCGCGATGTACACGGGGATGAACTTGCGCCCGTTGTGGACCGCGAGCGTGTGTCCGACCATGTCCGGGACGACCGTCGAGCGACGGGACCAGGTCTTCACGACCTTCTTTTCGCGGGACTCGTTCATGGCCGCCACCTTCTTCATGAGGTGGTCGTCGACGAAAGCGCCCTTCTTGACTGAACGCGACATGTTCTGCCCTTAACCCTTCGACTTGCGCCGGCGGACGATGAAGCCGTCCGTCCGCTTGTTGTTGCGCGTCTTCATGCCCTTCGTCTTCCAGCCCCACGGAGACGTCGGGTGGCGTCCGCCGGAGGTCTTGCCCTCGCCGCCGCCCATCGGATGATCGACCGGGTTCATCGCGACGCCGCGGTTGTGAGGCTTCCAGCCGAGCCAGCGGTTGCGCCCGGCCTTCCCGATCGAGACGTTCTCGTGCTCGAGGTTGCCGACCTGCCCGATCGTCGCGTAGCACTCGATGTGGACTTCGCGGACCTCTCCGGAGGGGAGCCGCACCTGGGCGTAGTCGCCCTCCTTCGCCATCAGCTGCGCCGCGGCGCCGGCCGAGCGAACCATCTGGCCGCCGTTTCCGCGCTTCAGCTCGATGTTGTGGATCGTCGTGCCGAGCGGGATGCCTCGCAGCGGGAGCGCGTTTCCGGGGAGGATGTCGGCCGCCGGGCCCGACACGACCTGCGCGCCGACCTGGAGCCCGTTCGGAGCCAGGATGTAGCGCTTCTCGCCGTCCGCGTAGTGGAGAAGGGCGATCCGGGCCGTCCGGTTCGGGTCGTACTCGATGGTCGCGACCTTGGCGGGGATGCCGACCTTGTCGCGCCGGAAGTCGATGATCCGGTACAGCCGCTTGTGGCCGCCGCCCATGAACCGCGACGTGATCCGGCCCTGGTTGTTGCGGCCTCCGGTCGAACGCATCCCGACGGTGAGACCCTTCTCCGGCCGCGAGGCCGTGATCTCCTTGAAGTCGAGCGTCGTCTGAAACCGGCGGCCCGCCGAAGTGGGCTTGTATTTCTTGACTGGCATGGCGTGCGTCGCGACCAGAGAAACGAGAATCGGGAAACGGGAATCGAGATCCCCCCGCCCGCCCCGCGTTTCTTCTTTTCGCTATGCCTCCTCGTTTTCCGTATTCCGACTACCGATTCCCGCGGATCAGACTCCCTCGAAGAACTCGATCGACTTTTCGCCGGGTGCGAGGCGGACGTACGCCTTCTTCCAGTCCTTCCGCCGCCCGACGAAGCGGCCCATGCGCTTCAGCTTGCCCTTCCGATTCGCGACGCGGACGTCGGCGACCTTGACGCCGAACAGCGCCGTGACCGCCTTCGCGATCTCGATCTTGTTCGCGTCCCGAGCCACCTCGAAGCAGATCGTGTTCGCGTTTTCCTTGAGCCGGGTCGACTTCTCCGTGATGAGAGGCCGGCGGATCAGCTGCTGCGGCTCCATCATTCCCCTCCCAGGGTCTGGACGACCCGCGACAGCGCGCTTCTCGAAACGATCAGAGTCCCATGACTCATCACGTCGTACACGTTGATGCCGAGAGCGTCGACCACCTTGAAGTCGCGCACGTTGCGGGAAGCCAGCGCGAAGTTCGCGTTCTCGCGCGAGTCCACGAAAAGAGTCTTTCCGGTCACGCCCAGGCCGCCAACGGCCGCCACCAGGTCGCGCGTGCGATGCGTATCGAGGTCCAGCATGTCGACCACGAGCAGGCGCTCTTCTTTGACGCGACGCGAGAGAACGGCCTTCAGGGCGTTCTTCTTCTCGCCAACGGACAGGCCCTGCGCATAGGAACGCGGCCGCGGGCCGTGAATCGTCCCGCCGTGGCGGTGGATCGGCGGACGTCCGCCTCCCTGGCGCGCGCGGCCCGTTCCCTTCTGCTTGAAGGGCTTCTTGCCGCTGCCGGAGACCTCCGAACGGACCTTCGTCTTGTGCGTGCCGGCGCGCTGGCCGGCGCGGTAGGCCTTGACGACCTCCCACACGAGATGCCGCCGGTAGGGGTACTCGAACACGTCGGCCGGCAGGTCGACTTCGCCGACCCGCTCCCTCTTCCAGTTGATGACCGGGATTGTTGCCATGCTTACTTCCCTTGCTCCCTGACCCGCGTCACTTCGCTGCGGCGCGCGCGAACGTCGAGCGCACGATCTTGACGACAGAATTGCGGGCCCCGGGCACCGCGCCCTTGAGAAAGATCAGGTTGTTCTCGAGGTCGACGCGGACCACGACGAGATTCTTCGCGGTCGCCTGTCGGCCGCCGAGCCTTCCGGACGAGCGTGTCCCGGGATAGACGCGCGACGGAAACGCCGACGGGCCGATCGATCCGGGCAGCCGGTGAAACATGGAGCCGTGCGATTCCGCGCCGCCCCGAAAGTGGTGGCGCCGCACGACGCCGGCGAAGCCCTTTCCCTTGGAGACCCCGATCACGTCGACGTGGTCCTTCTCCTGGAAGGCGTCGCACAGGACCTTGTCCCCGGGCTTCAGCTCGTCCCCCGCGTCCAGGCGGAACTCCGCGAGGAGCCGCATCGGAGCGACGTTCGCCTTTTCGAAGCGCCCGCGTGACGCCTTCGTCGCGCGGCGGTCCGGCCGGGACTCGACCAACCCGATCTGCACGGCTTCGTAGCCGTCCTTGTCGGCGGACTTTTTCTGCACGACGAGACAGGGTCCGGCGGAGACGACGGTGACGGGGACCACGACGCCGTCGGCGCCGAAAATCTGCGTCATCCCGATCTTTCGTCCGATGATTCCGTGTACAGGCATGGTCGCTCGCTTTGCTCGATTACTTTCCGAATGCCTTGATCTCGACGTCGACGCCCACGGGCAGCTCGAGCTTCATCAGCGCGTCGACCGTCTGCGACGTCGGCTCGAGGATGTCCAGGAGGCGCTTGTGCGTCCGCATCTCGAACTGCTCGCGCGACTTCTTGTCGATGTGCGGCGAACGGTTGACCGTATAGCGGGACACGGCGGTCGGAAGAGGGATCGGCCCCGCGATCTTGGCCCCCGTGCGGCGCGCCGTATCCACGATCTCCGTCGCCGACTGATCGAGAATCCGATAGTCGAACGCCTTCAGGCGGATTCTGATTTTGTCGTTCTTCAAGGTCGTCGCTCGCTTTCAGTCCAGTGAGGGTTTTCAGGGTCTGGTGTCCGGTGACGGGTGTCAGGAGTCAGCAGCGCGGGGCTGCCGTCACCTGTCACCTGTCTCCCGTCACCTATTCCAGGATCTCCGTAATCGTGCCCGCTCCGACCGTCCGTCCGCCTTCGCGGATGGCGAAGCGCAGGCCCTTCTCCA